>JAJFHV010000023.1 GCA_021775415.1 Hyphomicrobiales bacterium | reverse complement strand
TGGCCAAAAGGCCACCACGCTGCATTAAGCCGCCCACGTTTCGCCACCCTGAAAGCTACGAGCCCTTCGCGTTTGAGCGACTAGCTCAAACGATAACGAAGTGCGTCACAGGTGCTTTCGCCGGATGATAGTCGTGGCCACGAGCCGCTCCGCATCTGTCGCTCCACCTTCAGTTGGCGATCGTCCAGTGTTTGTGCAGAACGACAGTGGGAAGGATTATGATTGAGGTTTTAAGAGCGGGGATAGATTTATTTGAAATATGTCCGCTTTACCCCCGAAAGCGGAAGTTCTAGGCGTTGGTTTCAATGTCGGCTTTGTGCCACAAGCAGACATTCGACGCACCCCAAATTGGACCTGTTAGACAAGATTTTCGCAATCTGCAGTTTGCCAAGATTAGCTTCAATATGTAGATTTTTGCTCAACGGTGTCGCGTTCAAGCTGGAGGAACTGTCATGAAGCGTATATTTGCCAGTCTGGTCGCTACGATGTTTGGTATTTGGGCAGGTCACGTCTCGGCGGGTGATGTCACAAATGCTGCGAGGTCTGGACAGATCGAGATATTGCGAGCGTTGCTCGAGAGTGGCGCACCCGTTGACGAACCCGGAGTGGCCACGCCACTTTATTTCGCGTCACAGTCCGGGCAGGTTGCTGCGGTGCGTCTGTTGCTTGAAAGTGGAGCTAATCCCAACGCTCTCGCAAACATAGGTACACCCCTGATGATCGCCGCAAGACGGAAAAATGCTGCGATTGCAATGCTTTTGCTTCGGCATGGTGCAGACCCAAATCTTGCTGGCGGAGAAGACAAGCGTACACCCCTTCATGAAGCCGCCTATATAGGCGCTGATGATGTCGTACGTTTGTTGCTCGATCACGGTGCAGAGACCAGCGCACGCACCCGGTTCAATGAACCACCCTTGCATGAGGCCGCTAAGAAGGGCCGTGAAACAACCACCGAGATATTGCGCGCTGCAACAAACTGGATGCCACCTGCTCCACCTGCTGATGCTGATTTAGCCGCCGCCGATCTCAGGGCAGGCCGGATCGCAGCAATTGAGTGCACAGCGTGCCACGAACTGGGACCAGAATCGACAGGTTTTCCAATACTCTGGGGCGTGTTTGGGCGTCAAAAGGCCGATATCGAAGAATTTTCGTACTCGGATGCGATGCGCGCCGCTGAAGGCTCATGGGATGCCGCCGCACTTGATGCCTTTCTGTCCGATCCTATGATGGCCATTCCGGGAACAGCAATGGATCGCTTTCGCGTCGAAGATCGCGATAAACGTTGGGCATTGATTGCGTACTTAAAGACGCTCAAATGATTAACTGCCATTTGGCCTGCACCATCCGCGTACGGTTAAAATCGAGCACATGTCCGCTTTACCTCCGAAAGCGGAAGTTAAATTGATTTCAAAGCAAAGCCGCGACGCATCAGTTTTCAGGCAAAAACGTCATAGTCCTGGTCGTGAGCGGACACCGCGCCCTTGATCAACAGGCAATCGCGATCAGCCGGATCCAACGCGTCAATTGCAGTTTCCACACATTTGAAAAGTGCTGGAACATGCGCTGCATTTTCCATCGACGTAATTAGGGGCAGGCCGGGGAGGGGATTTGATTTGCCAATAACCACTACTTTGCTGGCAAATTCCGGGTCGTGACGTTTCGTCAATTCAAACGCCACCGCATCGATTGCCGCAATCGTCGCATTGCCTTCCGCTATCTCACGGACCGAATTTCGGTGTGAACCGGTAACCAGCCGTTTTTCTTCGGGAATTGCATCAGGTGAAAACTCGCCGGTGATTTCTCTGTACACATGAAAACCGGATTGTGAATCGTCGCCGTTGATTGCAATTTTTCCAGCACGCATCAGGGATTGTTGATCTTTCAGATAATCAGCATCTGACTGGGACTGTCCGATATACGTTGAATAGTAATGGCCCGGTTCACACTCGAGGTCATAAATAATTCGCGCGAACGGGACAACGCGCTCACGCAGATGACTGACATAGGGCCAGCCACATGTTTGGCCAATCAGCATTTCCGGTTGCATCCACAGATCAAACACATCGTCGGTGCGTGTGAGCCCAAGCGGTGCTTCCAGATTATCATTTGCCAGATTTGCTTGAACGAGTGACCATAATCGATCCAGTGCGGATGCCGTTTCCGGCCAGTCATACATTGAAAGGGATGCAAGAGGTGCATTCATCGTTTGACCTATGTTTGGCGGGATCGGTTGTCTTCCTTTACGAAAGGATGTGGCACCGGCTCTTTCGGGCGAAGAAAATAGCGGCGAAAAATCTCCAGATAGGAATTGTACACATATCCATTGTTGCCACGGATGAAGGCATCGCGATGTTTGCGGTAAAATCCGGGGAGCAGGTACCATGCGATGCCTGGCCGTGTGTGATGAACAGCATGCAGGCTGTTGAACAAAAACAGCCACGCAAGTGGCCCGCTGCTTTCGATAATTACCGTACGCTCGCCATGTTCTTCGCAGGCCTGGTGCTCGAGGAATGTTCGGATCAGCAATAGGGAAACGCCGATATAGGCAACCAGCGCATGCTGCCAGAAGGGGATGGCAGTGTAGGTTGTAAGGAACCAGACCAGGATCGCGACCCCCGAAAGGTGCAACAACCACGACTTCACTACTTTTAGACCCGTTGCACCGCCCGCAAGCATCAGTTGGATTTCGCTCACGTAAAATCTCGGTACAGAAACCAGTGGCCCGATGAGAAGCCGTCCGGCAAGGGTATTGTTGATTACCAGCAGTATTTGCATCAGTCGATTTTGGCGCAGCCAGCAATTTTGAGCCAGGTAAAAGCTCTCCGGGTCATCAAACGGGTCAGTCAAATCTCCGCTGCTGTGATGTTCCAGATGCGTCTCAAGGAATCTTTCATAGGAATAAACCCAGCCAAGCGGCAAAAACAGCAATGCATGATTGATCCACGAATTGGTGGTTGGGTGGCCATGAATGGCTTCATGCACCAGGGACCAGAAAAGTGTCAGTACAATACCGGTAATGGGTATCCATAAAACGGTGGGAATTGCCTCTGCATTCAACATCAACACCAACCAGGTGCCGTAGCACAATGTAATCATGCCGATAGTCGGCCACTCAATTTTGAGATGTGTAAAATAGTTCAAAACAGCCCTCCAAAGCCCGTCAATTATGGCAAAGAGCGTGCGATTCTACGATGTGGCAATGCGCAACTTTTCAACTAATTTGTTGTGAAAAAACGCAAAAATTGTATTTTATAACATATTTTCGTATACGAGGATTGGCATGCAAGGAGCATAATGATGGATAAACGGGAAGTCGCGGAAGTGTTCAGGGAGAGGCTGTTAGCGTTGATTGGCCGACGCCAGGAAACCGTTTCCGCCTTCGCCCGTCGCTGTGATCTGGATCGTTCGGCGCTCAGCCAGTTTCTGGATCCTGCTTCGGTACGTCTGCCGCGAGCCGAAACCTTGAGCGCAATTGCTGTCAGCGAAAACGTCAGCACGGACTGGCTGCTCGGGATCAGTCAGGACGAAGTTACAATAGGTGAGGTCGCCTCCTTGTTCAGCATCGAAACCGGTGCGTATGGAGCAGCTGATTCACCCCTTGCAGAATGGCATCGCGAGGCAGCCGGTTACAAAGTCCGTTATGCACCAAGCTTACTGCCAGACCTTTTGGTTACGCAGGCGGTGACGGATTATCAGTTCCGCTCAACTGCGGATGATTACGCGGATGTAAAGCGGGATCAGGCGAGGCGCCAACTGGACTATTCCCGTTTGCCGGAGACCGACATGGAGGTGGTGTTGCCTTTTCAGCGTTTACAAAATCTGGCCCAGGGTAGCGATGTCTGGTCCGGACTTGCGCGCGGGGTTCGTCAGGCCCAAATTGAGCATATGGCCCATTTGCTTGAGGAATTGTATCCGACGTTTCGGTTGTTCTTGTATGACGGTCTGAAACATTTCTGCGCTCCATTTACCGTTTTTGGCCCAAAGCGGGCGGCGGTTTATATGGGCGAGATGTATATGGTGGTAAACTCGGTCGAGCATATCCGTGAACTTTCTCGCCGTTTTGACAATGTGATCCGGATGTCCGAAATCAGTCCGGACCGTGCCGCAAACTGGTTAAGGGAATTGAAAGTCCAGTAGGAATCAGGGTTGTGATTCAAGGCATATTCTAAACCCGGATTAAGCCACACCACTCTTGTCCAGGGCCTGCGCCAGATCAGCGATCAGGTCTTTTGGGTCCTCAAGGCCGATTTGCAGACGTATGATAATGCCGTCGTTTGCTCCTTTTGCGATTGTGCGATCCGCAAGATTTACGATCACGGCCAGGCTTTCGTATCCTGCCCAAGAGTAACCCAGTCCGAAAAATTCGAGCGCATCCAGAAATGCTGCTGCCTGGTCGATAGTCGCATCTTTCAAGACAAAGCCAAACAAGCCGCTGCTGCCTTTAAAGTCACGTTTCCACAATTCGTGACCAGGGTCTTCAGGTAATGCGGGATGCAGCACCCGCCCAACGGCTGCATGCGAACTCAGCCACTTCGCCACTTCGAGCGCATTCTTCTGGTGTCGTTCCAGCCGCACTCCCATGGTGCGCAGGCCTCTAAGAACCAGGAAACAATCGTCACCTGTTGCACACAGTCCCATCGCGCCATGAGTAGCCAACAACTGCTTCCAGTGTTTTTCATTCGCTGAAATCGAGCCCATTACCAGATCGGAATGACCACCAGGGTATTTGGTGAGCGCGTGTATGGAAATATCAACGCCATGATCAAGCGGTTTGAAAAACAGCGGCGTTGCCCAGGTGTTATCGATCATTACAACCGCATTCCCGGCATGGGCTGCTTTAACAATTGCCGGAACGTCTTGCACTTCGAAGGTGTTTGACCCGGGTGACTCGGTAAAGACCACCCGCGTGTTATCCCGCATCAATTCGCTTATTTTGCCGCCAATACGCGGGTCATAATATTCAACCTCGATACCCAGGCGGATGAGTACCGTATCGCAGAAGTGTCGGGTCGGTCCATAGACCGAATCAAGCACCAGGCAATGGTCGCCGGAACCAAGAAATGCGAGCAATGGCAGGGCAACTGCCGTCAATCCGGAGGGAACCAGGACAGTTCCAGCCGAACCTTCAAGCTCGTCCAAAGCTTCACAAAGTGCCACCGTTGTCGGTGTACCACGTGTCCCGTAAGTATATTTCTGGTTTCGGGTTCGCATGGTTTCATAGTCTGGAAACAATACCGTCGATGCATGTACGACAGGCGGATTTACGAAGCCGTGAAAATCCCGCGGGTGGTTACCCATACGGGCGAGACGTGTGTCAACGCCTTGAGTTTTCGTATCCTTGTCTGGAGAATTCTTTTTGCCCATGTGCTGATCTGCCTGTGTTGTTTGAAAGCCTGTTTCTCACCAACGCAAAGCAGAATTCACTGATTGTGGCAACCCGAACATTAATCACTTTGGCACACACGACCTTTAGCCCCCTTGACGTAATCAAAATAATCAAATTCTATAGGGCCAATCGGTGGAGGAGGACTTCACTCGGCACAACACCCACTTAACGGGGCGCCAAAGTCACTACCGATAACATCTCGCAGTTTTCAACCGCGGGATGCAACGATAACTAAAATGGGTAACAGAAAAGGCTGTTTTTATGAAAAAGACAATCGTGTCTGCCGCACTTGGTGTGGCTGCACTGGGCATCGCCGTAACCGGCGCGTCCGCTGCAACGCTTGACGATGTGAAAGCTAAAGGCTTCGTACAGTGTGGTGTAAGTCAAGGGCTTCCTGGCTTCTCCAATCCTGACGACGCAGGTAACTGGACAGGTCTGGATGTAGATTTGTGCCGTGGTGTTGCTGCTGCCGTATTCGGTGATGCAACCAAGGTCAAATACACACCACTATCTGCCAAAGAGCGTTTTACAGCTCTGCAGTCAGGTGAAGTTGACATTCTTTCACGCAACACAACCTGGACCGCTACACGCGATACCTCTCTGGGTCTGAACTTTGCTGGCGTAAATTACTATGATGGCCAAGGCTTCATGGTTCGCAACGACCTCAACGTGAAGTCAGCGCTGGAGCTTTCAGGCGCATCCATCTGCACCAACACTGGTACAACAACCGAACTTAACGTTGCTGACTATTTCCGTGCCAACAAGCTCGAGTATGAAATTGTTGCATTTGAAAAAGCCGACGAAGTTGTTGCTGCTTATGATGCGGGCCGTTGTGATGTTTACACGACTGACCAGTCAGGCCTGTATGCACAGCGTTTGAAACTTACAAACCCTGGTGAGCATTCAGTTCTTCCGGAAATCATTTCCAAAGAGCCCCTTGGTCCTGTTGTTCGTCAAGGCGACGATCAGTGGTTTAACCTTGTTAAGTGGACACACTATGCAATGGTCAATGCTGAAGAGCTTGGCATTACCTCAGCAAATGCTGACGACATGAAGGGTGGAGACAATCCAGCCGTGAAGCGTGTTCTTGGTACAGAAGGCGCATTTGGTGAAGCTCTAGGTGTCGGAAACGACTGGGCTTACAACATCATTACGCAGGTTGGTAATTATGCTGAAACCTTCGACCGTAACGTAGGTCCGGACACTCCGCTGCAGATTTCTCGCGGTGTGAATGATCTATGGAGCCGCGGTGGTCTTCAGTATGCACCACCTATCCGCTAAGGATTTTTGAAATATTCAGGGCCGGTCAAATGATCGGCCCTGAGTTTATAAAGCGCATCAAGACGCAGTAATAATAGATACCTGAGCGCCGTCCCACCAAATACATGGTGTGGAATAATGAGCGCAGCCAGGCGAGGGGAAGATGGCAGTAGCTGACAATCACGTGGATCGTGAAAAGCCGAAGGTTCGGCTTTTGAACGATCCGAAATTTCGCGCGATGATCTTTCAGGGATTGTTGTTGGCACTGATCGCATGGGTTGTTTGGGGCATGGTCTCCAACGCCGCCCATAACCTCCAAAAAGCTGGCATTGCATCCGGGTTCGGATTCTTAAAGCAGTCCACCGGCTTTGGTTTGAATTTCTCGCCATTTGTCGATTACACCGAGATATCTTCTTACTTTACAGTTTACTTGGTCGGCTTGCAGAACACTTTGATTCTCGCCGTAATCGGGGTTTTCTTCGCCACTGTCATTGGCTTTGTCGTTGGTGTTTCACGTCTTTCTTCCAACTGGGTCATTGCAAAAATGGCTTATGTTTACGTTGAGGTAATGCGAAATATACCGCTGCTTCTGCAAATTTTCATCTGGTACAAAGGGGTGCTCGCGACCCTTCCAGGCAAGCGACATTCGCTCGACTGGGGCGTGTTCGGACAATTGAACGCTGCAGGTCTTTTTGCACCAAAACCGGTCTATGCGGCCGGTGCTATGTCTGTGATGTGGGCGGTTTTGGCCGCCGTCGTTATTACTTGGGCTATCAACCGGTGGGCAACGAAACGTCAAATGGAAACCGGCCAACGGTTTCCAGTGTTCTGGACAGGCTTGGGGTTGATGCTGTTCCTTCCGGTACTGGCATATTTCATGTTTAACCAACCGATTTCACTTGAGTATCCGGTCCAGGGTAATTTTGGTCCGAAGGGTGGCATGCAAATCATTCCCGAATTTATTGCCCTAATTTTAGCCCTCTCAATCTACACTGCGGCATTTATTGCGGAGATAGTTCGAGCCGGAATTCTGGCTGTTAACAAGGGGCAGACGGAAGCCTCCTATGCGCTTGGATTGGGACCGGGGCAAACTCTCCGATTGAACGTCATCCCTCAGGCGCTGCGGGTTATCATTCCGCCGCTCACCAGCCAGTATTTGAATCTAACGAAGAACTCGTCTTTGGCGGTGGCAATCGCCTATCCGGATTTGACTGCAGTCTTTGCAGGTACCGCGCTTAACCAGGTTGGTCAGGCGATCGAAATTCTATTGATGACCATGTTGACGTATCTGGGAATCTCACTGATCACGTCGATGTTCATGAACTGGTACAATGCCAGATCATCACTGATCGAGCGCTAGGAGCAGGACATGGCAAAATCAAAAAACAACGTGGGTTATGTTCGAAGCGAAATGGCTGCCACATTGGCACCACCGGCCAGTGAAGTCGGAATTGTTGGCTGGATGCGCAAGAACCTGTTTTCCAGCATTCCAAACACGATCATGACATTGATCGGTATTTTCCTGCTGTACATCATTGTGCCGGGAACTTTGAGTTGGACGATATTTGACGCTGTTTGGTCGGGTAGCGATCGGGGTGCATGTACCACCATTGCTCAAGGCGGTGTATTGCCGGATGGCTGGTCTGCAGCTTGCTGGCCATATGTGGGTGCGTATTTTAAATTGTTTATTTATGGACGTTACCCCGATGCGGAACTTTGGCGTGTAAACTTGACTTTGATCATGTTCTTCGTCGGACTAGTGCCCCTTGCAATGCCTTCCATGCCGTACAAGCGCGAGAATATGATTTTCATGCTTGGGATTTTCCCGGTTGCAGCATTCATTTTGATGAGTGGCGGCAATCTGGACCTGAATGGCTTTCTGCTACCCGAAAGCATAATTGCACCGTCCGGCCTGAAATTCTGGTTGGATTATTTCATTCTGTCCGGCATCATTGCCGGTCTGATTGGCTTGTATATGCGGGCAACGGAAACAGACCCTAAACCCGCCATGATAGTCGCCGCGATTGCCATGGCAATCCTTGGAGTCGTGTTGTTCTTGATGGGTTTTGACTTTGGGTTGGAGCCGGTTGAGACGTCCCTTTGGGGCGGGTTTGTAATGACACTGGTGATTGCGGTCACTGGTATTGTTGCTTCGCTTCCACTCGGTATTTTGCTGGCGCTCGGACGTCGCTCGGAAATGCCGGCGGTAAGCCTGTTCAGTGTGATTTTTATCGAATTCTGGCGTGGTGTGCCGTTGATCACTGTGCTCTTCATGTCGTCAGTAATGCTGCCGCTCTTCCTGCCCGACGGTGTCTCGTTCGATAAATTGCTTCGAGCGCTGATTGGGGTGGCCCTGTTCTCAGCTGCCTATATGGCGGAAGTTGTGCGTGGTGGCATGCAGGCTATTCCAAAGGGCCAGTATGAAGGCGCTATGGCGGTTGGCTTGAACTATTGGCAATCGACTCGAATGATCATTCTGCCTCAAGCACTGAAGATCGTTATCCCGGGAATCGTGAACACATTCATCGGGCTGTTCAAGGATACAACACTGGTATCCATTATCGGCCTGCTCGACTTCTTGGGAATGATTACCCTTTCGCACTCAGATTCAAATTGGGCGACACCCGTACAGGCTCTAACCAGCTATGTATTCTGCGCGTTTGTGTTTTGGATCTTTTGTTTCAGCATGGCGCGGTACTCATTATTTATGGAACATAGACTAGACACAGGTCACAGGTAACAAACATGGCAAAATCAGCAGCAAAAAGAAAAAGCTCAAAGCTTGCGATTTCCGAAACGGATGTTGCAATTGAAATTACCGACATGAATAAATGGTATGGTGAATTTCATGTACTGAAAGACATCGATCTCAAGGTCATGTTGGGCGAGCGTATCGTAATTGCCGGTCCGTCGGGCTCTGGCAAGTCAACTTTGATCCGATGCATTAATCGACTTGAGGAGCACCAGCGCGGCACAATCGTTGTCGATGGTAACGAACTGACAAACGACCTCAAGAAGATTGATGAAGTGCGTCGCGAAGTAGGAATGGTGTTCCAGCACTTTAACCTGTTTCCCCATTTGACGATTTTGGAAAATTGCACATTGGCACCAATTTGGGTTCGCAAAATGCCCAAAAAGGATGCTGAGGAAGTTGCGATGCATTACCTCACCAAGGTCAAGATCCCCGAGCAGGCGCTGAAATATCCAGGTCAGCTTTCTGGCGGTCAACAGCAACGTGTGGCGATTGCCCGCTCACTGTGTATGGCGCCACGCATCATGTTGTTTGACGAACCCACATCAGCGCTTGATCCGGAAATGATCAAGGAAGTGCTGGATACCATGGTCGAACTTGCTGAAGAAGGCATGACCATGTTGTGCGTGACCCACGAGATGGGTTTTGCCCGACAGGTCGCAAACCGGGTGATATTCATGGATGAAGGTCAAATCGTTGAACAAAACGAGCCGGAAGCGTTCTTCACCAATCCACAACATGATCGCACAAAACTGTTCCTGAGCCAGATCCTGCATTAGGTTTGGCCCCACATCTGGAGTAACGAATGGCTGGTTTATCGACCGGCCATTTGCATGTGTGAACAGGTTCTCAATGGGTTGTGTTAAGTTCACAGATAAACCCACCGGATTTCTATCGTTACAAGAAACGGCAAGTGCTTCATGAAATACGTTATCCTGCTGGCCTTCTTGACTTTGGGGTTGGTCTCCACATCCGTTGTGTTTGCAAAAACGGTTGAGATTCAAATGCTCAACAAGGACCCCAAAAACAAGAAGGTCCGAAATGTATTCCGACCAGCAATAGTGCGCGTCAATTCAGGTGATACGGTGCGCTTCGTCGCTGTGGACAAAGGGCACAATTCCCAGAGTCTGGCCGGTATGATCCCCGAAGGCGCGGAAGAATGGTCCAGCAAGGTTGGTCAGGATTTTGATGTCATTTTCAATATTCCCGGTGTTTACGGTTATCGCTGCACACCACATGTCTCATTGGGTATGGTTGGTTTGATTGTGGTGGAAGGGGACGCAGAAGCCATCAGTTGGGATGCAAATCTTGAAGCGGTCAAGGGTGTCAAGCAACGTGGCAAGCCCAAAAAGAAATTTGATGCTCTTTGGCCGGAACTTGAAGCCATTATGGCGAATGAAACAAATGCGTCTGATCCCGCCGAACAATGACCATCAGATATGCCAGTTATAGAGCCAGTCTTGCCGAGCCAGTAATCGTTGGCCGGACATAAACTTGAGCGCAAAATCTCGGCACGAAGAAAGCGGCTGTTTGAGATGATAAATTGCGGCATTGGTACGGGCCAGCCGCATGGTGCGCCGGATGCGCGGAATGCGTGCACCTTGATAGGCTCTAAAAGCCTGTTCGATGTTGTCATGTTCTTCAACTTGAAGCGCAAGGACCGCAGCATCCTCAATGGCCATTGCAGCACCTTGAGCTGCCTGGGGCAACATTGCGTGAGCTGCGTCGCCAATTAATGCAATCGGGCCAGATACCATCGGCTTGATTTCGTTGACCTCAAACAGCGGCCAGACAGACCATTGTGCCTTGGAATCAAAAACCCATGTGAAATCTTCATGCCAGTCCGCATAGCGCTCCTTCAGAATCCTGACATTGGGTTTATCTAATTTGCTGGGTTCTTCTTCGTTGCTGATGGCCACCACGTTGAGGTGTCGACCGCTTCTTATGGGATAGGTGACCGCATGAGACCCTGGCCCAAGCCAGAGATGCGTGTTTTCGTGCGTGGCGCCATCTCTCTCTCCCACTATCGGCACGAGCGCCCTCCAAGCCGTACTTCCGCTGTATGCCGGACGCTGCAACCCCAGTGTCTGCCTGCGGATGCGTGATCCAATGCCATCGGCAACAACCAACGCCTTCCCAACGACTTCATTTACTCCCGTCAACTGCCTTACGAGTGCGGTTACGCCGTTTCGATGTGCGACAACATCAATAACTTCGCTCGACATCTGCAGGTCAATTTCCGGATGGTCCTTGCAGGCGTTAACAAGAATCGCGTGAATATCTGCACGATGCCCAACCAGATAGGGCACACCGTAGCGGTTTGAGGCGGCATACCCCAGTGGCACCTCCGCAATTTGCTTACCGGTTTGGGCGTTCCTCAACTCAATCGAGCCTGGAGCGGTAGCAATTGTTTTGAGCTTTCGTTCCAAACCGAGGTTTGCCAAAATTCGATATGCATTAGGTGATATCTGGACACCCGCACCGGCAGTATCGGGTTTCGAAGTACGTTCCAGAACCTGTATGCGATGACCGGTTTTCGCCAGTGCAAGTGCTGCAGTGAGGCCGGAAATTCCGCCTCCGCTGATAATGATGGTTCTTCGCTCTGTGGCCAAGTTCGCTCAGGCTTTGTTTTCGTCGTAGAGGCAACCCGCGGGCTTGGAATCGGATGGACCAAGTTTGGCTTCATGTTTGTACAGCGTTGAGCAATAGGGGCAGATAATCTCGCCGTCGTTTCCCATGTCCAAAAACACATGCGGATGGTCATGCGGTGCGCTGGCACCACAGCACATGAACTCTTTCACACCAATTGCGATTTTGCTGACCCCGAGATCATTTTGAAAATGGGCAACTGCGTGTTCAGCCATGATATGCTCCGCTTGCTTTGCAACGCTTTGTTGCCTTGATCGAACGCTGTCCATTTTCTAAAAGATTGGTGGGCAGTTGCAAGGGTTTTGTTTTGAATTGCCTGTGCCCGCCCTCAATCTCTCGGAATATCCACAATGCCAGTCGTTCATTTTGAAAACCTAGACCTTGCCTATCTCGATGAAGGTGAGGGCGAACCAGTTCTTCTCATTCACGGATTTGCCTCAACCCGCGACATGAATTGGGTCGGGCCCGGCTGGGTGAATGCGCTGACAGGGGCAGGCTATCGGGTAATTGCCCACGACAATCGTGGACATGGTGAAAGCAGCAAGTTCTACAAGCAAGAAGATTATTCGCTGAAGACCATGGCCAGCGATGCATTGGCTTTACTGGACTACCTGTCCGTCACCAAATGCCATGTAATGGGGTATTCGATGGGTGCAAGGATAGCAACAACTCTGGCTGTGACCCAGCCAGATCGGGTCTCACACCTGGTTCTGGGCGGCAATGGCTATGGAATGGTAGAGGGAACCGGCGACTGGACACCAGTGCATGATGCGCTTCTGGCAAACAGCCTTGAGGATGTGAGCGATCCACGCGGAAAGACCTTTCGTGCGTTCGCAGATCAAACCAAAAGTGACCGCGAAGCTCTGGCGGCCTGTGTGATGGGCGTGCGCCAATCAATTCCTGAAGCAAGTTTTGCTTCGATTGAAAATCCTGTTTTGGTTGCAATTGGTACGCAAGATGATGTTGCCGGATCTGCGGAAGATTTGGTGAAACTGCTGCCAAATGGCCGTTATCTGCCAATTCCAAACCGCGATCACATGCGAGCTGTCGGTGATAAGGCTTACATCGACGGGGTGTTGGCGTTTTTCTCAAATGCAGATACTTGAACACCCGTTCACCATTTCGATACTTGTTTGGTCATAATCAATCCCTATACTTTAATGGATAGAAAATTGATTTAGGACTAGCCATGACCGCTCCAAAAGTCGCCAGCAACATTCAGGACAAGATTGATCCCGTTTGGAAAGTCGTTCGCGAAGAAGCCGAAGAAGTGGTTTCACGCGAGCCGTTGATGTCTGTGTTCGTTTACAGCACAATTCTCAATCAGGATTCACTTGAAAAGGCGGTCATCCATCGTATCTGCGAGCGACTTCACAACCGGGAATTTTCCGGCGATCTGGTCCGCCAGAGTTTTGAAGCAATGATGTCGGATTGGCCGGAATGGTCGGGAATCCTCAGGAATGACATTGCAGCGGTTTATGATCGCGATCCCGCCTGCAACCGGTTGATTGATCCGATCCTCTATTTCAAGGGATTTCACGCAATTCAAACCCACCGGCTGGCGCACTGGAACCTCAGCAAGGGCAATCGTGACTTGGCTCAATATCTGCAAAGTCGATCCTCCCAGGTCTTCCAGACCGACATAAATCCAGCTGCCAAACTTGGGCGTGGCATATTCCTCGACCATGCAACCGGAGTGGTGATCGGTGAAACTGCAGAAGTAGGTGATGATGTATCGATTTTGCATGGTGTAACTCTGGGTGGCACCGGCAAGGAAAGCGGTGACCGTCATCCAAAGATTGGTGATGGTGTATTGCTTGGTGCAGGCGCAACTATTCTGGGTAATATCAAGGTTGGCAACTGTTCACGCATTGCTGCAGGCTCGCTGCTGGTAAAGGACGTGCCGCACAACGTCACTGTGGCCGGAATTCCCGGTAAGGTGATTGGCGTTGCGGGTTGCTCGGAACCCTCACGCACGATGAACCAGATTATTGCCGAAGATAAGCTTGCGGGATAACCACCCGGTTTTACCAAAGCAAATATCTGCAGTTGCGGATTAGTTCATGATTTCAGTTGAGACGGAATTTACCCCTTTTGCATCTCTAATCGGGGGTGGTACTCTTGCGTTTCCAAAGGGCATAAATTGTTATCCCGACGAATATTGCCAAAGCCGGAAACAGCACAAAATCCAGAATGCCCACCAGAGCCGAAAGGCCTAGGGCGCTGATCAATATTACCAGAATTGGCGTAAAGCAGCACAGGGCAACGATAACTGTGCCGACTATCCCGGTTTTCAACAGATTGTTGCCGGCCATGTAATTCCTTTATTGGTTAAGGAGAGAAAGTGTGGCCATCAGCTTTACACATCTCCATTCCCCATGCAAAAACGTCCTGTGATTCACATGGTGAAATGGAGAGCGCAGTGACGCCCGAAGAAATTAGAAAACTCGATGCCTATTTCAAAAAGGTTTTTCAAACACCTGAACTAAAAGTCCAGGCACGTCCGAAGAAGGATGATTCTTGTGAGTTGTACAAGGGTGACGAGTTTCTGGGAGTTATCTATCTCGATGAGGATGAGGGTGAGCGCTCTTACAATCTATCGATGGCGATTTTGGACATCGATCTCGACGAATAGTCAGTCCTTCTGGCTTTCACCAAGTACCTGCTTCATCCACTGTCGAACACCTTGTTCCAGAGCCATCCAGTCGACCAGGAACTTCTTGTGAAAGCGATAGGTCAACATCAATTCCTGTCCAACATGTATGTCGCGTAGACAAAACGGTGTGCTGGTTTTGGAATCTTCCCGCACACAGCGTGCTGCAAAGGGGTAAGGGCTGACGGCTTCATAGTAGAGGTCTTCATCGATATATCCGCCCTCCGCGCTTAGCGGTTGCCTGATAAGGCCCTGTCCGCCATTTTCATAACCTCCTTCAAAGAACTTTGCATAAATCGGCTGGATACGACCGGACATGTCATTGGACATGGTTCTGCGTTCAATCGTCAAAAAAATCAGATTAGTCGTTTCACCAGAATTGTTAAACTCTTCGCGCAATGCCTCGGTGTAACCGGAAAGGCTTGGCCAATGCAGGTAAACTTCCAGTCTGGTTTGGGCGCTGGAATTACGCTGCGTCGAATAACGGATGGCATTGGAGGGCACATTCAGTACGTCATTGCCAATTACCACCTCTTGGAGGGTTTCAGATTCTGAATGACCAGCCCGCGATATTCCGTCACCAACCAGATGGGCAAGCCCGAACAACAGCGCGGCAAATATCAACAGGCAGGCTGAAACAAACATCACTAAATGGGATGCCCCATCCGAAATCATCGGCGGCCGTGGCTCATCCGCGCGCTGTTTTTCCATTGCAAGCGTTCTCACATGCCCTGGCATACGACGCTGAAAGGCAGCGCTGCCATCGCGCCCGGTTAGATGATTTACAGTTGTATATGTACCCGCAGCAGTGGTCTGCATGGCATTGACCTCACAAAAATTTACCGGACTGGCACGAACTTTGCATCACCCGGTGAGTAGGGCGCTTGAATGTCCCACTCTCGCCAATCATGGTAAACACAAGGTAAACGGTTATGAGTATCCTTCAATCAGGCATTATCGCGATGGTGATTGCCAGTGGATTTGTAACAGCTGCGATGCTTGGCTCGCTGGCTGCTGCGGTTGGCGGCGACGATAGAAGTTTCCGAATTACGCTTGAAACCCCATCAAAAACTCTCGCCACATTTGTATTTTGCATGTTTGCCGGACCCTATCTAATCGTCGGCAATGCGTTGAATTTCTGGAAGCAGGGATACATCCCAGCCAGCATCCTGGCATTTTGCGGATTTATCTCAATTGTATGGAGTTTTTGCTCCGGAATTCTGGTTCTGCAGCTTCTCAGCCTCTCCGGGATTATTGCAGTTTGACTGCATTCATTTGAAAGCCATGCGAAAACGCTTGTCTGCCGCATTTTGCCAAGCCACATTGGTGTCACATATTTTTCTAAACGCACGGCGGTTTCACAAATGCCAATCTACGCCCTTAATGATGTTGCGCCCGAATTTCCGGATGCTTTCTATTGGATTTCACCCACCGCAGTAATTATCGGCCGGGTGCAAATTCATCCAGGTGTTGGCGTATGGTTCGGGACGGTTATCCGTGGCGACAATGAACCGATAGTCATCGGTGAGAATACAAACATCCAGGAAAACAGCGTGTTGCACACGGATCCGGGTTTTCCGATACGCATTGGAAAGGGATGCACCATCGGGCACAAAGCGATGATCCATGGTTGCACGATTGGCGACAATTCTTTGATCGGTATGAGCGCGACCGTTCTAAATGGTGCAAAAATTGGCCGAAACTGTTTGATAGGTGCGGGTGCGTTGGTACCGGAAGGCAAGGAAATTCCCGATAATTCATTGGTGGTCGGGATGCCGGGAAAGGTTGTCCGGGAACTTGATCACGATGCGGTGGCCGGGCTCAAACGTTCTGCAGAACATTATCTTGCAAATGCAAAACGCTTCTCTGAAAACCTGGCAGCTGTGCTGTAAAAAAAAGGGAGCCGGCTCGCATTGGGGGCGAACCGACTCCAGGATCCGGTCTTTTGGGGGACGGGGTAGGTGGGGATCGACCGGATCAAACTTGTTTTGTTCCTACCTCAAAAGATATTCTGTCTTGCCGGCATCAATTACCGGGATTGGTTGTTCCTAATTCACGCTGCCGACGATCTGGTTGCGATTGTCATCGATTGTGCTCCAGTGGCCGGAATGCTTCACTGCCTGGCGTTTCAGATAGCGGTACTCGGTTTCCTGCCATGGACGAATTTTGCCATTGAGATTATCCAGAATGTAATCAGCGCGATCCGTACGTACAGTCAGGACAGCATGTCCATCACCATTGGGCTGGCGAACTACCGTAATAAGCAAGCTGGATGCGGGCCATCCGCGTTTCATCAGCATGTGCCGCTTCATTAGTGCGTAGTCTTCGCAATCGCCGTAGTTTTTTGGATAGGTCCAGTGTTCCTCGACCTGGTAGTACTCAAGATCGGTCACTGGTGTGACTGATGTATTGGCGTGATTATTCACCTCGACCAACTCACTCCACCGTTTTCGTGTCAGCTCTGTTGCCTGTGTTTTTGTAGTTCGCAAATTACAGTCTGATGAATATTGTTTGCAGTATTCAAAATGCCCAATTGGCTGGGATGTGCGCCCGGCTGTTACCATGTGCGCATTTCCACTGGCAGCGTTTGCAGAGCCAGCTGCAAGACCCAAAAGGATTGCGGCTGCAAAACTACCCGATTTAATAAAATTACTCATAAACTACTCCCCGTTGATGGGAGTAACGTCGCACAATCAGATGTACACTCAGAGAACAATACTTATCATATTTAAGTTGTATGAAAATAAAATAAGTATAAAATTGTAATATAATTTGAATATATTTAAATGAAAATTTGATTCAAAGTTTAATGAATCTGGATCAAGCGATAAAACCACTGACAATGCTGGCTCACCGATAAGCCCCGCCGGGCAAGGCGATTGGTATCGGTATCAGTCTATGTTTGGATTTGTAGTCGCGACTTGAGGCCGTTGGCCAGTACTAAGTCAGGGTAAATTGCTTGAGCGAATCGTGAGTTTGAACGATGGCAAACTCTATCGCCACGCCTTCATCAAAATGGCGTACCACACGACCACGCATATTGCCCAACCAGATCAGTGTACCCAGGGCTGGTCGGACGTCCAGCTCTATGGCGGCGCCAGAGAGGGACAAATCAATGATCCGGATATTGTATGTCCGGCCATCTTCCAGTTTGATTGCTGTCGCTTTTTGTGTGGGTGCAATGCGATCATGTCGCCGGTCTTCTGCAAGACTGAGTTCATGGCGGTTCGCCAGCCACGTGATTTTGGCGGCAAGCTTGTCGCGTTTGCGTTCTGTCGCATTCACACTCATGGCGAAACCACCATGGAATATGCGCAGGATCTTGCCTTCCAGTCGACCGAGATGGTCCACATAGGCAATCACCCGCTCACCAACATCACCATGATTCGGCGTGATCAGCGCAGCACTACCCGCAGACATGTTCAAAATCTGACAGGGAAACTCCTGACGATTTTGAAGCATATAGCGCCCGAACAATGTCAGTTCCACGCGCTGATACTGGCGTTCCTGCTCAGTTAACGCTTGAATATCTTGTTGTTGTGCAAATGCGACCATCATCCATCCATGACATTCAGCTGTGAAGCTGCCCAAGCTCCAGTATCCACCATATTTGGTTAATGAATGGTTTTTCTGGGCCACGATGTGATGGATTTTCTTATGTTTTGACGGCGCCTGATCGAATTTGTCTGCCGCCATCCAGAACCGTCAGGTGTTTCACCCTCCGAAATGGGGTCTGCGCCGGTAAATCAACGTATGAAGGCTCGGTGTTCAATTGCTTCGAAGTTGGCGTTACAAAACCATCCTGTTGCGTCTCGTTGAACCGAATTGCGTTCAGGCGGAATTGGACCAAAGGGTCTGAGCCGAGCCAATAAAGGTTCTTTTTTGGAGTTGCGACACCCAGAATACGAATGCCATCCGCTTGACCGGTGGAAAGTGGCAGCATTAAAATTTCAAATTCAACAAATTTATTACCCTCACTTTGGGCTATGGCCCCGATGGTGCAGGCCTTGTATTCCTTGTAAACTTGGCGAACCGCATTAAAAACCGTCAGATTTTCTTCTTCTCCCCAAAGCCCCAGAAATCCAACGCCTTTCAGTTCCCGTCCGTAGGCACCACACAGCCGCGTCCCGGCAAGGCGAAAACTGATCGTATTGAAGCTCTTGTCGATTTCCAGGATGAATGTATCGCCGAGCATTTCCCGGATATCACTTGGTTCAATCTCACAACGATCAGGCGCAGGTCGGTTTTTGCGCAACCTGTCCCAATAGGAGTAGATTTTTTTTGAAGTTTCATGTCGCATGTTAATTTGCATGTCCAACTCTGGATTTGTTCCATATTTGTAAAATGATCCAGGGTTGTCCCGATATTGCACAGAGACACCGGTTCGTTTTACCGTTATCAAACAAGTTGCAATCGCCGTGCCAGATTGGATGAAGTTCAAGAAATAACTTATCTGTAAAAAGCATCGCCAAAAGTGTAGTCTCCCGCGTCTCGTATTAACTATAAAAGAGAAGAGGGCTTGTCAGAATGGCTGAAATATGGGATTTGAAGGCTGCTTCTGGAAGCGCAATAGTTAACGAGTTGAGCGTTTCCTTCACTGATTTAGATCCGGGACAGTTTTGTCACACTGACAGATTTGCAGGGGGATCGACCGATAGCCCGGGAATTATTTCCCGGGCTTTTTTTTACCCAGACGGCCAGGACGATCAGTCATGAACGAAACTGAATTGCCAAACCCAGATCCCCAGTTCAAGCCGCCGCCAGTGTTTAACCTGCCCCAAATCATAGTAGTGCTTTGCGCGGGCCTCATCGGCATTCATGCGCTGCGTTACTGGTTCATTTCGTGGCAGTTTGATCGAGAAATCATATTGGCTTTTTCGTTTATTCCAGTCCGCTATAACGCTCTGGTCGGCATCGATCCCTGGCCGTTGGCAAAGTACTGGTCACCGGTAAGCTACAGTCTGCTGCATGCCGACTGGACGCATCTTGGTATCAACCTGCTTTGGCTGCTGGCATTTGGTGCAGTCGTTGCAAGGCGAATCGGTACATCACGATTTTTGGTTTTATGTATTGTGGGATCAGTTGGTGGGGCATGCGCTCACATGCTGGCACACCCTGATGGTAATATTCCCGTTATAGGAGCATCGGCCGTAGTTTCCGCCTGTATGGGCGCTGCAGTTCGATTTGCCTTCCCATCTGGAGGCCCATTTGGCCGGGATACGAGCCAAATGCCCGCGCAATCGCTGGTACAGGCGTTTTCAAATCCTCAAGTGCTGACCTTTACTGGAATTTGGCTGGTACTCAATTTGGTATTCGGAACCGGAATCGTAAACGTGGCGGGTGAGGGACAGTCCATCGCTTGGGAGGCCCATGTTGGTGGATTCGCGGCCGGTCTCCTGCTGTTTTACTGGTTTGATCGGCAGTGAAATTTGATGAGGACCGGGGCTCTCAAATCTGTTTGCGCGTCTTTAGGTTTCCTAAGTGTTCCAGCCAATTCTGCTGATTTAGCTCGAATCGAACCAGAGCCAGCAGGCAAAGTTCGAATTTGTGAAGCCTATGGCAAGCGATTCTTTTACATTCCTGGAACCGAAACCTGCATCCGGTTTTACGGCTATGTGCGTTCGCATTATGCGAAAACCGCAATCAACCCAGATGACGATGCGAGCTTTGACAATTATCGCACTGCTTCTACGCTCGCGCTGGCGTCCGCTTCGCCAGATGATGATTTTTTGGCAATTGACGGGAACAATTATACCCGGTGGGCGCAGCGTGGACGCCTGAACATTGATACCCGTAACGAAACCGATTGGGGTACGTTGCGGGCCCAATACAGGCTTGAGGGCGGCAGTTCCAATGTTGATGTGGATATCGACATGGATCGGGCTTTGATCTCACTTGCCGGGTTTCGGTTTGGATTTACCGACAATTACTGGACGACAAATCATGATTATTCAGTCATAGATATTTCGGGCTTTTCAGGGGTTTCTGTATTGGGTGCCAATCCTTCCGGCGATGGCTGGTACGGTTTTGATGACGCGACACTGGCAGATTATACATGGGCACAGGACGGATTAACTGTCACGGTCGGGATGGAGGACCCACGGATATCTTCCGGCAGGGGCGACTTCAACAACCTCACAAATAATGGATCAACCGATGGTCGGGTAAATTTTTATACCGGCATGAATTTAACCGGAGATTGGGGTTTTGCCGCGTTTACGGCAGTTTATGATTCAATTGCTCCAAACAATGGAACGACGTTCGGTGCCCGTTGTACAGGTTGTCCTGTTACGAGCGGACCCGCAGCCACGGGGCAGAATAATGGTGGCTGGGCCTACAAAGCCAGCCTTTCGCTTGAATTAGACAATGTGCTTCCCGGAGGTGTGATCCACGGCATGGTGATGTGGGACGGGGAATATGACACGGACTATGTCGGAAATTTCCTGACAACCAATGATCCGGAATTGATATGGCAGGTAGCCGGTGGCATCGACCTGACAGACCAGCTGGAATTCGCTGCCCAGTACTCATACTCGCAGGGCGATCGATCTGATATCCTGATTGCGGAAAACCAATCCGCATGGATTGCATCAGCGGGTCTCAACTGGTTTCCAGTCGAAGGACTGGAACTCGGGGCATCCTATGCTCGGGGAGCAGTTTCTGGCCAACAGGGCGCATTAGCCACAGCAGCTAATCTGGGTACCAATCCCTGGGGACACACCGGTTACCACTTCGATCAGTTCGCTGTGGTAGTCCGTCGATCTTTCTAGAAAATTCGCCCTAACGAACTCTGCGGATAATCCGGCTTACCACCAGGCTTTGGACCTTGGCGTTTTTATCGATTCCCACATGGTCAACGCCATATTTGGAGACATCAATGGTACGGATTTTGCCTGAAAAGCCAGATCCAGCGCGATAGTTCTGACCGGATGGAATTTTGTAATTCACAACTCTCTTGATGCCCGGACCAAAACGATTAGGCTTCTTAAATCCTGGATCCAGGCCGATCACCAGGGAAACTTTTACACCGGCCTGGCCAAGCTTGTTGGCAAAATCTGCGGCTTCGACACCGCCAAGTGAGTGTCCTGCAATGATGATTGGATGGGATACTTTGTCATTTTTGGACCGGCGGATGATGTCATTGGCAATGCCACGCCATTCGCCATTCGAGAGAGCCTTTGCGTTCACACCGCTTTTTACTAACCGGTAGGTCATTTGGTTCATGCCGGCGGAAAACACGTCCATGAACCCGCGGATCATGTAAACTTCCTCCGCAATGGCAGCCGGTGCGGACATTGATGCAGTTGTAACAGCACCAACAATTAGTGCGGTTCGGGCTGCGAATTTGAGGTGACGCATACTTAATCTCTTTAAATTCGATGTTTATCCGGTTCCCCCGATACCCTAAAATGCTTCAAAACGGTACCAAATTTTCTAATTTATTCACATGGTTTCTCATGTCTACAGGCCAATGAACTTGTATTCAGCCATCGCAGGCTTGCCAGATAGACATTTTGCGAACATCATTGTGACCAAGAATTGCCCGGGATAAAATTTAGACGGGCATGTTGGATGGCATAAGGAGGCACACAATGACTGTAGCAGCAATCCTTTCGGAAAAAGGCAACGAGGTATTGACCGTTAAGCCAGGGGTAAATTTGGCACAAATCATTGATATTCTAGCGGAAAACAAAATTGGCGCAGCAGTGGTAGTGGCTCCCGACTCGACCGTTTGTGGCATCGTATCCGAGCGCGACATCGTTCGTGAATTAGCAAACCATGGTGCAAAAGCGCTGAAAAATCCGTGTTCTTCTTGCATGACGGCGGACGTTATTGCTTGCTCTCAGCACGATACGATCAACGAAGTCATGGAAACAATGACTACCAATCGCTTTCGTCACATGCCGGTCATCGACAAGGGAAAACTGGCTGGCATCATTTCAATTGGTGATGTTGTGAAGCGTAAAATCAAGCAGGCAGAGCGTGACGCGGAGGAAATGCGCAACTATATCTCGGCCAGCTGATTAACATCTTCCAGTTCCGCAATTCGGCTTTTGCACTCTTCATAGCCAAGGCGGATAGCATCATCGGCTTTGTAAAAATCAGTAAGGCCAATATCCTTCAGGCGCGGCCTGATCGTGTAATCAGGTGGATCGCCCGCAAGTCGAGAGCGGGTAATACGGTCCTGAATGATGTTGAAAGCTTCAATCATCACGCCTGTGACACCCAGCCGCGAATGCATGTCTGAACTAGAGGGTTTGGACCCACGCTTGAATGGCAGCCATGATGACGGTGTTTCTGGCGTATTTTCGCTAACCTCAGGAAGATCATCAACCGGAAGAGACTTCGATTGCACAACGGTGCCACGTCCAAATGTTTCGCTGTTAAGGTTCACCGCAACCACCACTTCTGCCTCGAATGCACGGCATGCAGAAACCGGTACCGGATTTACAAGTGCGCCATCTACAAGGTTGCGTCCGGCATACACCACCGGTTTAAAAACCCCAGGTAGTGCATAAGATGCCTGGATAGCTTTGCCCATTGAGCCGTCATGCAGCCAGATTTCGTGGCCGCTTTGAATGTCAGTTGCAACTGCGACGAACCGGCGATCCAGTTCCTCAATACGCAATTTACCGATCTGGTCGTCCATTTTTGCAGCAAGCCGGCCACCGGAAATGAGACCAGAACCTCGGAATGTAAAATCCATGTATCGCAGAACACTGGTGCGGGTAATTGAGCGGGCAAATTCTTCAAGCTCATCAAGTTTTCCGGCGAGATAACAACCGCCAACCAGCGCTCCGATTGAGGTTCCGGCAATCATCGAAATCGGAATGCCTGCTTCATCGAATGCGCGCAATACACCAATATGTGCCCAACCGCGCGCGACACCGCCACCAAGCGCCAGTGCAACACCCCGTTTTGCGGGGTTGAATTTTGGCGTTTCAGCACCGGCCGAATAATCCTTCGTCGGATTTACGGGTATCTCACCAAGCGGTGGTGACGTCTCGGCTTGCTCTACGCTATGGATCTCAGGGTTTTCCACTTGGAACTCCGATTGATTATCCTGAAAACAATCATTACCTAAATTTCTAATAAAAGTGTGAACATCACGCTTTTACATCTGTGTCATGTCATCGCGGCCATCGCCACCACCACAATCATCAAAAACGCCATCGTAACGTTTATGGCCCTTTGAACTCTTTCATCGAGTGATAGTTTCTTAAGCGCTGTACCTGTAGTCAACCATGCAAAATGGATCGGTATCCAGAGTGCATTGAGTATAACAAACTTGATCAAGGTCTCCTGTAACAGGCTGTCCGGCAAAAATGCGAACCCAGTAAACAAGGTTGTATTCACTACATAAGCCTTCGGATTAATCATTTGTAGGCTAACCCCGGCAAAAAAACCGGGAGGCTTTTCGGAGAGAATAAACGCAATCTTGCGGCCTGACATCGCAATTTTTGTTGCCAAATATATCAAGTAGCCGGCCGATGCGAACAACAAAAACTCGCGCAGGTAATTGACGGAGAATACAATTGCAGCAAGACCGGTGACAACGGCTATACCGACCAGAAAATTACCAAGCCACAATCCCCACAAATAGGGCAGTCCGGCACGAAACCCGAAGCCCGACCCAACGCCCGCAACACTCAACACACCGGGCCCTGGCGTAACCATCAATAACAGTGCGGCAAGTGTAAAGGGACCCATCAGATCTACGGGGTGGGATCGGCGACCAGGGTAATCTTGCCATCGCGGTTTTCAACCTGGCGAAAGAAGCAGCTGGTGTTGCCGGTATGGCAACTTGCATCTCCCTTAACCTCAACTTTCAGCAATACGACATCTTGATCGCAATCAATCCGTATTTCACGAACTTCCTGGAAATTTCCAGACGTTGCACCCTTGTGCCACAACTCCTGGCGGGATCTACTCCAAAAATGCGACTGCCCGCTCTTAAGCGTGCGTTGAAGCGCCTGTTCGTTCATGTGGGCCACCATCAGTACATCACCCGAGTGATGATCGCATACCACAGCTGTAATCAGACCATTCTTGTCGAACTTTGGTGCCAAAATATCACCGTTTTCCAGCGCTTGCCGGTCGGTTATTACCGGGAAAAGGCCGTTCTGGTCAGGGGATTGGGTCAATTTATGCACTTTCGCCAATGCTGCCGCGCAGATGGCTTGTTACTCTTTGCTCATCCGCAACAGGTTCAGGAAATTGGTTTGCTCCATCGACTGATCATGGAACGCGCCGGTAAAACAGGTGGTCGTGGTAGAGGAGCCCTGTTTCTTGATGCCGCGCATCGCCATGCACATGTGTTCCGCCTCAATCATAACAGCAACTCCGCGCGGTTGCAGCGCGTCGTCAATGGTATGCGCAATTTGAGCCGTCATGTTTTCCTGCGTTTGAAGCCTGCGGGCAAAGATTTCAACGGTTCTGGCAATTTTTGACAAGCCAAGCACACAGCCATCCGGCAGATAGGCCACATGGGCCTTGCCGATGATAGGCACCAGGTGGTGTTCACAGTGTGAATGAAAATCGATGTCCTTGACCAGCACCATGTCGTCATAGCCGCCGACTTCTTCAAACCTGCGCCCTAGCGCTTCGCCTGGGTCTTGATCATAGCCGGCAAACAGTTCGCGATAGGCTTTGGCGACACGCTTGGGTGTGTCAACCAGGCCTTCGCGTTCAACATCTTCGCCCATCCATTTAAGGAGTGTGCTGACCGCTGCTTCAGCTTCAGCTTGCGAAGGTCGCTCCTCAATTGAAAGTATGCGCCGACTTTGAACCTTTTTCAGGCTGTCAAGAATTGCGTCCATATCCAGCTCCCGCATTGGCATAAAACAAGACTCCACGTCTGTGATCTTAATTCGGACCAGTCGCAGCCTTGATTGTTTGCCTGCCTTGACGGGCGGGTCGCATAATCGGCTTTGGCCGGGTTCCGGGGCTTTCAGGAAGTGCCCACCAAGGGCATTCCCTCCGGCACGGTGACCAGACTTGGCTCTCATATAAGCCATTTTTGGTAATCCTCAATGCAAAACATGCGCTAAATTGACGATTTGTTTGTCGACGACGGTCAACAGCCATCCTATATTGAGGGAGAAAACTGGTGTGAATTTAATGCTCGATACCATCTACAACGCGAAAATCCTCGAATATGCTGGCAATATTGAGCGCATTGGCGCTCTCGATGATGCCCATGCGACCGCTCGAGCCCACTCAAAACTGTGTGGTTCCACGGTTAATGTGTGGCTCAAGATGGATGGCGACACGGTCAGCGATTTTTCCCATGATGTAAAAGCCTGCGCATTGGGCCAGGCTGCATCCTCCATCATGGCACAATGTGTGGTTGGCAGCACCAATACCGAACTGCGGGAATTGCGCGATACCATGTACAAAATGCTGAAGGAGGGTGGACCGGCACCTACAGGCCGTTTTGAAGCGTTCAAATTTCTCGAGCCGGTTCGCGAATACAAGGCGCGCCACGCATCTACGCTGTTGACCTTCGATGCGGTTGTCGATTGCATCAATCAGATTGAAGCTGCATCACAGGCGGCACAGTAATCCAATGGAATCAGCGCCTCTTCCACCGCGAAATACGTCAGCATCAGCACTTGAATCAACTTGTGATAAAACTCCCGCAAGCGATTCAAAAGACTCAAAATGTTCGTTTTCAAGGAACTGGCAAGGCCATTGGCCAAGAACCCCGGGTCGCATGTTGGGTATTTCGCTTATCCGACTCTATCAGTTAACCCTGTCTGGTTTTATCGGCAACGCATGCAGGCATCAGCCAACTTGTTCTGAATACGGATATGAGGCAATTGCCCGTCATGGATTATTTCGCGGCGGAGGCCTGACGATATGGCGTGTTGCAAAATGTAATCCCTGGGGCACTAGCGGCCACGATCCGGTTCCAAAAGGGTAGCGTCAAAAGATTTGAATTACATCATTGCGGTGTTGGGGGCCTGAGCCAGGCCATTGCCGTAATCTTCAATATCTGTCCCACCAACAATATTCTCCGTAGATGCGCTGGCCATCATGCGGGCCCTAACGTTGTCCGGCGTCGCAGGAATAGGCATGGTTAGTGCGGCTTCCCACCACAACGCCGCAATTCCGGCCACATGGGGGCAGGCCATCGAGGTGCCACTCATTGTCGTTAAGCCACCACCAGACCGCGCTGAAAGGATATTTACACCCGGGCCGCTGATTATTGGGTCGGTATTGGAAAAACTCGCCACACCTAGTCCGCCTGATACCTGACCCAAAGCCGCAACAGATACAATATCATTTGAAGCGGCGGGTAAGGAGGCGGACACCTCGAAATCGTCGTCGATATGACGGCGTGACTCGTTTCCGGTCGCGGCCACAACCACCGTTCCACCGGTGAAGGGTTCCAGCCCCCGGATCATCGCCATGAGATTATCAAACACCCGTAGATTATCTCGGTAAGCGACCAACGCCTGGGATCCGGCGATATCGGCAGGCCACCCACCATCTACCAGTTGTTTGATCATGCCCGGAAAATCAAACCCAAGTGACATGGATATGACTTTTGCCCGTTTGTCAGCGGCCCAATGCATTCCGTTGAAGAGCATCTCAGAACCACCCCTGCCATCATCGCCCAGTACCTTACCGATAAAGGCTTGTTGAACGCCTCGTGCGACACCAATACGTTTCCCGTCCACATCGCGACCAAATATTGTGCCCGCACAATGCGTTCCATGACCCTGAGCGTCACCATTGCCGGATCCGGTGAAATCCTCTTCCACAATATTGACGCCAGCAAATGCGGGATGATCCCGGTCAGCTCCGGTATCCAAAACGCAAACAGAGACCCCATTACCGGTGAAATTGGATTGGTCTGCGCCGACTGCCTCGACACCCCATACCGCGTCGCTAGTGTCTGGGGGTGTCGTATGATGAGCAGGTTCCACAGGCTCGATCAATCGAATGGGCATGGTTTCTGCGATATCAACGACCTCTGGGTCACGGCCAGCTTCCCGGACTTGCTTGGTCGTCAGTTTTTCAGTTTCAACCTTGATCTCGGGTATCGCGTTGCCCACGCCCGACGAACTGGGTGCGCTTGGCACGCCCATGGGCAAGTTTCTTATGATGGATTCCAGTCTGGGTCGTGATGATCTCGAGAATTTTGCACGCAAGTCTCGCAGAATTGTGTATTTTCTCATGGCTTTTTCTCCACACAGTGTAAGCCCCAACCAGCCTTCTGACTTTTTTCAGACTAACACTGGAAACCAGAAACGTTCTGTGACAATTCTCACCAAAACGTAGCAGTCTGAAGGATGCCAATGACAAAAATTCTTCCAAAAGCCGTGATCGAAGTCACCCGTGGTAAAGTTGTCGAAAGTCGCCACGAGGTTGATATCGTGGTTGCAGACACTTCTGGCAAAATAATAACAGCGTGGGGAGAGGCAGAACGTTCTGTCTTCCCTCGCTCCGCGATTAAAGCGCTGCAAGCACTGCCGTTGATTGAGTCAGGAGCTGCTGATGCATATGGGTTCGAGCCGTATCATCTTTCGCTGGCCTGTTCTTCTCATCATGCTCAGCCCATGCATGTAAAAGCAGCAGAAGAAATGCTGCAACGGGCAGGACTGGATGCCACTTGTCTTGAATGTGGTGCACAACCGCCATTTGATCTTGAAGATGTTCGTGATTTGGCGAGACATGGGGTTGATGCCGGTGAAATCCACAATACCTGTTCGGGCAAGCATTCAGGCTTTCTTGCATTCGCAACTCATCAGCAAATGCAAACGCGCGGGTACGTCAATTTTAAACATCCGCTGCAGCAGGAAGTTGCCGGTGTATTGGAAAGTGTGACTGGGATTCCCCATCGCGGCGAAAATCACGCCATTGATGGCTGTTCAATTCCTACGTTCGCTATCCCGTTGAAAAGTCTGTCGACAGCCTTTGCCAAATTCGGAGTGGGCGAGGGTGGTGGTCCGCTTCGCTCCAGCGCGATGCTGCGCCTCAGAGATGCGTGCCTGATGCATCCGGAGATGGTTTCGGGAGCCACCGGCGCATGCACAAACATCATGGAGACACTGGGAACTCGCGCATTTGTAAAATACGGCGCGGAGGGCGTTTACACTGCCAGCCTGCCTGAACTTGGATATGGTATTGCATTGAAGGTTCGTGATGGCGCGCCGAGAGCCGCCGAAGTTGCAATCGCCAACGTGATAGAAAATTTGCTGGATCTAGATGAGTCCGTGGTCGACCAAATGAAACCAATCACCAATCCGATCCTGAAAAGCAGGAGTGGACTTGTTGTCGGCGAAGCACGGGTTGCCAAGTCACTTTAATACCATTCCCGAAGATGCCCGGGAATGGTTTTGTCAAAAACATCGAGGTTCACCCTCAAAAACTGGGTCTACCTTCAAGCAGAGGCTGTTAAACCCCTTTTAGCAAGCAACCAGCTGCAAGTACGCCATAGGCGATGGTCATCAGCCAGAATGCAGAAATTGGGATAATCGAAAATATCGCCAACCCGGATAACAACCCGAGAATTGCAATCACGAGGGAAATCAAGAATACGATCATTGTAGGGGCACTGAGATTCATTTTACTATCTCCTGGTGTTCAGCTGTAGGTCGAATCTCTCATTGAGAATCGATGTCCTTATACTACCAAAGTCTGATACCCCTCGTACACTACCAATCAAATTACCCCCACTTGCTCCGTTTTCACAAATAACCTACATACTGCTCGAACCACCCGCGTCCGTATGCGGGACTGGAAAAAGGAGAAGGCTGATGGCCGATATATCACTTGAATTCCCCGATGGCTCAAAACGTGATTTTGCTGCTGGTATCACCGGCGGTGAAGTTGCCGAATCGATAGCCAAGTCACTTGCCAAAAAATCTGTAGCCTATTCGCTGAATGGCGAATTGCGTGATCTTGTTGATCCGATCATTGAAGGTGGTGCAATCGAACTGGTGATGCGCACCGATCCCGCTGCACTCGAACTCATCCGTCACGACTGCGCTCACGTACTGGCTGAAGCCGTGCAGGAGTTGTGGCCCGGCACCCAGGTGACTATCGGCCCGGTAATTGAAAACGGCTTTTACTACGATTTTGCCCGCAACGAACCTTTCACGCCGGAAGATTTGCCCGTCATCGAAAAGAAGATGAAGGAAATCATTGGGCGCAACAAACCCTTCACCAAGGAAGTCTGGAGCCGCGAAGAGGCCAAAAAATTCTTTGCCGAAAAGGGTGAGGCCTACAAGATTGAACTGGTTGACGCGATCCCGGAAGATCAGGACCTCAAGATTTACAAACAGGGTGAATGGACAGATCTGTGCCGTGGGCCTCACATGCGCTCGACCAATGACATAGGTTCGGCGTTTAAGCTGATGAATGTCGCTGGTGCCTATTGGCGCGGGGATTCCGACAACGCCATGTTGACCCGCATTTATGGAACGGCCTGGGCCAGTGACGAGGATCTCAAGCAGTACATGTTCATGCGGGAGGAAGCCGAAAAACGCGACCACCGCAAACTTGGTCGGGAAATGGATTTGTTCCATTTTCAGGAAGAAGGCCCTGGTGTGGTCTTCTGGCATTCCAAAGGCTGGCGGGTATTCCAGAACCTTGTGAACTATATGCGTCGGCGGCTCGACGGGGTTTATGAAGAAGTCAACGCGCCGCAGATTCTCGACAAGGCGTTGTGGGAAACTTCCGGCCATTGGGGCTGGTATCAGGAGAACATGTTTGCGGTGAAATCCGCCGACGCGTTCGCCAACCCTGATAAAGAAGACGCTGATCACCGCATTTTTGCGTTGAAGCCAATGAACTGTCCGGGCCATGTGCAAATCTTCAAGCATGGTTTGAAGAGCTATCGCGATCTTCCCGTCCGCCTGGCGGAGTTCGGTGCCGTCCATCGTTACGAGCCTTCCGGCGCGTTGCACGGACTGTTGCGAGTACGTGCTTTTACCCAGGACGACGCGCATGTGTTTTGTACCGAGGAACAGCTCGAAGAAGAATGTTTGAGGATCAACGATCTGATGATGTCGACCTACAAGGACTTTGGGTTTGAAGAGGTCGTGGTCAAACTGGCGACCCGCCCGGAAAAACGGGTTGGAACCGATGCCATGTGGGATCACGCTGAAGACATACTGCGCCGTGTTTTAGACAAGATGGCCGCTGATTCAGGTGGCGCCATCAAGACTGATGTTAACGAGGGCGAGGGCACATTCTACGGCCCGAAATTCGAGTACACTTTGCGTGACGCTATTGGCCGCGAATGGCAAATCGGCACCACTCAGATGGACTTCAACCTGCCGGAACGATTTGGCGCGTTTTATATCGATTCCAATAGTGAGAAAAAACAACCGGTAATGATCCACCGGGCTATCTGCGGGTCGATGGAACGATTTATCGGTATTCTGATTGAAAACCACGCCGGGCATTTCCCGCTATGGCTTGCGCCTGTGCAGGTCGTGGTTGCAACGATTACATCGGAAGCCAATCCGTATGCTGAGGAGGTCGCGGCACAACTTAAAAAGGCAGGCCTCATCGCCCAAGCGGATACCCGCAATGAAAAGATCAACTACAAGGTGCGGGAACATTCACTTGCCAAGGTGCCGGTGATCCTGGTTTGCGGAATGCGTGAGGCAGAAGAAAAGAGTGTCAACATTCGCCGGCTCGGCTCGCGGGATCAAACGCCGATGAGCCTCGATGATGCTATTGCTTCACTGGCCGAAGAGGCCGTGCCACCAGATGTGAAGCGGGCGCGAGAGTAATTTAAAGCCGCGTTGGGATTTGGATGATGACATCGTACCGAAACTCCGATCCGCGTCCGCCAATTATGGAAGGGACGCCACCACCGCCCGAATGGCGAATTCCGGCACAGGACTGGGATCGCCCGCCCTGGAATCGCTGGACCTTCCAAAACGTCCGACAGATGGTACCAACGGCAATCATTGGCAGGGGAAGTGGTCCATCAATCCCCATTGAACAGGGTTTTCAGGATGTAGGCGGTGTTGAGTTTGAAGCGGTTGGTGGGAAGTCAATGACCGTCAACGAGATGCTGGAGCAAACTTACACTGACGGGTTCATGATCGTGAAGGGTGGTAAGACCATCCATGAATCCTATTACAATCAAATGACCTCGAGCACCCTGCATCTGTGTCAGTCAGTCTCCAAATCGATTACTTCTGCAGTCGCCGGCATCTTGATTGAAAGGGGTTTGCTGGATCCTCAGACGCAGATTACCGAGTATCTTCCGGAGCTCAAGGACACCGGCTGGAACGGAGCAACGCTCCAGCATCTATTGGACATGACAAGCGGCACCCTCTACAGCGAGGACTACCTGGACCCGGCGTCGGATATGGCCAAAACCGATGTGGCTTGTGGTTGGAAACCAATTCCGGCAGATGCGGACCCTGCAATTGAATGGCCATCTAGCATGTGGGATCAAATGCTTACCCTGAAAGAGCGGGAGGCAGAACACGGTAGCCGTTTTTGTTATCGATCCATTGAATCCGATGTACTTGGCCATGCGATGGAGCGGGTTACCGGCTTGAGGCTGCAGCAATTGTTGACTGATGAATTGTGGTCAAAGATCGGTGCAGAACATGATGCCTGCATCACCGTTGATAGCAGTGGTTACGGGCTTGCCTGTGGTGGCTTCAACGCAACGCTTCGTGACTTTGCCCGTTTTGGTCTGCTGCTTCTTAACGGTGGTGTCTGCAATGGCGAGCAAATTATACCATCAGCCTGGATAGAGGATATCAAAAGCGGCAACCATGGCCTGTTTGATGAAGAGAGCAGGGAGTTTCTTCCCAACGGATGTTACCGAAACCAGTTCTGGATCGAGGATAATGAGCGTGAGACCTTCATGTGTCTCGGCGTGTTCGGGCAACTCATTTACATCTCGCCGGAATATGATCTGGTTGCAGTCAAACTTTCCACCTGGCCGGACTTTGAAAACAATGAATATGAAGTCAATGCTATCCGGGCCATCCACGCGATTGCCGGTTCAATGGCCTGAGTGACCATATCTGTCTTAAATAATCAAAGCCTCCGTTGACATGATACCATTTGGTATCATATAAAACAGTACCAAATGGTATTGCAACGGAGGTATCAATGTTGGAAACAACAACACCGGATGTGCAGGGGGCATTTCGCGCCCTGGCTGATCCAAGCAGGCGGTCGATGCTCATGCATCTCAGTCAAAGCGACATGACCATTGGCGAGGTTGCCGGGCATTTTGACATGACCCGGGCGGCTGTCAAAAAACATCTAACCGTGCTGGAGGAGGGAAGTTTGATTTCCGTTCATCCAAAGGGGCGTGAGCGGGTCAACCGACTGGAGCCCAACGCACTAAAATCTGCGGTCGATTGGCTCAACCACTTCAGCAATTTCTGGGACGAAAAATTTGAAAATTTACAAGCCGCAGTAGAGGCGGCAGAAAGCAACAAACAATGACCAGTTCGTCACTCGTAAAGACCGTAATGTTTTCCGCTTCCCGCGAAACCGTATGGGCGTTCTTGACTGAAAAAGACAAGTTGGCAATCTGGTTTCACCCTGCCGATGCGGACTTGGTGGAAGGAAATGAATTTGCGTTGCTTGGAACGAACCATGATGGCACATCAGACCGGATTTGTTGGGGTTCGGTGCTCGAAATGGACCGCCCCTCAAAACTGAAATACTCATTTACCATCAAACCGCTGGGTGGTCATATGACCACCGTCACCTGGGTTCTCGAAGAAGTTCATGGCGGCACAAAACTTACCATGACGCACGAAGGCTTTGAGGTTGCAGGTGATGGTGCACTTGGTCTGCTGAAATCGATTGATGCGGGGTGGGACGAGCACTTTGCGAAATTGCGCAAAGCTGTTGCTACGTGAATGGAAGCGTTTTGTGATTTTCAAAGTGCCGTCATCATGTCATATACACTCTAGATCATCAGGAAGGTGTATGCATGGCTACAAGGAGCAATGCCACGGCAGAAAATGCTGGCTCAGAGCAAACTTCTGAGTCCGCATTTGCGCGCCAGTGGAACTATCGCCCCAATGTTCCAATTCAGGCGTCCCCGATTTTCCAGTGGCCCCCGAAGCCAGCCAAGATTGGCAAGTGGATTTGGGACCGCTGGTTTGTGCTGGGCGAAAACATCATTCTTGTAGGCCTTGCGACACTGTGCTGGTTCTACTTTCAGCCTTCACTGGAAGAAGCAAAGACTTTGGGCGTCGGCTGGATTGCTCAAATGTTCATCCGCAATCTGATTTTGATCACGATCGTTGCCGGCGGATTGCATCTTTATTTTTATGCAAAAAAACACCAGGCCGATCGGTTAAAATTCGATCCGCGCGAGTTTGTTGCCAAAGGTCGAACTTTTACCTTGGGAAATCAGGTGCACGACAACATGTTTTGGACGCTCACCAGTGGTGTGGCGTTCTGGACCGGCTTTGAGGTGCTGATGTTTTGGGCAATGGCCAATGGCTATGTGCCGATGCTTCTATGGAGTGAAAATCCAGTCTGGTTTGTTGCATTGTTGTTCCTGACGCCAAGCTGGATTTCGTTTCACTTTTACTGGATCCATCGCTGGCTTCATTGGCCTCCACTTTATCGACTGGCCCATTCACTGCATCATCGAAATACAAATGTCGGTCCGTGGTCGGGGCTTTCCATGCATCCGCTCGAGCATTTCCTGTTTTTCAGTTCAGTGCTGATCCATTGGGTGGTCGCAGCTCACCCAATTCACATCCTGTTCCACATGCAACATCAGGCGCTGACTGCGGCCACATCTCACACCGGTTTTGAAGGGCTGCTTGTAAAGGATAAGAACCGGTTGGCGCTGGGAACATTTCACCACCAGATGCACCACCGGTATTTTGAGTGCAATTACGGAAATCTGGAAGTACCGTGGGACAAGTTGTTTGGTTCATTCCATGACGGGACGGACGAATCCCATGAAAAGATGAAGATTCGCCGCCGTAACCTCGCCGGCGGCTAGTTCACCGCCAACACTTCCACATCCGTATTGATACCGGATCGAACCCGGAAGTCCTGCGAATATATCGTGTCGTTGTTCTTGGCGATGGCCGTGTAGTTTCCTTCTGCCAAAACCATGGTTGGAAAGGTACTTGCGCGTTCTTCAATCACATCACCACTCTCGGTCAAAATCGACCAGGCCGTATCAGCAATCGCATCGCCTCCCAATGTTCTGACCAGACGGAACGTAATCATCGAGGCTCTGTGCTGCAGGTTGGCTTCAGTGAGTTTACCGGGCTCAACTCTAAGGTCTGCCCGAACTTCCGCGTTCAAATTGCCGAATTTGGAAACTGCATGATAGGTACCAACCGGGAAGGCGACGATATCGTCCGGTTTGATGTTGCGGGCGAGTAACTTGCGCTGACCGGTTTCCTCGTCCACCTGCGTGTAGATGTCAAATCGCATTAGGCGACGCGGGATAGGGGTGTTTACCGCCGCAATTGCATTGAGTTTCAGCCCGCCAGCATTGAGGTCAAACTCTTCGCGAATGGCGCTGCTGCTAACCGTGAGTTTCTTGACGGCACCTGCATGGCCGTATGCGGCATGAACCAGATAATCTCCCGGCGTAATATCAAACGCTTTCACGCCTCCATGGGCGGACGCCAAAATCGGCAATTTACCATCTGCTCCAGCTTTTGAATGGAAGATGCGCCATTCAACACCCTTTTCAATGATTGGCCCACCGCTGGTAAGTCGTGCTTGCAGGGTTACCCTTTGTTTTGCACTTGCATCTTGCGCCTGTGCCGGTGCATGCAATGCGAACGCAAGCAGAAGGGCCAAAATAACCCTTGCGATGGCAAGATGTATGACGAGTCGAGATCCGATTGGCTGCATAACTCCATGAAACCCAAAACGCAGTGTTTTTCAAGGCAATGAATTGCATCATGTCACAACAGGTCGTAGATGGGTGCTTGTTCCAACTTTGGTGATCTTAAATGTTTTATGAGCCCGATAACCGTGACGCATCGCTTCCCCATGACCCAATCAAGGCAATCGTAGCCCCAAGACCGATTGGCTGGATTTCCACACTGTCCAGGAATGGTATCGCGAACCTCGCCCCCTACAGCTTTTTCAATGCGATTGGCAGCCACCCACCTTTACTGATGTTCTCATCAGAAGGGCGTAAGGATACAGCAAATCATGCAATTGAAATGGGTGAGTTTGTATTCAATTACGTGAGCCAGGATCTGGCGGAAATTATGAACCAGTCAAGCATTTCGGCTCCTGATGGGGTAAGCGAATTTGAACATGTCGGGATTGACAGTGCGCCCTCGAAACTTGTCGCGCCGCCACGGGTTGCAAATGCGGTTGCAGCACTGGAATGCAAGGTAACCAACGTGCTTGAGCCAGTAGATGTGTCAGGTGAAAAAACCGGTGTAATTGTCGTAATTGGCCAGGTGGTTGGTGTTCATATAGATGATGCTGTTATCCGCGATGGCCGCTTCGATGTCGCGCTTGCAAAACCGGTTAGTCGACTGGGTTACTTGGACTACGGCCATACCAGCGACATGCATGAAAGGGTTCGCCCGAACTGGGTCGACTAAAACCATCTGAAATTATTTTTTCGTTTTCGCCAAGGAATTGCCGTGGTCATGCGTCCTATGTTCGAACATGCGCATGAAAACGAGCGATAATGAACTGGCGGTAATGGCCGCGGATGGTGATGCAGACGCATATCGCGTGCTGCTTGAGCGCCACTACGACACGATTTTCCGCTTCGCATTGCGCGCAACCGGTGTCCGTGAGGATGCAGAAGACATTGCCCAGGAGATATGCCTTTCCCTGTCAGGAAAGCTGCGCTCGTTTCGGGGCGAGGCAAAGTTTACGACCTGGCTCTATCGGGTTGTTTTAAATGCAGTGCGTGATGCCAGTCGCAAAACAATGTCTCGGGAGCGAATGCATTTAGCTTATGCGGACATCGCGGCACTAACCCGGGGGGCTGAGGCAGAAACTGCTCGCGAAATTGCCTGGGTTTATGAGCTGCTTGATCAGGTGGGTGAGGAATTGCGTGAAACTGCAGTGCTGGTGTTGGCAGAGGGGTTGAACCACGCGGAAGCAGCGGAAATTTTAAACATCAAGGAAACCACTGTCTCGTGGCGCATGCATGAATTGCGAAAGAAACTTAAAGCGCTGGCGGAAGAAGAAGCATGAACGATCGGTTGAATAGAATTGAAAACGCATTCCGGAAACTGGATTCCGTTCCACCGCGCAAGGCTGCGCGTGATGCGGCAATCCATGCGGCAATGGAGCATTTTGAAAAAGAAAATTTGAACGCGGTCCAAGGATCGGCCGATGGCAGTCGTCTTAAAGAGCAAGGCAACAAAATTCCTGGCTCATTTAATTGGAGACAACTGATGAATATTGCACAACCTAAAATGGCATACATTCTTGGCGGAGGCGTAAGCCTTGCAGCCCTGGCGCTTGCCGTGAATATCAACCTCATTGCACCCGAATCATTCGAAGTGCCATTAACCCAACTACCAGCAAAAACCGATGAAGTTTCAAATTCTGCTGAATTAAATGATGCCCCATTAGAGGAAGCCGAAGTAGATGCGGTCACTCGTCGGGAGTTGAAAGCGGAAACCCGTCAGGATGCGGAGCAATCTGCGCCGGCAACCACATCACTTGCGCTGCAAAGCCAACCAAAAGCCCTTTTGGCGAAAAAGAGAAGTGTCGAGCAATTTGCGGGTGGCCTCATAGCCAGTGAAGCTGTGAGCAATCTGGCAGTTAGTGGTGATGTAACGGTTCCACAGTACCAGGATCAGGGCCGCGACAAGTTCACTGATATCAAACCCAACCCGGTAAAGGTTACGAAAGAAGACCCGGTCTCCACATTTTCAGTGGATGTCGATACCGCGTCCTATTCATTTGTCCGTTCTTCGCTCAATCGTTCAGTGCTGCCTCAAAAGGATGCGGTGCGGGTTGAGGAGATGGTCAATTATTTTGACTATGATTATCAGGCCCCTACCAATCGGACCGAACCATTCAAGGCGAATGTGTCGGTTATGCCGACGCCGTGGAATGCGGAAACCAAACTACTGCGCATCGGCATCAAGGGATTTGAATTGCCCAAGGTCGATGCACCACAGGCAAATCTGGTCTTCTTGATTGACACATCGGGATCAATGAATGCGCCGGACAAGCTGCCGCTGTTGCGCAATTCTTTCAAACTGCTGTTGTCATCGTTAAAGCCCGACGACACCGTTTCAATCGTCACTTACGCAGGCAGTGCCGGAACCGTATTGGAACCCACAAAGGCTGGCGACAAAGCCAAAATACTGTCAGCGCTGGATCGACTCAGTTCAGGTGGTTCAACTGCTGGTGCGGAAGGAATTCGCCAAGCCTATCAGCTTGCTGGGCGCAATCAGGAAGAGGGCGGTGTTAACCGGGTGATCCTTGCAACTGATGGCGATTTCAACGTTGGCATCACCGACGTTGAGGAGCTCAAAAGCTTCGTGGAGCGCAAGCGCAAATCAGGTGTAACGCTTTCTGTGCTTGGCTTCGGCCATGGCAACTACAATGACGAGTTGATGCAGACGCTGGCGCAAAATGGCAACGGCAATGCTGCCTATATCGACACTCTGAGCGAAGCACGTAAAGTGCTGGTCGAGGAGGCAGGTTCAACCCTGTTCACTATTGCCAAGGATGTGAAGCTGCAGCTTGAGTTTAATCCTGCAATGGTCAGCGAATACCGGTTGATAGGTTACGAGACCCGGCTACTCAATCGTGAGGATTTCAACAATGACAAAATTGATGCAGGCGACTTAGGTGCCGGTCATTCGGTGACGGCACTTTATGAGATGACGCTTGCAGGTTCCTCCGGACGATTGGTCGACGACCTGCGCTATCAGGATGAAGACACAGCGCTGACGAATGATTCAACTGGCGAATACGCCTTCATGAAAATCCGCTACAAACTGCCTGATAGCGATACCAGCACCTTGATCTCAACGCCGGTTACGCTTTCGGATGAAGTGAATTCAGTTTCCGCGGCCCCGAAGGATGCCCGGTTCGCTTCAGCTGTTGCCGGGTTTGGCCAAATCTTGCGGGGAGGGCGTTATACCGGCGACTACTCGCATGATGATGTGATTGCTCTAGCGCAATCTGCAAAAGGAGTGGATCGTTTCGGATATCGGGCGGAGTTTATCAATCTGGTTCGTCTGGCGAAATCTGCAGCAGCATTGGAACCGCTTGACCAGTAGATATCATTGTATCTCTACTCAAAGACCGGCAGGCGTTCCACCCGGGGTGCCTGCCTCAATAGTTACAGGTGATCTTGAAATTCGCTTGCCGCCATCATCCGGCGGAGCCTTGGCCGCTAGCGCAACCTGTTCCCGAAACCATATATGCGAAGGATTATGATTGTGGCGTGCATGCCATGTCTGGCTGATTGTCACCGGCTTCATTGGAAATGGAAGCTCCTTCACCACCAAATCTGCTGCTTTCTGCAACGCCAGGGCGGAACGTTTGGCTGTCGATTGCATGAGGTTGGATTCCTCGAGCGTCATCAATGATGTGATGAAGTGTGGTGATCGCTTCGCAATGAACCTTTTGTGACCTAATTGTTCCAACGTATCATCAATTACACTGCCATGACTTGGGCCAGTGTGAATCGTGGCATGGGGATATTCAAGGTAGCCATCCATTGTCAATTCGGAATTTGCTAGCGGGTGATCTTTGTGCATCGCACAAACATAATCATCATTAAAGAGTTTCTGAACCATGCAGTGTTTTGGAGCTGTATCTGGCACTATGCCAATGCTCAGGTCTGCACTTCCATCAAGGACTTCGTCGATTGAATAGAAGTCCTTGCGAACAATTTCAATCTGCATGTTTGGCGCGTTGTCTGTCACCGTGCGCATGAAAGCGGGTAACACCACCAGTTCTGCATAATCGAGTGCGCCTATTTTGAAAACGCCGCTCGCCGTTGTCGGGTCAAAAGTCGGCCTTGCGAAAGTCAGGCGAATTTGACTCAGGGTACCCTTTAATCTTTCCGCCAGATTTTCTGCCCGCTCGGTTCGCTCATACCCGTTGGGCACGCGAATGAGAAGTGGATCGTCAAATGCCATCCGCAGGCGTGACAGCGTTCTGCTCATCGCAGGTTGACTCAAATTGAGGCGGTTTGCGGAGTTCGTGATGTGGCATTCTTCCAACAACACTTCCAGCGCTACCAGTAAGTTTAGATCAACTCTTCGTAAATCCACTTTACTCATAGTGATCATTTGCAATGTGCATGACGCGGAGTCAATAACAGTTTCATTTTTTACAGTCTTTCGTGAGTCCGGCCGGATATAGCGTCGCGAGCTCGAAAGTGATTTTATCGGTGCTGGGCGAGAATATGCCGGGCAACGCCAATCCCGCTCATATGCGCACCATGAACCGTCGCATAGGCTTTCGGGATTGTTGCTTCACCAGCAAAAAATAACCGACCATCGAGCGGCTTTGCCAACACTTCACGCTGGTGCGCCTGGCCGGGCAGGGCAGCACTATAGGCCCCGAGCGTGTGAGGGTTGCCCATCCATGATGTTTCATCTGTCTTCAGGATGTGCCTGGCAACATCATTGCCAAATAATTCCTTCAGCCCGGTTATGCAAAAATCTGTTGAGGCACCCGCTCCTTCCAACTCAAGTTGCTGCGCAAAACGACCAGCCACAAAACCGATCGCCAATCCGGTGCCAAAAAATCCGAACTCCAAAGAGCAGAACGCTTCATCCTGCTTATGGTAATCGGCAAGATAACCTTCGCCAGCCTCTTTCCAGTTTTCGTCAAACATAATCCCGACCTTTTGAAGCAGTCCCATCGGCAGGGCTGCAACTGCCTGTAGCTTCTCATCGGGTAGGGAGGGTGAAAATCGAATTGATTCGGCGGCCAGCACACCGGTCGAAACGGTTATGACTATATGTTTCGCCCGGACGGTGCCCTTGGGAGTCGTGATGGCCACATTCAGCCCGGACCAGTCTATCTCGGTAACGGGGCAATTCAATTCCACCGGAACATCAGCCCCAAGCCTTGCGATTAATGATCCAAGTCCATCGCCAACCAGCCAATCGCCTTCACCGCTTTCATGTTGAGCATAATCGCCAGTTGATGCCCGATCCGCATCCACCGAAAAATATTGCGCAATCCAGTGTTGGGCGGTGGCGCGCCAGGGACTTTCAGGCAAAACCTCTGAGATTGGCACATCCTGTGGTGAGTTGCCGGCTGCTGCCCACATGTCAGCGTGATAGGCGTTGTACGCTGCCAATTCAATTTCATTCAAATCATGACCGTGAATTTGGGCCCGGCCATAGTTCCACTCGGTTTTGTGGATGCTGCATCCTGCTTGCTCTGCCAAAGGAACAAGTGGATTGATACTCGCTGAATGCATCCAGGACGCACCACGATCAAACGGTAGGCCAAATGTTTCGTTGTCTGTAATACATCGACCACCAATCGTCGCTGCTGCTTCGAGTATAAGAACGGATTTGCCGCCTTCCATCAATGCTCTTCCACAGGCAAGACCGGCAGCTCCTGCGCCAATAACTACTACGTCAGGATTTTGCGGTAACGAGGTCATTGGGGCAGTTCTCGAAGTTCAATTCCCTCGTGTTCGGCAAGCTTGCGCGGGTCTTCATCATCCCACTTGCAGCATCTTCTGTAGATTTCCAGCAGTTCCGGCGAAATCTTTCCCTGCTTGTAAAAATACATCGCGGCTGCGTAACGGGTGAAGCCAGAGCCAGAAATGCCGGTCGGTGTTTGCAGAAGTGCCGTTTGAATGGCGTTCGCATGTTCCGGCGGCAAGGGGTCTGTCATTAAGCCCTGTCACTTGCCATTTTGGCATTAACTTCGGCCATTGCTTCTTCAGCCGGTGAATTGTCCAGCGTGTAAACCGGCAGGATTGCTCGTAGATGCTCGTGATGTGTCCTCACGCCATACTCGAGATCGGAAAGATAAAAGCCCTCAAAAGCCTCCGACTTTGTGGATTCATCAGACCAGATGGTCAATTGAACATCTTCTTCCGTGGTTTCGCGGTCAATTCTTGAAGCCAGATACCGCGCCGCTCGTTGTTCGCGTGTTTCATCCGCATAGCGATAGGTTGCACTGCGTTGCAGGGTCTCACCAGTTGAGAGTGGAAACTCTTGATAAAACTGTACGGATTCCGGTGTAAATCCGAAAACGGCATTCGGGAATATTCCGTAGTAAAGCCATGCATCTGCAAGTTCTTCCGGCATAAATGATTGTGGTTCGGATGTTTTGAGATAGTGACGCACGCTCCACCGCCGACCACCAGATGGATTGAACAAAGCGTGCGAACGGCCGATACCATTGACGTAAGGTTCATCATAATAGCTTGGACCATACAGGTCCTGCAGGGCAGGGTGGGCCATCGCCACATGGTATCCCTCATTGTCCACGTCGCGAACAGATTTCCAGTTGATGGGGGTCATGCTTGTCGAGATACCGTCCGTCGGAGCCAGGCAATCCATCCGGTATTTTGCAGCCTCTACCTCAAATGGTGCAAGCAGTGTCTTCACACTGGGCTGAGGACCTTCATTGAAGCGGATAAACACGAAACCATTCCAGACCTCACAATTAATCGGACGCAGTCCGAACTTCTGTTTGTCAAGTTCGGGAAAGGTGTTTGGCCGCGCCGCGCCGCGCAGTGTTCCGTCCAGATTGTACACCCAGCCATGAAACGGGCAGACAATCGCATTTTTGCAATTGCCCGATTCTTTGCCAACAACCCGAGAGCCCCGATGACGGCAAAGATTGTAAAACGCCCGAACCTCATCATCCCGGTCACGAATTATCAGCGCCCGTTCTCCACACATGTCGAAGGTCTGATAATCTCCCTTGTTTGGGATGTCAGACAAATGGCAAACGATTTGCCAATGCATTTTGAAGACCGATTCCTTTTCAAGTTCCAAAAGAGCGGGGCTGCTGTAGCACCAGCCGGGTAAGCCTTTGCGATCCCAGTTCTTTGGAATACTCGTATCGCGGTTGGAAATAGCTTGTGTCATTGGATATCAAGGGGTGGCTGGGGTTCAAAATTATCCGGGAAGAAGCTCCGGGCAACATAAAGACAAGCTCTTTGGGCCTCGTCGCGGTCGAAGTTTTTGGGGTTAAGGTGGAAGTCAGTCCACATCCCTTCAAGCAGTGCAGTCAGTGTGTTGGTTGCCAATTTGGCTTCAGCATCCCGATCAGGATCGTCTGAGATCAGCCCTCGAAAAATTCCCAGGAGTGCCACTCGAAATTCAGAATCGCGTGAATTCACGTAATGTCGATATTCCGGATGCGAGTTCACCTCGGCGCGGAAAGAAAACCATATTGCGATGTTCCTTTCATTTAAAACTGCAGGCGAAAGATCTGCCGCAATTAATGAATTCAAGCGCTCCACCGGCTCACCTTCGTGAGAGGCAATAACGCTCTCCTGCCAGTTTTGCGTGTACTCATCGGCGAGATCTTTTGCGACCGCCTTCAAAAGATTCTCCTTAGACTGGAAATGCAAACTGATCATTCCCCGAGAGAGGCCGGAAATCTCGTGAATCTTGTCTATCGTGGCTCCACGAACGCCATACAGGTAAATCGCCTCTGACGTTGCATCCAAAAGCTGTCTCCTGTGGCGTTTTTTGCCACGGTCACGGGCATTCAGCACTTCATCAGCATCAACTAACTCATCCATTTTTTGGCCTGTTCAACGTTCAGATTCCCCATAATGAGCCTTGCATCAACGTGTCATCAAAAAACAATCATTGACTTTGAATGAACGGTCATTCATTTTAGCAACATATCTGAACTGTCAATGAAGTGCAATTATGAATATCAGGAATTCAGACTTTCAGTCGGTCCGCGAATGGGACAACAACAATTTCGTCCATCCCTGGGAAGGGATGACCGGTATTGGTCAAAACGATCGGTCCTTCATGGAAAGCGCCGACGGAATTTACGTCACCACCGAAGATGGCAAGCGTCTGATTGATGGGCCGGCTGGGATGTGGTGCGTCCAAATCGGCTATGGCAATACCGAGATCGCTGAAGCGATGGCGGCACAGGCACGGGAAATGGCGTACTTCTCTCCATTCAGCAATACAAACTCGGTCACCGCCCGTTTGGGGCATGAAATTGCTGAACGTACGCCGGGCGATTTGAACCATGTGTTTTTCACGACTGGCGGTTCAACAGCCGTTGATACAGCATTGCGGTTCATTCATTTCCGCAACAACATTCTGGGTCGTCCGGAAAAGAAAGTCGTGATTTCCCGCCAAAAAGCATATCACGGCTCAACCTATCTGGCAGCGACCGTCAGCGGCAAAGAGCGCGACAAAGGCTGGTTGGATCAGGCGGAGGGCATTGGATACTTCCTGCCAAATGTGAACCCGTATATCCGCCCGGAAGGTCAAAGCGTTGAGGCGTTTCTGGATGAAAAAATTTCCGATCTGGAAAATGCAATCCTGACCATCGGTGCGGACAAGGTAGCAGCCTTCATCGCCGAGCCAATTTTGGCATCCGGCGGTGTGATTGTGCCGCCAAAAGGATATCACAAACGCTGCCTGGAAGTCTGTCGCAAGCACGATGTCCTGTATATTTCGGATGAAGTTGTCACCGGCTTTGGCCGCCTTGGCCACTGGTTTGCTTCCGAGGATGTGTTTGAAATTGTTCCCGACATCATCACCTGTGCCAAGGGACTGACCTCCGGATATGTTCCGATGGGTGCCTGCATCATTTCGGATCAATTGATTGACAGCATTTCGGGTGAAAATTCCAAGGGCGCCACATTTTCGAATGGCTACACCTATTCGGGCCACCCGGTATCCGCAGCAGCAGCGCTCAAAAACATTGAAATTATTGAACGTGACGGAATTCTGGAAAACGTGAGAGCGGTTTCACCGTTGTTTCAGGAACGGCTGCATGCCTTGCGCGAGTTGCCGATAGTGGGAGATACACGCGGCATGGGATTGGTAGGTTGTGTTGAATGCGCCATCGACAAGAATGCCCCGAATGCGCTGGAGTTGGATATTACCGTTGGCGCTCGCATCGATCACCACTGCCAGGAATTGGGCCTGATCCTGCGTCCGCTGATAAACATGTGCGTGTTCTCACCACCACTGGTGATCAATGAAAATCAAATCAACCAGATGTTCGATATCCTGAAAAAGGGCATTGAGCTTGCATCGGAAGACCTGAAACGCGATGGCCTTTTGGAAGCGATGGTGAAGTACAAGCAGGAGGGAATCAAATTGAGCAGAATGCCGGTCGCATAATTCAAGACGACTTGCGTCAGTCTCCAAAAACAGGTTTTATGGGGGCAATTCGGCAAATAACTAATGGCACGCCAAGTGCTGGACTTGCAGAAAATAACAATGGGAGAGAACTATGACAATCATGAATACAACAATTAAAGCGGTTTGCGCGGGTGCTTTTGCACTGGCAATGTCCGCTTCAATCCAGCAGGCAACTGCTCAAGAAAGAGTGCTGAAAGTCACCAACTGGGCCGAATATATCGGCGAAGAGACGATCGCAAATTTCGAAAAAGAATACGGCATCAAGGTTATCTACGACAATTACGAGTCGGTTGAGGCAATCGATGCCAAGTTGTTGGCCGGTGACAGCGGGTACGATGTTGTCTCGCACGCCGCTTCACAAATTGCCCGTCTGATTAAGGCCGGTGGCATTTTGCAGTCCATCGACAAATCAAAGCTGGATAATTTCAAGCACATGGACGCAGCGGTAATGGGTCAATTGGCTGGCAAGTGGGACCCGGGTAACGAGCATATTGTCCCATTTATGTGGGGCACACATGGTGTGACATACAACAAGGAACTGGTGCTTGAGACTTATCCTGATGCACCAATTGGTTCGATCGACATGATTTTCGATCCCAAACACATGAAGGAACTGGCCAAATGTGGTGTTTCATTCCTTGATTCGCCTACCGACATGATCCCGATGGCGCTTACTCACCTTGGCCTTCCACCGGATTCAACCGACAAAGCGGATTATGAAAAAGTCGGAGCGATGCTGAAAGAAATCCGTCCTTACATCAAGACATTTGACAACTATGCCTATCAAAGGATGCCGCAAAAAGAATTCTGTGTATCGACAACATGGGGCCCAGATGGACTGCTTGCGATGTCTGGAGCCGAAGAAGCCAATACCGGTGTGGTGCTTGATTTCTTCCTGCCGACTGGTGCGGGCAAGGCCAACTTCTGGGTTGATGGCTGGGTAATTCCGGCAGACGCCAAAAACATCGAAGACGCTCACCTGTTCCTAAACTACATGATGCGCCCGGACGTGGCCGCAGGTGACAGTAATTACACCTGGTATGCGACCGCGAATATCACGGCAAAACCCATGATCGACGAGGCAGTTACCTCAAGCACGGCTGCCTTCCCGACCCCGGACCTTGTAGCGGATATGTACACATTGAATCCGTTGCCTCCAAAAGCCGAAAAATTTCGGACCAGGACCTGGACAGACTTCAAAGCTGGCAACTAGTCGGCACAGGGTCTTGACGGCGGCACCCCCACGGGGTGCCGCCGCTACACCGAAAAATTTGCTGCTTTACAGAATTGAGGCCCACTATGGCCGGTGAACCGACCGCCAGCGACACCCCATGGCTCGACAAGGATGCTGAACCACTTATCCGCATCAAGGGCATTACAAAGAAATTTGGTGAATTCATCGCGGTAAACAATGTTGATCTCGACATTTACCAGGGTGAATTGTTTTGTCTTTTAGGGGGGTCGGGTTGTGGCAAGACGACCCTGCTCAGAATGCTGGCTGGATTTGAAACGCCTTCATCCGGCACGATTGTCATCGACGGCGCTGACATGTCTCAAGTGCCGCCCTATGAACGACCCACAAACATGATGTTTCAAAGCTACGCGCTTTTCCCGCATATGTCCGTCGAAAAAAATGTGGCTTTTGGCTTGAAACAGGACAAAGTGCCAAACGATGAAATTGCCGACCGGGTCGACGATATCTTGAAGCTTGTGGAGTTGCAGGACTTCAAAGCCCGCAAACCCCAACAACTTTCCGGTGGTCAACGACAGCGCGTAGCGCTTGCCCGCGCGTTGGTTAAAAAGCCAAAGGTTCTTCTGCTCGATGAGCCGCTCGCAGCACTTGATAAAAAATTGCGTGAGCACACCCAGTTTGAACTCGCCAATATTCAGGAGCAGGTTGGCATCACTTTCGTTGTCGTTACCCATGATCAGGAAGAAGCGATGACGCTTTCCAGCCGGATTGCGGTGATGGACAAGGGGGAATTTGTGCAGATCGGCACTCCCACAGAGATATACGAGTTTCCCGAAACACGATTTGTTGCTGATTTTATTGGTTCAGCAAACATATTCGAAGGCGAGATTGTAGAAGATGGTGCTGATCACGTGCGAGTCTCAACCAGCCTGGGTGAGATTTATATTGATCATGGCCAGTCGACTAAAATGGGTAGCCGTGTATGGGCCGCCATTCGACCGGAAAAAATCCACCTCAGCAAGAAAGCTCCGACCAAGTCGGGACCAAATCAAGCGGCCGGAAAGGTCGACGATATAGGTTACCTGGGGAATTCCTCAATCTACAAAATTCGTCTGGATACCGGCCAGATTGTTGACGTGACATCGCCCAATCAGATCAGGCCCAAAAGCAGGACGCATGGAATTACCTGGGAAGATACAGTTTATCTCAATTGGGAACCCTCGAGTGCAATGTTGCTGAACAAATGAGCGATTTGTCGGAAAATACCGTTATGGAATCCTCGCCGGAGCATTCGGGAATGTTCCGGCAACTTGCTCGACGCATGCAAGCCGGCTGGCGCTCGATAGTCGTCTTTATTCCCTATGTCTGGCTACTGGTTTTTTTCCTGCTGCCATTTTTCATAGTCGCCAAGATTAGCGTTGCGGAATTGGTGATTGCCAGCCCTCCGTTCTCGAAGATGATTGAATGGACTGACAGCGGCGCGATGACCATTCGCATCGTGTTCGATAATTTCATTTATATCTTCAACGATGATCTGTATTCCCGAACCTACATCAATTCACTCAAGATCTCGATAATCTCGACAATATTCTGCCTCTTGATCGGATACCCGATGGCCTATGGGATTGTCCGCTCAGGCCCGGTTGCAAAAAAACTGCTGTTGTTTGCGGTCATCTTGCCGTTCTGGACATCTTTTTTGCTGCGGGTATACGCGTGGATGGGTTTGTTGGCCGATCAGGGGACAATCAACAATCTGCTGATCTGGATCGGTCTGATCGATGAACCGATACGAATGCTTTACACGGAATTCGCGGTCTACATTGGTATTGTCTATACCTATCTGCCGTTCATGATTCTGCCGTTGTACGCCAATATGGAAAAGCTGGACGGTTCCTTGAACGAAGCAGCAGCAGATCTTGGTTCACGACCCACAAACACGTTCTTTAAGGTTACATTGCCGCTGACAACGCCTGGAATTGTCGCTGGTTCCTTGCTCGTATTCATTCCTGCAACGGGTGAATATGTGATTCCTGATTTGCTCGGTGGCGGTAACGTGCTCATGATCGGGCGACTGCTCTACAATGAGTTCGCCGCCAACACCGATTGGCCAGTTGCTTCAGCCGTTGCCATTGTCCTGCTCATCCTGCTCGTTTTACCGATGACCATCTATCAGTACTACCAGGGCAAGGCCACGGAGGGGTAATACACCATGTACGGAAAACGCTCCAGATTCCTTACAATCATGCTCGTAGTCGGCATGGCTTTCTTCTATGTGCCGATGATCCTGCTGGTGATCTACTCTTTTAATTACTCAAGGATTGTTCCGGTTTGGGGTGGGTGGTCAACACGCTGGTATGGAGTCCTGTTCGAGTCAGAAGAAGTTTGGAGTGCTGTTGGCCTGAGCTTGGAAATCGCGGTACTCAACGCAACATTTGCGACGTTGTTGGGGACTCTTGCCGGTCTGGCGATGGTGCGATTCGGCCGGTTTAAAGGGCGAACCTTGTTCGGCGGTATGCTGGTGGCACCACTGGTTATGCCCGAGGTAATAACCGGACTTTCGCTTTTGGTTATGTTTATCACGTTGAAACAGTTGGTTGGTTGGCCTGCAGAGCGCGGCTTTACAACGATTACCATTGCGCACATTACATTCTCACTTGCTTACGTTGCGGTGATTATCCAGGCACGTTTGACCGGAATGGGCCAAACACTCGAGGAAGCGGCCCTTGATCTTGGGGCCAAGCCATTTCGGGTGTTGACCGCCATCACAATACCGCGTCTGGCACCGGGAATGGTAGCCGGATGGCTGCTTGCTTTCACCTTGTCGCTTGATGATCTGGTGATTGCCAGCTTTGTGACCGGCCCGGGCGCCAACACCCTGCCTATCCTGATCTTTTCCCGGATACGACTGGGATTGCGCCCCGACATCAACGCGCTTGCAACAATCATCATTCTGTTCGTTGCTGTCTGCGTTGCAATCGCTGCCTTGATCATGTTTCAGCAGCAAAGACGTGCGATGCGTGATGAACAGATCGCAAATCGGGAAGTGGCGTAACAAACTGGCGAAGTAGCCATTAGCCAATCATCGCTCAACATTCGCGGTGGATGTAACGAATTTGAATTAGGCTATCTCTTTGACCCGGTAAGATTCAATCAAATTTGATGCGACTGCGGTAATGCGCGGCAGAGAGTGCGCTGCTTTTGCAACAAGCAGTGCTCCTTGAAGATTTGCCACTATTAGCCGGGCCTGATCAATCGCCGGGCCGTTAAACTGAAGTTCACCTGCTTCTTTGCCGGCGATGAGAACCTTTTCAAGCCACACCTCATGACCTTCAAAAAAAGCAATGGTCGCTTTTCGCATCGGATCCGATAATGATTCGTGCTCCGCTGCAAGCATGCCACACAAACACATCTTGTTTTCGTGAAATGACCCCTCATACATCCGTGCATACTCACGCAACTTTGTTAGATGTTTCTGGTTTGAATAATCTATCTCCTCAAGTACATCCGAAACATTCTTTGTGAAATTTCGAATGAGCTCAAGACCAAGGTCAGGTTTGGTTGCGAAATGATGATGCAAACTTGCCTTGGAGACCCCCACCTCCGCAGCAACATCAGCATAACTAAATCCGTTGTACCCTCGTGTACGCACGAATTTTTCAGCGACACTTACAATTTTTCCGTAGGTGGATTGATTAGTCATAAAACCTGTCGCTGTTAATTCGCTCTATCCCGAAACTTGGCATAAATTCAACGGCACTACTTCAATTTCACAAATACTAATGAATGTAATCTTCTACCTTCTAGTAAGGAAATTATTTCCCTTACACGCAAATTAGTCTGAACGTACGCTTCTAGAGCCTAAAGAGTTACACCTTTCGTTTAATAACAGATATTACCGGTTGGAACTGTCAATTTTTTGTGTACACTCCGTTTACCTACCTACTAGTTAGTGAACGTTTTAAAGCAATTTTTCGCCAAACAAGGCAGCTAACGTGAACATAAAGCAAGGGGTCTTTTTTGGGGAAAATAACCAGGGATTTTGAGTGCGATGAATTGTGGAGGTTGAAAAATGCCTCCGATATTTCGAAGATTGTCGTACAATCTCAAAACTTTCCGCACGCTACCGAGTTGCTGGCTTCTTACTTCGCCGAGATGGACTGTAACCTGCTTTTTGTTGGTGGATATGATCCAGAGGCAGAATTGCCGTGCAGAGTGGTTTTATCCAATTTTCCCGAAAGCCTGACCAAAATGTGTGCCTGCTTTGATGATCGCAAGGGTTGTCCACTTGTGCAATTCGCGCTGAAAAGCGGCAAGCCCTTTGAGGCACTAAGTCTTTATCTATCAGGCTTCGATGACTTTTCCAGCATGCGCTACCTGAAAGAATTGCAACACCTGGGCTATGATCAAATAGGCATTGTGCCGATAGTGACCGACGAACAGGTCTTCGTCTTCTTTGTTGGCATTGATAATTTGCAATTCCAGGATCAAATCCAGGCTCGATTTAATGCTGTAATCGGACAGTTTATTGCCGCAGTTTCCACAAAATATCACATTGGAAATTTCTTGAGTGATTGCGATTTGCAAACTGGAGACAGCATGGAAAATGTCCCGGAAATCACGAAGCATCAAAAAGACTGCCTGCTCTGGATGGCACAAGGAAAAACCGTTCATGAG
>JAJFHV010000022.1 GCA_021775415.1 Hyphomicrobiales bacterium | reverse complement strand
TTTCGAGAATGGCTATGATCTTATAAAAGCCTATTATGGTAGTTCCGACTGGATGGATACACCGACACCTATGTTGACCCATCCTGACAAGGTCGCAAATCTGCCTCTTGATGCTGCACCCACTTTGGAAAGCCACATCGTCATTTCAGAATCAACGGAAGGTCGCCACTTTGTCGCTAACCCGTATTTTTACATGGTGGACACAGCCGGTAACCAATTGCCTTACATCAATGAGCAAGACGAGATTTTTGTTGGTGAAAGCGAAGTGCGTTTGCTGAAACTGGTCAACGGCGAAGTTAGCTACAAGGCCCAGGCGCTGCAGACCGATTATGTTCCTCTGCTAATGGAAAGCCAGGAGAAGGGCGGCTTTGTAATCGATCTGAAACCTGATATCACGATGCCGACCTTTGCTTTCAACGTCACCTCCGAAGATCTTGAAAAGCGCAAAGTATTTGGTGATCTGAAATTCCGTCAGGCGATGTCTGTCGCCATGAATCGTGATGAGATTAACGAAGTTGCGATGTTCGGACTTGGAACGCCTCAACAATACGTCGGGTTCTCGCCCTCTCCTGATTTCATTACCGCTGAATGGGAACAGCATTTTGCGCAGTTTGATCCGGATATGGCAAAGTCCTTGTTGGACGAAATCGGTGTCGTTGACACAGACGGCGATGGCATGCGTGAACTGCCAAATGGTGACGGGTTGACGTTGAACCTTCAGGTTGCCACCCAAGGGATGTCGATCAAGATAGTTGAACTTGTCGGTCAGCACTGGAGGGCTGTTGGTATCAACAACACGGTCAAAGAGGTCACAACCGACGAATATCGCTCGGCCCAATCTTCCAACCAACTCGATGTCACCATGTACGAGAAAAGCGTTCCTTTGACCACGGTTCTCGGCAATCCTGAAATCTTCATCCCACCCTTTGATAACTACTTCAACATGCGTACTGGGATGTTGTGGGGCGAATACGTTGAGTCCGACGGTTCCGCAGGTGTCAAACCACCAGAATATGTCTTCACCATGATGGAAGATATCAATGCATTCCAGGCCGCGCCGGTTGGCTCACCTGAATCCGATGCCCTGGGTTTGAAGCTCGTTGCAAACATGACCGGAAACCTGCTGTTCATCGGCACCGTTAAGGAGCAAAAGCCGATTTATCACACGGCTAAGATGAAGAACGTCCCGCAGTTCAAAACGGCATCCTATGCATATTACCGGACTTACCCATATCGGCCTGCTCAGTGGTCGTTGGAAGAGTAAGCCGCACTGATCGTTAAAAAAATCAACTGCGGGCAAATTCATTTGCCCGCAGTATTTCGATAGAATATTTGCCAGTTGACGAGTGTGAAAGTCCAGGGGGCGGTAGAAAATATAAATGTATCAATTTGTTCGATTTGCTGCAGTTCGCGCTTCGTTGGCCATTTTCACACTTGTCCTGGTTTCATTTATTGTTTTTTCCCTGATGGAGTTGGTGCCGGGAGATTGTGCCGAGCGCTACCTCGCCTTCAAAAACTCGCAGGGTGCGCAAATCTCGATCGCTGACATTGAGGCGGAGCGCGTCCGGCTGGGTTTGGACAAACCCTACATACAACGTTGGGGCACCTGGATTATCAATGCCTTTCAGGGCGAATTTGGTGACAGTTGTATTTTGCGCCTGAACATCAGTCAGTTGTTAGGCCAAAAAATCTGGTTAAGTGTCGGCATTTGCCTGGCCTCACTGCTGGTGGCCTACATGATTGCGGTTCCCGTGGGAATAATTGCTGCCACTTCACGAAATCCCTATTTGAACAATGGCCTTCGTTTGGTCAGTTATTTGGGACTGGCCCTGCCGAATTTCCTGCTTGCACTCATGATCATGCTTTTTTCTACGGTGATGTTTGGCGACAGTTTGACCGGACTGTTTTCAAAGGAATACCGGGATGCCGACTGGTCGTATGACCGTGTTATGGATTTCCTGTCGCACGTTTGGCTGCCAGTGTTTATCCTGGGTTGGTCTGCGACCGCATTTGCGATCCAAACAGTACGTGCGCTGATGTCTGATGAGATTAGCAAACTGTATGTAACCGCAGCAGCGGCCCGGGGGGTGTCCGGATCAAGATTGCTCCTGCGGTATCCGGCGCGCCATGCGCTTAGCCCGATTATCAATTCACTTGGGTTCGATTTGAATCGTATCTTCAACGAATTGCCGATAGTTGCCCTTATCCTGACCCTAACCGAGGCTGGTTCGCTTTTGATCGAGTCATTGGCCCGGTCAAATGATCAGCAGTTGGCCGGTGCGATAATATTCTTCCTGACCGGCAGTATCGTGGCCATCAACTTTATTACAGATATTTTACTGGCTGTGATCGATCCGCGCATTCGCCACAGTATAATGGGATAGCGGGCATGACAGATAAAACAAACATTGATGTGGATGTAGACCAGAAAGCCAAAGATGCGTATTTCACCGCATCGCAAGGCCAGCTGATTTGGACGCGGTTCAAGAAACAAAAGGCCGCAATGGTCGGAGCCTGGGTATTGGTAATTTTGATCTTGTCCGGTTTTTTTGCACCCTTCCTTACACCCTACGACCCGACAATCGATGGGCGCGACAAGGAGTATGAAAACGGGGCACCGCAGATTCCAAGTTTTTGCGACGACAATGGCTGTTCGTTTCGTCCGTTTATTTACACTTACGAGCGGGAACGTTCGATCAAGACCAATTTCCGTTGGGCGACCGTGATCGATACAGACAAACGAAGATATCTTGTATTCTTTACCCAAGGTGACGAATACAAGATTCTGGGTGTAAAATTCTCGACCCATTTATTTGGGGTAGATTCCGGGAAAGTCCACTTGTTTGGAACCGACTCAACCGGCAAGGATATCCTGTCGCGCACCTTTCATGCGATCAACACATCGATGGCTGTCGGGACGATTGGTGTCTTTATTGCGTTTGTGCTGGCGTTAATGATTGGCGGGCTGTCAGGTTATCACGGTGGCTGGGTGGATTCATTAATTCAGATGGTAACGGATGCGGTACGAACCGTGCCCGCGATTCCGCTGTTTATGGCGCTAGCAGCGTTTATTCCCAGCGTATGGAGCGCAGAAGCGCGATTCCTATTCATATCTATAATCCTGGGGTTTATCGGGTGGCCAACGCTGGCGAGGCGGGTGCGCACCCATCTTTTGACTGAACGAAATCAGGAGTATGTGCTGGCTGCAAAATTGTGTGGAGCATCCGGTGGTCACATTATCCGCAGGCATCTGCTGCCCAGTTTCACCAGCTACATCATCGTGGATCTGGTGATATCGTTCCCCTATATGGTGCTGTCCGAAACCGCGCTGAGTTTCATTGGTTTGGGTTTAAAAGACCCGGTGAACTCGCTTGGCGTGATGCTACAAAACGTAACAAAGGCCGACGTGCTGTTGAACTACCAGTGGTATTTCATACCTGTGATATTCTTTATCGTATTGGTGATGGCCTTCGTGTTTGTTGGCGATGGATTGCGCGACGCGGCTGATCCCTATTCGAGTACAAAAAAATGACCTTGCTGGACGTAAAAAACCTGACCTTGCAGTTTGACACCGACGAGGGTCGGATCACAGCGGTTGATGATGTTTCATTCGAGATCAATCCGGGTGAGGTGCTGGGCTTGGTGGGTGAATCAGGATCAGGCAAGTCAGTCACTGCAAAATCGCTGATGCACCTTAATCCGCCAAATGCAGTTTATAGCCCTGAAAGCAGTATTACGCTTAACCTCGAAGATCAAAGTGTTGATGTGTTGTCATTGCGACAGGGAAGCCAGGACATGCAGATTGTTCGCGGCGGCTCGATTTCAATGATTTTTCAGGAGCCTATGGCAAGTTTTGCGCCGGCAATCACCATTGGTGACCAGATGGTTGAGCAGCTCGTGTTGCACAAGGCTATCAGCGAAAAGGAGGCAATGAAAATTTCGGTTGAAATGCTGGAGCGAGTTGGTATTTCGGATCCTTCCGAACGCTTCAATCAATATGCCTTTGAGTTGTCTGGTGGTATGCGCCAACGGGCGATGATTGCCATGGCGCTTTCAACCCGGCCAAAACTCCTGATTGCCGACGAACCGACTACCGCCCTTGATGTGACCATTCAGGCACAGGTGATTGACCTGATGAAAGACCTGGTTACCGATTTCAATATGGGGATTATTTTCATCACCCATGATTTGGGCGTTATTGCGCAAACTGCTGATCGTGTGGCCGTTATGTATCTGGGTAAACTGGTAGAGCAGGGGCCTGTTCGTAATGTCATACGCGACCCTGCGCACCCTTACACACAGGGTCTGCTTAATGCCCTGCCAAAACTTGAAGATCTTGATGCGCCGTTGACACCGGTCCCGGGTGACATTCCAAGTCCGCTGGAGCGGCCACCTGGCTGTGTGTTCCACACAAGATGTTCTGCTGTTGAAGATCGATGCAGCCTTTCGGTGCCTGAGATGAAAGCGCTGGATCGCAAACGTAGTGCCGCGTGTTTTGTTGCGGCGGATCAAAGGGGGGCGGCATGAGCAACAAACCTCTTATTTCGGCCAGAGACCTCTCGGTTCATTTTAATCTGCGTGGCGGGCTTTTTACACCCAAGCTTGTGTTGAAAGCCGTTGAAGCCATTAACCTGGACATCCCTAAGGGTTCATTTTTTGGCCTGGTTGGTGAAAGCGGTTCCGGCAAGACGACCCTGGGCCGTGCCTTTCTTAAAGCTAACCATATTTCGAGGGGTTCGGTTCACTATGCGGACGGTGAAGTCGAGTACGATCTTCAAGATATGCCCAAGAGCGATCTTACCGAGTACCGCAAGCGTGCGCAGCTGATATTCCAGGATCCTTATGCTGCGTTGAGCCCACGCATGACGGTTCGCGATATCATTGCAGAACCGCTTGAGGTGATGGGTATTACAAAAACTCGCGAGGAGACCGATGAGCGCGTGCGCGAAATCGCTGACAGGTGCCGGCTCAATCTCGAACATTTACGGCGTTTTCCGCACGCGTTTTCCGGCGGGCAACGGCAGCGTATTTCAATTGCGCGCGCACTGGTGTCCAGTCCGCGTTTTGTGGTGGCCGATGAAAGTGTTGCAGCACTTGATGTATCGATTCAGGCAGATATCCTTAACTTGCTGAAATCTTTGCAAAAAGAGCTTGGTCTCACCTACCTCTTCATCTCCCATGACCTGTCGGTCGTGGCCCATATCTGTGATCATGTGGCGGTGATGTATCTGGGCAGATTGGTGGAGACTGCGCCGACACGAGAACTGTTTTCCGCGCCGCGTCATCCTTATACCAAGGCGCTATTGTCTGCGATCCCTTCGCTTGATCCGGACAATGCCGGCAACACCCAAAAGCTTGAAGGTGAGATCCCCTCACCAACCAATCCGCCACCGGGTTGCAAGTTCCATACACGTTGCCCGTTTGCAATTGACATTTGCAAGCGCGAAGAGCCGAAGCTTGAGACATCCGGCAAGGAGCATGATGTGGCGTGCCATCGTTGGAAAGAATTGGCGGATGAACCGGCCAGGGCCGTGGGTAAAAAGCCAGTGAACAAGAAGTCGAAAAATCGCACGAAGGCATAAACGCGACTTCACCCTTCAATCAAGAATCCGGTGCCGGGTTTTCGTGAGCGATAAATCGTTCTGGTACTTTGCGATATCGTGAGCAGTTCAGATCCACGGGTGCAAGTGGCATGTACAGCGGTGCAAAAAGTGATACAAATCCGCGGAATTTAACATCGAGAAGTATGCTTCATAACTGTTTTGTCCAACCCGTTGAGCTGTAGCCGTTGAACCACAACAATAATATATTCTCCATCGCCCCGATGATGGACTGGACAGACAGGCACTGCCGGTATTTTCACCGGTTGATGACGCTGCATACGCTGCTTTACACCGAAATGGTTGTGGCTGATGCGATTTTGCACGGAGACCGGGATAAATTGCTGGGCTTTAACTCAGCAGAGCACCCGCTTGCACTTCAAGTTGGCGGCAGTGATCCGGCAAAGCTTGCCGAAGTTGCAAGGATCAGCCAAATCCACGGCTTTGATGAGATAAACCTCAATGTTGGTTGTCCGTCCGACCGCGTGCAATCCGGCACCTTTGGGGCATGCTTGATGCGGGAACCGAAACTGGTTGGTGAATGTGTGCGAGCGATGAAAGGTGCGTGTGAAATTCCTGTCACCGTGAAATGCCGGATCGGGGTTGATGATCAGGAGGCGGAAGTTGCTCTGAACGACCTCGCATTTCAGGTATGGGAGGCAGGATGCGACCGCTTGTGGGTTCATGCCCGCAAGGCGTGGCTGGATGGATTGAGCCCAAAGGAAAACCGCGACATCCCCCCGCTTGATTATCAGCGCGTCTATCGATTGAAATCGCAAAACATGAATCAATTCATTGGGATAAATGGCGGTATTGAGACTTTGATTCAGTCGCGGAATCATCTGAGCCAGGTAGACGGTGCGATGATGGGTCGTGCGGCCTATCACACGCCGGCGATATTGCGACATGCCGACCGGGTGATGTTTGATGATCTGCGAACACCGGTATCCTATTTTGATGTGGTTGCAGGAATGATTGAATATGCCGAACGACATTTGTCGACCGGCGGCCGGCTCAATCAAATCACCAGGCATATGGTTGGCCTGTTTCACGGAAAACCTGGTGCGCGGCGCTGGCGACAAGTCTTGAGCACTGAATCAGTCAAGCATGGTGCCGGACCCGAGGTAATCCAGCAGGCGTTTTCAAGCGTACAGCTTGACCAGGATGTCCAGGCGGCTTAATCGGAAAGCCTCTCAAGCAGCTGGCGGGAACCCCCTTGGAATTCCTTCAACCGATTTCAGAACTTTATCCTTTCATCATTGCACTAATGGTTGCTGGGGTGCTGGCCGGCATATTGGCAGGACTGTTTGGAATTGGCGGCGGTGCGGTTCTGGTACCGGTGTTTTATCAAATGCTTGGAGTGTTCGAGGTCGATGAGGCTATTCGTATGCATCTTTCAGTTGGTACCTCTCTGGCAATTATCGTTCCCACCTCGCTGCGATCGTTTGCCGGGCATCGGGCCAAGGGTGGCGTGGATGTAGCGCTGTTAAAATCATTTTTGGTGACGGTGCCTGCCGGAGTCATCATGGCATCAATCGTTACGGCATTTATTTCCGGCAGTGCGCTGAGGGTAATATTTGCGGTGTTTTCACTGATCGTGGCGCTGAAGCTGCTGCTTGCCAAAGAAGACTGGCGGATTGGCGATGATTTGCCGACCGGATTGGCCAGATCAGTCGCCGGGTGGTTTATCGGTTTTTCCTCCACTTTCATGGGAATTGGCGGCGGGGTGTTTAACAACACTTTCATGACCTTGTTCGGCAGGCCAATTCACCAGGCTGTTGCGACTTCTGCAGGTGTAGGTGTCCTGATCTCGATCCCGGGTGTATTGGGCTACATCTGGGCAGGCTGGGGAGCGGTAGGTTTGCCTCAACTGTCCCTGGGCTACGTCAACTTGTTGATGGTTGCGATTGTGGTTCCTGTGACACTACTGGTTGCACCCATTGGTGTCATGGCTGCTCACAAGATGAGTAAGCGTAATCTGGAGTTCGGGTTTGGGATATTCCTGTTGCTGGTGGCAGCAAGGTTTTTTGCAAGTCTAGTTTAGGGAAATGCGTGTCGGCTCACGATAATTCGCCTGACTGGGTAATGGCTGTTAGATCAATCTAATCAGTGAGGTACAGCCGGTCTCCGCGAAATTCAAAAGCGCTGAGGGAACCCAGAAAGTTCATGCCCAGCAAGCTTTGATCCAGTGCTCCAGGTTGGGCGACCATGGCGCTTACATTACGGCGAACAATTGGACCAATTCCTACCGATTGGAGTGAAATCCGTGCGGCCGTGGTTTGGCCGTTTGCGGTGGATACGACAGCGGTGTAGGCCAGTTCACCGGTGTTAATACCAATGCGTTCCGCATCAAGGTTACTGAGGACAATCGTGCTTGCACCGGTATCGACAAGAAGACGGGTGTTTTGGTCGTTCAATTCCATTCGGGCAACGAAATGACCATTGGTTGAGCGGGTTAGTGCAATTTGTTCCACGCCATCCTGGCTTTGAACACTTACCGGGCTACCCGGAACAATGCCGCCGGTTAACCTCGAAGCGGTGTCCTGCAACTCATAACGGAAGACATAGCCAGCCATCAGCAAGAGTATGATCAACAACCAGGCCGCGGCATTTCGGGCAGCTATTTTGAGACTTCCCTGTCGCGGGATGATAGCGGCAGCAATTAACGCTCCCCACATGCTAAGAAGTGCCACTTCAGCGAATTTTGAATTTTGCATGCCGAAGGCGGTGCCACCTTCATCATTAAGGATTAAAAACAGCACCACGGCGCCGACCAGCCCAAGGCATATCCATACAAAATTCACTGCTCCGCCCGCTCGCGCTGCATGCGTTTGCGTCTGGTTTCACGCCTGGGCTTGCGCTCGACGGTTTTGAGGCGGTCGGGCAGATCCGTCATGATTTCACCGCGTTCGGTGTTATCGAAATCCATCCATCCGGAGATTTCGTCACGGGTTCTACCGCAGCCGAAACAATATCCGGTTTTCATGTCGATTGAACAAACCAGAATGCAGGGAGATTGAATTGTGCTCAACTTCTTTCAATCCTTGTTGTCTGTAGCGCTTTTCAACAGGTAATGACCTTGTCGGAAATGTCCAGAAAAAGAATTTTCAATTTGCAGTGTATATCGTCGTGGTCTCAGCGAACTTTGGCCTATGAAGCCTGCTTTTGCGGCTCAGCCTGTTTTGCGACGTCTGGTTTTTTAGTTCCCATAACCCGTGCTTCAGGCAGGAATGCAATGGCTTCTGTACCTTTCCGGAGTTTGGATTTCAGTTCGAATTTTCCCTGATGCATGAAAAGCAGTGCCTGAACAATCGAAAGGCCCAGCCCGGTTCCCTGTTCGGCGTGTTTGATCGCGATAGATCCTTGACCAAAAGATGACAGCACAATCGGGATTTCTGCCTCAGGAATTCCCGGACCTGTGTCTTTGACGGAAAGATACTGACCCCCCATCCGGGTCCAGCCCACCTTGACCGTTATGGTACCGCCACTTGGGGTGAATTTTAGAGCGTTTGACAAAAGATTGAGGATAATCTGGCGCATTGCCCGCTCGTCACCCAGTATGGGTGGCAAATCCTTTTCAAAACCGCGCATCAAACTCACGCCCTTTTGCTTGGCCTTGATTTTGATCATGTGCAGAGCTTCGTCGGCAATGTTCACAAGCCGGAATTTTTCTTCATTGAGTTCGTGTTTTCCTGCCTCTATCCTCGAGATGTCTAGGATCTCGTTGATCAAGTTGAGCAGGTGAGCACCGGAATCGTGAATGTCTTTCACGTAATCCTTGTAGGTGTCATTGCCAACCGGCCCCATGATTTCATCCCGCATGATCTCCGAAAACCCGAGAATTGCATTGAGTGGCGTACGCAGTTCATGGCTCATGGTTGCGAGAAATCTAGATTTGGCGAGATTGGCCTCCTCGGCGCGGCTTCTTGCTTCCTCAGAAAACGACTTGGCGGTTTCAAGTTCAACGATCAGGGTCTCTTTTTCGGTTGCGTGACCAAGCATGGTGATCACAGACCGTTTGAAGCGATCCGCAATCAAGTAGAAAAACAGCAGCGCCACGACAATGATCAGCCCCATAATGAGCATGGCAGTGTCGTAGCTGGTGAGGAAACGCGTTGCCAGAATGATGCTGGCTGGTGCCGCCATGATTAATACGCTGCGACCAAATGAATAAGACAGCATTGCGGTAACCGCCTGAAAAACAAGCAGCGTGGAAAACTGAATGATGGGATATTGATAGCCGCTACACGCCATGCAATCGAAAAATGCGAAGCTTGCCCAACTTGCAGAAACCATTAACTGGCCAAAGAAAAAATTGCGCCGCCATTTTGGTAGATCGTCTTCGGTGCGCTCGATGCTCAAAAACCGCTTTGAAAGCACGCCCAGCAGGAGGTGGGAGAGTGCGGTTACAAGGGCCCACAGGCTTGCCAGAAACCATCCGGTCCATGATGCACCAACTGCTGCAACCAGAGTTACAAATAGTGGCATTGAATAGCCGGCATTCATTTGATTGCGGGCAAACCCCGTTAGCAGTTCGATTTCGTAGGCAATGCCCTGTTTGCCAGCCGCAGTCAGGCGCTTGCGCAAATCTCCAACAGATTTGGAAGTCGCACTTCGTTTCTTGCGAACGTCAAGAACGTTTTTATCCGGCGAAATTGATTCAAGTATCGTCATAGATTGTGAATGGCATTGGAAGCCAATTGCCCATGTCCGTTTTCCCGCTCTATCTGCATGCCGAAAATTGGTTAATATGCTGTTAGGTTTATGGAGACTGATGGCACAGCATGCGGCGAAGACGTCGAGGATTGAGAGCAAGAGTTCGGGATATTTTGGCGGCCCTGGTGCTTCTGGGTGGTGTTGCGCTCTTATCCGCCTGGTTTGCCGAGCGTTCAGGGGTATCTCCAACGGGCAGCGCGAGGGTCATTGACGGTGATAGTATTGAAGTTGGAGATGTGGAAATTCGGTTACAAGGCATAGATGCGCCGGAGTATGGGCAAATTTGCAAATCGGTCGAAACGAACTCAAACTGTGGCAAACAGGCTGCTCAATGGTTGAGGAAATTAATTGGTGGACGGTCGGTTGTTTGCGAAGGCTGGGAGGAAGACCGATATGGTCGATTACTTGCCAGTTGCACAGTTGCCGGAATTGAGCTCAACCGAAGAATGGTTCGCGACGGATGGGCTGTCTCATTCGGCAGTTATGAAGACGAGGAGCTTGATGCGAGTAAAAACCAGCGCGGAATTTGGGCCGGGGAGTTTGAACGACCATCAGACTGGCGCAAAACACGTGGTGATGATGATGGCGCTGGTGTTGTCGAGTGGCTGGGCAAATTGCTTGGGTTTTAATGGTGCATTCTAGCGACTACGCAGATAGGGAATATGATGAGCAAGACTAAGGAAATCCGGGATCTTAGTGCTGAGATAAGCCGTTGCCGAATTTGTGTTGATTCGCCTGACGGCTCGCCATTGCCGCATGAACCTCGTCCGGTTGCGGTTTTATCGTCGAACGCCAAAATGCTGATTATCGGGCAGGCGCCCGGCACACGGGTACATGCATCGGGCAAGCCATTTACGGATCCCTCCGGTGACCGGTTGCGCGAGTGGATGGGGATTGATGATGCCACTTTCTACAATCCTGACAAGCTTGCGATTACCCCGATGGGGTTTTGTTTTCCGGGACTGGATGCAAAGGGTGGAGACCTGCCGCCCCGCAAGGAGTGCGCACGAACCTGGCAGGCCAAGGTCTTTGAGGTGATGGATCAAATCGAATTGCTGCTGGTTATCGGGATGTATGCTCAAAAGCACTATCTGGGAGCACAGGCTGAGAAAACCTTGACGGCGACCGTTCAAAATTGGCGGTCAATTTATGAAGGTTCATCAAAACCGAAAATTATGCCCCTGCCGCATCCCTCCTGGCGCAATAGTGGCTGGATCAAAAAGAACCCCTGGTTTGCAACTGAATTACTGCCGGAGTTGCAAAAGACCGTAGCAAAGCTGATCACCTAAACTGAGAATTTTGTTCTATATTCCTGAGACAAACAAACTACGCAGAGAAAATGGTTCCAATTATAGGAAGTTTGTGAGATTGTGTTTTCTTGTTGTTTGATTGAAGGACCAAGGAATTGGATAGAACGGACAAAATGATCCTCTCGATCCTCCAGGAGGATGCGACGCTGCCAGTGGCTGATGTGGCACGCAAGGTGGGCCTTTCGACGACCCCGTGCTGGCGGCGTATCCAGAAACTTGAGGAAGACAGGGTTATTCAAAAGCGGGTTGCAATCCTGGACCCGGAAAAGGTCAATGCCGGCGTAACAGTGTTTGTTTCAATCAAGACGGACAAGCACAATGATGAGTGGCTTCGTCGATTTGCCGAGTTGATTACGACCTTTCCCGAGGTATCTGGCTTTTATAGAATGAGTGGGCAGGTGGATTATTTGTTGAAGGTCGTAGTGCCGGATATTGCTGCTTATGACCAGTTTTACAAGAAGCTCGTTTCATCCATCGACATTGAAGAAGTGTCTTCTGCATTTGCGATGGAACGAATCAAGGAAACAACCCATTTGCCGCTTGAGTATCTGGGTTTGGAAAAATCATCCAAGTCCTGATCAGTCTGTGTGATTGAGTTAAATTAGTCTGGCAGCAATCAAACCACGCAGTGAATTTCCGACAAAAACCTCACGTGCACTTTCCAGGTTATCAGGTATCAACACGGTTTCCATGGCTTGCCCTCTTTGGAGAAGTTCGCGACGTAGCACACCAGGTAGCAATCCGCAGGAAAGTGGCGGCGTGTGAAGCGTATCGTCGTCAAATCGTACAAAAATGTTCGTGATCGTTCCTTCACATATCTGGCCATGCTCGTTTAAGAGGATCACTTCATTTGCGGTTTGTTCGTCATACTCCGAGCGAGCTGCCTCGTAAGTCGCCCGGCGTGAAGTTTTGTGGGTGATTAATTCGTCGCTGGAGTTAAGACGCGTTTTCGAAATTGCCAGCTTCCAGCAGGTTTCAGTGGATTGCAGTGTGAAGGGCTGGGCTGTTACTTCGCAGGAGCCATCTTGTGAGAGCTCAATGCGAATGCGTAAGCTGGAATCATCTTCCATTTTTTCCTGTAACGCTAGATCGACAAGAGCCTCATCATATCGAAAGCCGAGCGCTTTGGCAGAAGCAGCGAGCCGCTCCAGATGCAGGGCTTTCCGGATGAAACCTTCCTGCGGGTCGTACCGCAAGGTTTCGATTAGCGAGACATTCCCGCCAATGCTTCCGTGAATTTGGCTTTCACCAGACATTCTTCATATTCCGATTCTGCGGTTGAGCCGAGGATAATGCCACCTCCGACATTGAAGCGGGCGGTGCCATTTTCGTAAAGGCTGATTGTACGAATGGGTACATTGAATTGCATGATACCAGAGGGTTCAACCCAGCCGATGGCGCCACAATATACATCGCGCGCATCTTGTTCTTCCAATTCGTGCAGGATTTCCATCGCCCGGATTTTCGGTGCGCCGGTGATTGATCCGCACGGAAAAAGTGCGCGAAAAATATCAATTATCCGGGTTTCCGGATTAAGTTTTCCACGCACCCGGCTAATGAGTTGATGCAGGGTCGCAAAAGTCTGGAGTTCGTAAAGTTCCGGCACATGAACAGAACCGGCTTCGCTCATTCGCGAAATGTCGTTGCGTAGCAAGTCAACGATCATCACATTTTCACTTCGGTTCTTGGGATCGTTTTTCAGCTCTTCTGCGATGGCAGCATCCTGTGCCGGAGTTTTTCCCCGCGGAGCGGTGCCTTTCATCGGGCGGGATTCAATCCACCTGTCAGCTTCAATCCGGAAGAACAGCTCAGGTGAACGTGACAAGATCACCGGACCGGCCAACTGGACGTAAGCTGCATGACCCACTGGCTGAATTTCGCCAAGCCGGTTAAAAAGTTCGAAAGGATCGCCGCTCCATTTTGAAAGCATGGGGAATGTGAGGTTTGCCTGATAACAATCGCCCATCTTCAAGTGATTGATCAGTGTATCGAATTTCCGTTTGTAGCGTTCAAAATCCCAACCTGCCTTCGGTTCTCCAAAGTATGTGCGTTTCTTCGGATTGCTGCCTGAGCGCCGATCCTTGGGGGAGGGGCCGTCGAATACGCCAAAGCAGGCGAGGGGTGCGCGGCGTTTCTTTGGCATCAAGGGACGTAGCTTGGGTTCCAGCTGATATCCGGCTTCATAGGTTAGGTATCCAGCCAACCATTTGCCCTGCTTTCGCAGCTTTTCGACCTCGTTGAGCGTTTGCTCCAGCTCTTCGGCTGAATGCGCCAAAAGGATATCGGACGGATTTTCGAACAGCACGGAATTACCGGCGATCTCATCGCGAAACAGGATGTGGTGGTCTGAGATCGCCATGACTTACACCAGATTAGCCAATCGAATTACATGTGTTTCGCGCCGCAGGGTCGGGGTTTAATTGTTCGTTGATGCGACCCCGGAAAGCCTGTTGTCATGCATTTTTCAAACGTGCAAGCAGACTTGAGGTATCCCAGCGGCTGCCGCCCATTTTCTGAATTTCCGAGTAGAATTGGTCCACAAGGGCCGCGACGGGTAGGTGGCTGTTGTTTTTGCGTGCTTCCGTCAGACAGATATCAAGATCCTTGCGCATCCAGTCAACGGCAAATCCGTGTTCGTATTCGCCGTTGTTCATGGTCTGCCAACGGTTTTCCATTTGCCAGGACTGGGCAGCACCCTTGGAAATCACATCAATGACCGTGTCGACGTTGAGGCCAGCATTTTGAGCAAAGTGAATGCCTTCGGAAAGGCCTTGTACCAGCCCTGCAATGCAAATCTGATTGACCATTTTTGTGAGCTGACCACTGCCTGCTGGCCCCATGTAGCCGGTCATCTTTGCGTAACAATCAATCACCGGTTGGGCGCGATTGAATACATCCTCATCGCCGCCAATCATGACCGTCAAAGCACCGTTTTCCGCCCCTGCCTGACCACCTGATACGGGTGCATCCAGAAAATCAAATTTGTGCGACGCAGCAGCTGTTGACAGTTCGCGGGCAATTGCTGCCGATGCTGTTGTGTTGTCAATAAACACAGCGCCGGGCTTCATTGAAGCAAATGCACCTTCTTCACCCAGTGTTACCGAGCGCAAATCATCATCATTGCCAACACAGCAGAACACAAAATCGCAATCCTTTGCGGCATCTGCTGGTGTTTTGGCAGAATTGCCACCGTGTTCGGCCACCCAGGCTTCGGATTTTTGAGATGATCTGTTGTAGACGGTAAGCTCGTGTCCAGCCTTGGCGATATGCCCCGCCATTGGATAACCCATAACACCAAGTCCGATGAATCCAACCCTTGCCATTGATGAAACCTTTCTGTCAAAGTACCAGTCTGCGCCTGCAATATTGAAGCGGAAACAAAGGCATACAACAATGGTTCGAATTATCAAATGGTTGTTGTGCGGCACCTTGTTGTTGAGCCTGCTTGGCTTGGTGGTTGCAGCAATTATTTACATGATCCTACTTCGCTCGATTCCTGCTGAAAGCGGGTTTTCAGAGATTGACGGCCTTGAAGAAGAGGTTCGTGTTGTATTCGATCAAGAAGGCATTCCCCACATCGAAGCACAGTCACAAATGGCTGCTGCAAGAGTGATGGGAATTGTCCATGCCCGTGATCGGCTTTGGCAAATGGAAGTTCAGCGAATGGCTGGGCAGGGACGCTTGTCCGAGATGTTCGGGTCAGCGACACTTGAAAGCGATGTTTTTCTGCGAACTCTCAATATGACAGAAAGCGCAAAGCAGTCCTTCGATAATCTCAGACCTGAAACCAGGGCAATTCTCGAAGCCTACGTTGCTGGTGTGAATTCCTATATGAGGCGCAAGACCCGGGCATTTGAGTCGAGCTTGCCGCCAGAGTTTTCAATAGTGGAACATACGCCGGAACCCTGGGAGGCATGGCAGGGCGGGCTTGTTGTCAAAGTTATGGCGCTAACACTCGATCAAAACATTGGATATGAAATTCAGCGGCTTGCACTTGCCGCCCGTGGTTTCACCCCAAGAGAGATTGAGGATGTTGTACCTTATGGGCCGAAGGAAAACCCGCCGCCTCTGCCCGATCTGCGAGAACTGTATGGGTTTAGTATTTCGGGAAAACAATCTGCCAAAATTGAGGTTTTTGAACGAACTGAAGACAGGCTTGAAAAAGCATTCATGTGGCCGACAGGGCAAAGCGCTTCAAACAATTGGGTAATTTCCGGGGCAAGAACCATCAGCGGAAAGCCGATCCTTGCAAATGATCCGCACCTTGGTCTAACGGCTCCTTCGGTATTTTACCTGGCGCATGTTTCTTTTCAACATGATGGGGAGCAACGCCATGTTATTGGCGCAAGCCTGCCCGGTACGCCGCTCATTCTTGCAGGTCGAAATGACCGGCTCGCATGGGGACTTACAACGACGGGCCTGGATGCGCAGGACTTGTATGTGGAACAAATCAATCCGGACAATCCCGAGGTATATCGCACAGAATTTGGCTGGAGAAGATTTTTGGAAAGTGAGGAAACCATACAGGTTTCTGGAGAAGAACCTTATGTATTCACCCGGCGCGAAACGCGTCATGGACCGGTGCTTCCTGATAGTTATCGCAACCTCAAGCGGATACTTCCCGATGATCATGTAGCGGCGTTAAAATGGGCTGCCCTTACGCCTGATGATACGACACTGGATGCGGCAATTGACATTTCGTTATCAAAATCGACCGGTGATTTTGTTGAAGCAGCCCGTGCAATTGTTTCACCAATGCAGTCGATGGTTGTTGGTGATGTGGATGGTAATATCGCCCTGGTGGCGCCGGGTCGTGCGCCGGTAAGGCATCAAGACAATCTGGTGCATGGCAGGGCACCAGTACTTGGATGGGAGCCGGTGTATGAGTGGCAGGGATATATTCCGTTTGACGAATTGCCGCAGATCACGAACCCTTCCAGTGGCGCGCTTGCAACAGCAAATGCGAACTTTCTACCCGATGACTATTCCCGTCATATCACCCATGACTGGGCTGAGCACTTTCGTCAGGACCGGGTAGAGCAGTTGGTGATCGAGGCAGACCAAAAACACAATGTTGCTGCCTCACGCGAAATCATGGCTGACACATATTCTGATGCGATGATCCGGTTGAGGAATATTGCGTTTCAAACAATGACAACCAGCGGTGGATCGGGCGATGAATTGCTCGCGGCCCTGCAGGCTTGGGATGGTCGCATGGACGCAGACAGGCCAGAGCCGTTGATCATGCTGGCCTGGTTCAGGCATTTGCATAGGGCAATTCTGGCGGATGAGCTTGGTGAGTTTTATGAATATTTCGAAAAGGGTAAGGTGACAGTTTTATTGAGATTACTCGAAACTTCCGGTGTTCGAAATTGGTGTGACAGATTTAGAACCACCGCTGATGAAGATTGCAGCGAGATTTTGCGCGATGCGCTGGATGAGGCTATCAACGAACTTACCGAGTTGCACGGAAACGATTGGCAGAAGTGGCGATATGGTGCTGCGCATATCGCCTATGGCGAACATCGTCCCTTTGCGAGAATTGGGGTACTCGCCTCGTTGTTCAGTATAGAAGTGCCAAGCGCCGGCGGGCCATATACGTTGATGCGTGGACAGACGGATTTTAGCAAGGCGCAGCCCTATCACAGTCGCTCTGCCTCTGCCTACCGGGCGATTTATGATCTGGACAATATGGATAGTTCGATTTTTATCCAGTCGACGGGGCAAAGCGGACATTTCTTGTCCCGGTTTTATCGGAACTTCTCTGAGCGTTGGGCACGCAATGAATTTATTACAATGACCACGAAGAAAAACGAGTATGAAAACCAGGCGGCAGGTATTTGGGTGTTCAAGCCGATGATCTCAAAGGAGTTGCAAGCACAATGAGTACACTCAAAAGCTGGGCTGAAATGGCTCCTGAGCTGGTGGATGTTGCTGTTGGCCGAAAACCGGCAGCGCTTGTTGTTCGTAATTGCCAATGGGTAAATGTGCATTCCGGCGAGATCATCCCTGAGAGTGAGATTGCGGTTTATGGAGGACGCTTTGCCTATTGCGGCGAGGATGCATTGCACACGATTGGCGATGATACGGAAGTGATTGATGCCGGTGGCCGTTATCTCGTGCCCGGTTTGTGTGATGCGCATATGCATGTGGAAAGCGGGATGCTGACGGTAACGCAATTTGCTCGTGCTGTAATTCCTCATGGTACGACCTCGATGTTCATTGATCCGCATGAAATTGCCAATGTGCTTGGGATGGAGGGGGTGCGGTTGATGCATGACGAGGCGGCTGGTCTGCCGATTAACGTATTCGTCCAAATGCCGTCCTGCGTACCTTCTGCTCCTGGTCTGGAAAATGCCGGTGCGGAACTGGGGGTGGAAGATGTGCGCGATGCAATGACCTGGCCCAACATTGTCGGGCTGGGGGAAGTGATGAATTTCCCCGGTGTTGCAACTGGTGACCCAAAGATGATGGGTGAGATTGCCGCTACTAAAGATGCGGGAAAAACTGTTGGTGGCCATTACGCTTCACCTGATCTGGGGCCGCCGTTTCATGCATATGTGGCTGGTGGCCCGGCCGATGATCATGAGGGAACTCGTGAAGAAGACGCCATTGCACGGGTGCGTCAGGGGATGAGGGCCATGCTGCGTCTCGGCTCAGCCTGGTATGATGTGGCAAGCCAGATTACGGCAGTCACTAAACGCGGGCTTGATCCTCGTAATTTCATTTTGTGCACTGATGATTGTCACTCCGCTACATTGGTTCATGATGGCCATATGAACCGGGTTGTACGGCATGCGATTGATGAAGGGCTGGATCCGGTTGTCGCACTTCAAATGGCAACTTTAAATACTGCCTGCCATTTCGGGATGGAGCGTGAGCTTGGTTCCATCACACCGGGACGGCGGGCGGACTTTCTGATTGTTTCAGACCTGCCAAAACTTGAAATCGATGCGGTTTATGCACGCGGTGAACTTGCCTCTGATCACGATGGCATCAAACTTTCTATGCCTGAATTCACCTATCCCGATCACGTACGCAATACAGTCAATATGAAAGGCGATCTGGAGGCAGCAGACTTCAAAATTGAGGCGCCGTATGAAGCAAGCAAGGTAGTGGCGCGGGTGATAGGTGTTGTTGAAAACCAGGCCCCCACCAAAGCACTGGAGCGTGAGTTGACAGTTCGGAACGGCGAAGTTCAAATGGATCGGGAGGCAGATGTTTGCCAGATTGCAATCGTAGAGCGGCACCGGGCCACGGGAGCGGTAACCAACTGCTTTGTATCTGGATTTGGATACAACAAGAATTGTGCGGTGGCAGCAACGGTTGCGCATGACAGTCACCACATGATTGTCGTTGGAACGGATCACAATGACATGGCGCTGGCGGCAAACCGGTTGCGGGAAGTGCAAGGCGGTGTTGCGGTATTCAATGAGGGTAAGGAGTTGGCTCTGGTCAATTTACCAATTGCCGGATTGATGTCCGACGAGCTGCCCGGGCTCGTTGCAGCAAAGGCCGATCAAATGGTTCAGGCAATGGTTGAGATGGGGTGCACTCTCAATAACGCCTATATGCAACATTCGCTTTTGGCACTCGTTGTTATTCCCGAGCTCAGAATTTCTGACATTGGATTGGTTGATGTCAGGAGGTTTGAGAAAGTGGAGCTTTTTGTGTGATGTTCTTAGACTGAAGTAGCAAGCTGCCCGCTTGCCTTTTTTATGAAGAATTAGCACTCTAGGAGGCTCCGCCGTTATCAGAAATTGGTAGATGCCCAACGCAGTCAAAGCTTATGTACGCTATGTAGAAAAATTCAACCGGTCCATCGGACGGTTGGCCATGTATATGATCTTTGTGATGATCGGGGTCTTGCTGTGGTCATCGATTTCCAAGACATTTTTTCTGCCATCGCTTTGGACTCTTGAAATCGCGCAGTTTCTAATGGTTGCCTACTACATACTGGGTGGACCGTATTCGATCCAACTCGGCTCCAATGTTCGCATGGATTTGTTCTATGGCGAATGGAGTGATCGCCGCAAAGCGCAGGTTGATGCGTTTACTGTATTGTTCCTGCTTTTTTATCTGGGTGTGCTGCTTTATGGGGCGTTTGCCTCAACCGCGTATTCATTTGGCCACTATTCGGACGAGCCTTTCAGCTTTTTCACTGGCCTTCTTACGGGCTCTGAAGAAATTGGAAGACTGGAACGCAGTTCAACAGCCTGGCGCCCGTATCTGTGGCCAATCAAGGTTCTCATGTGTTTTGGAATTTTCCTGATGTTGCTGCAGGCAATTTCAGAATTGATCAAAGACATTGCGAAAATTCGCGGGATGGAAATTTAATGTCCCAGGAAATGATCGCTATTTTCATGTTTGCGGCAATGATGCTGATGCTGATGACTGGCCAACGAGTGTTTGGTGCCATTGGAGCGATTGCTGCCATTGCTGCCCTTTCACTTTGGGGAACCGGCGGATCTGACATCCCATTTTCCTCGGCGATGAAGTTGATGAAATGGTATCCGCTTTTGACGCTGCCGATGTTCATCTTCATGGGTTACATACTGTCGGAATCGAAAATTGCCGATGATCTCTACAAAATGTTCCACGTCTGGATGGGGCCGATTAATGGTGGGCTGGCAATCGGAACCATTGGGCTGATGGTATTGGTTTCAGCAATGAATGGCCTCTCGGTTGCCGGGATGGCAATTGGTGCGACCATTGCTTTGCCGGAGCTGCTGCGTCGGGGATATGACAAACGCATGGTAACTGGCGTGATCCAGGCAGGATCTTCGCTTGGTATTTTAGTGCCACCATCCGTTGTGCTGGTTCTCTACGCAATGATTGCACGCCAACCAGTGGGGCAATTGTGGCTTGCAGGCGTTTTACCGGGTTTGATGATGGCTGCGCTGTTTATCATATACATCTATATTCGCTGCCGCATTCAGCCGGAGCTTGGACCAGCCTTACCAAAAGAAGAACGTGACGTACCGCTCAGTGAAAAACTACGACTTTTGCGTGCTGGTGTTCTGCCAATTGCTATTTTTGCTACCATGATGGTGCCGTTTGTGAACGGCTGGACTAGCCTGGTTGAGAGTTCCGCAATTGGGGCGATGACTGCATTTGTTGCTGCCCTTCTCAAGGGACGCATGACAAAACTGGTATTCGAGGTTTCTGTACGCCAAACCCTGGCTATCTCATGCATGTTCATGTGGATCATTCTGGCTGCGCTTGGTTTCGGTGCAGTTTTCGACGGGCTTGGAGCGGTCCGCGCTATTGATAATCTGTTTACCGACCAGTTGGGATTATCGCCGTGGGTCATCCTGGTTTTGATGCAGATGTCGTTTCTGCTGATGGGCACTTTCCTCGATGACACAGCGATGCTGGTGATTGTTGCACCGCTATACGTACCGTTGGTCGGTGCGCTGGGATTTGATCTCATCTGGTATGGGGTGCTTTATACAATCACCACCCAGATTGCCTACATGACGCCGCCATTTGGTTACAATCTGTTTTTGATGCGGGCGATGGCGCCGCCTGAAATCACCCTGCGGGACATTTATGGGTCGATCTTTCCATTCGTCTGCGTAATGTTGCTGGCCCTGATATTGATCATGGTGTTTCCACAGATCGCGCTTTGGTTGCCTGACTATGTTTACGGAAAATAAGGAGAACTCCGAGAAGGAGCGAGCAGTAAAACAAGAAAAATAACAGCAAGGAGAAGTGTTATGACCACAAGACGTAAGTTTATCAAAGGTGCTGCAATCGCAGCCCCAGCCGTGGCGCTTGCCACGCCGGCGATTGCCCAGTCAACAATCAAATGGCGCATGCAAACTTATGCCGGTGCTTCATTGGCGGCTCACGTCATCACGCCTGCGATTGAGATGTTTAACAAGATCGCTGGTGACCGGATGCAGATTGAACTGTTCTTTGGCGACCAGTTGGTGCCAACCGGTGAATTGTTCCGGGCGATGCAGAAGGGCACCATTGATGCGGTTCAGTCGGACGATGACTCAATGGCGTCACCTACTGAAGTCACGGTGTTTGGTGGCTACTTCCCGTTCGGATCACGCTACTCGCTGGATGTGCCTGTATTGTTTAACCAGTATGGCCTCAACGAAATTTGGGAGGAAGAGTATTCCAAAGTCGGCGTAAAGCACATTTCTGCCGGTTCATGGGATCCATGCCACTTTGCAACCAAAGACCCAATCCGAAGCCTCGCTGACCTTGAGGGCAAGCGTGTGTTCACCTTCCCAACCGCGGGTCGTTTCCTGACTCAATTCGGGGTGGTACCTGTAACCCTTCCCTGGGAAGACATCGAGGTTGCGGTTCAAACCGGCGAGCTTGATGGCATTGCCTGGTCGGGCATCACTGAAGATTACACGGTTGGCTGGGCTGATGTGACGAACTACTTCCTGACCAACAATATCTCTGGTGCGTGGGCGGGGTCGTTCTTTGCCAATATGGATCGCTGGAACGAATTGCCTGAAGATCTGCAAACTCTGTTCCGCGTCTGTTGTGATCAGTCACACTACTATCGCCAGTGGTGGTATTGGGGCGGTGAAGCAGCACTTCGCGTCAACGGACCCAAGATGGAACTGACATCCATTCCGGATGAAGAATGGAAAACAGTCGAGGATGCTGCACAGGTATTCTGGGAAGAGATTGCTGCAGAGTCGGACACCAAACGCCGCGTTGTCGATATCTTCAAACAGTACAACGCCGACATGGTGAAAGCTGGCCGTCCATACCGTTACGGCTAATGAAGATTGATGCCCCTGGATTGGCTCCGGGGGCATCATGTCTAACCTACCTGATGATCTGTGGGCGGTAGCGAATTTTTTTGCGCTCTTTGGGATCAATGTGGCGGTTTAGCCGCTGGTTCACCAACGAAAACGCCAGGATGAGCAGAATGGTGAAGCCTATGAAATATGCGGCGGCAATTGGATAGGGTATGAACGGATTGAAGGTCATTTCCGCAAAATAGGTTGCGTAATAGAGCGCATCTCCTTTTTGGCGCCAGGCTGGAAAACTGGAAACGAACACCAGAGTAGTGGCATGGAACATGAAAATTGCCTCGTTGGTGTATGAAGGCCAGGCCAGCCGAAGCATCGTCGGCCAGATGATCCGCCTAAATCGTGTGAAGCCCCGCATTCCATAGGCTTCTGCAGCTTCCACTGCTCCTTTTGGAACTGAATTATAGGCGCCATAAAAGATTTCGGCACTATAAGCTGATGTGTTGAAAAACAAGACTACAAGTGCACCAAGCCAGGCTTTGGTTAGCCATCGGGTCTCCGCAGTGATTGTTGCAATCCCCATATTGATGTCTATCCCGAGCTTTGGCAGCAGGACAAATGTTTCATATGCGAGGAAAAATTGAATGAACAGGGGTGATCCGCGAAATATGAATATGAATGTTGTTGCGGGGTAATTTAAAAATTTGTTGTCACTCGCCTTTGCAAGCGCCAAAGCGGTGGCAAACATGAACCCGGTGGCGATGGCCAGAACAGCAAAATAAATGTTCCAGATCATTCCGCTGCCGATTAACACGAACTGCTCGCACAGGGTTATGTCTGATTTTGGCAGTAGTCGCTGGCCAATACCGATCGAGCGCAAGGCGTAATCTGTAAATGTCTGGGCGCAACTCATGCTTGAAGCCCTTGAGTTGAGCCACCACCCAGCGTTGCCTGACCAGTGGCAAAATGGGCGCTTAGCCGACCGAAAACTATTTCACTGACCCTGGTCATCAATAGGTAGAATACCAAAAGTGCTGCGAAATATCCGAGACGCCAGTCCCCATGCGGGTAGTCGTAGTAGGCGGCGGTTTTGGTGCCGGATATTTGGCCTGCCCAATAGACCATATCTTCAACCCCGAGCAAAAACAGCAGCGGCGTTGCCTTGATCAAAATCATCCAGAGATTGGAAAGACCAGGGAGTGCATACCCCCACATTTGAGGCAAGTGTATGCGCCAAAAGGATTGGCGCCTGGACATCCCATAAGATGCTGCCGTCTCAAGCTGGTTTTTCGGTACCGCGTTCAGGGCGCCATGAATAGTATTTGCAGCATGGGCACCAAAGACAATTGCAAAACCCAAAGCCGCCAGCAGGAAGCCGTAAGTGGAATGAACCCATGCGTCAGATGTGCTGAGCGGTAGCTTGGCTGCGGCACAAACCACAAAATCATTGCCTTGGTAGACTGGGTCAGTAACTTCCGGGCATTTGATTTTGTGGCGGATATATTCAAATGCCTGATCCATCGCGATTGGTACAAACAGAAAGAATATTATTTCCGGTACGCTCCGCGCCAGGCTGGTATAGATTTGACCGAACAGGTTCAGGGGGAAAATTCCGGAGCGGCGTGCCAGTGCACCTGCAAACCCGAGAATCATTGCCAGCGGTGCAGTGAGAGCTAACAGCGCCATAACCGTCAGGAAGCTGGAATAGAGCGAAAAATGGTTGTTGTTGGTGAGATAACAAAGCCACCATTGATATCCCGCCAAGCTCGCCGGGTCGCCGCAAAAACTCATCATGCTGATGCTCCCGCCGCTGTGAGCGGGTTATTTGTGTTAGCAAGTTGATCAAACCGGGCGAGACGATAATCTTCAAGATTACGCTCAGTTTCCCCACGAATAATTTCTCGGGCCAGTGAGCTACCAATGATGGGTGCAAGCGTAATACCACTATGCAATACGGCCACATACAGATTTGAAAACGAGCCTGCAGCACCAACAATTGGCATGCCGTCGGAAGGAACGGGGCGAGTACCTGTGGAGATGGTCTCAATTTTGGTGTCACTGGTTTGCGGCAGGCGATTGTTCAGACGTTCGTGGAACAACTGTTTCTGTTTCTTTGTTGAGGTGGTCAGAGTATCGCCAGCCTGATTTTCACCGACAATGAGGCTGCCATCCTCCATTTGCCAAAAATGCAAATCCGGCATGCTGACAAGATAGTCGCACATGCTGCCAAGGGGATTTGTTCTTGCAAGCATTCCTTTGATTTTGTCCAGTGGAACCTCAATTCCGAGGGGAGAAAGCAAGGTGCCGGTTTGAGTTCCCGTGCAAACAATGACGTAATCACAATCAATCCTGCCTGACTGGGTGACGACGGTATTGACTTGATTGCCGGTTGTGTCCAGCCACTCAACTTTGGTGTCGCTTCTAACGGTTGCTCCGTGCTGCTTTGCCAGTTCCACGAAGGCATTGGCAATCAGATCGGGATTTGCAACGCCTTCGGAATGGTTGATGATAGCAACCTTAGGTGCATCCTCGAGTGTTGGAACAAGTTCTTCAATACGCTTGGTGTCGATTAAATCGGAATCGTAACCCAGTTCCTGGTAGAGTTCATGGGTAGGCTCGATCTCATTTTCATCCATGTCCCAATCGATGCTGCCGGAAAAACGAACCGGCAGAGATGGGTACTCGGCAATCAGGGTTTTCCAGCGGTCAATGGCGTTCATGCGAAAGCGAAAGTAATTTTTGTTCGTGGGGGTGTTGGCGTTGATCCAACCAAAGGAAGCAATGGTTGCCTGGTTAGAAGGGGTTGATTCATCTATCAACTCTACATCGGCACCAGACTTTGCAAGATGGAGTGTCGTTGATGCACCTATGATTCCGGCGCCGATAACAACTATTTTAGGTTTTGTGTTCGGCACGAATACCTCAATTGGTGAATGGGTGCCTCAAAGGAGTGATGCCGGGACACTCACATGCCCCGGCAAAATCATCAGAATCAGTAACCGCCGTCGCGACCATCAAACCATTTTGCAATCAATGCATTCAATGAACCGTCTGATTTCATTGTCTGGATTGCAACGTTGAGTTTGGCCCTTAGCTCGCCGTCACTTTCACGGATGCCCAAACCGATGCCGCCGCCAATGGCGACTTTAGGTCCGAGAAACTTGAGCTCTCCACCACTTTCTTCGACGAATTTTTTCAAGAATGCATCATCGGCAAGCACCGCATCAGCTTCACCGGAACGAACCGCAGCGATGGTCTCATCCGGTGTCTTGAATTCAACAACAGTTGCACCAGAGGTTGCAACATATGCGGCCTGGATGGTAGCAGTTTGAGCGGCCACAACACCAGTTATGGCGTCATCACTTGAGCTGCTCAAGCCAACGTAAGAGCTTGGATCTGCTGGGAAATATTCCTCTGTGAAATCAATTACCTGATCGCGTTCTTCGGTAATGCTCATGCCAGCAATAATGGTGTCATAGTTGCCGGAAACGAGGTTTGGAATGATGCTGTCCCAGTCATTCTTCACCCATGTGCACTCGAGTTTCGCGATTTCGCACAGCTTGTCACCGACATCGCGCTCGAAACCATCAATTTCACCGGCATCATTCACGAAATTGTATGGAGGATATGCACCCTCTGTACCCATGCGAACCGTGTCAGCAGCAAATGCCGTGCCAGCAGTTAGGGCCGCAAAAACTGCCCCAATCACAAGTCTTTTCATATTTCTTCTCCCTACGTTTGAACGCCCCTTAATTTTTTCAGGCGCTTGCAGTAGCGCTCAAAAATTGCTGCAAGCGACTTGATTTGGTTTTTCCAAATACCTGAGAAGGTTTCCCTTCCTCTTCAATTACTCCTTGATGCAAAAATATTACATGGTTTGCAACATCTTGGGCAAGTTTCATGTCGTGGGTGACGAGCACCATCGTACGTCCCTCGACAGCCAGATTACGTATAACGCCAACAACTTCAGCCTCAAGCTCGGGATCAAGCGCGCTTGTTGGCTCGTCAAACAGCATGGCCTTTGGTTCCATCGCCAATGCCCGGGCGATTGCTGCGCGTTGCTGTTGACCACCAGATAATTGCGAAGGGTAATTGTCGCATTTTTCAACAATGCCAACCTTGGCGAGGAGTTCGCGTCCCAATTCTTCAGACTCGTGTTTGTCTTTACCCAACACGGTTATTGGAGCTTCAATGACATTTTGCAGAATCGTCATGTGGTCCCACAGATTAAACTGCTGAAATACCATGCTCAAATTGGTGCGTAGCTTTAAAACCTCATTCATGTCCGCCGGTACACGGCCACCATATTTCTGTTTCCAATGAACCGGGTTCCCATCGAAAATTATGTCGCCTTCTTGAGGAATTTCCAGCAAATTGGCGCATCGCAACAGGGTGCTTTTCCCAGAGCCCGAAGAGCCAATTAACGCCACAACCTCACCAGGACACGCTTTTAACTCAACACCCTTGATTACCTCCAGTTCGCCATACCTTTTGTGGATGTTTTTCAAATGCAGAACCGGCTCCGTATCCGCAGATGGTGCGACTTTTTGTAGCTTGGGTTTCATATTGTTATTGGTGCCCCCGAATGCGCCGTGTGGGTTGCAGCGCGATCGTTATTGTTTGTTTTGCGCTATACCAGCATCAATGCTCAGTGAATAGCAATATCAGCATAGCACTAAATTAGGCCAAACTCACTAAACGGGATGAAATTCAGCATATCGCCGGTGGAGATTTTTGTAACTTCCTCGTGAACCTCAATCAGGCCATCTGCTTCCCTCAATCCACTTATCAACCCGGAACCATCCCGCTGAAATTTCTTGAGGATCGGTTTTCCCTGCTCGTCCATTTCCAAAATCCCCCTTAAAAACTCCCGGCGATCAGGCTTTTTGGATGGGATCTCAAATCCTGCCGGAATCGGAAACCGCCGAGGAGTTTGCCAACCCGCACCGGATAGACGGGTAAGGGAGGGCATAACGTAAAGCAGAAAACAGACAAATGCAGCAACCGGGTTGCCGGGAAGAACAAAAATGACAGTGTTGCCGATCTGGCCAAAGCTCATGGGCCTGCCCGGTTTGATTGCCAATTGCCAAACATGACGTTTGCCCAGTGTGTCGAGAGCATCAATGAGATGGTCCTCTTCGCCTTTGGATGCGCCCCCAGTTGTAACAATCACGTCATGATCTGTGGTGGCGTCATTCAGGGCCTTGTTGATTGCTTCTGCGCTGTCTGGGTGAATGCCCAAATCGGTGACTTTGGCACCCGTTCTTTCCAAGAGACTTGAAATCATGAAGTGGTTGGAATCGTAAACTCTACCATCCTGGAATGTCTCTCCCGGGCGCAGTAATTCGTTTCCTGTTGAAACGCACGCAATCCGCAGGCGTTTGAAAACTGAAATGTCAGCTATTCCGGTTGAGGCAATTGCAGCGAGGTCTTGTGGAAGCAGAACTTCACCAGATCCCGCGACTTGTGATCCTGCTGCAACGTCCTCTCCCGACAAGCGGCAGTTTGCTCCCAACCTCAGGCCAGGCGGGATTGCAATAAAGCCAGTGCCATCCTGTTCATGGGATTCACAGTCCTCCTGCATGGCTACCGTATCGGTACCCAGCGGCATTTTTGCGCCGGTGAAAATTCGAGCAGCAGTATTGGCGGGCACCTCGATTTTGTCTGTGTCTCCAGCGGCAATGCGTGCAGTAAGAGGGAAAAACCCGCCGGTATTTTCGAAATCCGAAGCCGCGTATGCGTAACCATCAACCGCGGAGTTGTCGAAAGCAGGAATGTTGCGGGGGGCAATTATGCTTTTGGCAAGCACACGATTATTTGCGTTGGCGAGGCTTATCGTTTCAGGCTCGACGATTGGAACCAGGCGCTCCATCAGGATGGCCAGAGCTTCTTCATGCCGGAGACGGTCCTTGTCATGAATGAAGCAGTCATCGATCAGTTTGGCAGGCTTGTCACGCATCGACCACCTCGGTGTTCACATGGGCATGGATGAAATCCGCGATTTTTGAGACATCGCCGCGCGGAAAGACAGGCAATTTGCAACCGTCCAAAGCTTCATCCGTTGCGACCCCGACAATGTTGGCGTCTTGCCGCCATCTTTGATCTTCATCTGGTGTGCCCGGGCCGATAATCTCGATTTTAGGTATTGGCTCACCCTTGTATCCCTCAATCAACACCAGGTCACACGGCGAAAGCCTGAGTAAAATATCATCAAGTGCAGGTTCGTCCTCGTGTGTCAGTTCATGCATGATAGCCCAACGCATTGATGAAACGATGGCTACCTCGCGCGCGCCTGAGGAGCGGTGCTGATGGCTATCCGTATCGGGTTGGTCAAGATCAAATCCGTGATGGGCGTGTTTGACCGTTGAGACAATCAAGCCGCGGTTTGTCAGTTCTTTCACAAGACCTGCAACGAGGGTGGTCTTGCCGGCGTTTTTCCAGCCAGAGATGCCAAAGCACTTCTTGTTGATCATGCTCCACCTGTTGATGATGCCATGGTTTCTGCTTCAAGGAGATCTTCCGGCGTATTTACGTTGAAAAACGGATCACAGGATTGATTGAGGCCTGTCGCGTTATTGAATTCTACCTGGCAATTGGAAAACCGTTCAACAAACAGCATTACTTTTCGCCCTTCTTCTTTCACAAGAAATTCCTCAAGTGCATCCGCCAGCCGCACTGGCCATAATCCAAATACCGGATGCCTGCGTCCGTTGGAACAGGCCAATGCAATATCAATCTGCTGTTCATTTGCAGTGCTTTGCATTTTTTCGGCGTAATCCATTGGAAAAAACGGGGTGTCAGAAGCAGCAGTTAGAATATGGGTGAGGTTTGGGGCATGTTGGTCGGCCCATCGCATTGCAGTCAAAACACCCGCAAGGGGACCAACGTGACCATCAAGTGTATCGGGTGCAACTGCATAATCCAGAAACGAGAACCTGCTCGGGTCGCCATTCGCATTGATGATGAGCTTGGATGTTTGGGCCGCCAATCGTTGGGTAACCATCGCGATCAGTGGTTCGCCCGCCAAGGGCAGCAAGCTTTTCTCCGGCCCCTCCATGCGCCGCGAAAGTCCACCTGCCAATACAACCCCAAGCGTAGTATCTTTCCCGATTGTCATTGGCTACCCTTGCGGGCGTGGCCTGGTTCTTCTTCGATGTTGGTATCCACCTGCGCATCGAATTCGATGCGATCTTTACCAGCCAGAGCCAAAAAGCGTTTGCCCCGAGCCCGACCGATAAGTGTCAGTCCAACCTGCCTGGCAAGTTCTACACCGGAAGCGGTAAACCCTGAACGCGACACCAAAATTGGAATTCCCATCATCGCAGTCTTGATTACCATTTCCGAAGTCAGCCGCCCGGTTGTGTAAAAAATCTTGTCGCCTGGCTCTATTTTGTTGGTAAACATCCAGCCGGCAATCTTGTCGACCGCATTGTGACGACCCACATCTTCCATATAGACCAGTGGCCGGTCCTGCTCACATAATACGCAGCCGTGGATAGCACCCGCTTCCAGGTAGAGGCTCGGTGTGGTGTTGATTTTTTTGGTGAGCTCATAAAGCCAACTTGTCTTGAATTTTGCATCGGGCGGGAGCTTTATCTTGTCAAAACTCTCCATGATGTCGCCAAACACAGTGCCTTGAGCGCATCCAGAAGTACGGACCTTCTTTTTCATTTTTTCTTCAAAATCGGTTTCATTCCCGGTGCGAACAACAACAACTTGCAAGTCCTCGTCATATTCAACTTCGGTGACATCGTCATGGCTGGCAAGCATGTTCTGGTTGACTAGATATCCGATTGCCAGAAGCTCCGGATGATCGCCAATGGTCATGATTGTCACTACTTCCTGGGAATTCAGAAACAGTGTCAATGCGCGCTCGTGTACGACCCGGGTTTGCTGGGTGTTGCCGGTGTGATCTATGCCGGAAACCTCGGTCGAAAGCCTTGGGTCAGTTGGGTCTGGCGAAATCAGGTACTGGGTTTTATCGGGGGTGGTCAATTGATCGCGAAATCCTGTTGGTTTGGAAAGCAAGGTGCAGCTTACGGGAATGTAGAGCATACAAGGTCAAAAACGTCACGCCAATTGCAGGCGACAGAATTATGATCTTGTAGGGGGTGCGGTGATCATTTGTTTCCGCACTATTCTCTCGCGGTACAGCGTATATATGCCGCTGGCGACGACGATCAATGAACCGATAATTGTTATTGTGTCGGGGATTTCGGCAAAAAACATCATGCCAATGAGGATAGAAAACAACAATACGAAATAACGAAATGGTGACACAAAGCCAACCTCCCCAATACGCATAGCGGCGGTTACTCCAAAAATAGCTATAACGAGGAAAACAGAGGCAGCCGCCATTGCAGCGTATTGGCTTGCTTCCACCGGTTGCCACTCCTGGAAAAGTGCAATGAGGCCACCGAGGACTGTAACTCCTGTTATATTGACAAGACTCGCAAACAGACTGGGTATCTCGGCAGGCAATCTTCTTGATGCGAGGTCCCGGATGGTCGATCCTGCCACAGCCATCAGGCTATAGAGAGAAAATACACTAAATCCTTCAAATCCGGGCCGGATAATGAGGAGCACACCCAGTAGGCCAACAAGGATTGCGCTCATGCGCCTCCAGCCGATTTTTTCACCAAAAAACACCGCTGCGCCAAGGGTTACGACGAGCGGTAGCGCCTGCAGAACGGCGCTTACATTTGCAAATGGAATGTTAAACAGGGCCGTCAGGAATGAAACCGTCGCGATAATGTCACCTGCGGTTCGCAGTAACATTACTTTTGTCATTACGGCTGACAGGGGTCTTAGTTGTCCCAGCAGTTTGGCCATCACCGCAACAAGAGCTGTTGCAAACAGGCCCCGGATCAGAAGAATTTCCCCCAGCGGCAGGTTTTGACCTACGAATTTGATAAATCCGTCATTGACCGCAAACCCTGCCATGGCAATCACCATCAACAGGCTGCCGCGAAGGTTGTCGCTCAAATTTAACTGCAGGAATGGCATGAACTGGTAGCAAATTTCCAATTGGTCGAGTGGTGCAACACTCAAGGCCATTGGGTTCTTGCCTGGTGTCCAAATTGACGCTTGTCACACCCGGATATCCCTGACAAGCGAGAATTACATAATCCGGTATTATACAAGTGTTAACCCAGCCTCGAGAAAACGCCTGAAATCAAGGTGGTTTACGCGAATATTTACTAAATCTATCGCGTTTACTGTCTTAATGCTGGGGTAAATGGGAACCGGTGGGCTTAGTACCGGATAAGGTGGCAGGATGTTTTCCAAGCTGAATGGGGTAATAAGCGGAATCCGTTTTCGCTTTTTGACGCTTATCTGCGGCCTGGCAATCGCGTTTATTTCTGCAAACATCGTTGGCTCAATTATGCTTGTAGAAAGTGCCCCCGATTTTAACGGCTCGGCTTGGTCAATCATCAAATCAAGTTTCGTTACTGCGTTACCTGTTCTTGTAATCGGCCTTCTCTTGGCGATTGCCCAGATCAACCAGATTACGCGACCACTTCATCGCTTGACCGGCTCGGCAAATCAGGTCGGTGATGGTGAGATGGATCAGGAAGTCGCGATTGAGGGCCCCAGGGAAATTCGACAGCTTGGTGCTGCTTTCGCTTCGATGATGACGACACTCAAACAGAATATCGAGCAAGTTTATGAGCTTGCCTATGTTGATCGGGTTACCCAACTGCCCAATCGAGAGTTTTTCCGTATGGAACTAACCCGGGCGATAAAGAGGGCAGTCCGGCAAAACAGCAATGGTGCCTTGTTGTTTGTGGATCTTGATGGCTTCAAACGGGTAAACGACACCTATGGCCATGATATTGGCGACCAGTTGCTCTCTCAGTTTTCGGAACGGCTTGGAAATCTTTTGCGCGCGGAAGATTTGATCGGGTTTGAAACCATGAAAGATATTGATCACGATGCGGCGGATCCCGATCAGGATTCGGATGAACTTGAAGCCAAGAAGAACAAGCAAATGGTCGCCAGGCTCGGCGGTGATGAATTTACCATTCTGCTCTCAGAAATTCGCGACGAAACAGATGCGGCAACGGTATCAAAACGAATTATCCACGCAACTGAAGTGCCGTTCATAATCGACGGCACCCATATTTCCATCGGCGCATCGGTTGGAATTGCAACGTTTCCGCGTGACGGCTCGGATTATGAAGAGATTCTCAAAAGTGCCGACATGGCAATGTATCAAGCCAAGGAGGAGGGCAAGAACACATTTCGGTATTTCTCTGAAGAACTGAACCATGAAGCATCGACGCGCATGCAGATCGAATCTGATCTTCGTGCGGCACTGGATGGTAATCAGTTTGAGCTTCACTATCACCCAAAAATTGACTGTGCGAGTGGCCTGCCAAAAGCCGTCGAAGCGCTGGTTCGCTGGAACCACCCGGTAAGGGGTATGATCCAACCGCTGGATTTTATCAGCGTGGCGGAAGATTGTGGACTGATCATGCCGCTGGGAAAATGGGTGCTGGAGGAGGCCTGCAGGCAGCTTGTCGAATTTGAAAAAATGGGGCTGGACATTTGTGTTGCGGTCAATATTTCAACCGCGCAATTTGAACGTGCCGATTTTTGTGAAGTGGTAACCGAAGCGCTTCGGGAATCTGGTGCTGATCCAAAGAAACTGGAGCTTGAGATTTCCGAGAGCATGGCGATGCAAAATCCCGAGAAGGCACTCAGCCACATGGGGGAGCTCAAGAAACTCGGTATTCGTTTTGCGATTGATGACTTCGGGACTGGATACTCCAACCTTTCACAGTTATCTCGCCTGCCGTTTGACGTGTTCAAGATTGACCGTTCATTTGTCGATATGCTGGCAGATCGCGAAGATGAGCATGGGCGCATTATTGTCAGAACTATTTTGGCAATGGCTAACAGTCTGAAATATGAGACTGTTGCGGAAGGCGTTGAAACCATTGCTCAGTTAGAATTTTTGATCGAATATGGATGCACATTCGCACAAGGTTATTATTTCGCGCGACCGATGCCTGTAACAGATTTTGTAGAGTGGTTTGCCGGGTGGCAGAAAAAGGATGCAAACGCTCTGGCATCAGTCTTCCGCCAGGGCCTTGTTTAGTCGTCACGGTTTTGTTTTTAACAGGTGATCAATTGCCGTATGTAATTCGTCAAATGCCGAGATAACCACGTCAGCTCCAAGTGATTCCGCTGGCTGATCTGAATATCCAAATGTCACCGCAATAGATCGTATTCCAGCATTCTTTGCCGCCTGGATATCCGCGCTGGAATCTCCGACCATGATGGATGACGTTGGCTCACCGCCCGCTATTTTAATGGTTTCCAGAATATGCCGACCATCCGGTTTTTTGAATGTGAAGCTGTTGCCACCGGTAATGGCTGAAAAATTTTGCGCGATTCCCAGCTGTTCCAGCAAAAGGCGTGCAAGAGCTTCTGTCTTGTTGGTGCATACGGCCAGAAGGTCGCCAGACTGTCTCAAATCTGTGATTACCTCCAGCGCACCGTCAAACAGTCTCGTTTTTACCGCGATATTTGCAGCGTAGTCGGCAAGGAATTGATCAAACAGTTCATCAAGTTGCCGCTCATCAATCGCTAAATTGTTGATTTCAAAGGTACGCGCAATCATCGCTCGAGCGCCTTGCCCAATCAGATTGCCCAAATTCGTTTCTGCCATTGGTGGTAAATCAAATTGCGCGGTAATCCGATTCAGAGTCGCAATTAAATCCGGTGCCGTATCCGCAAGTGTTCCATCCAGGTCAAATATGATCAGTCTTTGGGTCATGGTTCCAATAGTCGCTGTTCACCAAACCGGACGAAAACATTGGCATTAGGGCGGGTGGCATGATAGGTGCGTCGCATTCAAGACCACAATCTGCAAGCCAATTCAAGACGATAGACCCAATGAGCCGTGAACTAAAAATTGAAGCAGCACGCGCTGCACTTGCTCTCGTAACAGACGAGATGAAACTCGGTATTGGCACTGGCTCAACTGCAGAAGAGTTTGTTCGGCTTTTGGCGGAACGGGTTGGTGGTGGACTGAAAATCATTGGAATCCCAACCTCTATCCGGACGCAGGAACTCTGCAATGAACTGGGTGTCCCTACCTCGACATTGGAAGAACATCCTCAGCTGGATCTGGTGGTAGATGGTACGGATGAGGTCGATGCGGCGTTTAATCTTATCAAAGGCGGCGGCGGTGCACTGCTGCGAGAGAAAATCGTGGCTTATGCCTCGCAACGGATGGTGGTTATTGCCGATGACAGCAAATTTGTTGAAACGCTAGGGCAATTTCCACTTCCAATTGAGGTTAATCCATTCGGTTTGGAGGCGACGCAGATCGCTTTGCAATCAATGGCTGAAAAGCTAAAGCTCAGCGGAACAATTGTGCTGCGTGAGGTGAACAGCAAGACATTTATTACAGATGGTGGCCACTATATTCTTGATGCATCTTTTGGCCGTATTCCCGATGCAGTTAGCCTATCGAAAGAGTTACTAGAAATCCCCGGTGTGGTTGAACACGGGCTGTTTTTGGGATACGCCAAGACCGTATTCCTTGCTGGCAGTCAGGGGATCAAACGCCTTGATGCGGAAATCTGAATTGGTTGTTTGTGTTGAAGGCCCAATTACCTCACCAAGAGAGAAAATCGAAATGAGATTGTTAATTCAGATGACACGCCTTACCAAAACACTGCTCTTGTCGAGCATGGTAATCTTTGCACTCCATGTGAGCGCCAGTGCACAGGAGATTTCCGAGGAACATTTGAAAGTTGCAAGGGAAGCTATCAAGTCGATTGGTTCAACAAGGCAGCTTGATAATATTCTGCCGGGCATGGCGAACACCGCCAAGACCGGTCTGATCCAGAACAGGCCTGATCAACAGGCAAAAATCACTGAGATTGTTGACGGCGCGGCAATTGAACTTGCGCCACGCCGGGGAGATCTGGAAACGGAAGTTGCCAGGATTTACGCGCGCATCTTCACGATTGATGAGCTACAGGCCATAGGTGCGTTCTATGGCAGTGAGACTGGCCAAAAAATGCTCAAGCAGACACCTGTTTTTGTGCGTGAAGTTGATGCTGCTGCCAGGGTTTGGTCAGTTGGTCTCCAGCGCGACCTGCAGGAAAGCATCAGTAAGAAACTCACAGATGCCGGGTTGCAATAGGCCAGCCAGGCTCTAGTTTACACTCAGCGAACCCGGCGGATTTGCCGGGTTTTTTGTATTTGCGGTTTGTTTCCAGGATAATATCTTTAGATGGCAAAATTTGACTACGACCTGTTTGTAATTGGCGGCGGCTCGGGGGGCGTGAGGGCTGGCAGGCTGACAGCTGCCCTTGGCAAGAAAGTAGCGATTGCGGAGGAGTACCGCTATGGCGGGACTTGTGTCATCCGCGGCTGTATCCCCAAAAAACTGATGGTGTATGCATCGCATTTTTCTGAGGAATTTGAAGCCGCGCGCGCGTTTGGCTGGACCCTTGGAGATGCCAGTTTCAACTGGGACACGCTTATCAACAACAAGGATGTCGAAGTTGACCGGCTTGAGGGGCTTTATCAAAAGGGTCTCAATTCTGCTGGAGCGGAGGTTCTGGAGACAAGAGCTGAGCTGGTTGGGCCAAATGAAGTTTATCTGGTGGCCCAGGACAAGACGGTAAGTGCAGAAAAAATCATGATTGCGACCGGTGGCACGCCAAGCCGGATGCCGGAGTTGCCGGGCAGCGAGCTTTGCATTGCCTCGGATGAGGTGTTTGATCTCAAAACGCTTCCTAAAAAAATTGTCATCAATGGCGGTGGCTACATAGCGCTTGAGTTTGCCTGTATATTTGCCGGCCTTGGGAGTGATGTGACGGTCGTCTATCGCGGCGAAGAAATCTTGCGTGGATTTGACGATGATCTACGTGAAAATTTACATCTCGAGATGGTTGCAAAAGGCATTGAGGTATTGTGCATGACGGAGTTCAAGTCCGTTAGTAAAGGTAGTGGCGGTCGCAAAGCGTTGACCTTGGACAATGGCGCAGTGATCGAGGCAGACGAAGTTATGCTGGCGGTTGGGCGCGGTCCGATGACCAATTCACTTGGATTGGAAAAGGCGGGTGTCGAGACAGACAAACGTGGATTTATCAAGGTTGATGAATTTTCCAAAACCTCCAGTGATGCGGTTTGGGCGGTTGGTGATGTCACCAATCGTGTGGCACTGACACCGGTCGCAATCCATGAATCGATGTGTTTCATCCAAACCGAATATAAAGATAATCCAACCAGTCCGGATCATGATTTAATCGCAACTGCGGTCTTTACCCAACCCGAAATCGGTACAGTCGGCTTGAGTGAAGGGGGTGCAGCAAAGAAATATGCAGCACTCGATGTATATCGTGCCCATTTCAGACCGTTGAAAAACACAATTTCGGGTTCCAGCCAAAAGATGCTGATGAAAATTATCGTGGATGCAAAGTCTGATCTTGTGCTTGGAGTTCACATATTGGGGCCCGATGCCGGTGAAATGGCTCAGACGCTGGGTATTGCACTCAAGACAGGCGCAAAGAAGGCTGATTTCGACCGCACCATGGCGGTACATCCAACCGCTGCGGAAGAGTTCGTCACCATGTATCAGCCGACTTATCGGGTTGTGAACGGGGAACGCCAACAGTGAATGAAGGGCTCGTAGGTTATTTCGGATTTGGGTCGCTGGTGAACCGGCACACGCTCAAGACGGACTACGTCGAACTGGTTCCTGCTCGTTTGAAGGGGTGGCGGCGGCATTGGCAGTCCCGCACCAAAACGCTTGAAGAGCAGGTGGCATTGTTGTCAATCCATCCCGATCCCGCCTGTGCAATTCACGGTATGATTGTGATAGACCAACTGACAAACCTGCCATTGGTGGATGAGCGTGAGGCTGGGTATGACCGGCATGTTGTCTCAGCTGATGACCTGGAAATTGTGCGGCCGGTAACAGGCAAATCCATCCTGCCGGATCAGCTTTATGTATATGTGGCCAAGGAAGACAATGCCATTGCGGAGCAGGGAGCATTACTTCAAAGCTATCTTGATGCGGTGATGCAGGGATTTCGCAATGAGTTCGGTGATGAGGGTGTCTCACATTTTGTCGAAACGACTGTGGGATTTGAACGTGATATTATCAATGACCGCAAGAAACCACTTTACCCTCGCAGTGTCGTGTTGAGCGCGGATGAGATCAGCTTGTTTGATGCCAGTTTGCGCGCTGCCGGAGTGCGGGGAATTTGATTCGGATTGAACCTGGACCAGAGTTCGGGTGTCCGCTTTCAAGGGCAAAGCGGACATCTATCGTCCACATCAAGGTGTGAACACATAGTGCCAAAATTCTCGAACTGACTTACTTTGACTTCGGGCCAGCTGTCGGGTTCTTCAGCCACATTTTAAGAAATCTTTCATAGGACTCGAGGGCAAAAACTACCCTCGTTTCCTCCCAGAACGCACCGTATTCCGGGCTCCAAAACAGACCACCGAACAAATCTTCAAATGTGTCGGTTAATATCTTTCGTGGATTGCCAACGGTTCTGAGAGTGTCTGCACTTTGATTCTTGGGGTCTGTTGCCCGCACACGTTCTATTGTCTGAACTTTTTTCTTCCCCAGCCATGCCAGCTCCTGTTTTAATAGATTGCTTCTGGCTCTAGTAGATTTCAGGCGCCCCATTCGGCGGAGAATTTCCACGGTGTTGCCACGGCGAAATATTAGTGATTTCAAGAGCAGCTTGGTTTGACTACTGTAAAACCCGTCATCTGTCCTGTAGGAATGTTCTTTATCGAAAGCCAGGGTTTCAAGCGCACTGCTGCGCATTTTTACCAAGTCTTTTGTAACCAGTGTAGATCTATTCTTGCCGCCGGGTTGCCCCCCTCCATCACCACCGCTACCTCCTACTACCGCGAATGCCGGACTTGCTCCAAGTGGGGTTAGACACAGCGTTAATGCCAAGACGATTAATGAAGAATATCGAATGATTGAGAATTTTTCGAACATAAGATCGTCTCCTGTTACGTAAGTTTCAGGTACGTCCAATATCTCAATCTGTTTATCCGTATTCTTTACAGCAAAACCGGGATTCACGGATGCTGCAGATTGACGGACGTTTGATAAACTATCCTACCCGAATTACCGATTTTCACCAAACTGGGTGGGTTGGATATTCATTATGGACGTAAAGTTGAGGCGCGCCAATTTACAATCTAGCGATAGTAAATAGATTTGGTGATACACGAAACGAGTATCCAACCCGGGTGAAGGAGTGTCCGCTTTCGAGGGTAAAGCGGAAGTCAAATAGAGATGGCGTTATGTCTGTTAATTATCCAAAGCAGACATAATGGACTTATATTTCCCATCCATCTGATGATGATAAAATCAATCATGGGATGAATTTTGGCATTGTCATGTTAACTCGCTGGTGCCACCAGCTGCGCAAAAAGGTCGAGATGTTGTTTGTGCATCTCAAGCGCATAATGCGCTGGCAGCCATCTTCGTAAGTTTGTGGTTCTTTCCGGCCACCTTTGCTTTTTGTCATTCAGGGTAGAAATCTGGTGACAATGCATGGCTATAGGTGACCGGATAGAACGTTCAACCCGTTGTTCAGGAATGGAGATGGAAGACCTTATTCATGATCTTCCAGGATCCATCCACTTTCAACAGCGTAAACAAGTCGGTGAAGCGGTTTCCGGTCCAGTTGTCGAGTTCCAGCCGCACATTGGCGACAGAGCCTCCTACATCGATGCTGACGATTTTCGCACGCAGCTCTTCAGCTGGTCCGTTTTCGTCATTCCAGTCGAACAAGGCCTTGATGGGACCTGCCAACAGATCGGTGCCGAAGTAACCGAAAATTGTTGCATCTTCGTGAAAAGCCGGTTTCATCTCATCGCCTTTGCCAGATATTGCACCATCAATGTAGTGCTGTACGGTCTGCGCGATAGCGGTGCTCTCATCTATTGTTGTCTTGCTCATGATTGTCTCCTTG
>JAJFHV010000021.1 GCA_021775415.1 Hyphomicrobiales bacterium | reverse complement strand
AATCACTTGAAATTCGCCTCTGCCACGCTGTTTCCGGATCAAAAGTGGCAATTTGGCCACACAATCAGCTCGCCTGTGGATGAAATACCCGGAAGTCACCGACAAAACGATAACTCACAATACCCAGTCGCAATGTCCGCTATTGGCACAAAGCAGACATCAAACGCCTGAATGAGAATGTTCGCTTTCCGGGGTAAAGCGGACATTGCCAAAGGTGATCAGACTTCTGCTAATCACCCAGATCGGACACGGCAATCGCAATCAGGCGTCAGCCGGTTGGAATACATAACCGTTGCCGTCTTTGGAAATCGTGCCAGCATTTGGAAATCCGAAGTGATAACCGGCAATCACCGCATTATCCGCTACTGCCTGATCAAACAATTTCAGACGTGTTTCGGTGGCGGTTTCAGGATCTGCATCAAACACTGCCTGCCAGGTCGGATTTGCAACAAACAGAGCTGGTAAATTGGCAATATCACCAACCACCATCAACTGATCGTTCCCGGAGGCAACATGAAATGCCGTATGACCTGGTGTGTGACCGAACGCTGAAAGACTACGAACACCTGGTGCCACCTCGATGTCGTTGCCTATTTGACGAATGTTGCTCCAGGTCGGGAACGTCGCCTGGATGCGTTTGCCAAGACCCTTGCGGCGATCCGGCAATTTGTCGATGAGGGCCGGATCAGTCCAGAATTTGTATTCGGTCTCAGGAACAATAATTTCTGCATTGGGGAATAGTTGCGCATTGGTATCTTTGGCCATTAGCCCAAAAATATGATCCGGATGGAAGTGCGAAATCAATATTGTGTCGATGGACGCTGCATCAATTCCGGCCGCCTCCATATGCTTCGTGCTCATGCCTGCGCTTGGCGCGAGTTGCCCACCAGTACCGGCATCAATAAGAATTGTTCTGTCAGCGGTTTTCAACACCGTCTGGGTGAATTCAATCGGTACGAATTCGGTTGAAAGTCCTGCTTTTGCGAGCGCTGCTTTGGTATCATCGACCGATGCATTTCGAATGAAGCCATCATCGTGCTTTTTCTTCCAGATACCATCATACAACGACGTGCACTCGATATCGCCAATCTTGTAAGTTGTGAAACCTTTCTCGCGTGCCTCGTCGGCAAATGCCGCCGGCAAAAATTCCAACGAACCTGCAAGTCCAAGAGTAGCGGCTGCGGTTCCCGAGAGAACTACTTCGCGTCGTGTTGTCTTCAACATTTTCCTAACTCCCTGATTTTCGCCCCCCGAACACATCCACATCAGTTTCCGATCGTTGGAAGCTGAATGGTAATCATTCTCAGAAGATTGTGTCGCGTCAATGGATCTGTTTTCACAGGGTTGTGATACTTGGGGGCCTTCAGGTTGATTTTGGCGACTTGGTCTCAAAAGATGATGTCCGACAATCATTCAATGCGGACGTTATCCATTGCAGACACTTTCGTTCAATTTACCGCGGTTTGGCATTTGGCGTGAATAGAGTTTGCCCGCCAATTGTGTAGGCACCGATCAATTGTTGGCCGCGCTCGCTGACAAGCCAATCCTCCAGGAAATTTGCCAACTCCGACTTAACATCGGGGTACCTTGCAGGATTGATCACCAAATATGCATATTGGTTGAAAAGCACCTGGTCACCAGAAAACAGTAACTTCAGGTCACCCTTGTTCTTGAACTTGAGCCAGCTTGCACGATCAGACAGGATATAGGCATTCATACCGCTTGCGGCATTGAGTGCTGCACCCATTCCTGAGCCAACCGCACGATACCATTCGGGTTCAAACGCTTCCGGATTCAAATTAGCCGATTTCCATCGCGCAATTTCAGCCCTGTGGGTTCCACTGTCATCGCCACGGCTAACAAATCTCGACTTGGCTGTAGCGATAGATGACAATGCCTGTGCCGCGGTGTTTGAGCCAGCAACGCTGGCCGGATCGTTGGAGGGGCCAACAAGCACGAAGTCATTGTACATGATTTCACGGCGGTGGGTGGCATGCCCTTCGATAACAAATTTCTCCTCGGCAGCACGTGAATGCACCAGTATGGCGTCAACATCGCCAGCGCGACCAAGCTTCAGAGCCTGGCCGGTTCCAACGACGATGAGCTGAACATTCAGATCAATATCTTTTCGAATCTCGGGAAGAAGAATTTCCGAGAGACCGGAATTCTGAAAAGATGTGGTTACGGCCAGCTTCAATTCGGCTGCCAATGCAATTGTGCACAAAGCTTGTGAAATCAAAAATACAAACAGGGCAATAGTCGTTCTCACTCCACAATGTCTCCTCTTAGAAAAGCCTGGGCCTCAAAAGATTTTGGTAACTTGAAAAATGTTTTTGCGGCACCCGTTTCATGCAATTTACCGCGATACAAAAACAGGACATCCGTCGCGAGACGACGCGCCTGACCAAAGTCATGAGTAGCCATTACAATACGGGTGCCGCTTTTGAAGGCGGACTGTAGTACATCTTCTATTTCCTTCATCGCACCGCCGTCGAGATTGGTTGTTGGTTCATCCAGAAACAGCACATCGGGTTCAGTTATTAACGCTCGGGCGATTGCAAGTTTTTGTCTCTCGCCACCGGACAGATAATTTGCCTCAAGATGAAGTGCGTTACCCAAACCTATCGCTTGCGCCGACCGGGTAGCTTCCTGCAATGCCTTGGCCTTGGGAATCCCCTTTACAAGTAACGGGTAGGCGATGTTGTCGACAACCGAACGACGCATCACTATTGGCGCCTGAAACACAAATGTCTGTCTGGTTTTTGCCTCTGCATCGCTGCATTGCCACGTAACCATTCCCTCACGCGGGCGCTCCATCCCGTGCATTAATCTCAGCAATGAAGTTTTGCCGGAACCATTGGGTCCGATGACAATAGTGAAACCTTTCACACCAATTTTTGTTGTAACCGGACCGACAATCACCTTTCCGCGCTTCTTCACGATGGCATCTTTCAAAGTGAGTGGCAGGATTGAATTCACCATGTGCTCGTCCGCTCGGTTTGGGAGATGCTGTGGATGGCCATGTTTACAGCGATCGCCAGTGCAATCAGGATGAAGCCAAGACCCAGGGCCATGGCAAAATCACCCTTGCCGGTTTCAAGTGCTATTGCAGTGGTCAAAACCCGGGTTGCGTGATCAATATTGCCCCCGACTATCATGATGGCGCCAACTTCGCCGATGGCTCGTCCAAAGCCTGCAAGGGTCGCGGTTAGCAGGGATCTTCTGGAATCCCAGATCAAGGTTCGCATGCGCTGCCATTTCGTGGTGTTCAAGGAAATCAGCAGGTCGTGATACTCTGCCCACAAGTCGCGAATGGCCTGGTGTGCGATGGAGGCAATCAGCGGAGTGATAATAATAACTTGTGCAATAATCATTGCGGTGGGCGTGTATAAAAGATCAAGCACACCGAATGGCCCGGAGCGAGACAGCATTATGTAGACGAACAGCCCCACCACGACAGGTGGCAGCCCCATGAGTGCATTCAACAAGGCAATCGCAGTGCGCCGGTAGCGGAAACGGTTGACAGATAGCCAGGCACCAAATGGAAGCCCGATAAGTGAAGCAATGACGACTGCACTGAGTGTTACCTGAAGTGAGCGTAGAACGATCTCGAACAATCCCGCATCCCCTGATGCGACAAGCCAAAAAGCCTCCAGAATACCTTGCCAAAAATCTGTCATCGCATTTTCTGAATTTTCATCAGCCTGTGCCCCTCAAACGCTACATGATGTACACAATAACGTTGATAGCGATGAAATCCAGCCGCGTTGCACTGTTTGGGGCCTTGTAGGCATATTGATATTCTTTTCATGCAAACAATTACCAATAAGGATCACGTTTTCCCGGAATTTATCAGGTATTTCTCTGGCTACATCGGGTCTGAGAATGGATATGGGTCCGCTTGTGGATGGTAGTGACTAATGTCCGCAAGCGGCACAAAGCGGACATAGAGTTTCCAGGACTGTCAGGGAAAGTTGATATCTGTGTCAGCTGTGATTATTTTCCGGATATTGGCGCTTACTCAATTAATACCTTTCAGGCAATGACACATCATGATTGATCGAACCGCATTAGCTTCAGATTACAAACGCAATGGTTATGTTTCACATGTGCCGATACTCACGCAGAAAGAAACGACTGGATTGCGATCGCAATTGCAGACGTTCATTGCCGAGCATGGCCAGGACCCCCGGTTCCATGATTGGTGTTATTTCAAATCGCATCTGGTTTTGCCCTGGATTGCCGACCTTGCGCGCCATCCTAATGTCATCGCGGCGGCGTCTGCTCTCTTGGGGCCGGACCTTCTGCTCTGGAACAGCTTTGTCCCCAGTAAGGCACCAAAATCAGAAGGCTTGTTCGGATGGCACCAAGATGCAGCATATTGGCAGATCGCCCCGTTGGACAAAATCATCACTTTATGGCTGGCTGTTGGCGACGTCACACCAGCCAACGGCGGCATGAAGTTCATCGCAAAAAGTCATGATTTTGGCCAGTTATCGCATGAGTCAACTTTTGATCCCAAAAGTATGTTGCGGCGCGGCCAGCGGATTACAGAACCGTTTTCAGATGAGGCTACGGTAGATGGCGATCTTGCCGCGGGCGAAGCGTCAATCCACCACCCGTTGATGATCCAGGGATCTGGCCCGAATGGATCGGATGATTGGCGGTATGGGGTATCTTTTAACATCGTCGCCGCAGATATTGAGCCTCATCCCGGTTTCCCGGAATCCGTTTATTATTTAAGCGGTGAAGATCGAAACCAGGACTTGATCAGAGAACAATCACCAGATGCAGCGCTTTCTGGAGCAGCACTTGCGGAATTCAAACGCGCGGAAGATATTGCAGCAACCAAGTATGCGGTTGTTGCAAACACGGGCAGTGATGGCAAATGAAGACCCCAAATGTTGGTGCTTCCGTTGCGGACCACATCGCTACATTTAACGAGTTGAAAGACATGTGCAGGAACTAGCTTCAAAGAGAGGATGGTTTTGCGGCAAGGATTACCAGTGCAGCAAAACCAGAACGCTAACAGTTGCCAATTGGAATGGGCGATACCAATTCTGCCAAGCGACTAATAACAAAACCGTTTTGAGAGACCGACTATTAATTTTTGTATTTCGGGCATGCATTCGCGACGGCACTTACATTCCCTTCTTCTCTTCGCGGCCATATTTGCATTCCTGCTTTCAAGAGCTAAAATACGGGAATTCTAAAACAGGATCATTTCAAACCGGAGTTCTCCCATGTCCATTCGTGCCACTTCTTTTATTGCCGCCGTATCTGTTGCTTTTCTTCCGTCAATAGCCCTTGCCGATGGCGGACCTTTGGTCAGTGTGGACTGGCTGGAGAAGAACCAGAGTTCGGTCGATATCATTGATGTTCGGTCCAAAATTGGTTTGGAAGAAGGTCAAAACTATGCGGTGGGCCATGTTCCCGGCGCGGTGGAAGCCAATTATCTAAAGGCCGGATGGCGGACGTCGCGCGATGGTGTGGTCGGCCTTTTGCCGGAAACCGCAGCGCTTGAAGCTTTGCTGGGACGATTGGGCGTTTCCAACAACGACCATGTGGTTCTGGTTTCAGCCGGCAACAATGCGACAGATTTTGGTTCAACAGCGCGGATATACTGGACGCTAAAACAGTTGGGACACGACAAAGTATCGATCCTGGAAGGTGGCCAGAAAGCGTGGACAGCGGCCGGTAAACCGCTTTCCACGAAACAGGTTTCAGCGGAGCCAGCGACCTATAAAGCCAATATTGTCGCCAATCTCGTTGTGGATCTGGATGAGGTGAAGGCGAACTACCAATCATCAGATGTACAGGTGCTCGACGGACGACCCGATAAACAGTTTATCGGCGAGGCCAAACACCCCAAGGCCGCACGCGCCGGGCGCATTCCACAATCCACCAGTCTGGATAATCACAAGTTCTTTTCCGAAGGCACCGGCACCTTGCTGGACAAGGCGGCGCTAACCCAGGTTGCCAGCATTGTCTCCAACGACAAACCGGTGATCTCCTACTGCAATACCGGCCATTGGGCTTCGACAAACTGGTTTATTCTCAGTGAGGTGTTGGGCAAAAAGAACGTCCGCGTCTATGACGGCTCCATGGTGGAGTGGAGCGCAAAGCCGGAGCTACCGATCGCTACCGGTGCCGGTCAGTAGCCCGGAAAGCTACAACCAAGCTGACTAAATTCCTGTGACGGGTGCCGCCTGCAGCGGTGTCGCGTCTGTTTAGATGCGTTGAGGGGGTAATCAAGGAGCGTCAGAAGCCCTCCAGACCCTCAATCATTCGACCCCGAAATGGCTCATACTTCTGCCACTCCTCGGAGCTGCCTTCATGTGTTTCTCCAGATGTCTGCTTTGGGATACAACAGACTAATGGAAAGTGCGGGCAGGCGACAAGAAAAAGGCGTACAGGTTCTTAAATAAACGCAGCCGTCGGTTCAGCAGGTTCCATGACGATTTTGTGCGCTTCCGGCAGGGTAAATTCGCCGGCAAACAGCGCCCGGCCCACCACGGCACCAGCAATATTCGGCAGATATTTCAGCGTCGAAATATCATCCAGCGTCTTCACCACACCACTGGCAATAACCGGTGTACGGATGTGCATGGAAAGGTCGGTTACCTGGGCCATGCTCGATTGCGGCGCTTCAATGTCGCGATCAATATCCGTCAGGATAATCGCCGCCAGTGGCACACCTTGAAACTGGCTTGCAAATTCAAGCGGCGTGAAAACGGTGGTGCTGCGCCAGCCATCAATCGCTACATGCCCATCGCAGGTATCAATCGAAACCACAATCTGGTCGGGATAGGCAAATGCTGCTGCCTTGACGAAATCAGGATCCTTTACCGCCGCCGTTGCAATTACAACGCGACCTGCCCCTGCCTCGATCCACTCGCGAACCCGCTCAATCGAGTGTATGCCGCCACCCACCTGAACATTGCATCCAGCTGACGTGATGATTTCTCGAATGGCTTCAGAGTTGTCTCCAGCATTGAATATCTGGTCGAGATCAATGACGTTGAGCCATTGAGCACTTTCGCTGACAAACCGCTTTGCAGCATCCAGTGGAGTTTCATTATGGACAATCGGTTCTTCTGCGGAACCACGAAACAAGTGGACGCATTTGCCATCCTGCAGTTCGATGTCGGGATAAATAATCATTCTGGCCTCCCTTCTACAAACATTCGCAATCTGTAGAGAGTGCCACAACTTGCCGGATTCTCAAAACCGGAATTTGGAATGGTACAAAATCAGCGTGCGATGTAGAGGGTCTGGCCAACCCGGATGGTGAAAGGCGCTTCAAGACCGTTCAACCGGGCAAGTTCGGTCATCGGAAGACCATACCGCTTGCCTATGCCAAAAAGCGTGTCGCCGGGTTGAACAGTAACACTCACCCTCCCATCCCCAGTCGTATTGGCGGGAACGGCGTTTTCCTCAATCAAACTGAGTACGGAAGGTTCATCTTTGGAAACAATGCGTGAGGGGTTGGTTATCTCCACATTTCGAATGCTGCCGGTAACAACCGGATCAATCCAAACATCATCCTTGGCCAATCTATCCTGCGTTTGCGACTTCGACGACAACCACCCAGATTGATTCGAGCCAGAACCTCCATTGTCAGTCAGGATTGCATTGACCAAAAAACCCGCCGCGGCAAATACGGTCAGGCCGGTCGAGACACGCCCGACCTCCAAATGTTTCAAATACTTCCAATACTGCAATATTTTCATCGCTCTAAACGCTTTCCGGAACCACCCTGCCCAATTAAGCGTGAATGGTTTGCGCCCTAGAATGCGCTCACACGGTAAAGAGTTGGTAAACAGCCTTAACCGATACGGTTTGAAAAAGGTCACCATAGAGGCGAACCGCCCAACATCAGGGCAGCAGTCAATCGAGATATTGCGTAAATTTTAGGCAAATTGGAATAATAGGTATATTTTGCCTGAATTTTAGACAAAATCGATGCCTGCACCCTTGCGACCCGCACCGCACTGCGTAGGACTTTCACATCAGAATTTTAATGAAGGAAATCATGATGAGTGCCGCCGACACAAGCTGGATCCTGACTTCGACCGCCCTGGTTTTGCTAATGACCCTGCCGGGCCTCGCGCTTTTCTACGCCGGCCTGGTGCAGTCGAAAAATGTGCTTTCCGTATTAATGCAATGCATATCGGTTGCCTGTCTTGCATCCCTGTTATGGTTCGCATTTGGCTATTCGATAGCGTTCACGGAAGGAAACGCCTGGATCGGTGGCGTGGAACGGTTCTTTCTGGTCGGTATTGACCGCGAAACCCTTTCCGGCACTCTGCCTGAATCCCTGTTTGCCATGTTCCAGATGACCTTCGCGATTATCACCCCGGCTTTGATGATAGGCGCGTTTGTTGAGCGCATACGGTTTGGCGCGATGTTGATGATCTGCGGCCTGTGGTTGTTGGTCGTGTATGCGCCTGTCACCCACTGGGTATGGGGCGGTGGCTGGTTGACTGAAATGGGCATCATAGATTTCGCGGGCGGCATTGTCGTTCATGTAACTGCAGGCGTTTCAGCGCTGGTTATCGCAATCATGCTCGGTGCCCGAAAAGGGTTTCCCGGTAAAATGTTGCCACCCCATGCACCCTGGATGGTGATGGTTGGCGCTTCGCTCCTCTGGGTTGGCTGGTTCGGGTTCAATGCGGGATCCGCTGTCGCTGCCGATCAAAACGCTGCCATGGCGATGCTGGTAACGCACTTGTCTGCTGCAACCGCTTCACTGGTTTGGCTGGTCATTGAACAGGTTAAATACGGAAAGCCCAGCCTGGTCGGGCTGGTAACCGGCACCATCGCCGGCCTTGCAACGATCACTCCAGCGAGTGGCACCGTCGGGCCGCTGGGAGCTGTTTTGCTTGGGCTGGCCGGAGGCACAATCTGCTATTACGCCGTTGATGTGGTTAAATCCCGGCTGGCAATCGATGACTCTCTGGATGTACTGGCTGTCCACGGAGTTGGCGGAGCGACCGGCACGATACTCGTCGCCTTCCTTGCCGATTTTGGATCAGGTGCAGCCGGTCTTGGCGACGGCATCACCGTGTCCTCCCAGGCTATTGTACAGATAATCGGCGTTGCAAGCGTGGCCGCCTGGTCAGCAATCACAACTGCAATCATTGTTGCGCTTACCCGTGCCCTGGTCGGTTTGCGGACAAACGAAGAAGAGGAAATCGAAGGATTGGATTTCAGCCACCACGGGGAAACGGCTTATCGTCTCTAAACCCTGGAGAGCCGTTGCTTTTGCGTCAGGCAAGGTGCATTCATCCCAGTGAATGTAACAGAGTTGGCAAATGACCAAATCTCCCCAATCGCAATCCCGGTTATTTGCGGCGGGCAGTGAAAAATCTGCACGAGCGCTGTCCGCAATACTTGAATTGGAATTCGAGGAAGAAGGCTATCCGGTCGCAGCTTTTGAAAATCCTGATGACGATCGAATCTGGGAAGTTTCGGTATATGTGGATACCGAAATCGCAGACGACACCCAGCTCCGGATTGAGAAATTGCTGGAAGCCGGAGGACACAAAGCCGAATTCCAAAACGAAGAGTTGCCCAACATCGATTGGGTGGCGGAAACCCTTCGTGAACTGGCACCGGTTCGCGCCGGTCGTTTCATTGTTCATGGCAGCCACGACCGTTATGCACCCTACCCACACGAAGTTGCCGTCTGGATTGATGCAAGTGTTGCGTTTGGTTCCGGGCATCATGGCACAACCGCGGGCTGCCTCGATATGCTGGACCGCGAGTTAAAACGCCACAAATTCAGGAATATACTCGATTTGGGTACCGGTTCCGGCGTATTGGCAATTGCGGCGGCAAAAGCCACAAACGCGAAAGTACTGGCAAGCGATTATGATCCCGTAGCCACCAAAACCGCCGAATACAACACCAGGCGCAATGGCGTTGCATCAAAAGTGACTTGCATTACCGCTGACGGATTTTGTCACCCGGCGTTCAAGAATTCCGGCCGGTTTGATCTCATAATCGCAAACATACTCGCGCGCCCGCTGCAGAGATTAGCCGTGGATGTATCCAATCATATGGCCGTTGGGGGAACTCTTATTCTTTCCGGCCTGCTGCCGCATCAAAAGGCACCGCTGATCGCCAGTTATCGACTGCAGGGCCTGGCATTTTTACATGCTCATTATCGGGATGGGTGGTTATCGCTGGTTATGCGAAAAACCTAGGCCGACGACGCGACCGGTTCAACGTCTTGCGAACTGGAGGCTATGAATTCTTCCTGCAGGATTTTCCAGGTCTCAAAATGATCCCGGACCGGATAGACCTTATTGGCCGGATGGTCGTTCATGATTACCTCAGCAAGCGGTAAATCATTCCCACCATCGCAGATGTTATCTCCAAAGAAGCGAAATGCGACATCCTCATATTTTCGCTTTAACTCGGAATGTACCCGAGACTTGTTCCAACCCCGGGGGGAAATATCGATAGAAATCTGTCCGCCACGATTGGCTTCGTAATCTCCAAAGGTTTCATTGATTGCCGCTATCATCCGTTGACGATCGCCAGATTCCTTATCGTATCGATCATAATCATTGCGCTGCAACGGATTTGCATTTCGCCCTACGACAGAAACGTTCAATGTGCCCGTGCGGGTTTCCTGATGATTTCCAGTCCGCGCTTCATACGAACTTTCATCTACTAGTTTCCTGGCAAATTCGAGCATTTCATCTGGAAACACGTGATGCATTTGAAAGATCGTCTGGCTACCCTGCCACAGCTCATTGCCGGAGCAGGTAAAGGTGCCAGAAACCGATTGAAGCAGCCAACCTGGCAATTGCTCTTCGAGCTTTGCCATGTCACTGCCAGAAACCAGATATACGATTTCAGTGTTTACAATGGTGCGAAAAAATCGCGCAAAGTCTTCGTGCATGAACCGGCGTGGGCCAGTTAGCGTACCATCCACATCGAAGACAAAAACCTGTTCCATCCGTTAAGCTTAGGCCGAAGTGAAGAAGATTTTCTTGCTGGCCAAGCGGAAACCAACATTTTGGTTAATGAAGGGTTTTCCAATGGTGTTAAGTCAGATTTAAAGAAGCCCCGCCACCGAACCGCCTCTTTTCAGTTGATCGCGCCTAAACCCTGAACGTGCAAGGCTTTCGTCATCCAGACCTGCCAAAAAAGCGTGAACATCCCGATTGACCCTGGCCTGACGCGCCTTAATCATGTTGCCGAGACCTGATCTGGTAGCAGAACCAATTCCACTGAATATAGACATTTACGAATTCCTTCATTTCCAGACCCGTATCGCGCCCGGTTCGCCATCTATATGGGAGCTCAATTGTGGCGCAGTAAGGGGTGCAAACACATAGGAGCCTTGCAGCCAGCGCATGAATGATGGAAAACAATCAGGAAACTTTAGGCCATTCCAATGTTCCAGAATTTTGACGTAACTTCAGATCCTTCAAATGGGCGAAAACGACTGGCTGCCCTGCGCAAGGAAATGCGCCGGAAGAAGCTGGATCATTACCTGGTTCCCCACGCGGACCAGCATCAAAATGAGTATCTACCGAAGCACGCTGAACGGCTTTCATGGCTGACCGGATTTTTCGGTTCTGCCGGTTTTGCCGTCATTTCCCTCAAACAGGCTGTGGTGTTTGTAGACAGTCGTTACACACTGCAATTGCGCGAACAGGTTGATCCAAAATCCTTCAAGGGCGCCAACCTGATAGACACGCCTCCAACAAACTGGATTACGAGCAACGCAAAGAAGCGCGCCCGGATTGGATATGACCCATGGTTGCTGACTGTGGGACAGCATGAGCGGTTTTTGAAATCTGCAAAGGAGGCCGGAGCGCGCCTCATTGCCTGCCCAAACCTGATCGATCGGATTTGGCCGGATCAGCCCGCGCCACCACTGGGTCGGGTTGAAATTCATGACATCTCCCATGCAGGTAAATCTGCCGCTGATAAAATCAGGGAAATTCAATCTGCAATCAGTGCGAAGGGATGCAACCATTGCCTGCTTACGGACCCGGCTTCACTTTGCTGGTTATTCAATATTCGTGGCTCAGACGTGATGCACAATCCACTGGTACTTGGGTTTGCAGTTGTCCCAGCCAAAGGCCGCCCTCACCTGTTCATCGACAAGCGCAAACTGACAGATGATGCGAACACCTATCTGGCAAAACTTGTGATGCTTCATCCACCAAGCGCTTTGAAAGCCAGGCTTACCAAACTGACTTCCCGCAAATCAGTTCTGTGCGATCCCAATCTTGTGGCGAGCAAACTGGCTGACATCATTGTGAAGGCCGGCGGGAAAATTGTCCGGGGACGCGACCCGGTCGTTCTACCAAGGGCCATCAAGAATGATGTGGAAATCTCCGGAACCCGCAACGCACACCTCAGAGACGGGGTGGCCGTTTGCCGTTTCCTTTCCTGGCTGGATGCGCAAATTCCGGGAACCGTTGACGAGATTGGTGCCGCAAAACAACTCGAACAATTCCGCGTCACAACCGCTAAAAACATGGACAGTGAACTGAAGGAACTATCCTTCGACACCATCTCTGGTGCGGGGCCAAACGGCGCAATCGTCCACTATCGTGTAAATGAAGCAACAAACCGCGCGCTGGACGATGGAACACTCTATCTCAACGATTCTGGCGGCCAGTATGTGGATGGTACAACCGACATCACGCGCACCATCGCTATTGGCACACCGCCAAAACAAGCAATAGAGGATTTCACACTTGTTTTAAAAGGTCACATAGCACTGGCACTTGCACGTTTTCCCGAAGGAACCCGTGGCGTTGACCTCGACACCCTGGCCCGCAAGGCACTTTGGGCCGAGGGCAAGGATTATGGTCACGGTACAGGACACGGTGTGGGCTCCTATCTAAATGTCCATGAAGGACCCCAATCAATTTCCAAACGCGGGATGGAACCCCTGCTGCCCGGCATGATCATTTCAAATGAGCCGGGATATTACGTTGAAGGCGAATACGGCATCCGGATTGAAAATCTTGTGCTGGTGAGGGAAGCGGAAATACCCGAAGGCGGGACAACGCCGATGCATGGTTTCGAAACCTTGACGCTTGCCCCAATCGATTTGCGGCTCATCAATGCTGAAATGCTCTCATCCGGGGAACGCAACTGGCTTAATACCTACCACGAACGCGTCCGCAATGAACTGACGCCATACGTTGGCAATGACTCGAAGAAATGGTTGGCAACTGCAACCAAGGCAATTTAAACCGTCAAATCGCAGCACCATCATAGACTTCGATCGATAGTTCGAACGTGTTGATGCCTTCCACACAGCCCAAATTTACCCGGTACTCACCCGGATTGAGCCGTGTTTCAACGAAGGTAAAAATCCCGCACACATTACAAAAGTGATGCTTGGCAACTTTCGTACCAAACTCATAAGATGAAAGCGCAGAGCCTTCGACATCGATACTCATATGTTCTGGAGGCACGGTAAAATTCGTAAGAACTGCATTCTTTCGTCGGCAAATAGAACAATTGCATCCCATCCCGACTGTAATTTTCGGTCCTTCGAACTGAAATTGAATTGCACCGCAATGACAGCTGCCTCTGTATCGCATCGTTCTATCTCCAAATATCTCAAAAACCTGCCTGTCTTGCGGCAATCACCACCGCAAGGCCAATCGACAGCACCAACAAGGGTGGGAAACGCAAACTGGCAATAATTGAAATAGCAACAGCAAAGAACTCAAACGGACCATTGGTAAGTGCAGGCGGGACTACCAGTGTCACAAGCACGGCTGCTGGAACAGCTTCAAGAGCGGCCTCGACTCGTGGATGTATGGATTTAAAGCGGGCAAGGATAATGTGACCGCCGGAACGGGTGAAGTAGGTAACAACGCCGAGCAAAATTATTACCAGCCAAACGTCGCTGCGCTGGGTTGGAGAAAGAAGAAACTCAAGCATCCGCTTCCTCCTTCTTCACCGGCTTGCCAAGGAACGCCGCCAGCACAATACCCACGCCTGCTCCGAGGCTGATGTGCCAGGGCGGCCCGAGATATTTAAACAAGATTGCTGATGCCACGCCACTTGCCAACACAACAGGTAACCAGTTTGGTCTTGACCTGAACCCCATCAGCAAGGTGACAAAATAAATTGCCAGCAACATGTCCAGACCAAGCGCTCTTGGATCGTTGATTAACGCACCAAATAATGTGCCGATGAGGCTGCCGGTCAACCAGCAGGGATAACCGAATGATGCAAAACCGAAATAGAATGCGATACTCAAGCCCTGTCGCTCTGCCCGCTGTTCGGATGCGCCAAATTGCGGATCGGACAACCAGAAAAACGCGATGTATTTTATCGGCCCGACAAATGCGCTCATGTGACGGCTCAACGACGCGGAATAGAGCAGGTGGCGAAAATTTACTGCAAAGACTGCCAACAGAATTGACCAGACCGGCGCTTTAAATCCAAACAACTCCAGAAACACAAACTGGCTGGCACCGGCATGGATTGTGGCGCTCGCCAGCAGGGCTTCAAACGCAGTAAGCCCGCTGTTTACGGCAGTTGCTCCAAACAGCATGCCAAATACAGCGATAGCCGGCACAATCGGTGCGGCCTGCTTAAATCCATCAAGGAAATCAGTTCTGGAACGTGAAAGATTGGTACGACTCATGCTTGAGAGTGTATTGATATTTCAGCCGGTGCGGGAGTCCAAACGACAACGCATTCATGCCTCATGGCGATTGGTCCAGAGCTCCCACATCATGCGCGCCTGCACACCAACATCCACGAAAGGTCGAGGTGGAATGCGTGCAGGCTCACCGAGGCTTTCCATGTCTTCAATCAGTGGGTTGTCACGCCCACAAGCCATGTCGGCTGCAAGCAAGCCAGCAATGGTGCCCTTGGTCACCCCAACACCATTTTGACAAACAGCAGTCCAGATATTTGGCGCAGCCTGACCAAATCCCGGCGCGCCATTTTTTGAAAAGCACAAATAACCGCTCCAGGTATGTTCGATCTCCACACCTTTGAGCATCGGAAAGCGGTCATCAAACAATGCCTGATGTTCCCGCTTAAGCGATTGCTGCTTGGAGATGCTGGTAAATTGGGAAGGTGCATAGTTCAGATTTTGCCGAATGAGGATGCGCCAGTCATTGGTATAACGCATTGTTATTCCGGCAAATGCATTCGCGGGGGTTAGGCCCCAGGGATCCGTGACCCCATATTCTTCCCGCTCCTGTTTACTGAGCGGTCTGGTCAAACTCGCATGCGCTCCGACGTGCACCAGATTTTGCTCCAGAAACCCAAAACGCTCGGCGAAACCATTAACTGCCAGAATCAACTTTGGTGCACGAAGAGAACCGGTTGGCGTGTGGATGTGAACACCGTTCTGGTAGTTGATTTCTGTTACTGGAGAATTTTCATACAGGATCACATTTTCAGGCAATGTATCCGCAAGTCCCCGGGTAAGGGCTGCCGGATTCATCAACACGCAACCAGGCGTATAAACGGCAGCGGTGAAATGGCTGGAACCAATTTTTTCCGCAACACCTCGCTTGTCGATCCACTCAAATGGTTCACCCAGTGCTTCCAGTTCCCGAGCCAGGGGTTCAAGAACTTCGCTCGCGCCACGGCTGGAGACTGCAGTGTGATATTTACCATCCCGTGACCAGTCACAATCAATGCCGGCCTCGATTACCGTCTTTTCCATATAATCGATGGCGGTACGGGCAAGCCCCATATAGCGCTGCGATGCGCCGAGCTCCTCAAGCGAGGAACCGGTATTGTGCGGCAGATCAATTGCAAAACCGGAATTTCGACCGGAGGTATTTTCACCGACCTCCCCTGCATCCACAACCACAATGCGATCATCCGGCCGGTTCTCGGCAAGTCTGCGTGCAGCGGCCAGCCCTGCATAACCTGCTCCAATAATTAGCCAGTCGGCAGCTGCATCTTTTGCGAGACTTGGATTGGCCTTGCGAGGTTCGAGAATCCGGCTCCAGCCATTGGTATTGTCCAGCCTTGGTAACCTGGTGATCCGCATTGTTTCCCCTCAGGTTCGTCCAATCAATTTAAACCAGCCATCTTCATCGGTCGTTTCGACCCCAAGCTCTTGCGCTTTTTTCAGCTTCGAACCAGCACCTGGACCTGCAACCACCAGATCGGTCTTGGCGGATACCGAACCCGACACCCGTGCACCCAGCCGTTCTGCCATTGCCTTGGCTTCATCCCGCGTCATCTGTTCAAGCGACCCGGTGAACACAATGGTTTTCCCGGCGACCGGAGAATCTGAACTGGCAACTTCAACCGGCTTTGGAGAAACCTCTTTGAGTAATCGAGACAAAACGTCATGATTACGTTCCTCGCCAAAAAATTCACGCAGTGAACTGGCAACGGTTTCACCGATACCGTCGATCGCTACAAGTTCCTCAAGCCCCTCGCCATTTTCATCCCCAATCCGCATCATGGAATCATAAAAATTTTCCGCTGTACCGTAAGCGCGCGCCAAGTCCTTAGCCGTCTGTTCCCCCACATGGCGAATACCCAGCCCGAAAATCAATCGGTAGAGATCCACGTTACGGCGCTCATCAATCGCATCAAACAAATTACTGGCGCTGGTTTCACCCCAACCGTCACGATTTTTGAGTTTGGTTAGCGATCGTGCATCCCGTTCGCGCAGGGTAAAGATATCCGCAGCATCCGCGATCATGCCGTCCTGGTAGAATGCCTCGGCCTGCTTGTCGCCAAATCCATCGATGTCCAGCGCCAGACGTGAAACAAAATGCTTCAGACGCTCAATTGCCTGTGCGGGACACACAAGCCCACCTGTACATCTGCGAACCACATCCGTTTTTCCGGTCTTGAGATTGATATCCCGAACCGCATGACTGCCGCAGGCCGGACACCGGTCGGGGAATGGAAAAGGTTTTGAACCCGGTAAACGCTTGGCAATATCCACATCCAGAATTTGCGGGATTACATCCCCTGCCCGCTGGATCATGACGTGGTCCCCAATACGCAAATCCTTGCCATCCCGGATTTCCTGGCCGTCATTGCCAATGCCACGGACATAATCCTCATTGTGCAATGTTGCGTTGGTGACCACCACACCACCAACCGTCACCGGCTCCAGCCGTGCAACTGGCGTAAGCGATCCGGTGCGGCCAACCTGAATGTCGATACCGTTCAAAATGGTCCAGGCTTTTTCCGCCGGAAACTTATGGGCAATTGCCCAACGCGGAGCCCGCGAGACAAAACCAAGTCGTTCTTGCAATGCCAGATCGTTGATCTTGTAGACCACCCCATCAATGTCATAGCCGAGGCTGGCGCGTTCTTCTTCAATTGCATGGTAGTGAGCAACCAACGCGGCCACATTCTCATACGACTTCATCAAGGGATTGGTTTTGAACCCCCATTCTTCCATTTTGGCAACCATTCCCATTTGCGTATTCGCTGGAAGCGCACTCATCTCCCCCCACGCATAAGCGAAGAATTTCAACGGGCGTTTTGCCGTGATGGCACTGTCCAGTTGGCGCAGTGAACCTGCCGCCGTATTACGCGGATTGACATAAGTGGGTTTCCCCTCATTTTCCATCTGGCGGTTAAGCTCTGCAAACGCCGCATGGGTCATGTAAACCTCACCGCGAATTTCAATAATTTCCGGATGATCCTTGCCCGACAGCACATGAGGAATATCCGAGATAGTTCGGGCGTTTACGGTGACATTCTCACCAGTTGCACCATCCCCGCGCGTTGCTGCCGTCACCAACCTTCCTTGTTCATAGCGAAGCGACAAGGACAATCCGTCAATCTTCGGTTCCGCCGTGAGTTCCAGGGGTGCATCTGGCGCGAGTTTTAAAAAGCGGCGAACACGATTTGCAAATTCAGTGACATCATCATCAGTAAATGCGTTGTCCAGCGACAGCATTGCAATTGCGTGCGTTACTTTTTCGAACTTGTCGAGCGCAACGAAACCCACATTCTTGGAGGGAGAGTCTTCTCGAACAAGATCTGGAAACCGCTGTTCAATTTCGAGATTTCGCCGACGAAGTGCATCATAATCTGCATCCGAAATCAGTGGATCGTCTTCGCCGTGATACCGCGCATCGTGGGTTTGAATTTCTTCGGCAAGGCGTGCAAGTTCTACCTCCGCCTCTGCCTGAGAGAGCTTTTCAACAGCGATAGTTTGGTTTTGATCCGTCACCAGTCATAGCCCTCAAACAGCGGGCTGGTTGATAAGCTTTTCGGCTTGGGCCCGCGCTTCATTGGTCACATTTGCACCCGACAACATTCGGGCGATTTCCTCAAGCCTGGATGTGGTAGAAATTTCTTCAACTGCAGTCGCGACCCGGTCACCGCTGGAAATTTTTGATTTGGAAATCAGATAGTGACCGTTTGCCCTTGCCGCAACCTGAGGCGCATGAGTGACAGACAACACCTGCACCCCTTGCGCAAGACGGGCGAGCCGCTGGCCGATCGCATCAGCAACTGCACCGCCAACGCCTGAATCTATTTCGTCAAATATCAGGGTCGGTGCAGAACCACGATCCGCAAGCGCTACCTTGAGCGCCAACATGAAACGCGCCAACTCTCCACCAGAAGCCACTTTGCGCATCGGACCCGCTTTTGTACCCGGATTGGTCTTCACCCAGAATTCCAGCGTATCGATACCTGAAGAACCCGCCAGACCCTGATCGGAGTCTATATTTACAATAAACTCCGCCTGCTCCAGCTTAAGGGCTGGAAGCTCATTCATTACTGATGTTACCAGGGTTTCAGCCGCAGTCTTCCGCTTGGCCGAAAGCGCCTCCGCCAAACGGAAATATTCAATTTCCCGCTCACCGCATTCTGTTTCAATGGCTTTCAGCCGCTCTGCGCCATCTTCCAGCATTGCCAAACTGTCTGCCATCTTGATCGCGAGTTCAGGGAGATTTTCAACTGGCGTCGAGAATTTACGAGACGCCGCCCGCAGTGCAAACAACCTCTCCTCTGCACTCTCCAATTCCTTTGGATCAAACTGTGTCTCGTTGAAAGCCGCCTCCAGACTCGCTTGTGCTTCATGAAGCGCATCAAGTGCAATATCCAGATTCTTGACGGTTTCTTCGATCAAACCGGGAACTTGATCCTGCTTGCGCTCAAGCCGGCGCGCCAGATTGGCCAGAACCGTTACCGGCGATGCATTACCCGACAACGTATCATTTGCTTCACCCAGATCACTGGCAATTTGCTCGATTTTCATCATCCGCTGGCGGCGATCCGCAAGTGCTGTTTCTTCGCCCGTTTCTGGCGCAAGAAGCCGCAATTCCTCTGAAGATGACTTTAGATATTCAGCTTCCTTGCGCGCATCTTCCACTTCTTGTGAAAGTCGGGCCTTTGCCTGTTTGAGCTCGAGCCAGGATTTCCAGGCATTGGCAACAAGACTGCATTCGGCTTCCAGACCACCATGCGCATCGAGCAAGTCCCGATGGGAATTGGGATCAAGCATTGCGCGTTCATCATGCTGGCCATGCAATTCAACCAGCATCGCGCCAATTTCCCGCATCATGGCGACGGAAACAGGCGCGTCGTTGACAAATGCACGGGTCTTGCCGTCCGAATTCTGGACACGGCGCAAAATCAGCTCCTCACCAACAACCATCTCATGTGATGAAAGAAATGCATGAACTGGATGGCCAGCCACCGGTTCAAATACAGCTGTGACACTACCACTATCAACATCGCTACGCACCAATCCACCGTCCCCACGCCCGCCAAGCGCAAGAGCCAGTGAATCAAGCAAAATAGATTTTCCCGCGCCGGTTTCACCGGTCAAAACCGAGAGGCCTTGAATAAATTCAATATCAAGACGTTCGATCAGAACAATATCACGGATCGAAAGCTGTCTCAGCATTATGTGATTGGCTCAGGTTGGTTGCTTTGGTGTTTTGAAGGCATCAGAAAGCCACGAACCCGGGCTTTCCTTCGGCTCCAATCCACCAGTCTGCAGCAGGGCGTAGCTGTCTTTATACCATTGGCTATCGGGATAGTTATGGCCAAGTACCGCTGCCGCATTCTGCGCTTCGCCAGAAAGGCCAAGGGAGAAATAGCACTCCGTTAGCCGCGCCAGCGCTTCCTCAACGTGACGGGTTGCCGCGAATTTCTCAACCACCCTGCGAAATCTGTTGATTGCTGCTAAAAATTCCAGCCGCTCTTGATAATAACGACCGACGAGCATTTCCTTACCCGCAAGCTGATCGTAGGTGACCCGCATTTTCTTTTTTGCATCTTCTACATATTCGCTCTCGGGATATTTTTCGACAACCGAGTTCATCGCATTGTATGCCCGCGCGGTAATCGTTTGATCGCGCGTGATGCTTGGCATTTGTTTAAAATAGGACATGCCAATCAGATACTGGGCATATGCGGCATCCTTGTCACCGGGATACAGCGATACAAACCGTTTGCCGGTCTCCGTTGTTCCCGCATAATCACCCTGGCGATAATGGATAAAGGTCATCAATATCAGCGAACGGCGCGAAAACTCGGAATATGGATGTTGCTGATCCAGTTTGGTGAGTTTTTTCTTCGCCTCTTTAAGATCGCCGGCATCCATGTTGGCAAGCGCCTGGTTGTAGAGGACATCAGCCGGTTCAATGTCATCAACAAATTCGCTGCTTGTGGTTTCTGCCGTATTACAGGCTGCAAGCGCAAACAAACCGGCCACCAGCAACCCCTTCAGGGTCACTCCAACAAGAACTCTCAACACTTCAATCGGTAGCCCAATACGCATTATCATACCTTAGCATTCTGTAGAGAGCATTTTGGCTGGAAAATGCTCCTAGGACATTCAAATACCGCAGTCGCGGTAAAAGCACCAGTGCATATTGTCCGGCAATGAAGCAATTTTGTGACAGGGTAAACCGGTATGAGCCAGTTTTGGCACATACCTGTTGCCGGGATTACTGTTAGACGAATACCGCCGCGTATGCTGGCGCACTAACCGCTATCAATTCACCGTGACGTACCCGTGGGCGTGACATTGGTGATTCGACAAAATCAAATGCATCCTTGTCCGATAGCAAAGCCTCAAGTGTCATGGAGTTCAACTTGTGCCCTCCACGATAGGAGCGGTAACAGCCAATAATTGGAGCACCCGCAAGCGCCAGATCACCAACCGCATCAAGGGTTTTGTGCCGGACAAATTCATCGGTGTAACGCAGGCCTTCCGGATTGATAATGCGATTGTCATCGCCAATTACCACTGAGTTTTCAAGCGATGAACCAAGCGCAAAGCCTGCTGCCCAAAGACGTTCCACATCCTTCATGAAACCGAATGTACGTGCCCTGCTCAATTCTGTGCAGAAAACTTCCTCGGTCATGTCTGAAGCAAATTTCTGGCGGCCAATTGTTTCGCATTCAAAATCGATTTCGACCTCAAAGCGGGAACCCTCATAAGGGACAAATTCACCCCAGGAAGCGCCCATATCCACACGGACCGGCTTGTTGACACGAATATAGCAACGGGTTGCAGCAAGCGAAGCAAGTCCGGTCGCCTTGATGGCTTCAACGAATACTGCTGAACTTCCATCCATTACCGGCACTTCGTTGGCATCCATTTCAACAACAACATTGTCGACATGGAGCGCCCGCAGCGCAGCCATCAAATGCTCGATGGTTGCCACATGCGCACCGGCCGGATTTCCAAGCACGGTGCAAAGGTCGGTTGCACCAACCATTTTCAGATTGGCAAGCAGATCAACCGGCTCACCGTTCGTTGCATCACTTGATATGTTAAAGATAATTCCTGTATCTGCTTCGCTTGGAAGCAGTGTCATGGTAACGGCTTGACCTGAATGTACACCCACACCGGTGAACTCGATCTTTTCCCGCAATGTTGTCTGGTGACCCAGCACGTTTATCCCCATGTCGCCCGCCATCTTTGTTTTGGTTCTTGTGAGGCAGGTTGACCCAAATCAACCCGATCCTTCCCACCAACTGCTTTCTACAGTCTTATTTTCGCCGCAAACATACTCATTTGGCAGGCACATACCAAATCACGCTTTCTTACTCTTTGTTACTTCCAGTCCCTTCCGCAAAAACATTTTAACAATAAATAACAGCAGGTTATGCGAAAATCGTTTTTGTAACACTTGTCATACAAAAGCGTTTTCCACATTACCTTGCGTTACTCAGCTCGCTTGTCGACGCAAAAAAGCCGGAATGTCCAATTGGTCATCTTCCGGGATGGGTTTTTCGGAGGGGTTGATTCTGCCATTTGCATCAAGTTGTCCGCGCCGTGGTGCATACGGATTGTCATCAACGCGGGATGAGCCGGACTGCTCCGGTTGTAATTCTCCAGTCGCTGCCTCGTCAGCAATTTCTGCCTGCAACGGCGGAGAAGCGACTTCTTCCACTTCACCGACCCCAAATCCCTGCTTCAGTTTCTGGAGCAGTCCCATAGGCCCATGCCCGTCAGTTGGTTCCCCCGTCGGTTCCCCCTTTGCTTCTGCTTGAACCATCGGCGGAAAATCTTCCAGATCCGGAATGTTTGCAGCTTCAACAACACCGGCAGGTTCTTCAGCAGCTGGTGGAACAAACTCGCCATCAATTGGCATCAACTCTTCTTCCAGTGCAGCCTTGAATTCCTCTTCCACAACCGGATCTGAAAACAGCGGCGTAGAAGGTTTGAACGGTTCAAGGGTTACCCCATCACGCTCAACCTTTTCCGATGTTTCGGAAAGGGAAAGGTTTTCCGCCACAGGTTCAATTGTCTCGGCCTGTTGTGGTGTTGAAACAATCAGACCAGCTACAGCGTCAGCATGGTGCTCCACGGCTGGTCGTTTGGCACCGGATGCGGCATTGTCAATACCGGTCGCTACCACTGAGACCCGAATGACCCCCTCGAGGCCCTCATCAAAGGTTGCGCCCAGAATGATGTTTGCTTCCTGGTCTACTTCTTCGCGAATTCGGGTTGCTGCCTCATCCACTTCGAACAAGGTAAGGTCGCGCCCGCCGGTAATCGAAATCAGCAGCCCCTGCGCACCGCGCATGGAGGTTTCATCCAGCAATGGATTGGAAATTGCGGCTTCCGCAGCTTGCATCGCGCGGCCTTCGCCACTGGCTTCACCTGTACCCATCATTGCCTTGCCCATTTCACGCATGACCGAGCGTACATCAGCAAAATCAAGGTTGATAAGCCCCTCCTTGACCATCAAGTCGGTAATACAGGCAACACCGGAATACAGCACCTGGTCGGCCATGCCGAAGGCGTCAGCAAAGGTGGTCTTGTCGTTTGCAATGCGGAAGAGGTTCTGGTTCGGAATAACGATGAGGGTGTCTACATTCTTTTGTAGCTCGATAATGCCGGCTTCAGCCGTCAGCATGCGGCGCTGACCTTCGAACTGAAACGGCTTGGTGACCACACCAACGGTAAGCACACCCTTTTCACGCGCTGCCCGTGCAACAATAGGTGCAGCACCGGTCCCGGTTCCACCACCCATGCCAGCTGTAACAAACGCCATGTGGGTGCCGGTCAGATAGTCCGAGATCTCATCGATACATTCTTCTGCAGCGGCACGCCCGACATCTGGTTGAGAACCAGCGCCCAGACCTTCGGTCACATCCACACCAAGCTGGATGACCTTGTCAGCAGCTGACATTGTCAGCGCCTGGGCATCTGTATTGGCCACCACAAACTCGACGCCCTCAAGGCCGCCATGGATCATGTTGTTGACCGCATTTCCGCCGCCGCCGCCAACACCAAACACGGTAATCTTGGGCTTCAGCTCTGTAATATCAGGCTTTTGCAGGTTGATAGTCATTTTCCTCGTCTCCGTTTTTTGTCCAGACAGGAAATACCCGCCAGAACTTGCCGCAATCTAAAAATTCTCTTTTATCCAGTTCCCAAATCGACCAAATGGCCCACCTGTACCGGTCATCAACAAACCGCTCTCGCTGGAGCGGCTTGAAAAACATTCAATCTTTGCAATTTGCGGATAGATCAACAGACCCACCGCTGTAGAAAATGCAGGCCCCTTTGCCGATTCCGGCATACCCGCAATCCCCATGGGTCGTCCAAGCCGCACATTGCGAGATAAAATACGCCGTGCAATCTCCGTCATACCGTTCAACTGACTGGCACCACCGGTTAAAACCAATCGCTTGCCAACTGCGTCCGCATAGCCGGAACGCGCCAACCGGTCTCGTATCATTTCCAGGGTCTCTTCAACGCGGGGCCTGATAATGCGTGTAATCTGGGCCCGTGAAACCTGGGCGGGCACATCGCGCTCATCTTCTGAAATTGGCGGAATTGTCACCATCGCTTCCGTGTCACTCGAACCCAGCAAAGCTGAACCGTGTTTGACCTTCAAAATTTCTGCATCTTCAAGCCGCGTGGAAAGCCCGCGTGCCAGATCCATCGTTACGTGATAGCCCCCGATTGCAATTGCGTCTGAATATACAAACCGGCCATCCATGAAAATTGAAAGCGTGGCAGTACCGCCACCGATGTCGATACAGGCGCAACCCATATGCATTTCATCGTCGACCAGTGCCGCAAGGCCGGCCGCATAGGGTGTCGCAGCCATTGCTTCGACTGAAAGATGGGCCCGGTTGATGCACAGTTCGAGGTTCCTGAGAGGGGCGTTTTCGGCAGTTACCACATGCATGTCGACGCCAAGCTTGGTGCCCATCATGCCGCGTGGATCGGCGATGCCATAGTCTCCGTCAAGCGAGTAGCCAATCGGAATTGAATGCACGACAGAGCGGTCAGGTGCCAATGCATGCGCAGCACCCGCGCTCAAGACCTGCGAAATGTCGCGGTCTTGCACCTCATAACCATCAAGGGAGATGTCTGCCGAAAAAGCCTCACTTACCAAGCGTCCGGAAGACACATTGGTGATCAGGGAATCCACCGTCACGCCCGCCATGCGTTCCGCCGACTCCACTGTATGTCGAATTGCCTGTTCCGCCGCATCCAGATTGACAATCACCCCGGATTTGATCCCGCGGGACTGTTGGTGTCCAATGCCCATTATTTTGATTTTGTGGGTTCTGCCCGGCAGAACCTCACTCTCATCGCGCGGCATTAGTTCCGCAATCAGACAGCAAATTTTTGATGTCCCGATATCGAGAACGCTCACCACCGTCGACCGCTTGGTCGAAAGCGGTTTCATACGCGGCAAAAACCCGTCATTTCGAAGCAAACTCATATCTTGTGCCCCGTAGATTTGGATTGCTTGATTGCTTCTTCAACTTCTGCCCGACGAATTTGTGCTGTGTCAGGGCGCATCCGGACAACCAGACGATCCGCCAACCGCAGATCAATTTGAACCAGGTCACGGTCAAGAATTTCCCACCGTGCCTGAAGTTCATACAATTCACCAAGTGCGGACTGCCACTCGACTTCCGGTAGCAGTATTGTGGTGCCCTCATGCATCATCAAGTTCCACCGACGCCCGGCCACACGCACATAGGCGCCCATACGCGCCGAAAGCATCGGGAAACGTGACATTGTTGCCAGAAATTCAGATGCAGCAGTATTTGCGCCACTTCCAACGATTTGCGGCAGCGCCAGGTGATCGTCTTCCAGTTCGGCGATCACCGCACCATCCCTGGAAATCAGATTGACGACACCGTCGACTTTCCACAGTGCGAAAGGCTCCCGCTCCACAATATCAACCATCACAGTATTCGGGTAAATCTTGCGAACGGTTGCTTCCGCAACTCTCGAATTCTGTTTGATGCGTTTGCGGGCAATTTCCACATCAAACTCAAACAGGGATTTTTCCAGCTCCGAACCGAGCAGGAACTGTAGAGCCTGACGATCCAGGTTCTGGCCGCCATTGATGACAAGATTTTGTACCTTGAAACCGGCCATGGAGCTTGCAGATGCAAGCATTTTTCCGGCCGTCTTGTTGTGGATGGCAAAGAAACCTGCGGCAGGCAGAGAAACAGCCAAACCAAGCGCAATGCGAATGGCGGTGTTGGAAAACAATTTTGACGCCGAATTCTGCGAGAAAAACCTTGCGGGCTTTCTCAGCAAACGAGGCAAAACCCTGCCACCGACACTAATGTCGGCAACCTTCTGCGGGCGTTTGCCTGCAGATTGGTGGCGGCGGGTTTGGCTGCCTATCGGTTGCAAGTGGCGTCCTCCACGATCCAGCTCAAGAGTTCTTCAAAGGAATGGCCAGCATGTTCGGCCAGTTCCGGTAACAACGATGTCGGAGTCATGCCCGGCTGGGTATTGATTTCCAGCCAAACAAGCTCTCCCGACCCCATTAGCCCGTCATCGAGAAGGAAATCCGAACGGCTAACACCACGGCATCCGATCACTTGATGGGCTTTCAAAGCCAGTGTCTGAATTTTTTGGTAAATATTTGGTTTAATTTTGGCAGGCAAAACGTGTTTTGACCCGCCAGGAGCGTATTTCGCCTCAAAATCGTAAAATTGTGCCTTGTCCGGGATGATTTCGGTGACCCCAAGTGCAACATTACCCATAATTGCGCAGGTAAGTTCACGTCCACCAACGAATCGCTCGACCATCAATCGGTCGCCATGTGCCCATTCTTTCGAGAAAAGCTCCTGCGGAGGATTACTCATGTCCTCGCGAACAATCAGCACACCAAATGACGATCCCTCACCAATCGGTTTGATGACATAAGGCGGAGGCATGATGTGTTTTTCAGCAATTTCCAACCGGTCGGCGACCAATGAATTGGCCATCGGCATTTGCACGGTCTTGAGGATTTTCTTGGCTTTTTCCTTGTCCATGGCAAGTGCAGAGGCGAGCACACCAGAATGCGTATAGGGAATGTTGAGAAATTCCAGTACGCCCTGGATCAATCCATCTTCCCCAAACGGACCATGCAGGGCATTAAATGCCACATCGGGATTGAGCTGTCGCAGTACCGAACTGATGTTACGATCAACATCAACTTCGGTTACTTTGTATCCACTATTCTTCAAACCTTGGGCACAGGCGTGCCCGCTCGACAATGAGACTTCGCGTTCCGCTGACCATCCGCCCATCAGCACCGCAACATGTTTACTCGCCATAGTGGCACGCTCCACAAATAAAAAGAGCGAATTCGAACCGGCTAGCTCGAATCCAGCAATGAAGCTGCCCGCGACCCCCATCGCAAACAACTCTGTTTACCTGCCTGTTACTGGATACTATGGCGGTTCGGTTCAAACCAAATTCTCGCCAACTCAACCCTGCCGGTTATTATTCTTGTTCCGGCTTTGGTTTTACACTCTGCCCCGGAGCAAATCGCCCGAAGCACTTAATTTCCCACTTTAACGAAATTCCAGAATTTTCCAAGACCCTTGCACGCACTAATTCTCCTAAAGATTCAAGATCATGCGAGGTTGCGTTACAAAAATTGATCATGAAATTGCAGTGCATTTCACTCATCATTGCACCCCCTACGCGCGCACCTCGCATTCCGGCATCATCGATCACCTTCCACGAGCTGGTGCCTGGAGGATTCTTGAAGGTTGAACCGCCGGTTTTTTCACGGATCGGCTGAACTGTTTCGCGGTGATGCTGCACCGCATCCATGTTCTCCCGAATTTTTGAAGGGTCACTCGCCTCTCCCTCAAACACGGCACTGGTAAAGATCAAATCTTCAGCAGCTTCAGAATGACGATAAGAATAACCCATATCCGTGTGGCTGAGGATGTGTGATTCACCCTTGCGATCAATCGCATGAACCTTAATTACCCGGTTGGTTGTTTCAGTGCCATTCGCACCGGCATTCATCCGCAACGCTCCCCCAATTCCACCGGGAATTCCGTGATAAAATTCAAACCCGCCAGTTCCAAGCTCGAGCGCTTTGGCTGCAAGTTTCTTGTCCGGAACTGCAGCACCTGCCACGATGCGGTGCTCACCAGCCGACTCGACCGAACCGAACCCCTTGGCGGAAAGCCGAATGACAACTCCTTCAATACCACCATCACGGACGAGCAGATTGGAACCCACGCCAACAACGGTGACCGGAATCTCATCCGGCAGATTGCGCAAAAACTCGGCAAGGTCTTGTTCGTCTGCCGGTTGAAACAGGATATCTGCCGGTCCACCGACTTGAAACCAGGTCAATTTCGACATCAGGGCATCGGGCGTAATTCTGCCACGGATGCCTTCAAAATTGCCCTTCAGTTTTTGAAACAGGATTTCGCCTGACATTACGACTTGTTCCCAAGCGCTGCCAATTCCTCCGGCAATGCATGCGCCCATTGCGTAATGTCACCCGCACCCAGAAAAATTACATAATCGCCGGGCTTCGCGATTGCCGCAATTTTTTCTGCCAGCACCTGCGGTCCCTCAATTGCATGCGCATCGCGGTGACCACCCGACACAATGCTCGTTGCCAGACTTTCGGCATTGATGCCTTCAATTTCTGTCTCACCAGCCGGATACACCGGCGCAATCAATACGGTGCCCGCATCATTGAAACAGGTGGCAAACTCATCAAACAGATTTTCCAGCCTTGTATATCGGTGTGGTTGCTTGATCGCGATCACACGGCCCGAACTTGACTGCTTGGCTGCGGCTAAAACCGCTTTGATTTCAACAGGATGATGTGCATAATCATCAAAAATCTCCACCCCGTTCCAACTGCCTGTATGGGTAAATCGCCGACGCACGCCGCCGAACGAACCAATCCCCTCACGGATCGCCTCGTGTGATACGCCAAGTTCCAGGGCAATGGCGATTGCAGCTGTTGCGTTAGAAACGTTGTGCAGGCCCGGCATTGGCAGTTCCAAACCATCAATGCGTTCAATTTCACCGGTTCTGCGATCGCGGTGTTCAATAACAAATTGGGATTTTGGCCCAACCGTTTTCACGTCACAAAAGCGCACTTCGGATTGGCGGTTTGAGCCATAGGTAACAACCCGCCGGTCGGTGATTTTTGCGACCTGTCTTTGAACTTCCGGGTGATCCAGACACATAACCCCAAAACCGTAAAAGGGAACGTTTTCAACAAATTGCGTAAACGCCGCCTTCACCGCATCAAAATCGCCATAATGATCAAGATGCTCCGGATCGATGTTGGTTACCACCGCCACATCTGCTGGAAGCCTCAAAAACGTCCCGTCGGATTCATCCGCCTCAACCACCATCCACTCACCATCGCCCATCCGGGCATTGGTGCCGTATTCATTGATGATACCACCATTGATGACCGTCGGATCCAGTCCACCGGCAACCAACAATGTTCCAACCATCGACGTTGTCGTTGTTTTGCCGTGAGTACCCCCGATTGCGATGGATTTTCGAAAGCGCATCAGTTCAGCCAGCATTTCCGCCCGTCGTACCATCGGCAGGTTGCGCTCGCGCGCCGCTACGCGCTCCGGGTTGTCCTGTTTGATGGCACTTGAAGCAACAACTACCTCCGCATCGCCAACATTTTCAGCCCTGTGGCCAATATGTACCGTGATACCCTTATCGCGAAGCCGCTTAACATTGGCGCTGTCCGATTGATCCGAGCCCTGAACATCATAGCCAAGATTATGCAGCACTTCGGCTATACCGCTCATGCCAATGCCGCCAATCCCGACAAAATGTACCAGTCCGATTTTGTCAGGCATTTTCATGGAGCAATTATCCTGGGTTCAACGTGCGGATTACGCAATTTGTTCGATGCAGTCAGCGAGTGCCTCTGCAGCGTTCGGCTTGCCGGTCTTTTTGGCATTTTTGCCCGCAAGTGCAAGCTTTTTTGGGTCTTTTATTGCCGAGATCAGTTCTTTGGCCAGGGTCTCAGGGGTCAATTTGTCCTGCTTTATTATGTGGGCACCCCCAGCCTTTGCGACACTTGCAGCATTGGCTGCCTGATCATGATCAAGTGCATGGGGGTAAGGCACCAAAATTGCAGGCCGGCCAATTACCGCGAGTTCACTAACCGTGGATGCCCCTGCCCTCGATACCACCAGATGAGATTTTGAAATCCGCTCAGGCATGTCTTTGAAGAAGGTCTCCACCTCAGCCTTGATACCAGCCGCTTCAAAGGCATGGCGCAGGGGTTCTATATCATCAGGCCTTGCCTGTTGAACTATCCGCAATTGGAAAATCATTTCTTCCGGCAACAGCCGGCAGGCTTGCGGCAGTACTTCACTGAAATATGCCGCCCCCTGACTACCACCAAACACCAGCAGGTGAAACGGATCCGATACCTTGCGCGAAGGATAGGCGCTGGCAGCAGCTTCAATTACCGCCGGTCGAACCGGGTTGCCAAGCACCTTCACCCTGCTGATAGCTTGACCCGCAACGCCTTCAAATCCCATTGCGACCAGTGAAACCCTTGGCGCGAGCAGGCGATTAGCGCGACCCAAAACTGCATTTTGCTCATGTACAAGGGTTGGAATTCCCTTCCGCACCGCCCCAAACATCGGTGGCAACGTCGGGTACCCGCCAAAACCTGCAACCACAACTGGGTTGAGTTTTTTGAGCAATGCCTGGCTTTGCCGATATCCGGCAAACAACGTCATCAGGGATTTCGTCACACGGAGCGGGTTTTTTGATCCAATGGTTGCGGAGCGGATTTGGTGAATTTCAGTCGCCGGAAAATCATCAGCGAATTTGCGAACCCGCTCATCTGCTGCAAGATGAACTTCATAACCCCGCTCTACCAAAACATGCGCCAGCGCCTGCGCCGGGAAAAGATGTCCGCCGGTTCCACCCGCACATAACAAAATTTTCCTGCTTTTCATCTCAGCTATTCCGCCGGGTGCCCAAGTCGCATACCAAAGCCGCGCGTGGGGCTTTGCCGCGCCTCCGGGCGATTACGCGTCAACGCCAACACGAACCCCATGCCGATTGCCATCGAAATGAGCGATGACCCGCCATAGGAAATAAACGGTAAGGTCATTCCCTTGGCAGGCAGAAGGTGCAAATTGACCCCAATATTGATGAGGGATTGAATACCGAACAAAATCACCAGACCGGAAGCCGCCAGGCGCATGTAACTGTCCTTTTCGTTGAAGGCTTTGCTGAGGCCCCGAAGCACAATGAAGGCAAACACTGCCGCAAGCAGCATGCAGGCGATGATGCCGAATTCCTCTGCAGCAACAGCAAAGGAGAAGTCCGTATGGGCATCGGGAAGGATGTTTTTCACGGTACCTTCGCCGGGTCCCTGCCCAAGCCAGCCCCCATGGATAATCGCATCCAGGCCGGTCTCCACCTGATAGTTATCGCCTTCGCCTGAAACAAACCGGTTTATTCGTCCTGCCACATGAGGGAAAAACGAATAGGCTGCAGTCATCGCACCAATGCTCAGTGCGCCAAGCACACCAATCCAGATCCACGGCATTCCAGCCATGAAAAACAGCGCGCCCCAAACGATCCCAATCAAAAGGGTCTGCCCAAAATCCGGTTGCGCGACAAGCAGCGCGGCAACAATTGCAAACAGGATAATCGAAAACAGATTGCCGGGAATATCCGGTCGCCTTGAATTTTCTGCAAACAGCCAGGCGGAAATTACCACAAACGCCGGTTTGACAAATTCTGATGGCTGCAGTCCAAACCCTGCAATGTGCAACCATCTTCGCGAACCTTTGACTTCTGTCCCCACAAATAAGGTAGCCAACATCAACAGGATGGAAATCCCGAATAATATGACAGCCACCCGCCGAACCTGCTTTGGTGTACACATCGACATGGAGATTAATGCAACGACTGCAGGCAACAAGAACAGTGCGTGGCGTTTTATAAAATGAGACCCGTCCACCCCAATCCGTTCGGCGACTGGCGGACTGGCCGCAAAAGACAATAACAGGCCGCACAGCATTAAAAACAAAATCGCGGCCAGAAGAGGCCGGTCAACGGTCCGCCACCATTCCGCAACAATACTTCTGTCTGCGCGGCTAACCATTAGATCGCCTCCCCGTATGGAACCAGATTATCGAGCTGCGTAACCGCCTTGCGAAAAGCATCGCCCCGCACTTCAAAATTTGCAAACTGATCAAAACTTGCACAGGCCGGAGACAGCAGAACGACCGCTTCGCCCGTATCATCTGCAGTTGCCTCTCTTGCTGCACGAGCAACAGCTGTCTCTATGGTGCCGGATATTTCATAGGCCACATCACTACCCAGTGTAGCAGCAAACTCTGGTGCTGCCTCCCCAACCAGATAGGCTTTGGCAATGTGTGGGAAAAACTTTCGCAAATCTTCGATACCGCCATCTTTGGCAAGACCACCAGCGATCCAGTAAATCCGCTCAAAACTTTCAAGCGCCATTCCTGCCGCATCTGTATTGGTTGCCTTGGAATCATTTATGAAGCTTGTGCTTCCAATGCTGCCCACAACCTCCATGCGATGGGCAAGGCCAGGGAAGGTACTAAACCCGTTTTGTATTTCCGCGTTTGACAACCCGGACAAATGGCATGCCATCCAGGCCGCCGCCGCATTTTCCCGATTGTGGCTACCACGAAGCGAGGCAATACCCTTAAGCGTTGCAACTTGCTTTGATGTTCCATCGCTGCAACGGGACATCGTATCACCGCAAGCAAATGCCCCATCTTCCACCGATGTTGAAGCAGAGATACGATAGACCTGTTTTCCAGAGGACTGCAGATCATCAGCTGCAAGGGATGTCAAAACATCATCAACACCGATAACCGGATGCTGGCTACCCGCAACAAGGCGCACCTTGATACCAGCGTAGTTTTCCATGCTGCCATGCCGCTCCAGATGATCCGGCGTAAGATTGAGCAGAAGGCCAATTTTCGGATCAAGACTGGGTGCAAGATCAATTTGATAGGACGAACATTCCACCACGTGAATTGTGTCATTGTTCGGTGGATCAAGCGATAAAACCGCCCGGCCAATATTGCCACCCATCTCAACGTTTCGTTCAGCATTTGAAAGAATGTGTGAAACCAAAGCTGTAGTGGTCGATTTGCCATTGGTACCCGTGATCGCAATGAAATTGCTCTGGGGCGCGTGGGCCCGTCTTTCCCGGGCGAACAGTTCAACATCGCCAATTATTGGAACATTGTTTTTCTGGGCAAGTTCAACGCTCCAGTGCGGTTTGGGATGCGTCAGCGGTACGCCGGGTGCCAACACCAGTGCCTGGCAATTTTCAAAATCATACTCACGAAGATCACCTACCGGAATTCCCGTGGCAGCGGCTTCACCCACCTTTTCCGGATTATCATCATATGCTTGCAACTGAGCCCCGCCAGCAAGCAGTGCCTCAGCCGTAACCATACCGGACCCACCCAATCCAAACAGGGCAACATGCTGGTCCTTGAATGTTGTGACAGGGATCATGCTTGTTGATCTACCTTAGTTTCAGGGTTGCAAGACCAATCAGCGCCAACACAACAGAGATGATCCAGAAGCGGATGACGATTTGGCTCTCGGTCCAGCCCTTCTTTTCATAATGGTGGTGGATTGGCGCCATGCGAAACACCCGCTTGCCGGTCAATTTGAATGATGCCACCTGTATGATTACAGAAAGCGCTTCCATCACGAACAACCCACCGATAATCGCCAACACAATTTCATGCTTTGTCGCAACAGCAGTGGCACCAATCATACCACCCAGTGCCAGAGATCCAGTATCGCCCATAAAAATGGCAGCAGGCGGGGCATTAAACCACAAGAATCCGAGACCCGCTCCAATGATAGCGCCGCAGAGCACGGCAACTTCCCCGGTTCCTGGAACGAAATGAATTTGAAGATAGCCGGAAAAAATCGCATTTCCCGACAGATACGCAATCATCCCGAACGATGCCGCAGCGATCATCACCGGCACAATTGCCAGCCCGTCCAGGCCATCGGTCAGGTTGACGGCGTTGCCAGCACCAACAATCACAATCGCGCCAAACGGCACGAAGAAAATACCGAGATTAACCAGCAAATCCTTGAAAAACGGAAATGTCAGAGATGATGAAAATGGCGCGGCCCCATTTCGCATAACCGCATAACACGCAAATCCTGCAATCAGGAATTCAAGCAAGAGCCGCGCCCTGCCGGAAAACCCTCTATGGCTCGCGCCACTGACCTTCAGATAATCATCATAAAACCCAATCGCACCAAAACCGACAGTCACCATCAAAACGACCCACACATATACATTGGATAGATTGCCCCAAAGCAGCGAGGAAATGAGAACGCCACCCAGAATGATCAATCCACCCATCGTTGGAGTTCCAGCCTTTGCAAAATGTGTTTCCGGCCCATCGTCACGAATTGGCTGACCTTTGCCCTGCCGGGTTTTGAGTGAAGCAATTATCGCCGGTCCAAACAAAAACACGATGAAGGCAGTAGTCATCAATGCTCCACCGGTTCGAAAGGTGATGTAGCGAAATACATTAAACACAGAAAATTGCGCCGAGAGTTCCTGGCTTAAATAGTAAAGCATGCTGTTTCCCCTTTTGAGATGCTGGCCTGGATACTGGTCTAGGCAGCCTCTGTATGAATGAATGACTTGGCAATTGCATCGGCAATACCCGCAAGACCGATACGCTTCGAACCCTTTATCACCACCACATCACCAGTCTTCAACCTGGTCTTTAACTTGGCTTCCAGTTTATCTGCTGTAGGAAAGTGCCCACCAAGTCGCTCCTTAGGCAGGATTTTTGCCAGATACTCCATTTCCGGCCCAACTAGAAATACCAGATCAACCTTTGCCGCAACAATGGGGCGAACCAGCCCCTCATGCAGTTTCTTCGATTGCCGCCCCAGTTCCAGCATGTCACCCAAAACCGCTATCCGGCGCTTGGCAGCCTTTTCATCGAATGCACCAAGCACTTTAAGCGCCGCATCCATCGAAGCTGGATTGGCGTTGTAGCTTTCATCAATCACCAAAATCTTGCCGCCACCGGACCGGTTTATGACGACGCGATTACCACGTCCGGTTTCCGGTTTGACACTACGAAGCACATCAACGCCCTTTTCAAAATCTCCGCCAACCAAATCGGCAGCACCAAGCGTTGCAACGGAATTCAGAGCCATGTGCATACCGGCAACCTTCAGCCGGTATTCTGCATCCTTGCCGTTAATGCGTACATTTACACGAGACCCATCCATATCAATGTCAGATTTGCGTAACCAAAAATCCGAACCGCGTTTTTTACCAAACGAGTAAATGTGCTCAATACCGGCATCAACCGCCAGCTGGCGCAATAACGGATAACGCCGATCATCATGATTGATTATTCCGTAGCCTCCAGGAACCACGCCTGAAAAAATCTCACCCTTTGCCCGCGCAATGTCGTCGACGGTCTCGAAAGCACCGATGTGCGCTGCCGCCACATTTGTAACCATTGCAATGTGCGGACGTACCAATTTGACCAGCGATGCAATTTCACCTGCGTGATTCATGCCAATCTCAAACACGCCATAGCGGGCATCTACCGGCATTCGTGCAAGGGTAAGCGGCACTCCCCAATGATTGTTGAAGGAGGCAACGGCTGCATGAACCTTGCCGCTGGCGGAAAGGACTGTGCGCAACATTTCCTTGGTTGAGGTTTTCCCGACACTGCCGGTGACCGCAATAATCTGCGCCTTGGTTCGCATCCGCGCGACTTCACCCAAATGCGACATCGCCTCAAGTACATCATTGACCACGATCAGAGGCAGTTTCAAACGACCAAGCGCGACGAGACGACTTTCATCAACTACGGCAAGCGCAGCACCGGCCGACATGGCGGCTGCCAGATAGTCATGGCCATCAACCCGGTCACCCTTGATGGCAAAGAATGCATCCCCCGGCTGAAGCGTACGGGTATCAATTGATATGCCATTCACACCTTCCGGTGTGTCACCGACGGGACGGCCATTAGTCGCCGCAAGAACTTCTTCATAGGTCCATAAATGTGCCATCAGTTCGCAAGCCCCATTGCATCACGCAATACCTGGTGGTCGGAAAATGGCAACACTTTGCTGCCAACAATTTGCCCTTCTTCATGTCCCTTGCCTGCAACGACCAGACAATCGCCTTCCTTCAGCATGGCGCATGCATAGTGGATTGCTTCTTCACGGTCCCCAATTTCAGTGGCCCCTTCAGCCGCAGCCATGATTTGTGAACGGATTGCCTGGGGATCTTCTGTGCGGGGATTGTCATCGGTCACGATTACCAAATCTGCAAGCCTGACCGCAATCTCGCCCATGATAGGCCTTTTGCCTGGATCACGATCGCCACCGCAGCCAATCACCAAAATCAGTATGCCCGTTGTGAACGGGCGCAACGCCTTAAGGACTTGCTCCAGAGCGTCGGGCTTATGTGCGTAATCAACATAGGCGGGCGAACCTTCACTGTTTTTTCCAACAAGTTCCAATCGTCCCGATGCACCTTTGAGTTGCTCAAGTGCCGCGAAAGCTATGTCTGGCGGCGTGCCGGTTGCGATCGCCAACCCAGCCGACACCAGACCATTGGCAATTTGAAAATCACCCGCAAGGGGGAACTCGATGCGATAGGATTTATTGTCATGGGAAACTTCAACAATCTGATTAAATTGTTGATGCTCCACTTTCTTCAGGGAGACGAACTCGCCCTTGCGTCCGACAGTTCGCACATCAGCACCATGCCCTGATGCAATTTTGGCAGCTTCTTCAGATACCGCATCATCGGCAAAGATGATTGCCGGTGCACCGGAAGGCAAAAGTTCTGCAAACAACCGCATCTTCGCACCCATATAGTCTGCAACAGTGGCGTGATAATCCATGTGATCGCGACCCAGATTTGTAAAGGCTGCAGCTGATAGATTAACCCCGTCCAGGCGTCGTTGATCCAGCCCGTGAGAAGAGGCTTCCATCGCCGCATGGGTTACACCCTCGCTTGCCAGTTCATCCAGTAATCCATGAAGGTCGACCGGGTCTGGAGTAGTTAAATTGCCATAGGTGTTCCGTCCCGGCGCAACCACCCCGGTCGTGCCGAGGCTTGCAGCCTTTTTACCCTCAAAGTCCCAAATCTGCCGAGTAAAGGTTGCAACGGATGTTTTGCCGGCCGTTCCAGTCACCGCCACCATTGTTTCAGGCTGACGCGGATAAATTCGCGAGGCGAAAATCGCAAGTATGCGTCTTGGATCATCCACCCGGATGACCGGTACATTTTGCTCATCAATTTTTGCGTCTTGTCTTGCAAAAATTGCCGCAGCGCCTTTGTCAGCAGCTGCTCCCGCAAAGCCTGCACCATCCACAGCAGACCCGGCCAGCGCGAAGAACAGGAAACCGGTCGAAACTTTGCGCGAATCTGATGTGATGCCAGATACAGCAATTGCCCCGGCACCATTGGGAAGCTCCAGGTCAGATCCGGCCAGTTCCGTCAGTTTCATTCGCTCTCTTCCGTTTGCCCCAATCGAATCAATATACATCAATGTGAGACTAGCAGGCGCCCACCAACCTTGTCGAAGTCTGGTTGAACACCAAGGACAGGTGCCGCTCGACGTATTATATTGGCAACCAGAGGGGCAGCATTAAGGCCAGCCGTGGCGCTCTTCTTTCCCTCTTCCGGTTTTGGCTCGTCGATGATGACAAGTACAACATATTGCGGGTTTTCAATCGGAAATGCAGCAAGGAAGGCATTAAAGCGAAGTTCAGAATTGTAACGACCATCAACAACCTTTTCTGCTGTCCCGGTTTTTCCACCAACCCTAAAACCGGGAACCTCAGCACGCGAGCCTGATCCCTTCTCGACGTTAAGCCGTAACAAATAGCGCATTTGCGCGCTGGTTTCAGCAGACACAACCTGCTCGGCAATTGCGTTGGCTTGTGAAATTGACCGCGGGAATAACGTTGGCGGGATTAACTTCCCACCATTAACAAGTGCCGCTCCGGCCACGGCGGTTTGTAATGGTGTTGTCGTTGCACCGTGACCATATGAAATCGTTACCGAGTGAATTTTTTTCCAGGTTTCAGGCTCGACCGGGGTTGCAACCTCGGGCAATTCAAAGGACATGCGTTTCAATAGACCAACGCGGTGCAGAAAACGGCGGTGTCCTTCTATACCAACTACATCGGCCATTTTGGCCGTGCCAATATTGGACGAGTAGATAAACACTTCCGGTACACTCAACACGCGTCGCTTCGCGTGGAAGTCATTGATTGTATGCCCGGCAATCCGAAGGGGTTTGCTGGCATCAAAACGATCGTCAATAGAAACGCGGCCACTGTCCAGCGCCATCGCGGTAGTAAATGTTTTGAAGGTCGAACCCATTTCATAAAGCCCGGCACTCATCCGGTTGAGACGATCTTTCTTTAACGCATCAACCGGTGTGTTTGGGTTGTAGTCGGGGAGTGACGCCATCGCGACCACCTCACCAGTTCTCACATTCAAGACAACCGCACCGGCTGCAATTGCCTTGTAGCGCTCCATCGCCTGAACCAGCTCGTCGCGTACAAAGTGCTGGACCCGAAGATCAATCGAAAGATGCACCGGCTCGATATCCGCATTACGCGCAAAGCCGAGATTGTGGAGGCTTTTAAGACCACGATCATCAATGTATTTTTCCAGTCCGGCAATTCCCACATTGTCGATGTCCACATGACCAACAATGTGCGACGCGGTTTCACCCTTTGGATAAAACCTCCTGGTCTCGGTTCTAAATCCAATGCCGGGAATACCCAGTGCGAGGATTTCGCTTTCCTTTGCCGGGGCTAGTTCACGTTTCAGCCATACAAACCCGGCATTGCTGGTAAGCCGCTTGTAGACCTTTTTAACATCAAGACTTGGCAACACCGTGGACAGCAATTCCACTGCCTCATCCGCATCAACAATCCGGCGCGGCTCAGCGAAAAGCGATGCGGTAACGATGTCCGTTGCAAGTGTTTCACCATTACGGTCGCGAATATCCGGGCGGGTTGCGGTAATGGAAGCATCCGGCGCAATGCGTGTCCCTTCACCGCCCGGCTCCATAAACCCAAGCATCATCAGGCGGCCAAAAATTACCGTATAGGCAATGCCGATAATGATCATCGACAGGGCGACGCGAGACTGCGCCTGCACAATGGCAATCTTTTGAATGCCATCAATATTGAAATGGGAAGATACAGGCCCCACCTCGAGATCCTTTTCAACACTGCTGTCGTTTTGGCTTCTCATTATTGCGAAACCTCGCCCTGCGTGTTGATGCCGCCAGTCGTGATTGCCTTGTCGGCTTCGACAAATCCGTCAAACAGCGGTGAAGTAGCGGGTTCGAATTCCAATCGGTAGCCAGGCAGTTCATCTTTGCGCGCCATCTGGCCAGGTTGCATCGGCTTGAGATTCAATTCCTCGCCGTACCGTTCCACCAGATCCTGTAATCGTCCCGGACTGGTTAGCAGGCTCCAGTCGGATTTCAGCAGATCGATTTCAGTTTTTTCAGCTGCAATTTGCGCTTCAAGCTCCGCTACTCGCGCCTGCGCAATTTGGGAATCATGCTTGACTTTGAAAGTCCATGAAACCACCCCGATTAGCAGGGCTATCATGATCAAGTTGATGCCGCGAAACATGATCACTCCCTGCTCAAAGATTGAAGAGAGGCAAGTTGGGGTAGCCCGAATATTGACAGATCACTTGACCGTGCCGGCGCTTGGGTTCTTGAACCCCACCGAAGTTTGGCTGATCGCGCTCTTGGGTTCAGCTCGGATTCTGCTTCACTTGCCTTGCGCATTCCACGCCCCTCAAGTTCAAAGGTCATGGCCTCACCCTTGACCTCAGGCATATATCTCGAACCACTTGGCGCATCGGCACGATCCTTGAAAAACAACTTCACCATCCGGTCTTCCAGCGAATGGAAGGTCACGACTGCAAGCGTTCCACCTGCTTTCAACAATCGTTCAGCCGCCAACAACGCCAACCCCAGTTGCTCAAGTTCCCGATTTACAAAAATCCTCAGGGCCTGAAAGGTTCTGGTGGCCGGATGGATACGTTCACCTTTACGTCCACCAAGCGCATTTTCAACGATTTTCGCCAGTTGGGCGGTGGTTGAAATCGGGCTCTTTTCGCGCGCTTTCACAATCGCGCCCGAAACCCTTGAAGCCTTCTTTTCCTCGCCGAGGATTCCGATGATCCGGGTCAGATCTTTCTGCGCGGCGTGATTGACGACATCAGCCGCACTGACACCGGATTGCGACATTCTCATATCAAGCGGCCCATCATTACGGAACGAAAAGCCGCGCTCCGCTTGGTCGAGCTGCATGGAGGAGACCCCAATATCCAGCACAATTCCGTCTGCCGGCGCCATATCCTGATCAATTGCAATTGTGTCGAGGTTTGAAAATTCGCCCAACACCAGGGTTAGCCGACCAGCGTATGCATCCAACAAATGCGCGCCGTCACGAATGGCGTCCGGGTCACGGTCGATAGCAAGCACATTTGCACCTGCGTTAAGCAGTGCCGTTGTATAGCCGCCGGCACCAAAAGTACCATCAACAAGGGTTCGTCCGGAGGCCGGCTTAAGGGCTGACAAAACCTCATTGAGCATAACTGGAACATGACGAGCGGGTCCGCCTGCAATGTCTGAGTTAACATCGTCACCCATCATCGATCCTGCCCCTTGCCAGCCTGCGTCTGACCTCCGGACATCCCCAAAGCCTTCCGCATTTCCGCGACCTTGGCTCGCGCCTCCTGGCGATAAGCGAGGAACTTTTCCGGCTCCCAAATTTGAAAGAAATGACCTCGCCCGGCAAAGGCTACCTGGTCCGTGATGCCGGTATGCGCACGAATATTGTCGGAAAGCACAATACGACCCTCGCCATCGATATTGAGATGATCGCTATCACCATGCAAAACGAATGAGTAAAGTTCATATTCCGTTGAAAACGGGTCCATCTGCGCAAGTTGCGCCTCGCCTTTTTCAATCAGCTCAACGCCCCCCGCTTCGACAGTCGGTTGGTCAACCGACATCAGCGTGAACAGGCGGCCCTGACCGCCGAGAACCGGACGAAATGTTGCGGGTATCGACACCCGCCCCTTCTTGTCCACCTTGTTGATCGTGTTCGACAGGAACCGATCCATCACCGACCTTTCGACCCCGCAAATGCCCCTCAATGCAGGAAACCCATAAAATGCCGCAATACTGTCCAAACCACTGGCTCAAGAGTATTGCAGAAATCCGCTTGAAACCCGTATTTGGGATATCATGGGACGATTTGGGCGTCAATGGAATCTTTATGGCGACTGCGCGTAAATTCAACCAGCGGCAAGATATGCAAGGCCGGCTTGAATGGCTTCAACTCTGCTTGGCGGGTTGATTGTGAACCGAGACAAGACAATCAAGAAATGCCCTGGTTTTTCTCGATGGAGTAGGTTGCCGCCGAATGATGGCGGCATGCACGGGATTGTATTTAAGCGCATCACCACCAATCGAGCACATTTTGTTTTTCTCAACAAATGTTCTTGCGACGTGCTCAGGCAAGAAACCAACATAACAGCCGGAAAGTATCAGGACGGTTAGCGCCTCTTCATCCTGAACTTCAGCCGCACGTCTAAGCTTCAACCTCTGTCCGGCCGCCATATTGGGTGAATTGAAGCCAAAACCTGCATATTTATGAGCCCGGATAGAGCTTGCGGTGACTTTTTGCGCATCCAGAAACAATGGGTGGCGGGAACCGCAGTAAAGGCCCATATTTTCATGAAATATCGGGAAATATTTCAAGCTCGCTGACTTTCGATAAACCGGCACTATTCCGATGTCATATTTGCCGTCCAGGACCCCCGTTTCTATCGTGTTGGGTGGTTCCATGGATATCTCCAAATCCACGTCCGGTGCCACCGTATCAAACTGCCTGATTGCTTCAGGCAGACGTGCTTCGGGATTCATTGCGCCGTGGTCAAACAGTGCGAGTGAAATGCGTCCAAACAAATTTTGGTGCGTTTCATTGACTGCATTTTGAAACGAACTGATTGCCGTGAACAAATGGCTCGACGCTTGCAGGATCTTTCGGCCTTCTTCCGTCAAAGAAAAGCCAGCCGGACCACGATTGCATAGCTTCATGCCAAGCCGTGTCTCGAGGTCGGAAAGATGTTTGCTTATCGTTGACCGCCCAACGTTGAGCTCAAGCTCCGCAGCTGATAGCCCACCACATTTTTCAACTATCCGAAATATTCGAAGCAACCGGATATCGATGTCACCAATGCTTCCCAGCAGCGCCTTGCGAGCCATGCAATGTTTCCTGTCAATGAAACCTTAGGCGTAACACTTACCATTTGTCGAACCGTCATTACAATCTACATTTCGAGGGTGAAGGTAACAGACAAACTTCTGTATCTGAAGTTTGTAGTTGCCGGACTATTGGCTAAAACTAACGCTGTTGAGGCGTCAGATATTTGCCAATACTCATGATTGGGTGTCGCAGCAGCTGTCGCCGACAGGTCTGGTGCAGCCCCGTTTTTTGTGTAAAGTGCTATCATCGAGCCCGAACAGAAGAGTTGGGCGTGATTGTCAATTTGGAGGAAATTAAATGAACAGTGTTATCAAAAGTCTGACGATGAGTGCCATGGCAGCAACAATTGCTGCTCCAGCGTTCGCGGCAGATGTCGTGATCGGTGTGCCAAACTGGCCATCCGTGCGCGTAACCGCGCATGTCTTGAAAGTTGTGTTGGAAGACAATCTCGGTCTTGAGGTTGAGCTGCAAAACGGCACAAACCCCGTTGTATTTGAAGCGATGGATTCAGGTGCAATGCAAGTGCACCCGGAAGTCTGGATGCCTAACCAGGTCAACTTGAACAACAAGTTCGTCAAGGAAAAAGGCACCGTCAAGATGAACCCGAACGGGGTTGCTGGCGATCAGGCCATGTGTGTTACCAAAGGTACAGCCGAGCGTTTGGGCATCAGCGATCTTTCAGAACTTACCGACCCGGACATGGCGAAGAACTTTGACACCGATGGTGACGGCAAAGGCGAAATCTGGATTGGTGCTGCTGGTTGGGCTTCAACCAACATCGAAAAAATTCGCGCCAAATCCTACGGTTATGCAGAAACCATGAACCTGAAAGAGATGGACGAAACTTTGGCGCTCGCTGAAGTGGACAACGCAGTAGCCCAGGACAAGGACATTGTGTTTTTCTGTTATACGCCGCACCACATGTTTGCGCTTCATGAATTGGTTATCCTGAAAGAGCCAGCACATGACGACGCGAACTGGAATGTGATCCAGCCAACCGACGATCCTGAGTGGCTCGAAAACTCCTCCGCAGCAAGTGCGTGGAGCACAGCTTATCTGCATATTCACTATGCAACTGCGATGGAAAACGATCAGTCGGCTGCAGCTAAACTGCTTTCGCAGGTGAAGCTTGATACCGACACCGTATCCGCGATGACCTATGCGCTCGTCGTGGAAAAACAGGACCCTGCAGAGTTTGCAAAAAAATGGGTTGCTGACAACGCTTCAACAGTTGACAGCTGGTTGAACTAAGTCCTTCAAGAATCGCGGACGGGATTACAACATCTCGTCCGCAAAAAAATCAGAAGAACAAGATGGACGCCATGCCCCACTAAGCATGAGCGTTGCGAGGGGAGGACTACACCGTGAGTGAAGACGTCATCATACTGGAGAACGTCTGGAAGATTTTCGGCGATCGCGCGACCGAAGCGATGCAGGCAATTGAGGACCGGGGGCTAACAAAGCCTGAAGTTCTGTCAGAGTTTGGAGCCGTGGTCGGCATCGCCGATTGCTCATTCAACGTTAAACGCGGGGAAATCTTCTGCGTCATGGGGCTTTCGGGATCTGGTAAATCCACCATGGTCCGACACCTCAATCAACTTATTGCACCCACTTCTGGAAAAATTTCAGTTCTTGGCAAGGACATGGTCAATCTTGCCGGCGAAGAACTGCGTGAAATGCGGGCCATGCATATAGGCATGGTTTTTCAGCATATGGCATTATTGCCCCACCGCACAGTTCGCGACAATGTTGGCTTCCCGCTCCAGGTTCGCGGTGAACCAAAATCGAAACGTTGGGAAACATCACAACACTGCCTGAACCTGGTCAATCTGGATGGCTATGAAGATCGTTTTCCACGAGAGCTATCAGGTGGCATGCAACAACGCGTTGGTTTGGCCCGTGCACTTGCATCCGACCCGGAAGTGCTGTTGATGGACGAACCGTTCTCGGCGCTTGATCCGCTTATTCGCCGCCAGCTGCAAGATCAGTTTATGGCGCTCTCTGCTGAACTCAATAAAACTACGGTTTTCATCACCCACGATCTGGACGAGGCAATTCGTATCGGCGACCGCATCGCGATCATGAAGGACGGACGCATTGTGCAGATTGGCACACCTGAGGACATCGTCACCAAACCGGCAGATGATTACGTGAGGGACTTTGTCGAAGGCATCTCCAAACTGAAACTGGTATTTGCCCATTCGATCATGGAAAAGATTGCCAAGTACAAGCCTGCTCGCGGCGAAGATTTGAAAAAAGGCCCGCGTGTCCATCATGGCACCAACCTTGATCAGCTAATCGACATTGCAACGACAACCGATCAGCCAATTATCATCCAGGATGACAACGGCAAGGATGTGGGTGTCATAAACAAATCAACCCTCTTGAAGGGTATTCAGGGAGGCAAGGCATGACCGATACAGGCCTCGAACTCGGCGCCAGCGAAGGCGACCACTCAGTCGCTGGATTCGCCCGCGAAAATGCGTCTTACTACACAACGGAATTTGAAAAAATTCAGGGAACCACAGGCTTCGCCTGGTCCTGGAACACAATGGCTGCGGTATTCGGTCCTTTGTGGGGTGCGTTACGCGGTGCCTGGGGATTTTTCTGGACATTTTTGGTGCTGGAACTGTTTGTTCTGGTGCAGCTTGGACGAGGTCTTTGGGGTGAATTGGGTGCCGATCAACTGGCCCGCTTTGAACGCCTCTCAGTAAACATCGCCAAGCGTGAACAACAAGCTGCTGAGGCACTTGCAGCTGGCGACGTGGCCGATTCAGATGCCAAACTCAAGATTGCAGAAAACCTGAAAAAGGTAGCGACAACTGTAAAGGAACAGGCCGCAGAAGCTGCAACCGAAGGAACGACCATCCTGATTACCGGGTTGGTGTTGCTGGTGCTTGTGAAAGTTCTGGAAGGCTTCTACGCCAACATCGCATATGAAAAACAATACCTCAATTGGCGGGCAAATCCGAACGTACAATCGGGCATCTCCCAAGCAAACGCTCTCTTTGGTGGCGTGTTGTTGTTGGCGATATGGCCACTCACCTTGTTCCGCTTTACCATTTCCGATCCTGACGCGAAATTAAGCGCCTTAACCGGCGGTTTTCTGGGCGACAAAATCACCGTAACCGAATTCCCCGTTGGCAAAGAATATTTTGCCATTCTTGCCCGAAAGGGTGATGCTGGATTTGACTGGCTGGCAATCAATTTCGGTGATGTTTTCAATGGTATCACCTGGACCATCAAATCCGTGCTTGACGGACTGGAGGTCATTTTGATCCAAACCCCTTGGCCGGTGGTCATGGTGGTGATCACTGTGATGGCATTCAGATTGGCCGGCATCCGGGTCGCAATATTCACCGCCGCCTCCCTGCTTTATCTGGCATTTATGGGGCTTTGGGAAATTTCCATGATCACTGTCGCTCTGATTGGAGCAGGCGCATTCTTGTGCATTCTGTTCGGCATTCCGTTCGGCATATGGTTTGGCAAATCTAAACGCGCCTACGCTTTCGCGGAGCCGGTCCTGGACTTCATGCAGACGATGCCAGCGTTCGTTTACCTCATCCCGATTATTGCATTCTTCGGTACCGGCAAGCCGCCGGGCGTTCTGGCGACCATCATCTTCGCCATGCCGCCTGTAATCCGGCTGACTGCACTGGGGATGCGTGGCGTACCGGAAGCCACGAAGGAAGCAGCTGTCGCCTTTGGGTGTTCCAAATGGCAATTGCTGCGCAATGTCGAAATCCCACTGGCGATGCCGTCCATCATGACCGGAATCAACCAGACAATCCTGATGTCCCTGTCGATGGTGGTGATTGCATCGTTGATCGGTGCGGAAGGTCTTGGAGCGCTAATCCTTGAAGCGCTGCAATATGCAGCCAAGGGTCAAGGTCTGCTCGGCGGACTGGCAATTCTGTTCTGCGCAATGGTTATCGACCGGATCGCTCAGGGCATGTATCGCAGAAGCGCTGGAGCTGCATAATCAGGTATGGGTTGCCTGCTAGTTGGCAACTTGAACCAAATTACCGGCGGGCATATGGGCTATAGCGCCCTGCCCGCCGAGTTCACGTAACAGCTTCCTTTTTATGGCAGCCGCAAAATCGTCAAACGAATTGGCGGTGAGCACAAAGGCGCCCACTCCCCCGATAACATTGTCGCGAAAATAGGTCGTGAGTACTCCGGTAGGATCAACCGCTAACCCATTGACTGTTATCTGGTTCCTGACCGCTATACCGCGAGCATAAGACGGGGTGGAGCCCGCATTGTAACGATCATCCGCAGAGACATCGATGATCTTTCGCTCTCCTGAAAATCCGTTGGCCGGAAACAAATCGACCGAATACAGTATTGCCTCACCAATGGCGGTGCCGGATGCCTGTAGTTTCTTCGTGTTTTGCAAAATGGAACTGGCAAATAAATTGGCACTCACATCATCATACACATGCGTCCAGCCAACCGATTGGACCTGCCCAAACCGTGAACTCCACTCCACATAGGTGACGGCAATACCGGCGGGGCCGAGAGCATTGATCGCGGCAACTACTTCCGGATCCTGGAAAGCGTGAACGTAGCCGAAGACCTGCAGCTCATACTCTTTTTCGTTCACACTAGCGGAAGCATCTACTGCAAGCACAAGCTCCAGCGCCACTTGCGTTTCCGCCGAAGCATAGGCAGCGCCGGACAGTACAACACCGACGGACATCATGGCTGTAGGAATTATTCTCATGGCTCTTGAGCTTCCAGTTGGTTTACGTGCAAAAGACGAGCCTAAACCACGAGCGATGCTCTGTCATGTCACGGTTTCAAACCAGGCAAACATTCATGACACTCTGCAATCACAAACTCGCTGCACTTCGAGCCGCCTGATCATATTGACCGGACAGGGCGCGCAACAATCGAGCTGCCTTCGACACTTCGCTGGCATCGAGCCCAAGCGCCAGCACACTTTCAACCAGCAATGCTTCACGCGTTTGGTGATAGGCTTCACACGCCTTTCGACCGGCATCGGTAATTGCGACGGTTTTTTCTTTTCCCCGCTTGCCGGTTTTCACCAGTTTTTGTTCAGCAAGTTTTTTGATGGCGTAATTGACCAGATGGGTGTCCTCGATATTGAGCACCAGACATAAATCAGCCAGAGTTTTCTCCCGTCCGCGATGATTGACGGAGTGCAGCACCTGGACCTCAATTGCGGTCAATCCGGCCAGGCCGCTGGCATTGGTGCAACGCACAATCCACCGCTGCATACCACTGCTGGCCACAATCAACGCATATTCCATCTCGGAAAGCTCTGGCATCGCGCCACTGGCCAGATGCGCTGCTGACACAACCGGACCAATACCAGGATTTGGCGATCCCACTTCATGCCCCACCACTTTCTTGCTTTCAGTCACAGCAGTACTCCTTGATTCCTGATATTGACATTTTATCGATAAATTGTGAATGATGCAAATCTTGATACCCAATCCGGCAAAGGACGTGCAATCAGATGGCAAAATGGGATTTCTGGATCGATCGCGGCGGCACATTCACGGACATCGTTGGCTGCGACCCTGCGGGGAACTTGCACCCGCACAAATTGCTTTCTGAAAACCCGGAAGCTTATCGCGATTCTGCGATCCAGGGTATTCGCGATCTGCTTGGCGTTGAAAAAGCTGCCCCCATACCCGCCCACCTTGTCGGTAACGTCAAAATGGGCACAACCGTTGCAACAAACGCTCTGCTCGAAAGAAAAGGCGAGCGTACAGCACTTTTGATCACAAAGGGCTTCCGTGACGGGCTTCGCATTGGTTATCAGGCCCGGCCGGACATCTTCGCCAAGGAGATCATCCTGCCGGAACTCTTGTACGAAAAAGTGGTCGAGGTGGATGAACGCGTACTGGCAAACGGATCCATTGAAGCAGCACCGGATATTGCCAAAATCCGGCTGAATCTGGAATCGCTTAAAGCTGATGGCATCAACAGTATCGCAATTGCATTTATCCATGCCTGGAAATATCCCGAACACGAGGCACTTGTTGGAAAGCTGGTGCGTGAACTCGGATTTGCACAAGTCTCCATCAGCCATGAGGTCTCCCCGCTCATCAAGCTGATTGGCCGGGGCGACACCACCGTAGTGGATGCTTATCTCTCTCCCATCCTGCGCCGCTATGTCGAGCAGGTCGCCGGTGAATTGGGAATAAGTGAAAGTGTCACGCCAGCAGGAGCCGAAGAGGCGACCGACGCAAATGCGTCGCCCTCACGGAACGGCAGCAAAGCTGCTCGCGTGAGTGCAGACAAATCATCACCGAAGTTGATGTTCATGATGTCATCCGGTGGCTTGACCGCAGCCGATCTGTTCCAGGGCAAGGATGCAATTTTGTCCGGCCCTGCTGGCGGCGTTGTCGGTGCGGTTGAGACATCCCGGCTTGCGGGCTTTGAAAAAATGATCGGCTTCGACATGGGAGGCACCTCAACCGATGTCTCCCACTACGACGGCGAACTGGAACGCGCTTTTGAAACCGAGGTCGCTGGCGTTCGTATGCGCGCACCGATGATGCGCATTCACACGGTTGCTGCTGGTGGTGGTTCAATCCTCACTTACAAGGATGGGCGGTTTCAGGCAGGGCCGGATTCTGCCGGTGCCAATCCAGGTCCAGCATGCTATCGGCGCGGAGGTCCACTGACCGTCACCGATGCAAATGTGATGGCCGGCAAACTGCAACCAGAATTTTTCCCAGCAATCTTCGGGCCCGACCAGACCGAGACGCTAGACACCCAAACCGTTCACAAGAAATTCGAAAACCTCGCCGGAGAAATTGGCGGGGCCACGCCCGAAGAAGTAGCCGATGGCTTCCTGAAAATCGCCGTCGAAAACATGGCCAATGCGATTAAGAAAATTTCTGTTCAACGTGGCTATGATGTCACCGAATACGCGCTCAATTGTTTTGGTGGCGCGGGTGGTCAACACGCATGTGCGGTGGCCGATGCACTGGGTATGGAGACCGTACAAATCCATCCGCTTTCAGGCATTCTTTCAGCCTATGGAATGGGCCTTGCGCAGGTTCGTGCAAACCGCTCACGTGCGCTCATTCAAGAGCTCACACCAGAACTTGAATCAACACTTGAAGAAGTTGAATCAGAACTTCAAGTAGAGACTGAATCAGAATTGCAAGATCAAGACATAACCCATTCTGAAATAACATCTTTTACCCGAATTCACATTCGCTACGACGGCACCGATTTACCCCTTCCGGTGCCGTTGTCAGACACTGCGACAATGATCCAGGCCTTCGAAACCTCACATCGAAAGCAGTTCGGATTTGTGTTTGAAAACAAGCAATTGATTGTTGAAGCAGTGGAGGTTGAATCGGTTGGTGGAGGTGCTGATATTTCCGAACCGGAAGCAGCACTTGTCGATGCAGTGGCAACACCCGAACAGCAAACCCGGTTCTTCTCAAATGGTGCCTGGCATGACGCGGGCATTCATCAACGCAAAGCGCTCAATCCGGGCAATCAGGTGAAGGGTCCAGCACTCATAATCGAGCCCCATCAAACGCTGATTGTGGAACCCGGTTGGCAGGCTCAAATCAACACATTGGGCCATGTCATACTGACCCGCTCCGAGGTGCTGGCCCGACAGGCCGCAATCGGAACCGATGCTGATCCGGTGATGCTTGAAGTCTTCAACAACCTCTTCATGTCAATCGCCGAGCAGATGGGTGTAACGCTTCAAAACACCGCCTACTCGGTCAACATAAAAGAGCGGCTGGATTTTTCCTGCGCGGTTTTTGCAGCCGATGGATCACTGGTTGCGAACGCGCCTCACATGCCGGTGCATTTGGGATCAATGGATCGCTCGGTCAAAACCATCATCGAACTGAACAAGGGCAACATCAATCCGGGTGACGTATTCATTTTGAATGCCCCCTATAATGGCGGCACTCATTTGCCGGATATCACCGTGGTGACCCCGGTGTTCAAGCAAGAGGCGGGGAGCGCCGAAGGTGCGACAGGGATCAAAGATGACGAGGCCGAAAGGGAAATCCTGTTCTACACAGCAGCACGCGGCCATCACGCAGATGTCGGCGGCATGGCACCAGGAAGCGCCACCCCTCGCGCCACGCACGTCGATGAGGAAGGCGTGCTGATCGATAACTTCAAGCTCGTCGACAAAGGCATCATCCAGGAAGAGGCGATGCTCGAAATCATGACCAACCATCCGTGGCCCGCCCGCAACCCGGCCCAGAACATGGCCGACATCCGCGCCCAGATTGCATCAAATGAAAAGGGTGTCACCGAGCTGCGCAAGATGGTCGATCACTTCACGCTGCCTGTCGTTAAAGCCTATATGGGGCATGTGCAGGATAATGCCGAGGAAAGCGTGCGCCGGTTGATCGACGCACTATCGGACTGCGAATACGCCTATGAAACCGACAATGATCAAACCATCCGGGTAAAAATCACGGTCGACCGTGACAAACGCGAGGCGACCGTTGATTTCACTGGCACATCGAAAATCGCAAAGAATAATTTCAACGCACCCGAACCCGTTACCCGTGCGGCGGTGCTTTATGTCTTTCGCCTGATGGTGGAAGCCGGCATTCCCATGAATGCCGGATGTCTGAAGCCCATTAACATTGTGATTCCGGAAGGATGCATGCTGAAACCCGTCTACCCGGCCGCCGTGATCGCAGGAAACACCGAAACCAGCCAGCACGTTACAAACTGCCTGTTAATGGCACTGGGCGCACTCGCCAACGCACCGGGTACAATGAACAATCTGACCTACGGCAACACGCGCTACCAGAACTATGAGACAATCTGTGGCGGAGCGCCGGCAGGCCGGATGAACGATGGCCACGGTTATCCTGGTCCAAGTGCCGTTCATGTGCACATGACCAACACGAGAATGACGGACCCTGAAATCCTCGAAATGCGCTATCCGGTTGTGCTTGAAGAATTCTCAATCCGCAAAGGCTCTGGCGGGAAAGGAAAATTCAACGGTGGAGATGGCGTGCGGCGGGTAATGCGGTTCCTGGAAGATATGGACTGCGCGATCCTCTCTAGTTCCCGCAAACATGCACCCAAGGGCCTTGATGGCGGCGGCGATGGCGAAGTTGGGAAAACCGAAATCCGCCGGTTGGATGGCTCAATCGAAGAACTCGGCCACTGCGACCAGACTACAGTGGTCGCAGGCGACGCGGTAATTGTGAATACACCAGCCGCTGGTGGGTATGGAAAGGGGTAGCAATCGTTCCTAATGTCCGCTTTCGGGGGTAAAGCGGACATCATAAGTCAGCGATCTTATGTCTGCTAATGACCCAAAGCGGACATCACAGGAATTTATTCAGCTTCAACTCTTGTCCGCTCTACAAGGACCCTCGCAGCAATGTCAAATGCGCTAAATTGATCAATCAGTACATGCGCGCCCCCCATTTGCTCAACCATAGGTTTTGCAATGTCAGATGAGAATTGCCACGTATTGCCACCGGCATTGATTTCAAGCGCATAGAGTGCACCGGAGTGTGCATCGCGAATGATGTCACAACCTTGCAACGGTACTTCAGGAAAGGCACTGGAAATATTGCGGGCCAATTCCATTACATTCTCATCATCAACCATAGTTCGTTGTCGAGCACCGCTGTTACTGGCAATTACCACTGACTGTAGATCGATATCTGGCGTATCCAATGATTGACGAGGCTCGTCCAACAGGATCAAAAACGCGTAAAGAGGAACACCAAACAAAGTCAAAACCCTGTAGACATTAAGGCGTTCACCACAGTTAATAAACTGTTGCACCATCATTGATCCATCGCGACCAGGGTGACCTTCAGGATAATCTGCCGGTTGTACGTAAACCACCTCGCTTGTTCGCAAAATATTGACACCCGCGCCATGGGAACTATGTCCGCGGGCAAGCGGTTTCAGGACAACAAACTTCCCCCATTCGCGCGTATCAAGCACCAATTCGGGCGTCAAAATTGCACTTTTTGGCACGGCCACATTGGCAGCCTCCAAGCGTTTTACCTGTTCGGGTTTGGGAATATATCCACCTTGGCAAATCCTGCCTCTGGCGGTGTTAAAGCCCCGCAATGCACCAAACGAAACCACAAGTGTGGGACGCTTTGCAGCTCGTTTTCGGGTCACTGAATTGCTGATTGCGTTGTTGACAATGAAGGTTTCAATATCGGGTGCAATTTCACTAATGAGTTTGGCGATGGCATTAAAATCATTGATTGACTGCCATCCGTATTCCTGCACCAAAATCAGATTTTTTTCTGCTGTGCTAGGCATAAACTACCGGACCTATTCTGCTTCGGCGCGAGTGCGTTCGATGAGCACTTTCGCAGCCTTTTCCCAAGCACCAAATTGCTTAATCATTGCGTCTCGGCCACCCAGCAACTTGCGTTTTTCCTTCCAGTGTTCTGATGAAATCCGCATGGCATTTTGACCGGGGTTGAGTTCGATTACGTAGAGCTTTTTTGTATGAATATCGCGAACAATATCACAAGCGTGAAACGGCACTTCTGCCATTGCCGGATAGATGTTTCTTGCCAGTTCGAGCAGATCTGTATCGTCCACAAATTTCAACGCGATAAAACCTTGACTAACATTAATAGCCGCCTTTGCAATTTCATCATCAGCGGAATCCAGGGGCGGCCTGCGATTTAAGGTTCTGTGTTCAATGGCATGGAGGGGTTCACCAAACAGTGTAAACACACGATAATAAGTTGGCCATTCGCCGGTATCGATAAACTGTTCAGCCAGCATGGGGCCATGATGGCCCGGATGTTCTTCTGGATAATCCTTAGGCGGGCGATAATGCAATTTCACAGTTCGAACGAGATTCACCCCCAGACCAGAATGAGCCTTCATCGCATCCAGTGGTTTGACGATAACAAACTCACCCCACTCATCCGGGTCAAGTTCAAGGTTTGGCTCAAGAACAATACCTTTGGGAACCGGAATGCCAACCGCCGAAAGCCGCGATTTTTGATCGGTTTTGGAAACAAAACTTCCCTGATAAATTTTGCCGCGCCGTGGAACGGGCCGCCACAAAGCTGCAAGGGACACAATCAACGTTGGTTTTTTAGCGGCCTTTTTGCACTGCGTGAACGCTGTCGTCTCATTGTTGACCACAAAGACCTCAATGTCGGGCGCCGACGCAGTGATGATTGAAGCAATTTCCTCAAAATCTTGGGCAATCTGCCATCGCGGTTGCCAAACAAGAATCAGGTTTCGCATTACTTCCTGTGGCATGTTTTCCCGGGGAATTTGCAAGATTGTGGGCAATTAAGGCAAATTATGTGACATTTTTGCATGGTTTAACAGAAAACAATTCGTTTATTCCAATTCTCGATTGTGGCGAATTCAGAATCCAGCTAAATATTCACCAGAATACGGACGGGGCGAGTTCAGACCAGACTAATCTGGCAAGGAACCACAGGGAACCTGACATGAATATCGATTTTGCCAAATCTGCAAGCATAGGTACCGGGGTTTTGTTAACCGGGCTATTGCAGGCAAGCGGGACTGCATACGCGCAAACCACATTTGAAGGCCTATATTTAGGCGGTCATGCCGGCGCTGGGGGACCAAACTCCAATGGAACTTTTGATGGTATAGTTGCCCCGTTGGAAGGTATTACACAAAATGGTTTTATCGGCGGCGGCCAAATTGGCTGGAATTTCCAGGATGGCATATGGGTTTATGGGATTGAGGGCGATTTATCCGCCATTGATTGGGGTAAAGGATTTGTCGACGAAGATGGCGACAGTCATAGTTTGGATACCAATCTCTTCGCAACTGTGAGGGGGCGGTTTGGCAGGCTTTATGATAACAGCCTAATCTTTGTTACCGGTGGCGTTGCCTTTTTTGAAGGCGAAGGAACGTTTGATGTGGGCGGGGCCGGTCCAGGGTTTATCGATATAACAGCTGTTGGTGGAGTCTTGGGCGCTGGTATTGAAACCAAATTGACTGAAGAGTTCAGCGTAAAGATCGAAGGTCTTTGGGGAATTTTCGGCGACAGCACCAACCTTGACCCACTGCCAGATGGTGCCCTGGGTGACAATTTGACGATAGACGATGCTTTTCTGGCACGCATCGGCTTCAATTGGCACCTTAATGCAAGCGGCACATCTACCCATGGGTCTGAATCAGGGTCTATCCATGAATTACCTCACGACTGGAATGGTCTCTACCTGGGTGCCAATGTCGGCATTGGCGGGATTGGTCCATCAGGAGTCTGGGACAATGCCGGCTCCAATGCAGATCTTGAAGGATTGAGTGACAATGGTTTCCTCGGTGGCGGGCAGGTCGGTTGGAACGTGCAAACTGGCGACTATGTTTATGGCATTGAGGGCGATATCAGCTTTGCTGACTGGGATGGAAGTATAGGGCCTGACGGTGAGGGCGATACCCACACATTCGACATGAACTACTTTGCAACTGTTCGCGGGCGCGCTGGCATGGTGTATGGTAATTCACTGCTCTACGGCACAGCAGGCGTTGCAATAGTTGATGCCGACGCAACGTTTGAGATCGGTAGTACCCCTGGTAGTGTTGGAATAGACGCTGTCGGTTTTGTTGGTGGCATTGGCCTTGAAACATTTGTTCAGGACAACGTCTCCGTGAAAGCAGAAGCTCTGTACATGGCCTTTGATGAAAGCCCCAATCTCGGCGCAGTTCCTGATTTCGACCCTGGCGACAACCTCTCCATTGATGACGGGTTCGTCTTCCGCATGGGCATCAACTGGCACACGCCGAATTAAGCGGTAATGCGTGCCGCGAAGCCAAATCTTTGCAAAACACGACAGGCTTTCAGTAAATCCTAGTCTTGGCAATGTCCGCTTGTGGCACAATGCAGACATTGACGGTTTGAGCTAGAACATCCGCTTTCGGGAGTAAAACAGACATCTCAGATGACAACACAACCGCTCCAGTTTGGAATTCGCCAGTTTTAGGGTAGCGTCAATGGCAGGTTCAACAAATCGCCCTTCGAAAGGCAAACTGGGAACTTTATGGTTTTTCCGTTTATCGCAATAATCGCAATAGCGCTGATGATTTGGGTGATCGCAGCGTATTCATTTTTCAATATGCTGAGGCATGTTCGGAGTGGAAACTGGATCAAACTGTTGTTCCAAATGGGATGGTGGAATCCACAAAAAATAGATCAATTTATCGATCCTCCAGGTATTCCGCATTACCGTCGTTTGATAAAGGCAATTCTCTGGTTCCTGATCGCAGTTGTTTGTGGGATTGCCTATGGTGCGTTTCAAATCTCTCTGCAGGGCTAAGGCCAATATGGATCATTGCGCACATGGGATGTTTAGCGTGCTGAAGCCGGTGAAGCGTGGAATATTCGTCTTGGCCCTGCTCACATCACTTACGGGTTGTTTTTATGTAACCAGCCCAATTCTTTCGCATTTGGACGGAGACCCATTGCCGGGTGGAATTGGCAAATTTCAGGTGGTCAGCAAAAAGGAAGAGGATCGACGGATTATAACCGTGCGAGAGAGCAGGTCGCACCCAAATGAATACACATTGGCGTGGAATGAAGACGGTGAAACCGTCGAAACCCCAGCGATATTTGACCATATAAATGAAGATATTTACGTGATGCAGATACAGGAGGATGGCAAATACATTATAATTATCGCATCGATTGATGAGAGCGGAATATCATATTTTGATATGGATGAAGATGTGACCGACCCACTGCTAAAAGACCTGGACTTTGCGATTGTCAAAATGCCGCTATTTGGTGACAAACGCCAAGCAACCAAACAAATCGCTGCATATCTTACTCAGAATAAAGACTTTGCAATAAGTGGCATTGGCCTCACACTCCATGGAAATACAACAAGAATCCTCCACTTTGCAAGAAATATGGCGGCACACATGAACAGTGATCAGCGCACCGATGGACTTCTCCGGCTCAAATGATAACCAGACCGACATAGGGTGTTAATTCGTTGAAGCAATCAATGCACTCGATCCCGCAATCCCAATATTTGAACGTCGCAAGACACACTGTTGCTGTCGTCATTTTAGGCACAGCATTGAGTTCCACGCCAGTTCCAGCTTGGGCCTGTGCCTGCTGCTCTGATCCCGGTGATCGTCTCGAAAGAATTGGACCAATTGATAAGTTTGATAAAGAGGTACTCATCGGTATGCAGTTTGCAGGTGACGCATCCTTGCATGAGACAGTTGGTGGCTGGGACAGCATCATTGGAGTAAACAACCCAGCGAAATCTTTTTTCTATCGCTTGCAGGCGCAGAAAACTGGCGCGCTTTGGCTGTTTTCCTTCCACGACGACGAAGAAAATCAGGGAACACTGTCCGTAACAGCAGCTGATCGGCTACGACGGTTTGCAGTCGACACGAAGCCTGAACGACAAAAATCTGGAGGCTATGTCTCTGTCGATCTCTACAAAGAGTGGGAAATTTCCGGTCCCGTTTCGGGCACCGGGATATTTGATGTGGATCTTTCAGGCCCAACGATTGCCCGGTTAATCTTTCATGGTCGGGGCAACAATTGTACCAACTCCCACCAGTTTTCCAACTGGACGTTGGATATCTCTGGGCCAGGCAGTAACTATCGTTTCATTGGGAGATTGAGATAATCTGGGAGTTTCCAGATCGGAACTAGGCCCACTCTTGGCACAAATCTTGCATGAATTCACTAGATCGCAAAGAGTTTTTGCTGAATGGAGGTCTTTATGCAATCGACACGAGAATCGCTGAGTACGGCACCAAATAACGCAGGCGAAGCCTTTATCGTACCGCCCAACTTCACGGGGTATGTAGTGTCTGAACCTCAATCAACTGTGCGTGACAAGCAGTTCCCACTGCGGGTATTCTATGTATTGGCGCTCCTTAGCACGATTGGAATTCTTGGTTACATGTTTGCATGAATTGTGCTTGGAGTTGACATTTGGATGTCTCAATCAATGTCCGCTATTGGCACAAAGCAGACATTGATAACGTAATCTGTAATGTCCGCTTTCGGGGCTAAAGCGGACATTCCTCAAAAAAATCTATCCCCGCCCTCGAAACATGAATGATAATCCCTCGCACTGTCGTTCTGCACAAACATCGGACGCGTCACCAACTGAAGGTGGAATGACAGATGCGGAGCGGCTCGTGGCCACGACTATCATCCGGCGAGGGTCTTTGACTTTCAGGGTGGCGAAACGTGGGCGGCTTACGGGCAAGAAACGGCCCAAGAGGCTTGGTTGGAACGGTGTGCTGAAGAGTCCAACCCTGACATCAAATCTCCGCGCGGGGCTCGGTAGCCCAGCACACACGGGCTTTTTCTCTGGTTTCCGAGTCCCGTATTTGTGCCTCCTGATACTCAAGACGCTACTTCGAAGGGAGTGAGTGAATAACGAAGCCTGCCTCAAACCCATTCCAACAAAAAACCGGCCACGCAAGCAGCCGGTTCAAATTTTTAAATGGGGCTGAATTAGTTAAATTACTCAGCAGAGGCGATGTTGATTGCTTTTGGGCCTTTGCCGCGGTTATCCGGCTCGGTTTCAAAAGAAATCTTCTGGTTTTCGCTCAATGTTTCAAGACCAGATGCCTGCACAGCGGAAATGTGGACGAACACATCCTTGCTGCCATCATCTGGAGTGATAAAGCCGAAGCCTTTATCTGCATTGAAAAATTTTACGACACCTGTTTGTGACATTTTCGGGTCCTTTCATCGATCCGAAGCGCTCTCCATACCTGGAAATACGCCAATAGCTGGCCAAATAATTGACCGAATACAGGCAGTGCAGAATGTCGAGGAAAGGTTGAAACCCGTGTTTCCCGCTGTTTGATGCATGGCCAATCCGATGCATGGACGGTGTTTCACCCGGACTTTGGTTGGCGCGCCCGGTGCGCTTATTTTACTGCGTGTTAATCCGCTAACCCGAAGGAAAATCATGATATAACAAGCAGTTTATTTTCTTGGTCTTCCAGTCTTCTTCATGTTCGCAATGTGCCCGAACACATATTAAATGCGCCTCCGACCGCGAATTTGCAAGTATTAAATTTTGGGCTTGCCAATATTGACCAGTTCAAAACTGGAAGCTACCCAGCGTCAGGAACGGTTGATTTAGACGTGATTCAGTTCCCCAAAAGGTCGCCGACCCTAAAGTCCACTTCGATTTCACCGGCCTTTTCAAAGACCAGACGAACCTTGTGAACCTCACCCTCAGTGAGCGAATTTGAAAGCTCCATAAACATCAAATGCATGCCTCCGCGGGCAAGTTTGACCTCACCCCCCGGCTCAATTTCAACGCCCCCATCAACCGGGCGCATTTGCATCACATCATCGACCATCGACATGGTGTGAATTTGCACTTTACCGGCAAAATCGACGGCAGCGCTTATCAAGCGGTCGCTCCCTTCACCGGTATTGCGAATGGTGACATATCCACCGGACACCGGAGCGCCGGGGGCAGTTGCCCGTATCACCGGCTGTTCGATTACAATGTTGCTGGTCTTGGGCTCCTCAGACTGCGAACACGCGGCCAGGAACAAGGCCAGGGCAAATGTCAGAACAAATTTGGCAAACATGATCACTCTTACAAATTGATGTTAGCTGGAGCCTCGAACTAGCATGCTGTAAATTCGCGTGACAATAAAGTTTTTGCGAGCAGATGTCGCAGCCCATCAAGCCCGCTCATCACGCTACTGCTCGTAGGATTGGGCTCTCTCCATACGCGATTGATTAAGCCTTGCAAGATATCCGCGTACTTTACCAATCAGGCTCCTGCCCTTGTCTACAACCTTGCCAACCACCACCGAAGCGGTTGTGGTTCGATCTATCCCCGGATCCTGCTCCAAAGGAATCGGCTGACTAACAACACCAGCCTGCCCACCGACCGATGGCAATGCTATCGGCTGTAAATCGGTTGTCTGGTCATACACCAATGGTTGATTGACTACTTGTTGAGTGTACTGAGGGTTCGCATCGATGGGTGGCAATCCAACAGTGCCGTTCGGTTGAGGCTGGACAGGAATATTATCCACCATCAAAACACCCGGTTGCGGCGCGGAATTTAGTTCATCGGCCTGAATTTGGCGAAGCGCTGAAAGCATCCCGTTACGCACTTTTCTTGAATCGTCCATCGTCGTGTGAATTTGACCAAACACATGAATATTATGCGCATTGGAATGCGTATCCGCATTGGTCAAACGGCCATAGACTGGATAGATGCTGTAGTAGTTTTCCGCCCATTCGACATTGTCACCTGCAACCCCCACCGGACCTGGAATATCAATCAGACCAATATAGGCGACGCGAATGCCCTCTTCGCGCATTTGCCTTGCCATCGAAAGAGAGGCAAGTGCACCCATTGAGTGACCGATAAAAGCGACACTTTCAGGCCTGCGACTGCGGATCGTCGCAAGCGCATCTCCGACTGCACTAAAGCGCCGCACCTCAGAATGAATACCTTCGCTGTTGAGCGTTTCCGCAATGCGCTGCAGGCCGCGCGAGAAGTGCAGGTTCTCGTTGACAAACGAAAAATCGCCGGCACCCTTAAACAGATATACTTCAACGGCTTGAACGGGTTGAATAGATAGTGCGACAGCGGTAATTCCTGCTGCAATCGGAAGGATGACGCGATACATGATACCCTCTTGGTCTGTGCGGATCGACTAAAACGCCGCTTCAAATGCTCCTACGGGGCAAAACCAAACAAGAATTTCCACACCCGTGAAGCGGCATTATGGTTTGCAAAGGGTTTACGAAGCGTTGAAAAGGACCAAATTGGCACGAATCGGGTGGCAAAAGCTTCTAAAGACGCTGTATGGATAGCCAACTAACAAAACGAATGGCAATTCATGAACCCTCAAAATCAACCAAACATGACAGTCAAAGACTGGATACTTATCGCGGTTCTCGCAGCGATTTGGGGCGGCTCATTTCTCTTTGGCCGCATCCTGATGCTGGAGTGGCCACCGTTTACCGTGGTGTTTTTGAGGGTATTCCTCGCCGCAGTAGCACTCGGGATTTATCTCGTCGCAACCGGGCGGAGCTTTCCGCTTGAAGGAAAATTCATTGGCGCGATTGCGGTGATGGGTATTCTCAACAACGTCATTCCGTTTTCGTTGATTTTGATTGGACAACAGGAACTCGGTTCCAGCCTCGCCTCCATTGTCAATGCAATGACCCCAATCTGGACACTCATCATTGCAAACTACTGGACCACTGATGAAAAGCTGACAACCAACAAGGTGTTTGGAATTGTATTTGGGTTCACCGGCGTCGCGATTTTGATGGGTGCCGACATCAGCGCAGGTTTGACAGCTTCGGTCTTCGCTCAAGCTGCGGTGTTGGGCGCCACGGTGAGTTATGGATTTGCCGGCGTCTACGGAAAACGGTTCAAGGAGCGTGATCCAATCATTGTTTCGACTGGCCAGTTGATTGCTTCAAGCGTAATAATTTTGCCAATCGCTCTGATTGTGGAAAACCCTTTGTCCCTCTCAATGCCGGGGCCGGTGATAATTGGCTCGATCCTTGGCCTTGCCTTGTTGTGTACGTCGGTAGCGTATGTTCTGTTTTTTCGCATACTTGCGAGCGCTGGTGCAACGAACCTGTCCTTGGTCACTTTTCTGGTTCCGGTTACCGCAATTTTGCTGGGAACCGTGTTTTTAGGCGAAGTTCTAACAACTTCCAACTTCATCGGAATGGGATTTATCGCGGCAGGACTCGCACTGGTGGATGGACGCCTGTTTCGCCACATTCATGCCCGATTTGCCAGTTTCTGACCCCGAAAATCAGCACATTACGCCGCTTTAGAAAATTATTTCACTTAAGCTCACCCCCAATTTATGTGGGATTTGTCCAATATCTGGAACAATGTGGCAACCACTTCGAAGATATCCACCGATCTGAGGCGATAAAATCTTGCCGCATCCAAATTCTCCTATAGACTTTAGTGCAATGCAGAAGGAGGCAGACATGCAAATCGTACGCACAGCCAATCTGGCTATAGCATGTGTCGCATTTGTCTTCGTAGCGGCAATAGTAATGGGATGGATTGGCTAAATATAACAAGAGCTGAAACACCCACCAACAAACCATAGCCTCGGCCCTTGCGGTCGGGGTTATTGCTTGATGGGCACACTTTTCTCCGCAAGCCATAAACTGACCGTTAGTTTATCTTTGGATGGGTTGTCCGGTTGCAGATCAAGCGATTTTACAACCTGCAAGCCTGCAGCCTTCAACCATTCACGCATCTGCTCATCCGAAAAACCAAGCCGCAGATGCGCATGGTCCTGACGCAGGAATTCCAGTTCATGCGGTGCAAAATCTGCGATCAACATTCGACCGCCTGGGGCAAGCGCCTTTGCCGCTTCACGGATCGCACTTGCCGGATCTTCCAGATAATGCAGAACCTGGTGGATACTAACCAGATCGAAGGAATTTGCCTGGGTAGGTAAGATATACAAATCACCCTGACGGGTCTGCACCCGTGAAAGCCGCGCGTCATCCAACCGTGAACGTGCCAGCGAAAGCATGTCACGACTTGCGTCTATGCCTGTACCCCGCTCAAAGATCGGCGAAAACAACTCCAGTATTCGACCTGTGCCGGTTCCAAGATCAAGCATCGAGCCAATTTTGTCATCACCAACCAGCTCCAGCATCGCGGCTTCAACTTGTTTTTCATCCACATGCAGCGAACGAATCTTGTCCCATCCGGTAGCATTTTGCGAAAAATAATCGGCAGCGCGCTGCGCACGACGAAGGCGCACTGCTTCAAGTCGCTCGCGATCCCTCTGGATCTGGGGGTCATTCATGTCAAACTGTTGAAAGAATGAATTGATCAACCCTTCGCGCTGACCGTGCTCGGTAAGCCTGAAATACGCCCAGGCACCCTCCTGGTAGCGTTCAAGCAGGCCGGCTTCACTTAGCAACTTAAGATGCCGCGAAATTCGGGGTTGCGACTGTCCGAGAATGTCAATGAGGTCAGAAACCGTGAGATCACCTTCTGCAAGCAAGGCAAGCATCCGCAGTCTGGTCGGCTCGCCCGCCGCACGAAGCAGGTTTACAGTCTGATCAAGTGAAAGAAATTGCGACAAGTCTTTTCCATGGCGAAATTGGCATAAAGACATGCTTATATACGACATTATAGATTGGCAAGCTGGCATTCGTTGTACCCTGTCTTCTATTGTGCCCGCAGTTGCGTTAATTCATCACCATGACAGATAGTTCAAATTCGCCAGAACAGTATGCGGCAGCCAAAACATTTCAGGGCATGTTGGATCAGTGCCAATGGCTGGAACCGGCTGAGTTGAAACGACTGCAGAACGAAGCGCTCTCCAACATCATTTTGCATGCCTGGAATACCGTGCCGTTCTATCGCGACAGGATTGCGTCGCTGATCGACTGGGATGGGAGCATCAGGTTAGCAAACTGGTCCAAGGTACCGTTCCTTACCCGTCGCGATATCCAGGACAATTTTGACACCCTGAAAAGTAATGCATGCCCAGAAGCACACGGACAAATTATCGAGGCCAAGTCATCCGGATCGACCGCAGAACCGGTCAAGGTATTAACCACCCAGTTTGCCAGTGTTGCTTCTGCAGTGGCTAGCAAGCGAGGCATGGCTTGGGCACACATTGATTATAGCCTCAACCAGGCGCAAATCATTCCCATGAGTGATGGCGTTGCTCCCTATCCAGGGGTGAAGATTGATGCATCCTGGGCACCTTTCTGGATTGAAGATACGGCAAGCGGCGACTGGCATCAGCTGGACCACACGACATCCCACAAACAACAGTTGGATTGGCTCAGCCATCGCGGTCGATGCTATCTCAACACCATGCCCAGCAACGTCAGAGAATTGGCAGGGCTTGCCTCGGAAAATCCAGACATGAAGCCAGAGGTGGCAGGCATGCTGACACTTGGCGAGATTGTTTCAAATGAATTGCGCGACCTCGTCCGCGAAACGCTTGACTGTGAGATTCATGATTCATATTCGACTGAAGAGTTTGGTTCCATTGGATGGCAATGTCCTGACGGTACAAATCTTCATGTGGCGGATGAGTTATTTCTACTGGAAGTGATTGACGAAGAATCCGGAGAACCATGTGAACCCGGCGAAACCGGTTCGGTCGTCATTACGTCTTTCTACAATTATGCAATGCCGTTAATCCGCTACAAGCTGGGTGATTTGGCGACATCGGGACCGCCCTGCCCCTGTGGTCGTGGGTTAACGTCTTTAACCAATATTGCAGGCAGACGGCGGCAACTGTTCCGGTTTCCTGGTGGAGAAACCATTATGCCGGGTTTGGCTACCCGCATCTTTGTGGAATATCTCCACGCGAGAAAATGGCAGGCAGCACAAATTGGAGATGAAGTAATCGAAATACGGTTTGTTTCAGACGCACCGGAGGATCAACAAGATCGTGAGGCCTTTGCAACTGCAGCAAACAAACGCTTCCAGCGGGAACTGAAATACGTGTTTAAGCAAATGGGCGTGATCCCACCTCAGCCCTCGGGTAAATTTTTTGAGTATGTCTGCGAACTACCAGAAGCAGAAAACTAATTTAGTTATTCTGCCACCAACATCATCACAGCGCCCACGCATCCTTCAGTGGGATTAAATGTGGTCCCTGGTGGACAAACAACCGGAGCCAACGTCTGAAGCAGCGCAATCCAGTTTATCGGATCATCTTCGCGATGCCGCCGGATCAGGCTTTTCTGTTCACCTCCAAAGTAGACGCGAACTCCACCATAAACCGTTGAATAGTCACCATCGCCAAAAGCCGCCTGAGCAAACAGGGATACATTCGATCCCTCTTGCTGCCACTCGGCACCAACAGTTGCCGCTGTTGATTCCAGAAAATGGGTCACACCAACACTGAGTTGCAAATTGTCGGTGGCATAAAATCCAAGTTGGGCAGCACCGAAGAATTCGCTGTTCGTCAGATCACTATCCTCAACACCCGCTATGCCAGACCAGGTGATTTGATCCAGATACAACTCACCTTCAACCGCCAATCGAGTGATGGAGTTGTTTCCAATTTCGGAGTACTCGCCATAAACCCCGAAAAGGTGGTTAGCTGGATCCCTCGTAAATAAGTGCCCCCCAACACCCCAGGTTGATTCGTCAGCCAAATGCCCAACAAGGCCATCAATCTGTAAACCAAAGTCACAGTCAAACGGCACCGAAATGGACCCTGCAGCGTGATAGCGGCTGCCTTGATCGTTATCAAAGAAATTGTTTATTGGGTCGTCATTGGCGTGAATTGAGCCGCCAGCGCCCTCAATCTTGCCATTCGGGCCGGAAACCGCGCAGGCCGCAACTTCTTGTGCAAGATCCAGATCAGCAGCATAAACGGGCATTGTGAGCAGTACCGCATAGGCCAAGCCGCCTGCAAGTGGTGTGAATTTGTGCATTTACTAACCTCGGCAAATACCTTGCTCGCCCCAACACGTCGGGAAGTTAACAATTTGTTAAGATGTTCGCAACGCATTATCTGCGTCATGCACATTTGAGGTTAATCTGTTACATTTGTGCAACAATGGCCATTTCGGCAGCAAAAATGCGGTATTTGGGCGTTTTCTGACAATTATTTAATTGCATCCGCCGCCGCCGCATAACCGCCCCCGGCACCATCCAGAAAGTGGTAGTGCGCATCCGTACCAATTGAAGGCACATAACACGTCAGCACCGCCTGATCCTGTTCGCTCATGCCATAGTGCAACGTTCCCGCCACATGTTGCTCCTCCAGATACTGACGAAGCCTTTCAACAGCGCTGTCATCAAGACAAACAGTCATGCGAATGCCATCCTGAATTTTGCGATAATCCGTGTTGAGTCCGGTGAACTTGCGGTAGCGAACCGGATCGAACTCACCAAACTTCAATCCTGTCTTGAACAGCATCCAGGCAAACAAGGAGTAAAAATACAGGGCAAGCTTGGTAACAATCATGCTGCCCCCCTCCCGGCGCGCTCGTGCTTCAAGATCAAGACCTGCGGGTGGCCACTGAGGAATTGGACCATCTGTGGAAATTGGATGCCCATCACTGACATCGCCTTGTACTAATTTCAAAATTTGATGCATGACGGGCGCAGAAACGTGTGAGTGCCCCTCTGGAGGCTCGACGATCAACGAGATTATCCGGCTTCCTTTTTTCTTAATCGGCGTCCAGCGACAGGAAAGTCCATTGAGATCGGGATAATCCGCTCCCGCGGCGCGCTCAATCCGGAATTCTCCCTCCTTCATCAATTTCTCGGCTTTCGCGATACCGCCGCCGATAAAAGCGAAATTCACAACTGCGGAAGAAACCTGAACTGCAGATACAAGCACCTCGAACCCTGCCTTGCGGATTTCGGATAAAGGAACCAGTGCTGCGCGTAACTCCAGTGACAATTCATCAGCCACCCACGCAATGGTTTTGGCCAACGCATTTTCAACCAGTTCCTTTTCTGCTGGCGCGCAGGCAAGAGCAGCACCGTCACCACCAAATATGTAGGGAATGTCCTGATGTCCAAGTGCATTCATGATCGCACTGATCATTGCGACACCCGCCATATTGACCGGTTTGAAACGCCCTTGCTTGATTGCCTGCCGTGATTGCACCACATCGGTTACTGCAATCAGCCAGTCACCCGGGAGTGATTGGTAATTTTTTGTGGGCAGCACATCAGCAAATTCCTCCCACACCGGAAGTGATTTTACATAGGTTGCAGTATCGTCTGAATCTGGGGACATTGACCTTGAAGCGTTGCAGTTCAAAACTAAACAGTAGTCTTATATCGTTGCTTTTAGAATTGTTTCAACTCGATGGAAGCACAATGAAAAAAACAACCGGTAAGCGGGAAATTACGAGGCGGCTTCGCGCACTCATTCCGTCGGCACCGCTCAGCGACTTTAATGCAATCCAGACGCTTGCGCTTGCCGGCCATTTGCGCCATCTGCCGCCTTCAATTGCAGCATGGCAAGCAGTCACCGCCCGGGCGCGCCATGCCCACACAGAATACGATGCATTGCTTGCGGAAGGTTACGATCAAGATTCTGCCCGTCATTTTGTGCTTGATGCATTGAATGAAAAACTCACTGAGTGGGGCTGCTCTCAACAAGTCAGCGATACCGATAAGCAGCATTAAACCGATTGTTGGAGTTGACAACGATTTGTGTGGTAAATCTGTTTCAAAGCCCCATATATCCGGTTCTTAAAAATCAAACCCTCGAGGCAATTGTGAACACACTTTCAGATTTTAAAATCACCAAAAAATGGCCGGCTGAACATCCTGATCGCATCCAGCTTTATTCTCTGCCAACGCCAAACGGTGTAAAAGTGTCTGCAATGCTTGAAGAAACCGGGCTGGCCTATGAACCGCATCTGGTGAACTTTTCATCCGATGATCAACTAACCCCTGAGTTCATTTCCCTCAATCCCAACAACAAGATTCCAGCAATGATTGACCCGAATGGGCCAGATGGAAAACCACTGGGGCTCTGGGAATCAGGCGCAATTCTGATTTATCTCGCCAACAAGTCCGAAAAGTTTTTTCCAAAAGATCCGGCGGCACGATATCAGACCCTTCAATGGCTGATGTTTCAAATGGGCGGGCTTGGCCCGATGATCGGCCAGGTCGGTTTCTTCCATAAATTTGCCGGTAGCGAATTTGAAGACCGACGCCCCTTTGAACGCTATCGCGATGAAAGCAAACGCTTGATGAAGGTACTGGAAGGCCAACTTCAAAATGGCGATTACATCATCGGTGATGAATACACGATTGCCGATATTGCTTCTTGGCCATGGGTGCGCACAATCAGCGGTTTTTACGATGCAGCCGAAGACATTGAGATGCACAAATACCCTGCCATAAATGCCTGGTTGGACAAATGCCAAAACCGGTCGGCGTCCCTAAAGGCAATCAACATTCCCGCTCGAGACTAAGGCTAAGTCATGTTCATTCCTGTAACAGTGATTTCCATTTGTGTGCTTGTTGGACTGCTCATCAAACTGGGACTTAATGTTGTTAAACTGCGCCGGGGGCACAAAATAGCCTTTGGCGATGGTAAAAATGAAGAACTCATAAAGGCGATGCGTGGGCAGGCCAATTTATGTGAATATGGCCCACTCGGTGTCCTGTTGATCCTTGGCGCTGAGCTACAGGCTGCCAACATTTGGGTTTTGGGAGTTTTAGCTGCGGCGTTCCTTACCGGGCGGGCAATGCACGCCTATGCATTCTCGAATGATAACAATCACATGACACCGCGTGTTCGTGGCATGCAGTTGACAATTTACAGCATGTTCGCATTGGTTGCTCTTAATCTGATAACGCTAATTCTGAAGATAGTGTAGAAACCGGGACTCCAGATGTCTGACCCAAAGATCGTTTTAATCACCGGTGCAGGTTCAGGCATTGGACGAGCCACTGCCCTGCAATTTCTGGCGCATGGACATACCGTAGCCCTGGCTGGCAGGCAAACCAAACTGCTCGAGGAAACGGCCAATCTTGCAGGCCACGGCACAGCTCGAATTTTATTGTGTGATGTAACAAAGGAAAAATCAGTCATCGACACCTTTGATGCAATCAACAAGGAATTTGGTCGACTGGATGTTCTGTTTAACAATGCCGGTACTGCATTGCTCTACAAGCTGATTGATGAAATTACCCTTGAAGAGTGGAAACCTGTTGTCGACACAAACCTCACCGGCGCGTTCCTGTGCGCCCGAGAAGCCTTCAAACTGATGCGCAACCAATCTCCTAGGGGAGGCCGCATCATCAACAATGGTTCAATTTCTGCTCAGGTACCCAGGCCTGGCTCCACCGCTTACACAGCCACAAAACATGCAATCACCGGGCTTACCAAATCGATCTCTTTGGATGGTCGACCTTTCGACATTGCCTGTGGCCAGATTGATATCGGAAATGCTGCAACCGCAATCACCGAAAATATGCCGAAGGGCGTTCCCCAGGCAGATGGCAGTGTTGCTCCAGAACCTGTCATCGACCCCAAATTGGTAGCAGAAGCTGTCTACAACATGGCAATGCTGCCCTTGGAGGCGAACGTACCGTTCATGACCATTATGGCGAACAAAATGCCATATATTGGTCGTGGCTGAGGTTAATAAATCCACTGCTCCCAAATTCGGGCAGTAAAGCCTTCGCCGGGCTTGACCACCCCTTCGCGTTCAACCCAGGCAACAAGCCCGCGCTTCATGTGGGCGGCATCTTTGAAGGCAAGTGCCATGTCGGTCCTTTGATGATCTTCGGCTTCTATCCCGACATGTTTTGCAATCGATCCACCCGCATCCCTGCAGGGTGCATTATAGCCGTCAACGCGTAGCGTCACGCCGCCCTCAAAAAACAGCAGCGTCCTTGGCGGCAGATAGCTCATGTTTGGAATGCCTTCAAACACCATACTGGCACCGATCCAACCGGGATCCACGTTTTCCAGATCCATGGACTTGGCAATTTCGACAAGCTCTTCCTCACTCAAAATGGAGACATGTCGTTCATTGCGCATTTCAGTACCGCGCGGATACCACGGTTCGCGGGCACCGGAATTGCGTGTCAGGCCTGCGTGATAATCACCAACGATTCCCTCATATGTGAGTTCAAGACTATCAACAGACTGGGACACATAGTGATCTCCGGTAGCGTGCAGCACGCGCGACACTTTTCCGGTTAGTTTCTTTGGTGGTTCGGTTTTCATGGAGTCCCCGTTACGTGAATGACCCTATGCGATTTCTCTAACACAATAAGGGTACCTGGATGAATTTTTGTGTCATAGTTGTAACAACAATTAAGCGACATTCAGGAGACAAACATGACCGTAAAACCAATCGTCGCACTGGATATGCCCAGCGAAGAGGAAGCCCTGACGGACCGCCAAAAAGCTTATCTCGATGTGTGTCAGGAAAAGCTGGGTTTCGTGCCAAATGTTCTGACTGCCTATGCCTGGCACTCCACCAAGTTCGAGGCATTCACAACCATGTACAATGATCTGATGCTCGGCGATTCCGGCCTTTCCAAACTTGAACGCGAGATGATTGCGGTCGTCGTTTCCTCCGCCAACCATTGCTATTATTGCCTCACCGCCCACGGCGCGGCGGTGCGAAAACTGTCCGGCGATCCCAAGCTCGGTGAGGAGATGGTGATGAATTATCGCACCGCGGAACTTGAACCCAAGCAACGTGCCATGCTCGATTTTTCCTGGAGGCTTACAAAAGAGCCGGAGTCTATCGATGAACCAGACCGGCAGAAACTGCGTGATGCAGGTTGGAGCGACCGGGAAATATGGGACATTGCTGCCGTTGCAGCCTTTTTCAACATGTCAAACCGGATGAGTGCAGCTACCGACAAACAGCCCAATGATGAGTATCATTCCATGGCGCGATAGATTGCCTACTGCTTGGTATCGATGTCGTTTTGGGTGACGGTATAGGTTCCGGTGAAGGTGATACTGTCACCGGGGGCAAGATTGTCCCAGACACCATTGGTTGAAGCATCGGTAGAATCGAGCAACGGTGCCACATCATTGCTTAAAACCTCACTTCCAGGAGTAGGTGTCGGACCAGAGCCGCCGTGCACGTCGGCCATATCGATGTTGGAAATGGTCTGGTTGCCGTCATTGGTAACCACATAGCTGTAGGTGATAATCTGACCCAGGGTGACATCCGTGGTGTCATCAGCTGTCTTCGTCACTGAAATTGACGGGTTCGTTGTAATTGTCGTAGTCGCATCATCGGATTGGGCAGACAATTCAGCGGTTGAAAACGACGCATCGTTCACAACGTCATTGCCGTCATCCAGATTTACCTGGGTCGCATCATAGGTCGCCCCATAAATCCATGTTTCACCTACATCTAAAATACCATCAGTGTCTGTATCGCCGGAGTTCAAAGTTGGGCCGGTAGTAAGCGTAAGCGCACCACCATTTTGTTGAATTGTGTCCAATAGGGAGGGGACTGTCAGGTCTGCGGTTCCCGTATTCGTAACCGTGACCGTGTAGGTCAGCGTACTCAAAGCCGAAGTGTTGGTGGGAACCACGTCCTTTTGAATCGTGAAAGAACCATCAAACGTATTGGTGAAAATACAAAAGGCATGCTCGCCATTGGCAACTGAAATCAGCGGGTTGGCAACGGTGGTGCCTGTATCAGCCGTACCCACACAGCTCAGGCCGGTAAGGATGTATCCCGCAGGCCCGGTCTCTGACAGCGTAATCTGCGCATTTCTCGCTCCGGTACTGGTGATGGAATTATCACCCTCTACACCGGACTTGTTGATAAGCGTGCTTACAGCACTCAGCGTCCAGTCTGTATCCACAGCCAAACCACCAATTGTATCTTTTAACAGCGTGATGGTGCGACCGCGGCGATTTGAAAAGGTGCAAGTAACCGTCTCACCATAGGTCAATGTAACCGTCGGGCTAAGCGGCGTTGTTGAAGTGTCCGCAGAACCTGCACAGGACAATAGTCCCAGCATGTAATTCGCTGCTGCACTAATGTTGGTTTCCGACAAGGTATACGTGCCAATCGGAACCGTAACACTGGTTATGGCAGCTGCACCTTCTGCCCCGGTACCATTCGCCGGCCCGCTGAAGGTAAGGTCCCAGTCTGTGTCGTTGGCCGGGCCGTTGATGACGGTTTTCACCAGCGTCAATATTGGCAGAGGGATGGTTGTTGTTGCGCTGTCTGAATCGGCGGTTACCTCGGTGGCATCGAACGTCGCCGTGTTGACCAGATCGTTTTCATCATTGAGCTGTGCAATGGTTACCGTATGGGTCGCGGTGTAGACCCAGGTTTCGGTAGGTTCCAATTCCCCGATTGTCCCACCGTCCCCCGTTGGGCCAGTCACCGTCAAAACCGTCGGAGTTCCGTTTTGCACAAGTGTATCACTGATGCTTGTTCCAGTGAGGTTTGAATCGCCTGTGTTGTCGACAGTGATGGTGTAGGTGATTACCTGACCGGCTGCAGTGACCGTTGAACGATCAGCTACTTTGGTGATGGTGAACGAATAATCAGGTACCGAAATAACGGTAATTGCGATCGTATCAGTATCCGACACGGCACCTGCTGTGGCAGTAAACGTAAGCGTTGAAGATCCGTTGTAGTCGGGTGTCGGGGTGTATGTCAGTCCATTCAGCGCAGTATTAATAGCTGCCGGCGTTCCGTTGAAGGTAATGGTGGGCGAATTGTTGGCACCACCGGTGATCGTGATGCCAGTAAGAGTAGCCAGAGCCAAATCTCCATTGGTTACCGACACGGTAACCGTCATGGAACTCAGGCCTGAATTGGTGGCAACCTGGGGCGCGTTAGCGCCAGACATGACAAGATCAATATCTTCGTTCGTCGACTGCGCACCGGGAGACTGGGTCAGTTCCTGGAATTGAATATTATCCCAGGTGGCAATACCAGGGCCAAAGATTGCATCGGTCGAGGTTACACCAAATCCAATCGTGTGCGCGCCGGAAGCCAGACCCGTTGCACCGGTAACATTGGTTGCGGGGTTGCTGTTGTTAACCCCACCGCCCCCATCAATGGTAAGTACGCCGGTTGACTGAATCTGAAAGAAAGTCCCGTTTAACAGCACACTGGGGTAATCAAAATTACCCGTATCAGTCGAAGTGTAGCTGACCAGCGTAAAATCGACGAAACCTGCCTCGGTAAGCGTAATTGCCTGAGAGGCGTAGGTTCTGGTAAATCCGCTGCCGTCATCATCACTGGTAGCAACAAGATTTCCGCCACCATAATTTAGCGTACTGTTTGTCGGTGCCGTTGATGTCCAGCCTGTGGCGCCACCACTGAAATCACCATTGGTAATCTGAGCATTTACCGGCGCACCAAACGCCAGCAACACTATCAAAAACACCGCCGCCGTCCCTATGAAACGGAAAACAGCTTTCATTCTCAAAGCGTACACAGTTCCCCCGGTATCCAAGGCTATTCGGGGCACCAGCCATTTGTAAAATGCCAATCCCATCGCAAATTCCAGTTGGAATGCTCTGTATTTAGCTGATTCGGTGCGAAATTAGGAAAACACAACGGGAAATGGTTCAACTGCTATGTCAGTAACAACAGGCAGCCAATCACTCTTTGCCCTTGATAGCTTCCACATGGGCGGCCACATCCCGGCGTCGATCGGCATTGCCAGGATGGGTTGATAGCCAGCCCGTATCATCAGTTGCCGTTTCCTTGGCATCCTTGGTGGCAGCGCCAACCACACGGTCAAGCAAATCGACAAATGCATACGGGTCACGATCCGCTTCAAGCATTACCGAGACACTGTGACGATCAGCTTCGCTTTCGAATTTTCGCGAATATGAAAGGCTTTCAATCGCGACTGCCTGTGCAATCACATCCTCAACAATTTGTCCGGAATCACCTCCGATTATAGTGACCATGAAGCCTATTCCCAGAACGCGGTAAATTTGTTTGAGCGAATGGCGGCCACTCACATGGCCAATTTCATGCGCAAGGACACCGGCAATCTCATCATCCTTTTCCGCCAGCGCCACAAGTTGGTCGGTCAAGATGATCGTACCGCCGGGAAGTGCAATGGCATTTGCACCAATTCGCCCACCATTCCGAAACAACAATCTCAATGGAGGGCTGGACTCACCGGAGGTTTTGACCAGCTTCCCAAACAAAGTAGTGAGTTCCGCCTTGCGGTCCTCTTCAAGACTACTTTCAGAAAACAACACCCGATCCACCGTATCCAGGGCGCCGGCATCAATCAGTTTGGAAATCGACGCCGGTGTGACAGATGCCGCGGCACTGGCCATCGCAGGCAGGCCGTAGCGGTAGATGCCAATTAACACCGCAACCGTTGCAATGGCTGCAAAACCAACAAACTTCCACGAACTCTCGGCGCGCGTAAGTCGGCCGAAGAAACTGGAGCCGTGATCAAAGAATGCATCAACTGCATCATTGTCGCTGCACTCGAAAACGCTTCCGTCCTGAAACGAAATTTTGCGAGCAACATTACCCAACCGATCCGTAACGGATTGAAACAACACCGGTTGTGCAGCTTCATCATCGGCAAGCGTGATTTCCAGACTGTCAGGTGTTCCGGAAAGATACGCATCCACACTGCCGGAGGAAGAACGTGGAAAATACCGCCCCTCAAGGCTCGCAGGTCTGGTCAACTAAACCTCTTCATTGATTGTTTCGAGACCATTGTATCACAAGCCGAAGTCTATGCCTTCGATATCCAGGAATTCGGCCGCGGCAACATTGCCCTCCATCTGGCTGCTTTCAACAAATGCATCCAGCGGTCCGGCAGCCAGCAATGTAGTTTTATTCGCCTGATAGCGCCATGTCCGGATTGCTGCCCAGGGGCGCATCAAACCAATGGTGCAGATTGTCAGTATGAAATTCGAAAGGATGATCCAGAAATAACGCAGGCGCGAAAGGTCGGATTGAAATCCGTGGACCCCATCAAGAGTTGTTGCGTTATAAGCGATATTACGAACACCAGCCCGATAAAACAGATAGGAAAACAGCGTCACTGCATAAAACACAATCACCGCCGTCATAACGGCTGCATACGTAAGCGTATCACCCACACCTTTGGGAATTGCACCTTCAACCAGACCAAGCAGTCCTTCGGATGAAAATATTGTGACGGCCAGACCACCAATCAGTGCTGCAATTGCTGACACGCCAAGCACAAACAGGATGGTTGCCCCAAAATTCCGGTAAAGCTTGCCAAGTGGCGCGTCCGTTTCAAACTCCGTAGTTCCATAACTCATTCCATCGCCGATGTAATTGCTCACCAGCCGGGATCCAACCGGCGCAAGCAGGCCGAAAGAAAGGATCACCGCAAACGGCATCGCCACAAATATGCCAAACGCACTCCAGAACTTACCTTCAAATCCGAAGCGGATGTTGCGATAGCTCGTCATGCGGGCATTAAAGCGGATCGCCTTGTTGATCACCCAGGGTATTGCAGCAAAATAAGGGATCAGCAAAATCAGTGCAAAGGGTGTGATACTGGTCAAAACGTTGAACAAAATCAGCACGCCAAGAACGATAATCCGCCCGATCAATATCTGCTTGGGCTTTGCATGATACTCAAAATTGTGCCCATCGAGATGCGTGTTTCCGTAGAAATAGCGCAACCGCCGCACCTTTGCCCAAGCCGTGTAGATACCCAAGGTAATAATGCTCAAAAGCAAATTGACAATCCATATGCCAAAGTATTCAGAAGCAGTTCCGGTAAAGGAAAAAGGTAATGCGGTCTGATCCGCCGGTGCGGCGGGTGTATCTTCCATGCTCATGGCTAAGGTCGCTCACTCTTGGGATCGGGTTACTTGCTTTTGGCGGCAATGTTCATTGCTTGCAAGTGTCAATCGAATTGGTCCAGTGAAAATTCAATGGTTACCAAGGCTGCTTTGTGCCGTCCCAATCAATGAACTGGCAGGTGTCGTCAAGCGCTAGATTGCTCACCACGTCAAGAATGCCAAGAGCACTTTCCTCAACGCTGATATCGGCCGAGGAACCACCCATGTCCGTGCGAACCCAGCCTGGATGCATGGCGATACAACAAATGCCATCCGGCTTGAGATCGGTTGCCAATCCCTGAACCACCTTGTTGAGCGCCGCTTTAGAAGTTCGATAAGCAATACAGTTCGATTTCGCGTGCACCATCCGCCCCATATTGGAGGAGATGTTGATGAGGCGTGGATTTGTGCCACGACGAAGATGAGGCGAAAACGCCTGCGCGATCTTCAGTGGGGCAATCGTGTTTACCGCCAGCGTTTCTGCAAAACCCTCAAAATCCGTTGCCGAAATCGCGCCTTCATTCGGGCCGTAGATCCCGGCATTGTTGATGAGAATATCCAAGGGCGTGTCGAGAGATGCAGCAGCAGCGGAAACCGCGTCATGGTCTGATACGTCAAACTGCAAAACTTTCACGTCGGGCAGTTCCTTGGCCAATTGTGCTGCCGCCTGTTCGCTACGCACTGACCCGATCACAGTCCAGCCCTTGGCCAGCGCCTGCCGCGTCAGTTCCAGACCAATCCCTCGCCCTGCTCCTGTGATGAGAATTGTTGTCATCTCTTGTAAATTTGCCCTCTCACACCAGCCTCAATGACAAATATGATCATTTTTTCATCCTCAAATTTAACCAGCACACGATATGTGCCAACACGATATCTCCAAACCTCCTCGGAAATTCCAACAATTCGTTTGGCACGCGATTTGGGATTCTCTGAAGTAAGAATCCGGTGTTCGAAATATTCAAGAATTCTTCGCCGCGCCGGTATTCCCAGGCGCTTTAAATCTTTGTGCGCACGTTTGGTAATTTCAAGAGACCAACTCACTCAGCAGTTGACTGCGCAGCCGAGCGTTCATCGGCTTCCAGTTCCGCCATAGCCTTTTCGAGTGAAAGTGTTTCACCCAGCCCCTCTCTTATACGCTCTTCTGCGACTGCGAGGTCTTCCAAATCCTCAAGATGCTCCAAAATCGCTTCACGCGCATAGAAGCTTTTTGTCCGACCGGTCTTCTTGGCAAGCGCGGTCAAACGGTCTTCAATATCCTTGGGCAAGCGCAACGCAAGCATGGTAATTCTCCTTTGCTATACATGTATAGCAAAGCGGGAAAATTTTCAACTTTTATTAACCCAGCCAATCCCGCGCCCTGCTCCTGTGATGAGAATTGTGGTCATGATTACCTCACCGAGTCAGCCGTTTATACGTCACCCGTTTCGGATTAACGCTGTCTGGTCCAAGGCGGCGGATTTTGTCCTGCTCATATTCTTCGAAGTTACCCTCAAACCATTCCACGTGGCTATCGCCTTCAAAGGAAAGGATATGTGTGGCCAAGCGGTCGAGGAACATCCGGTCATGCGAGATAATCACCGCGCAACCAGCGAAGTTTTCAAGCGCCTCTTCCAGCGCCCCGAGTGTCTCCGTGTCGAGGTCGTTGGTCGGTTCATCGAGCAGCAGCACATTGCCACCAGCCTTCAACATCTTTGCCAGATGTACCCGGTTGCGTTGTCCACCTGAAAGCGTGCCAACTTTTTGCTGCTGGTCCCCACCCTTGAAATTGAACGAAGAGCAATAGGCCCTGGAATTCACCTCATGCGGCCCAAGCTTGATAATGTCATTACCCTCGGAAATTTCTTCCCAGACGGTCTTGTTGCCTTCCAGCGAGTCACGACTTTGATCCACGTACCCGAGATTGACCGTATCGCCGACCCGGATCGATCCACCATCCGGTGTTTCCTGTTCGGTAATCATCCGGAACAGGGTCGTTTTACCCGCACCGTTGGGACCAATTACACCAACAATACCACCCGGCGGCAGTTTGAAGGAAAGATCATCAATCAACAGCATTTGGTCATAGCCCTTGGAAAGCCCTTCCGCTTCAATCACCACGTCACCCAATCGCTCACCGACTGGAATAATGATCTGGGCGTTTTGCGGTGTACGGTCATTGGCGGCCTTAACGAGTTCATCATAAGCCCGGATACGTGCTTTTGACTTTGCCTGCCGCGCCTTGGGTGAGGACGCAATCCAGCCTGCTTCGCTGGCAATCGCGCGTTGGCGGGCAGCTTCCTCACGGCCTTCCTGTTTAAGGCGCTTGGCCTTGGCATCCAGATAAGCGGTGTAGTTGCCCTCGTATGGAATGCCCCTGCCCCGGTCGAGTTCCAGGATCCATCCGGTTACATTGTCAAGGAAGTAGCGATCGTGGGTAATCATCAACACGGAGCCCGTGTACTCGCGCAAATGCTTTTCGAGCCAGGCGATGGTTTCAGCATCCAGATGGTTGGTCGGTTCGTCGAGCAACAACAGGTCTGGCTTCGACAACAGCAACTGGCAAAGCGCTACCCGGCGGCGTTCACCACCGGAGAGATTGGTTACTTCCGAGTCACTCGGTGGGCATCGAAGTGCCTCCATTGCCATCTCGACCTGCGATTCCAGATCCCACAAATTTTGCGCATCGATCTTGTCCTGAAGTGCTGCACCCTCATCCGCGGTTTCATCGGAATAATTCATCATCAGTTCATTGTAGCGATCGAGGATGGCCTGCTTGTCGGCAACACCAATCATGACGTTTTCCATCACAGTCTTGGACTCATCCAGCTGTGGCTCCTGTGGCAGGTACCCGCACGTCGCGCCCTCGGCCAACCATGCTTCACCATTAAACTCTTTGTCGAGCCCGGCCATGATCCTCAAAATGGTAGACTTACCCGCACCATTGGGTCCGAGGATGCCGATTTTTGCATCGGGGTAAAATGACAGGTGAACGTCCTCCAGAACCTTTTTGGTTCCGTAGGCTTTGGATAGTCCTGACATATGATAGATGAATTGCCGCGCCATTGATGATTGCTCTTTTTGAATGAGTGAATTGCCGGTCGATGTAACGGTTGATGCAGACGAACACAAGCGCCGGCCTTACGACGAGAGACTGGACAAACGCGCATTCAATCGGCCAGATGTCATCTGGACTAAAACCTGAGGCGGCAACAATGCGTGGAACCTTCTTTATCATTGCCGGAATGTGGCTGATAGCGGCTGGCGCATATGGCCTCTATAACGCCTATGAGGGCTCAAACACCGGATATGCAATTGTCTCCTGGGGTGCCATTCTTATCGGCGCACTGTCACTGCTTGGTGGCATAGGTAACCGGATTGGCAATTTCATGACCCCACCCTCCAGTAGCAAACGCGAACAGGGTCAAACAGAAATTCGCGCCCTTATCCAGTCAATGGGTGTGGTGGCAGTTGCAGATGGCAAGGTCAGGCAGCGCGAGATCGCAGCCATCGCAGACATTCACGAACAGGTGCTTGGATTAAAAATTAGCGATGGCGAAATACGCGAAATCCTTTCCGATTTTGGCGCAGATTTTGACATCACCAAACGCATCGAGCGGGATCGCAGCCAGATCAGCCCCGCAATGAAACACATGATTTTGGAATCCTGCCAACGAGTGATGGTGAGCGATCTGGAAGTGCCGCCTTCGGAAATCAGCAAGGTCCACGAAATTGGCGAAGCACTCGGATACTCAAAAGAAGACATCGACGCGATTATTGCGACCGTCAGCACCTGAGCGATGACCAAAAACAGCAACTGGAAAGCTCACCGGATCAAGAGCAGTTCTGGAGCCGGCTTGCGGCTGTTCATTTGCATGGCAGCCAAACCAAAGGCCGTAATCCAGATCAATCACGGCATGGCCGAACACGCCTGGCGCTATCAACGGTTCGCCCAGTTTTTGGCCGCACGCGGTTATCACTCATTCGTTCATGATCATCGGGGGCATGGGGAGACCATCGCCCCGGATGCGCCGCAAGGCGTATTCGCCAGGAGCGGCGGTTGGCAAAAGGTACTGGAAGACGTGCGCTGCGTGAACCAGCACATTCACGAAACCACGCATGGCCTGCCCGCCATTTGCTTTGGTCATTCGATGGGCTCAACCATCGCTGCAAGTTACATGTTGCACCATCCAGAAACGATTGATGGTGCTGCAATATGGAATGGCTCACGAACCGGATTGTTACCCGGGCTTTTGACATTGCTTCTCAATTTTGAGCGCATGTTCAAGGGTTCTGACGTACCAAGCCAGCTCGCCAGCACACTGACCTTCGAGGCATGGAACAAAACATTCAAACCGAACCGCACCGGGTCTGACTGGTTGTCGCGCGATGAAGCAGAAGTCGACAAATATATTGCGGATCCGCTCTGTGGTTTTTCCTGCTCCAACGGGATGTGGCTGGACCTGTTGGGTGGACTTCAGGCTTTGTCTGACAAAGGTAAAATCGCTGCTTTACCCAGGAACCTGCCAGTTCACATCCTCGCAGGTGCGGCAGACCCGTGTTCCTCCCATGGCAAGGCCGCAACGCAGCTTGCTAACAGGCTCGAAGCGGTTGGCATGAAGGACATCACCACGGCCATCCTGCCAGACACCCGTCACGAATGCCTCAACGAATTAAATCGCAATGAAACGATGGCGGATTTTGCAGATTGGCTCGATGCGCGGTTTAGGTAAACTGGTTAAGGTAACGACAGACGATCTGTTAAGCCGTTAAGCGCACAGTCGAGAGCTTCCCTGTTCGGCTTGTAAAACACCCAGTTCTTCAACTGCTTGTGCGTGACAAGACCGGCGTCGGCGAGTTGGCGCATGTGGTTGGTAACAGTTGGCTGGCTCAATCCGATTTTCTCCGTGATGAATCCAACGCACACACCATCATCCACCAAATCTCCATCCTGTTGAGGCGGAAAGTTCGGTACCGGATCAAGTATCCATTCCAGGATCTGCATGCGGTTTTCGTTCGCCAGAGCGCGCAACACTTTGGCCATTGACAATTTATCCATATTGTCACTATCCTATATAGCGTATCGACTATGTCGCCATTCACTTACTAAACAACTTTTAGGCCGGGAGCAACAATGTCCCTAGAATATGTTCACTGCGATGTCTTTGCACGTTCACCCTACACGGGAAACAGTTTGGCGGTTTTTGTTGACCCTCCAGAACTGACATTTGAACAGATGCTCGCAATCACTCAGGAATTGCGCCATTTTGAGTCGATATTTGTTTGGTCGCAACAGGGTACGCATACATTCCGCGCACGTGTTTTCGACCTGCTCGAAGAGCTACCTTTCGCGGGCCATCCAATCCTTGGTGCAGCCTGCACAATGCAGGCCCGCAGTACGGATAGTTCCGTGGCAAAGACATGGACGGTAAGGCTGCAAGGAGATCGTACTGTTGCAGTTGATGTGCAGGCAGGTGGTTCAGGCTTTGAAGGGTCATTGGACCAGGGCCGACCTGTGTATCTGGAAAAACTTGGCGATGAGCAGATAGGTGAATATGCTGTGGCGTTCAATCTTTCTCGCACAGACATTGCTGACTACTGCCCTCAGGTCATTTCCACAGGGTTGCGCTATCTGGTGATCCCCGTCGCGTCCAACCTCGCAAACGCCAGGATCACCATCCCTGACCTGGAAGAGCGTCTGGACAGGCTTGGCGCGGACTATGTTTATCTCTTTGATCCCAAGACATTTGAAGGCCGCCACTGGAATAACGATGGTGTAGTTGAAGACATCGCAACAGGCAGTGCGGCTGGGCCGGTTGGGGTTTATTCCGTCATGCATGGCTTGGCTAATCTGAACGAACCAATCGCGCTTCGGCAAGGTCACTTCATCGGCAGGCCTAGCCAGCTTGATGTTACGGTTACCGGGACCCGAAGTGATATTAAAAGCGTGCGCGTCGCCGGCACCGTATCAATGGTAGGTCGTGGCGAGTTGGACGTTCTACCGGCAGTTGGGGGCTGAGTTGGTTCGCATCATACAAGCTGATGAGCTGAGACCAATGTTGTCTATTGATCGTCTGATCGATACGATGAGGCAGTACTTTATCCCGGGGATGATCAATTCGAACTGAAGCCCGACCTGAAAACAGCGGTGGATGAACTGATGTATCACCACTGGCACTGCGCCACATGAGGTTTGGTATCGAAAACCTCAAACCTGTGCTAACCGTCGATGCCTGAAGAGGACATTTGAGGTTTGATTTGACGACGACTTTAGACTGGTTTGGATGTACTACCTTTCGTCTATGCGTGGACGATACTGTTATATTTCTGGATGCCTATATTGACCGGGTTCCAGGTGCGGATGGTCCGCCGGGCGCAACTGCCGCCGGTGTTGCAAGCGCCAACTGGATACTGGTAGGCCACAGCCACTTTGATCATATTTGGGGCGCTGAAACGATTGCCATCAACACTGGTGCGACGATCATCGGATCCTACGAAACAATCCGATACATGCGGGAGGCTGGCGTTCCAGAAGTCCAATTGATTCCCATATCGGGTGGAGAGCATATTCCCTTGGGCGACGGCATTGTTGCTCATGTTTTTCCAGCGCTTCATTCCTGCTGGTGGGCTCCATACGATGATGAACATCCCAACTCTCCGTGCTTTGGAGCTGAAGAGCTCGATTATTTTGTTAGGGCAGAACTGATGACAGAGAACATGGCGGAAGCCATGCGGGGATTAAGCAAACACGCCGACCAGCATCTTTCAGAAAGTATCAATGCGGACGGTGGAGATGGCGGTACCTTTGCCTACTTAATTGAAACGCCTGAAGGATCGCTTTTCTTCAAAGACACTCCGGGTCACTGGTCAGGAATCATGAAAAACATTACCGCGGATGTCGCCGTTCTAGGCGTGAGCGGCCGTCCACATATTGACGGATCAACGCATCAAGGATCGTTGGCAGAGTTTGTTGTTACAGAGTGCAATTTCTTGAATGCGCGCAGGTTTATCCCTTGCCATCATGATAACTACCTTCCCGGTTTTTCTCGACCATTTGGGTCTGAAGAACTTGCTTTAAACGTCACCGCCAATACCAGCGCGGAATTTGTAGAGCTGGATTATTCAGGCGGGTATGAGGTTTTCAAAAACCTAAAGTGAGATTGTCCGAATGTCCACTTTGGGTGGCAGTCAATTAGGGACGTAAGCTTACTTGCTTATGATGTTTGCCTTGCCCCCGAAAGCGGGCGTATTTTCCTCTGTACATGGCGTTGTGATCCGGTGCCCTGCCTACACTCCTTGCTCTTTCATTGCCATCAAGCGTTTTTGATAGCGGCTTTGCACCACTTCAACGACGATCAACACGATCAGTACAAAGTAGAAAGTTGATTTGGACATCGCCTCGACCGGGTATCCGGCAAGTTTGATATGTGCCAGATGCCCACCTTCCGACACCAGAAGAATGCCGACGATAAACAGCACAAACAGACCCAACACCTCATACATCCGGTTCTTTTTCAAAAACTCCGACACATGGTCTGCCATCACCAGCATCAGGATGCCAGAAAACACAATCGCCACCGCCATGACCATAAACACATCGGTTAGTGCGATTGCCGACAAGATGGAATCAAACGAAAATACCAAATTCATCAGCACGATTGCCACGATTACACTTGCAACCGAACGCTTTGAAGTTTCGCCACCGGCTTCAATGTCGTGCAATGAAAGCATGTGCATGATTTCCTTCAAGGCGGTGTAGATGATGAACCCGCCCCCAAACAGGACAATCAGTGAATGGCCATTGAAATCGCCTTCCGCCAATCCCGGAATACCGATAACAAACAGCGAGTCCTGAAAGAACTCAATTGCCTGGGTCACCACAAACAGCAGCAATATCCTGAGGAAGATTGCCAATCCAATCCCGATTTGCCGAACCCGTTTCTGATTGGCTTCCGGCGCGCGCTTCGATTCAATCGCCACATAAAGCAGATTGTCGAAACCCAGCACCGCCTGCAGAAGGATCAGCATCAACAGGGTCAGCAAATTGTCGAAGGTTATTAGCTCGGCCATAGCAAAATCTCTCTGGAGGTTCCGGTTACCACCCTTCCGCAAGGTAATGGTTAGCAATCAGTTTACGGAGGTTCTCAAAACCCGGAAACCCGAAATCTTTTGTTTACCACACTTTTCAAAACTGGCCGTTTTGGCACAGATTCGGCGACTTTCAGGCAATTCTCACCCATCAGTTAACGAGATCATTAAACCCCACACATATGGTGTCCACAAATTAGCAGATAGGTTTCAGGGGGTATTTCGTGAGCGGTAAACTCGTCATAATGGCAGGACTGGCCATCGTATTTGGTGGAACCAGCTACTACGCCGGCAACAGCTATCTGGATAGCCAGGCGCAAGCGCATCGCAATGCGATGGCTAATGAAAAGTCAATAAAGCTTGCAACAGTTGTGGTTGCCAAAGAGCAATTGCGATTTGGTGAAACGCTGAAAGCAGAGATGCTCAAGGAAATTGACTGGCCAGAAAATGCAAAGCCAGAGGGCAGCTACACCACCATCGAGGAAATGATTGGTAAATCTGAGCGCCGTATCATCACGACAATGGAGCCGGGCGAACCCGTACTGGCAACCAAGTTGACCGGGGAAAACGGTCGTGCCGGGCTCGCCGGAATTATCGGCGATGGCATGCGCGCAGTTACTATTCCTGTTGATATGGTCAACGGTGTTGGTGGATTTGTTCAGCCCGGTGACCGCGTCGATATCATTCTCACCAGACAAAATGAAGAAGACGAAGAAACCGTTGCCAAGATCATCATGGAAAACGTCAAGGTTCTTTCCGTGGATCAGGATGCAAACACCAGAGGCAATACTGCCAAGGTCGCGAAATCCGTAACACTTGAATCCGATGCGCGCGGCGCCCAGAGATTGGCGCTGGCAAACAACATTGGTCGCTTGTCCCTGCTCCTTCGTAGTGCAGGCGATGAAGCCGCAGCAAATTCCACAAGTCTGTCATCCAGCAACATTGAGGAGATTGAGGAAAACAAGGGCGGGTTGCTGTCAATGTTTGCTCCCAAGGAAAAGACCGAAACCTCAGTGCGTGTGGTTGCTGGCGAAAACGTCATAAGCGTAACAGTTCCAATCGAGAAACAGACAATCAAAAATAACAAAAACATCAACTAATACAGCCGGTTAGCACTTGGCAACGTGGGGATAATTATGAAAAATATCGACACAAAAATCTACAGCACCGCGCGCGCCTTGTGCGTCGCCGCCGGAGTTTTAACGGCAGGCTTTACCCTGCAAATGGTAACCGCCCCATCAGCCTATGCTGAAAGTGGTATTGTCCATCTGTCTGCAACGACAAACACAAAAACGGTGAAGGTTTCGAAAGCCAAGCCCAAAACGATCCGGACTGATGTCTCCTTCAGCGAGATTGTGGTTGGTGATCCAGAAATTGCAGTCGTCAGTCCGCTGACTGACCGCTCATTTTATATTGTCGGTTCACAGCCCGGCACCACCGGAATCGCACTTTATAATGAGAAAAATGAATTGGTTGGAATGCTTGATGTCGAAGTTGGCACCAATACACACCAGCTTAATTCGACCTTGAAGTCCGCCCTACCCTCTTCAAATGTGAAGGCCACTTCAACAAATGGCCGTGTCGTCCTGAGCGGAAAGGCAAAGAGTTCAGTTGCTGCCGCAACCGCTCGCGCGATTGCACAAAAATACGACGAAGAAGTCATCGACACCGTCCGCGTGGAAGGCTCTCAACAGGTTAAGCTCGAAGTTCGCTTCATCGAAGCGCAGCGCAGCAAGGGTAAAGAGTTGGGCATCGGCTGGAACGCCGCTGTAAACGGTATAACAAAAGCCTCGATTCCGGCTCTTAGCCTGATTTCACCAGGTCAACCGTTCGGCAACTTTGTTGCAAGCCATATTCAAAACGGCGTCCAGGTAGATGCGCTTGTGCGAGCCCTTGAACAAAAAGGCGTGGCCCGCCGTCTGGCGGAACCAAACCTGGTTGCACTTTCGGGCGATACAGCAAGCTTTCTGGCGGGTGGAGAATTCCCGATCCCCGTATCTGCTGGCAATGGTGACATTGAAATCGAATTCAAACCGTTTGGTGTGGGTCTTGAATTTACACCAACCGTTCTGGAAAACGGTTTGATCAACCTGAAAATCAAACCCGAAGTCAGCCAGATCGACAATACAAACTCGATTGATTTCGGTACCGGTCAAATTCCTGCAATTGTTGTGCGACGTGCCGAAACCACGATCGAATTGCGCGACGGTCAGAGCTTTGTGCTAGCCGGTCTGCTTCAATCAAATTCAAACTATGACAAGTCGCAACTGCCGTGGTTGGGCGATATCCCGATCCTCGGTGCTCTGTTCCGCAGCGCGGCTTACCGCAAGAACGAGACCGACCTGGTCATCATCGTCACTCCCCATCTGGTCAAACCTATGGCTCCCGGAATGGAAGCTTCAACTCCGCTTGATTCCACCGCTCCGGCAAATGATGCAGATCTGTTTGCCAATGGTGAGATGGAGATAAGCCGGGCACACTTGCGCAAATTGGCTGAAATGCGCACCGATGTTATCAAATCCGGCCACATTATTGAGCTGGAGTAAGGTAGATTAAAATGAATAAATTCAATGTGTTGAAGTGTGTTTCAGTATTTGCTGCATTGGCTATGTCCGGATGCCAGCAATATCTTGATCGCAACGAGGGAGTGACAAGTTTTGCCGGCAATTCCCAAGCCGCCAATGAAGCAAAAATGGTTGTCGATCCTTGGCCCAGAAATGTCGAAAACACCGACATTCCGGCAGATGGCCAGCGTATGGCCAATACAATCGACAAATACAAGAATGCTCACGCGCCTGATGCACAGGCCGATACCGGTGATGTCGACATTTTTCTTGGGCCCCAGAATTAACATCGCATTCACAGGCTCCATTTACGGGCTCAAAAACAATCAAATCGTATTCAGCAAACTTGACAGGCTAAGATCATGACGGACCGACGGGCAGAACAAGGTGGCAGGAAACTGGCGATGGTCTCCACAGACCAGGAACTGCTTGCATTGGCAAAGAGCGCCATTCCGAACAATGACCAGCAGTCATTCCATACAATCCAAAAACCGATTGGTGAAATTGGTGCTGAAATTCGCGATCTGGAGGCAGAAGCAATTATTCTCGACATGGACACATCCAGTGTTGGAGAATTTGAGCATCTTCAAACAATCAATCGCCTGGCCGGAAAAAATACCGCAATCATTGTGATCTCAGAGCATTTCAGCCCGGCAGCTGCGCGCATCCTCATCCAACTCAAGGTTGCCGACTTTCTGGTAAAGCCGGTTCAAACTTCCGATCTTGTAAGGGCATGCAACAACGCGCTGAAACTGACTGGTGAAGAAAGCCAGGTAGAGCCGCAATTTTTATGCTTCATGCCGGCGTCCGGTGGCGTTGGAACAACCGCTGTTGCATTGGAAACTGCCTCAATTCTCAATAAGCATGGTCATAAACTCGGCCGCTCAACTTGTGTGGTGGATCTTAATTTCCAACACGGTTCATGTGCTGAATATCTCGACATCGAGCCGCGTTTTCACATTTCAGAAATCGAAAATGCACCAGAGCGACTTGACCGCCAGCTTCTCGATGTAATGCTTTCAAAACATGAAAGCGGCTTGTCCGTAATTTCGGCGCCCAATCAGCCAACAGAAATGCGTACCTTCAAACCGGCTCTGGTCGTTCGATTGCTCGACCTGGTGTCAGCTTATTTCGACAATGTTGTCATAGACTTGCCCAGAATCTGGTTTCCATGGACAGAAACCGTGATTGCCGGGTCTGATCGCATATTTGTGGTCGCCGACATGACAGTTCCTTCCATTCGCCATTCCAAGCGATTGATTGAGGCGATCGAGGAAAAAGTAGGCAAGCAATCCGCACCCAAGATCATCGTCAACCGGATGGACATGAGAAACAACTCTGCGGGCCTCAATGCTAGTGATATTGAAGAAGCCCTTGGCGAGAGTTACGCAGGCGGCATTCCAAACAACTACAGCCTTGTGCGAGACGCTGTCGATCGCGGTGTGCCGTTGCAGGAGATTGAACCGAGTAACAATGTCACAAACAGCCTGTCCCGGATTATTCTGGCATCAGAGGCCGTTGATGAGGTGGCCACAGGAAAAGCCGGCAAAATTCTGTCGTATGGCAAGCAACTCTTCACACGCAAAGCCGGTTAGAACAGGAAGTCACAACAATGAGTAACCGATTTTCTGCGATACAAGCGCCTGACGAAGAGCTGGATTTTCTTGACAATTCGTCTGCACCAGAATCTGAAAACTCCAATCAACCGGCGGTTCCGGAAAAACCAGAACCGGTAGCACCCGCACGCCCAAGTTCCGCACCGGACGTCTCCCCTTCCCGGCAGAAAATTCTTGATGCGAAGGTGAAGCTCCATCGCAAAATGCTTGAAGAATTCAATCTGGTAGCGCTCGAGCAGCTTCCACGCGATCAGTTGGTCAAGGAGATACACAAATTCGTCTCCGATTACGTCAACCAGGAACGGCTTGCACTTAACAATGCGGAGCTGGAGGAATTCGTTGGCACCATCGTTGATGAAATGACCGGTCTTGGTCCGCTTGAACCCCTCATGCGCGATCCGGATATCAACGATATCCTGATCAATGGTCATGAAAACTGTTTTGCCGAGATCAAAGGGGTTCTTCAACCCATCGTAATCCCGTTCAAGGATGAAGCGCACCTGACCAGGATTGTTCAAAAAATTGTCGCTAATGTTGGCCGACGAATTGATGAATCCAACCCAATGTGTGACGCCCGCATGGCGGATGGCTCACGCTTCAACGCAGCAATCCGGCCTGTTTCGATTGACGGACCTCTGGTTTCGATCCGGAAATTCTCCGAAGACAAACTCAGTCTTGAAAAGCTGGTCGAATTTCGCGCCATCGCACCCCAAATGGCTGAGGTCATGGAAAAAGCCGTTGCTGCCCGCATGACCACCATTATTTCAGGCGGTACCGGTACCGGTAAAACCACCATGCTCAACGCGCTTTCAGCCTTTATTTCACCGAAAGAACGCGTACTTACCATTGAAGATGCTGCCGAACTTGTACTCCAGATTCCCCATGTCGGGCGGATGGAAACACGGCCACCCAACAATGAGGGCAATGGCGAGATAAAGCAGCGTGATCTGGTCAAAAACGCCCTGCGCATGCGTCCTGACCGGGTTATCCTGGGTGAGGTTCGCGGCGAAGAGGCTTTCGATATGCTTCAGGCGATGAATACGGGCCATGAAGGCTCGATGGCAACCATCCACGCAAATACACCACGCGACGCGATTTCCCGACTCGAGCAGATGCTTGGCATGACCGGCATGCCAATGACGGTACAATCAATCCGTAGTCAGATTTCCGGTGCGATCCATTTGGTGGTCCAGTTAACCCGTCTTGCCGACGGTCAGCGCAAGGTGACCAGCATTGCTGAGATTACGGGCATGGAGGGTGACATCATCCAGATGCAGGAAATCTTCCAGTACAAACGGACCGGACTTACCGATGAAGGCAAGATTGTCGGGCACTTCGAGGCGACCGGCGTTCGCCCGAGATTTCTTGAAGATCTCGTCTCCATGGGAATTAGCGTTCCCGGAGACTACTTCGAACCGGGAATCGCACTCGAATGAGCATTCTGTTTAACTACGGATTTTCACCGATCCACGCGCTACTGATTTCGTCTGTTTTTTTTGCAGCGATCCTGGTCGAGCTTGGTTATGCAATTTTTGCGCCCGGAGATTCCGGCAAAAAACGCATTAATCGCCGGATGAAATCTGCGGACAACAAAAACAAGATGAGTCAAAAAGGTATCCTCGTTCAACTTCGCAAGGAACGTGGATTGGATCAGGATGGCAAATTCCTGTTACCCGTCATTTGGCTTAACCGTATGATTGTTCAATCAGGCCTTACAATTGGTCTGGGCAGGCTTGCAGTCTGCTATCTTTTGTATTTGGTATTCTCAAGCCTCAGCATTCTTTTTATGACCGGCACACTCCTGATTGCGCTGGGTGCCCTTCCCTTAACAGCTATCATAATTCCAATCATGTGGCTGAAGCGGCGACGGAACAAAAAAATGGCCAAGTTCGGATCGCAGCTTCCTGAAGCAATCGACCTTATCACCCGCAGTCTCAAGGCCGGTCACCCGGTCCCGGTCGCAATTTCCATGGTCGCCCGTGAAATGCAAGACCCGATTGGTACAGAGTTTGGCATGGTAACAGACGAAGTAACCTACGGCTCTGATCTCGTCACGGCGCTCAACAATCTGTATGAGCGCGTCGGCAACACAGAATTACCCTTGTTGGTCTCATCTGTTTCCATTCAAAGCACAACCGGCGGCAATTTACGTGAGATCCTTGAAGGCCTTTCAACAGTGATCCGTGATCGCATGAAAATGCAGCGCAAAATCCATGCAATTTCTGCGGAAGGCCGCATGTCCGCAATGATGTTGAGCGCAATGCCAGTGCTATTGTTCATCGCCCTGTTTTTCATCGCTCCGGGTTATTACTCAGGTATCTGGAATGAGAACTTGAGTTATTACCTGATGGGTGGCCTGGGCGTTTGGCTGGTATTGGGCAATCTCATGATTTTCAAAATGGTCAAGTTCAAGTTTTAGGGTCAGGACACAGTAGTCTCATGGAAAATCTGTTTACCGCATTAAATCCCTTGCTGATGCTGAGTTCCATCGGCAGCTTGATCCTGTTCGCTTTGATTTATTACGCTTACCAGTCGTTTGCAGACACAAAATCTCGCTCAGAAGTTAAAAAACGGCTTTCTATCAAGAAGCAGCGCCTCTCGATTTCTGATACGCCCGGTACAGAACGTGGTGGCAAGAAGCTCACCAACAAAGTTGCCAAAAAGGCCAATGATTTCTACGCCAATTCTGATCCCAAATCGCTTCGCAAGTTGCAATTGGCACTTATCCAGGCGGGGTTCATGAATCCAGGCGCAGTCGGAAAATTTCTGGCGGCACGGGCAATCCTGGGCGTGTTGTCCGCTGGCATTGGCTGCCTGCTGATACTGTTTGTCTATGTCGACCTGCCTACTGCAAATAAATTATTGGTTGTGTTGCTGATGGGCTGCCAGGGATATTTCCTGCCGACTTTCTACCTGAAGCGCCGCACTGCCAAAATTGAGATGGAGAACAGGCAGGGCTTTCCTGATGTTATGGACTTGATGGTCGTATCTTCAGAAGCCGGTCTTACCATGGAAGCTTCGATCGAGCGCATTTCCAAAGAGTTGGAATTGACCTATCCAAATCTAAGCACGCAACTGAATATGGCTTCGTTGGAAATAAGGGCTGGCAGACCCATTGATCAAGCCCTGCGCGCCTTTGGCGAGCGGCTTCGTCTCGAAGAGGTTCAAGGCTTTTCAACAATGATCCAGCAATCCAAGGAACTGGGAACCAGCATTTCCGATGCGCTGCGCGTTTACTCAGATGAAATGCGCCATAAACGCATGATGAAAGCCGAGGAAAAGGCTTATGCCCTGCCCGCAAAAATGTCAGTCCCGGTAACTGTTTTCATATTGCCCATTGTTATTGGCATCGCCATCATCCCGACCATTGTTCGGATCTCGATCGGAGATTACTAGGCTTCTCACCAGGTTCGACACGCCGAATGGTAAACCAGTGATTTACGTATATTGAAATTTTAACCAATCTCCTGAGGCTTGTTTTAACGCCCTTGGGTTATGCTCCCCCCATAACAATAAAAGCAAAAGCTCTTGGGGGCACACTATGAAATCCGGATTGAAAATCATCGCGCTTGTTTTGATGGCTGCCTCGCCAATTGCAGGATGCAGCACCAGCGCGACATCTACCCACAACAACACAATTGATCATGGTGGGGCCCTGACGGCACACTATGAGACGGAACGAGGCTACAGACGCGTTCCACGCTCAGATCACGTGAGCCGCAAAAGTGGCCAGGCGGAAAAATTTGTTGTTGCAGGACAAGATCATTTCCGTGACCAGAACTTCGGTCTGGCGGAAAAACAATTCCGCAAAGCGGTTGAAGCCCAGTCTGACAATGCAACAGCCTGGCTTGGATTGGCTGCATCACTTGATCAACTCGGCCGCTTTGAATTTTCTGATCGCGCCTACAAGCAACTGGCCGAACTTAAACAGGGTAATGCACGGGTATTGAACAATATCGGTTATTCACATCTGCTGCGAGGCAACTACCAAAAATCCCGCAACTACCTGAACCGCGCCCAGGTGATTGATCCTTCACTGGAAGAAATTGAAGGAAATATCCATCTTCTCGAAAAGGTGATGGGTAGCTAATCCAGCCAAATTTCAAAATTTGACAAACGCCACTTACACAAACCTGTAGGTGGCGTTTTTCATTACACCGGCAATACCGCACAAATTCTCAAATTAGCCAGCGCGCTGCACCCGGTAGCGAACACAAACATCAGATTTTCCAACCGCATTTCGCTCAACGCACAGGGTCACATCCTGTTGTTTCATTTCGTTGAGCTTGAACATGATAAACGACTGGGAAGCCGTGCCCTGCCCCATGATGACTTTACTCGAAACCAGATGTCCTCGCGCATCATTCACACGTACGACCGCTAAACCTTCCCGCAACTCTTCAGACAATACATTCAACTGGATTGCGGCCACATCACCGAAACTAGTGACAGTGCCCATCATCGGCACTGACGAGCCCTGCTTCGCTAAAACTTGCCCACTAAAAACAACCTGACCGGCGTAGACATTGTTTAAACTGCCAAGCAACCCGAATATAAACGTCACCATAAGAATGTAGATTTTTAAAACACATTGCATACTGTCTTGCCTGTTCTGTTTTCATGGCTTGTGAACAAGACAAAGCAACTTCCGTGCCACCTTTTTTGCATCAGTCTGAGACATGATTCAGAAATTATTCGCTATTCTGCTCCACGGTAACGTAACGGAATAAGCGCAGAATACAGCCATTCCAGCGTTGTTTTTGGACTGATATCGCCACTGTGGTGGATCTATTTCTTTACTCCCCGTTTACCAGGCAAATAAACGAAATTCTAAAACTTGATCCGTATAACTTGCGGCAGACTTAGTAGGGGGCATGGCGATCTAATCAATCGCCGACAAAAAATAGCTCCTAATAGTCTGACAGGAAAAAAGGCTCAAACACTAGGAGTATAGGGCATGAGGAATCTCATAAAATTGGCTGTTGTTGCTTTGGCAATGGCACCATTGGCTGCACAAGCACAGGTCGTTAACTTTGGCGGCGCTGTCGCAAACACTTGCACTATCACTGTAAACACCGGTGGTACGCTTGCATCTGATGCAGGCAACAACAATCTCGATTCAACTCAAGGCGGCGGTTCTGCCGGTACAGCTACTGTTGTAAGCACTGGTCCAGATTTCGATCTGAGCGTTGCTGCAACTGCTTGGGCTGGACCATCAGCTGCAGACGCTACATCAGCCACATTTGATGTAACCGCAGGACCAAACAGCGGCACAGGCGTAACCACGCTTGCACTGACCAATGCTGGTTCAAACGACGTCGATGTTGATTACTTCGCTACTTCAGCTGCTGGTTTTACAACCGGCGCATACACTTCGCAGGCCACGCTGACCTGTTCTGAGTAACACCGCAATCAAGGAGTCGGTAAAACTATGAAACTAAATAATAAAATTATATTCGCAGCTATTGCCGGCTCGCTTTCACTCACGCTGCTGCCATCCGTGGCAGCAGCTCAATCGATGTCTCCAATGAAGGCAAAGATTGACAGTTTTACAGATTCATTTGCCGTGCGCGTATTCCCGGCAAATCCTTACCAGCACAGAATTCGTGTTGAGGTAAAAGTATACGACAAGGACTTCAGGCCGATATCGGCCGTGGTGTCACCTGCCGAGTTTACGCTCGGCGCAAGCTTCTCGCGGCCCGTCACCGTAGTGGTGCCATTCGCGGGGGGGGAAAACAGGAAGGTGCGCATATGCACTGAAGCCATCCCGTTTCCGGGACAAAAATCAACAATAAAGGCTCAGATATGTGGAAAATATTTAGGAACGAGGTTGCAGCAATAGGGTTGGCTGGAATTATGCTTGCACTGGCTACAGGCACTGCAAGTGCACAGACCATCACCCAGAATTTGTCAGGGTTTAATCTGCCTGGCGTTCAACTGCCAACCGGACACGACGAAGTGCGTGCCGCTGATGGAACAACTTGCAGATCTGCCGTCTCCGGCAGTGGCGCATATCTTGATGTCGGTATCATCGGCAATCCGGATCAGTCGACGGCCTCTGACATTTCTCATTACGGGAGAATTGTCATTCCACTTGGACGACAGTCCAAAAGGCTCGATTGTTCGCGGCTTTACGACCTTGAAGTTCAAAGACTTCAGATGGAACTTCGTCTCATGCAAATGGGACTGGGTAGAGGTGTTACACCGCCTAGCGGCACCGCAGTTGCCGGCGAACTTGAAGCCGATGTCGAAGCGGTGAGTGAAAACGGACAGGATGGAGATCCACAGGATCTAATAAAAACAGCGTCAGCTACCAGCGGTGACTGGGATGATGAAGGCTGGACCACAGAAGGAAAGCAACAGTAAATTGTACAGGGGCCCAATCAACAGAGTTTCACAAAGGGTTGCATACACAAGTGTGTGCGGCCTTTTGGGCGTTCTATTGTCGATTGGAATCACTGCAACAGCTAATGCAATGAACAAGCACTTCTGCCAGATCCTGGTGACACAACCGGGCATGATAGGTGTCCGCTATGATAGCAGCGCTATGGGATCAACAGAGGCAGGCGGACAACCAGCCTATGCCAATGTATCGGTAAGCAACAGTTCATTCAGAATTGCACTGGATGGACCATATGGATTTATCCAAATGCCCCCGAACGGCGATACCGGTGTGACGTTTTCGACGGGTTATTCCGGAACCGGAGCCACAAATTTTTCTGAGACCCCGGGCACCATTCCGGTAAAACTGAAAAAGGGTGATTCCAGAATTGCAGTAAACATGTCGGCGAAGAAAAACTCCAACGCGTTTCCTGCCGGCTTTTACAGCGCTCAAGTTACGCTGCGATGTGAATAGGAAAATTGTTGTGTGGGCGATAATGAAAAATTCTTATAAATCATCCGGTTTGAAAACTGTCCAAGGCGGCAGTCCGGACAAAATCCGCAAATCAATCACAGGTCTTCTGGCGCGGATCACCGCTGCCTGCGTCTTTGCGGCCATCCCCTTCTCACCAGGGGCTTCCGCCCAGACAGTTAATTTTAACGGCAACATCCCGGCACCCAATGCATGCATCATTATCGTCCTGAGTGATGGTACACTGGCACCGAATCCAACAGGAACCCAGTTGAGTTCCAAGAACCCAGGCGGTGTGGGTGGTATTGCTCGGGTAATCTCGTTTACCAACTATAGGATTTGGTTGGATGCACCGGCGTTTTTTCTTTCCTCACCACCGGGTTTTGACGGCAGTGGGGTGGCATTCTCAACACTCTTTTCTGGAACAAGTATCTTTCGCGGTCGAAATTTCACCGACCGGCCAGGAACCAATCCCCGGCGGTTAAGGCGCGGTTTCAGCATCACAGAAATTACGGCCGACCTGATCGCAGACAATACAGGTCCATATTCGACAGGCAACTACACTTCCTACGCAACATTGCGTTGTGAGTAATTGAGTTAGCCACACGTTCAGCTTGGAAGCTTAATTTTCTCGAGTTCCTTCACCCAAACAAATGTGCCGTTTGATATCTGCTCACGCACGACCACACCCAGCTTAGGTGAATACCAGATAAAGTGCTTCATTCCACGACCCAGTTTTGCGGGTAATGGCAATCGAATTTTCATCGTTTTGAGATGTTTGTTGGCAACGACCAATTTCTCCGCGCCAATAACCTTTACCACGCCACCACCTTTTGTGGTTTTCTGCGTGCTGCGATCGACCGACTTCCACGTGGTCATCCACTGGTCACCCGGCCTCATCGGAAAACGTAGGCGTTCTTCAACTTGAGGAAACACCACAACCGGGTTCCCGTTCTTGTCCTGGTGACCCAGAAGATTTGAACTTGTCACGTCATAAAAGGTTTTGGTGCCGTTACCCGTGTCATCAATCGCGTCCATCTGAATGGCTGTCTTGCCTTCAAATATTGCGCTATGGGATGTCACCTTGTGCACCAGCCGTGGCGGCAAGGAATTCCAGTTGTTTTTCCAATAAAAAGTCGTGCCAACCTTTGGTGGGCGGTACTTGCTGATAACAATTTTTCCGCCACCGGTATTCTTTGTTATTGACCCCACAACGGTGTTGTCCACACCGGCGCTATCCAGTTGATCTTGAGCTGCTGCATTAGCAATTTCGCTGGTAAACGGATCGGCCTGCCCTGCTTCCATTCCGGAGCGTTGTCCGCCATTCTTGTCAGCAAGTTTTACACTACTGCTTTGACAAGCTGCCAATGCAAGAAAACACGCCAGTAGCGCAGTGTTTTTCTGAAACATTTCGGTTTTTACACTGCCTACCAGATTTTGGATTACAGCAGCCCCCCGTTACCGACAGCAGCATTCACGCCCACACCCACCGACTGTATTCCAGCCAGATTGCCATCCATTTAGCGGCTCAGCCAATTGAAGACATTTCGCGGTTCCATTGTCGCCTCGTAGCGTAAACAGACCATTAAATTTCCCGGAACAATTGCAAACACCAACTTAACAGTTGCTTGAGTTCATTTTGGTATCCTGTCTCCAGTTGAAACTCAAAACCGGGTTTATGTATCAAAACCAAACTAGCAGGGTAGTTCAAATGTTGAAGAAGCTTAGGAATTTTTTTGAGAGTTCTAGCGGTAATTTCGCGGTAACAGGTGCCATATTAGTAGTTCCAGTCATGGCATCACTTGGCGCGGCTGTGGACTATACAATTTATGTGGATCAGAAAAATTCAGTGCAACAAGCACTGGATGCTGCCGGCCTTGCAGCCGGGCGGCACATGAACACTGGCGCATCTGAATCAGAACTCGAAGTTTATGCGGAAGCATTCTTCAAGGCAAATCTTGACGATGGTATCAAAGACGAAGACATCACGTTTGATTTCGCGTTGGAGCAGGGGGACTCAAGTGTTGAACCTGCAATTCCAACGAGCATCACGCTCGATGCCACTCTGACTTATGATACCTTGTTTGGCGGTGGAATGATCTTGGGAGAAGACGAATTTGTCAACGAAGTAACGTCTCAAATTGCCCTCGGAAACCGAACTGTGGAAATTGCCCTGGTAATGGATAATTCCGGCTCAATGGGCTCCAACAACCGTCTTCAAACCATGAAGACGGAAACGTTGGCATTGGTAGAGACAATCTTTAATGCGTCCACCCTGACCGACCTGCCAGATCCGGTTAAGTTCTCTGTCGTTCCGTTTGCAGGTACTGTCAATATCGGTACGAGTAACTGGAACAGAAAATACATGGATCGCAAAGGCTGGTCTTCCATTGCCCATGAAAATTTTGACTGGAATACATATGAAACCAGCAATGAAACACGCTTCAAGCACGATGGGTTTCAGGAAAAAATCAGCGGCAGTTGGGACTGGCTAACACGCGTTGACGTGTTTGACATGATGGGTGTTGAATGGGGTGGCTGCGTAGAAATGCGGCCATGGCCATACAACACGACAGATGAAGTTGTGTTTGCCAACCAGAGTTTTGCCAATGTTATGGCCTCTGCAGATGCGGACGGAGACGGAATCAATGATGGCGCCGATGGCCTCTTTGTTCACTACTTCGCGCCTGACGAACCAGATCGCAGATACGCATGGAAGAGTGGTAGTTCCACGTACCATTATACCGATGACGATAGCTACAGAAATGACTACATCTACGATTGGAAGATCGCGGATGGTAGCAGGATTTGGGCAAATGTTCATGAATACGCTCCTGAACCGGTAGATCCCTACGACCAGAAGGACTGGGACGACCAGATCAACCGCACCAACTGGATGTTTAAATATCAAAGTGGTGAGATCGATGTGAGTGACATGGATGAATGGGAAGGACCAAACTATGGTTGTACCATTGATCCGATCACTGAGCTTACTACAGTCCAGAATGACATCGATGATGCGATCAACGCCATGGATTCCAACGGCATCACCAACATTCAACAGGGTCTGACCTGGGGTTGGCGTACATTGAGCGATAATGAACCGTTCACTACCGGTCGTGAGGATGATGATAATCAGAACATAAAATATATCGTCCTGTTGACCGATGGTAACAACTACTACAGCACCGATGGTGACAGCACACCAAACCAGACATCATACGGTGCCTGGGGTTATGCCCGCACCGGGGAACCGTACAATCCGCTCTTCGAAGAACAAGGATTGCAGGTTGCTCAAAACCGCTGGATTGATGGTCTGGATCCATCTGATCTGACGGACACGATCTACTCGGGAACGTCGTTCGACTTGACGCCTGAAAGTTCAAGTGATTTCGAACTGATCATGAACGCTCACACTAACCAGTCGTGCAACAACGTGAAGAATGATGGAATTTCCATCTTCACGATTGCGTTTGATGTTTCGGATGGTTCGTCAGTCAAGTACTTGTTGAATGAGTGTTCCGGCTCAGGCATCAAGAACGGCAGTGAAATCATTGCCGGCGGCACCTTTTACTACGATGTGGACGGCGGTGAGCTGGAGCAGGCAATGGAAAATATTGCCAACCAGATTGCTGACATGCGTATCGTTCAGTAAAACCTGAAAGTACAAATTTTGAAAAGGCTCGCTGTTAAAGCGGGCCTTTTTTTTAATCCCGTAACCGGGATGCCAAACCAACTGCCAGGACCGCAAGCAATCCTCCAGCGATTTGAACCGGCCCCAGTTGTTCATCAAACAACACCCAGGCAAACAATGCTGCAGATACCGGGACCAGAAAAAAAAGCGATGCCGTAGCAGCCGCACTGCCGCTTCTGATCAGGTACATCAAAAGCGCAACCGTACCGATCGACAAAACCAGCACCAACCACAACATCGCGAAGATCAACTCGCCATTCCAGTTGATCTCGCCGGTCTCCAAAACCCAGGCGAGTACCAAAAGAGGGATAACCGCACCGATGAATTGACCGGTAGTTGAAACAGCAAGATCAAGACTGGTTACATACCGTTTTTGGTAAACCGCTCCCAGACTGATACCTATCACGGCGACAAACGATGCAACCAGCGTGACCTGGTTTACTCCCGGAATTGCCGCGCCCAAATCCAGGTCGGGAAACAGCACCAGGAAAACACCAAACAAGGCGACCAGAAAACAGACGATCTTCAACAATGAGATGCGTTCTCCCAACATGAACCATGCGATCAAAGCGGTGACAAAAGGTTGCAACGAAACAATAAGAGCGGAAATCCCAGCGGGCATTCCACGGTCGATCGCAAAAAATACCGCACCCAGATAAAGACCATGCACCAGAAAGCCGGAAACCATTGAATGCAGGAATTGTCGTCCACGCACATCTGGTTTCAGGAAAATAAAGATAGCAGGCAGCAGAATGGCCAACGTCAGCCCGAACCGAAGCGCCAAAAATGTAAATGGCTCTGCATGATTGGTTCCGTATTTTGCGCCAATAAACCCGGTCGACCACAGCACTACAAAGATCAATGGTGCAGAACGGATCATCAAATTGGACGAGCGTGAAGTGACGGGCAAAATACTGCTATCCCGGAAATTGAAATCAATCAAATAGACACACCGATACAGGTGTGACAGCGTTCTATGTCATCTAAATGCCGCATTGGAAAGACCCGCAATGTCGTCCAATAAGATACCTAATGCTAAATATAATTTCCGAGGCTCCAATGCTTGAGAACCATATCATTGAACCGGTCGAAACCGCGCTGCTGGATCTCGTTCAAAGCCATATCGATATCAAAACGAAACCTCCCGGTTCTCTTGGTCGCATTGAAGCACTGGCCTTGCAAATGGCTGGTGCCCAGAATAGCGAAACCCCGATGGCAGATCCTGCAAGATTGTTACTGTTTGCGGGCGATCACGGCTTGGTAGCCGAGGGCGTATCGGCATGGCCAAGTGAAGTAACCGCCCAGATGGTTGGCAATTTTTTGGCCGGAGGCGCAGCAGCCAATGTGTTTGCAAAAACCAATGACATCGAAATTACCATCGTGGATGCGGGCGTTGTGGGTGACCTACCAGATCATCCAAAGCTGATGCGCGCAAACATCCGCAAAGGCACCAGAAATGCCATGGTTGAGGATGCGCTCACAGCTGAAGAAGTAACTGCCGCACTGGAGTTTGGCGCAACACTGGCATCAGACGCGGTTAAAGGCGGCACTAAAGTGGTAGCCCTTGGTGAAATGGGTATCGGCAATACATCAAGTGCCACACTTCTGGCTCACGCTGTTGAAGGGTTGCCAATTGATACCCTCACCGGCCCCGGTGCCGGTCTCGATTCTGACGGGGTTTCCCGCAAAATCGAAATTCTCAAAAAAATTGCTGCCAGACGACCCGGCAAGCTCTCGCCGCTTGAAGCGCTGGCCGCGTTTGGCGGGCTTGAGATCACCATGATGGTTGGGGCCTTGATTGGTGCAGCTGCACAGGGCGGGGTTGTGCTGGTCGATGGCTTCATTGCATCGGCGGCAGCGCTTGTGGCAATTCGCGCCCGTCCGGAAGCCATGCCTTATGCAGTCTTTGCCCATCGCTCGAAAGAACCCGGCCATCGATTGATGATGCAAGCCCTCAAATGTGATCCGCTGATTGACCTTGACCTGAGATTGGGAGAAGGTTCCGGCGCATTGCTCGCTTTTCCCTTGCTCCGAAACGCCTGTGCGATGCTAAATGAAATGGCGACATTTGAAAGTGCGGGGGTTACTGGCAAAAGCGGAGATTAGTATTGGACACATATTTGAAAAGCCTGCCCGAACAACTCGCACTGACGGTTAGTTTTTTCACCCGTATATCTATCCCTGAAAAGATTGCCGCACATATCGACACAGACGAAACCCTGGCAAGTTCAGTAATCATGTTCCCGATTGTTGGGTTGATGATTGCAGCAGGCCCTGCCCTCATATGGTTTTCTGCCATCCAGTTTCTACCCGCTCTTGTCGCTGCAGGTTTGGCAATTGCATTTGGCTTGTTCATTACCGGCGCGCTGCATGAAGATGGCCTTGCAGATTGCGCCGATGGACTGGGGGGTTCCAGAGACCGCACAAAATCTCTCGAAATCATGCGCGATAGCCGCATTGGCGCATTTGGCTCACTTGCCTTGATGATAAGTGTTGGCCTGCGCTGGGTGGCACTTGCAAGTCTTGGACCATTGGCCGGCGTGTTGGCCTTATTCATTTGCCACAGCGGTGCCCGGGCAGCGATCGCCATCGCATTGCAGTTTTCCACTTACGCCAGACCACGAGGTCTTGGAAACTCTGTCGAGGAAGGCCTGCCTAAATTTGGCCTGGTGATCACATCTGCATTTGCGGCAGTCATTGCAGTATTGTTGGGAAGCATCTGGGGCCTGATTGCCCTTGCTGCAGGATTTGCATCCGCATCTCTGGTCTTGCTGTGGCTCCAGCATCGCCTGGGTGGCTACACCGGCGATGGCCTTGGCGCCATGCAACAGGTTGCAGAAATTTCCATATTGATTTTACTAGTTGGTTTCTGGGCATGATCTTCCTGCGTCATCCGATGCCGGATGTGGAACCGGGCGTTTGCTATGGCAGGCTGGATCTCGACATTGCCGAGATTGGTCATGAGCAAATCCAGGAGGCGCTGGATACAACGCCACCGATCAAAAACATCATCGCAAGCCCAGCGCTTCGATGCCGAAAACTGGCTGAAGCGCTGGCCGAGCAACATGGCATTGATCTTGCTTTTGACGAGCGGCTTTGGGAAATGCATATGGGCGACTGGGAAGGCAAACCGTGGAAGGACATCAACCGGCAAAAGAGCGACGCCTGGCTGAAAGATCCCTTCAACATTCCCACACCTGGTGGTGAGAGTTTCAAGGATGTTCAGGTCCGGGTGTTGGAGGCACTGCAACATGCTGATGTCGAAACCGTCATTATATGTCACGCGGGCCCCATTCGTGCCACCCAGATGGCCTGGCTGGGATTGAGCTTCGAAGAGGTCTTTGCGCAAACGCCACCCTATGCGGAAGCGGTCCGCATCTGGCCGCCTCAGGCAGCATAAGCGTGCCACCTTTTTCCCTTGACCTGAACCTTGGTTGAGCTTGTAGAGGTAGAGTGGAATTTGCAACCAACGTTGATGAGCGAACGGATAAATCCATGAATTATTCAAAAGCAGGGATCATTCTCAACACTCAAAAATATCGGGAATGTACTAACTTCTACAAAAACATGTTGGGCTTGAAAATCCTTCACGAGATAGACCGCCCGGGTGAGCAGCTAACGTGTTTTGAACTGGGAAACTGCTATTTAATGGTCGAGACTGGCGGCAACTCATACCCTGGTGTTAAGCCAATTGAGCAGTGCCCAACCAAGTTTCGTTTCAACGTTTCCAACATTGATGCCGCTTGTAAGGACTTGAAAAACAAGGGTGTAAACCTGGAGGTTCACCGTCATGAATGGGGAATGACAGCGGAGTTTGCTGATCCGGATGGCAACCGTTGCGCTCTCAGATCAGACAGGGGATTTGGTATCTGACCACTCCCCTTTTCAAAACGCATACAACATCAAACCAGCGCAACCAGCGCCACAACTGCCCAACCCAGGAAGCAGCTTCGCGCAAATATCGCCAAGGTAACATCGATATCGCTCGCATCCAGATCGTGCCTGCCAGAGGAATTCAGGTAGGCCTGCTCGACGGTTTCACCCTGATAAATTCGTGGCCCTCCAAGCGCAATGTCTGCTCCCCCCGCCATTGCCGCTTCAGGCCAACCGGCATTTGGAGAGCGGTGCAGGCCCGCATCTCGAAACGCCGTGCCAAGTGACTGCTTTCCTCTCAATACCCCATTTGAAAAAGCAGAGCCCATGGCAATCAGAAATACTGACATCCGGGCTGGCAACCAGTTGGCCAAATCATCAATTCGAGCCGCAGCACGGCCGAAATGTAAATATTTGTCGGAGCGATGGCCGATCATTGAATCAGCAGTGTTGATCATCTTGTAGACGAACAATCCCGGCAGGCCGAATACGGCATACCAAAATGCTGGCGCGACAACCCCATCAGAAAAGTTTTCCGCAAGGCTTTCAATCGCCGCCCTGCAAACCCCGCTACGATCCAGATATTCTGGATCGCGCCCAACTATCTGCGATACCGCCTTCCGCGCACCATCGACACCCTCTTCACGCAACGCACGTGAAACCGCATCCACATGATCGGCCAGACTCTTTTGCGCAATGAACACAAAGACGATGAGAGTCTCCAGGACAGCGCCAGGAAACCCGAGTAAGCCCAGAATAAACTGGATTACCAGCGCGGCGATCAGCGCTCCAAGGATCAGAGCTGAAATCGCGACGCACCCGGACTTGAAACGGCGTTCATCCAGGTCAACAGATTTGTTCAATTTGTGATCAGCGAATTCCACCAGCTTGCCGAACAACACCACCGGATGCGGCACCCGTTCCCAAAGTGCTTTCGGTTCACCAACGAACCAGTCAAGCACAAGCGCTGCTAACAAAATCAGGAAAGTTGCTTCTGACATTCAGAGCTCTCCGATCACACGGGTCAGTTCAGTCTCAAGTCGCGCGAGTGAATTTTCATCTGCACACAAACCAAATCGCAACCGATCCGGTCGCACCTCGAACGGGCGTACCAATACATGGACCCGCATCAGCTGCTCACAAATATAGGCTGTGTTCGGATGTTTGGCTTCGAGAAACAAACCCGCATTGCCGGTGATCTCCATTCCACTTCGATCCAACACTTCTTGCTGTTGCTGACTAGCTTCCTTGACCCATTTGCAAGCATTTGAAATCCAGTCCACATCCGACATTGCAATCCTGCCAATTTCGAGCGCCGGGCCTGACACAGCCCAGGGGCCGACCATCCTGAAAATTCGTGATGCCAGATCAGCGTTACAAATGGCAAACCCAAGCCGCATGCCCGCAAGGCCAAAAAACTTTCCAAAAGAACGCAGTACAATGACATTCTCAGGCAATTGCGGAACAACGCTCAACTCCGGTTCCACATCGCAAAACGCCTCATCAACCATCAGGATGCCTTTGCTTTTTGCCAACACACTCGCAGCTTCAACCAAAACATCGGGTTGATAGCTTCGGCAATCCGGATTGTTCGGGTTTCCCACAACAACTACCCCACCACTGGAAACGGCTTCATTCAGCGTAGAAGCTTCAACAACATCGCCGCCGACACCTTTCCAGCAATGGAAATGTTCACCATAGGTCGGAGAAACAATCGAGACCGACTTACGATCCAGAATATGCGGCAACACCTGAATGATCGCCTGCGTGCCATTGGCGCCAACAACCCCGCTCCGGTCAGAAACCCGATAGTAGTTTCGGGCAGTTTGATACAATGCAAGTTCAGCCTGTTCGCCCGGCAATCGCTTCCAAACGACGTCATCCAGCGCCGGTAGAGGGTATGATCGCGGATTTATGCCGGTCGATAAATCCAGCCAGTTATCCGGCTCGCCCCCATATTGCGCAATTGCTGTATCCAGCCTGCCGCCGTGAACTATTTCACTCATCGACCTGCCCTATCAATCACATGCATGTAGGACCCCATCACATTGCCAGCACGCAAACCGACCTCTCCCAGCGATTGTCCCAATGCATCTGAAGCCTGAAACAGTGGAGTGCCCTCTTCCCTTGTCGCAGAGGTATAGTGGAATTCATGGGCGGCTAATGATGTGCCAAACGCAAAGTCTGTAACCATCAACTTGCGGTATCCCAAATGCAACTTGCGTTTCTCAAAACTCGTCTCAAGTCCCAGCAGTCCGGCCATCGCGTGGGTTTTGCCTGCCGCGTCAGTTAGTGTCTTTCCGAGCACCATGTAACCACCGCATTCGCCATAAATCAGTGCCCCACGATCCCGGGCAGCCAACATTCCAGTCCTAAATGTATTCGCGTTCGAAATCCGTTCTGCATGGAGTTCCGGATACCCGCCGGGTAGATACACTGCATCGCAATCCACCGACGGCGGTTGGTTTTCCATTGGAGAAAAGAAGGACAGATGCGCGCCCTGCTCCCGCCAATCCTCAACCAAATGCGGATAGATGAAAGAAAACGCGGCATCCTTCGCAATCGCAATTCGGCTGCCGAGCGGAGGAAGCGGGTTACGGTTTGCCGCAGAAAAATTCAATTTTCCAAACAAGTTCAGTAACTGATCAAGGTCCACGCACTCCGCAACACACTCAGAAGCCTTGGAAACAAAATCCTCGATTCCCCCCATTTCGCCTGCTTGCACCAATCCAAGATGGCGTTCCGGCAGAACAAGCAAGTCACTGCGTGGAACAGCGCCAAACACCGGCACATCGATATCTGTCAAAGCAGAGCGCAGCATTGCCTCATGACGCGGACTGCCAACCCTGTTGAGGATCACACCGGACACATTCAAATCGATGTCGTGATCCCGAAACCCGCGAACCAGCGCCGCAATCGAATGCGATTGTTTTGCCGCGTCGACTACCAGAACTACCGGAAGTTGAAGCATCTTGGCGAGATATGCAGCAGAACCTGACCCATCCGCTGCACCATCAAACAGCCCCATCATCGCCTCAACAAGAAGGTGAGTGCCCAATTGCGCCATAGCCAATGCTTTGATGCGCGCCTCATTCATTGCCCATGGGTCAAGATTAACCGAGGGTTTCCCGCAGGCAATCTCATGAAATCCCGGATCAATAAAGTCCGGCCCGGCTTTTGCCGCACCGATATCAACGCCTCGATTCTTCAATGCCCGCAGCAGCGCAAGCTGCAAAACCGTCTTGCCACTGCCGGAACCTGGTGCGGCCAGCATCAAGCCCGGCTTTTGCCGCAATGCACTCATCAGGTGCCCAGCCAGTTGAGTTTTTCCCGCATCCCTACGGCCTTACCCACCACCACGATGGCAGGCGGGTTGATGTCGCTGCTTTCCAAATCCGCAAGCGATTGCCACAAGGTAGTTTCAAGCACGCGCTGCTTGGCGGTCGTCGCGTCACAGACAAAGGCAACGGGTTCGTGTTCATCACGACCATGATCCAGCAATTTTGAGCGAATGACCGCCCAGTGTTTCATCGCCATATACATGACGATCACCGGTGAACCCTTGGCGATGCATTTCCAATTGACCGCATCCGGCACCAATCCGCTTGCATCATGTCCAGTCAAAAACGTCACCGAATGATTGATGTCACGGTGCGTTACCGGAATGCCCGCGTAGGCCAAACCGCCAATTCCAGCTGAAATTCCCGGAATAATGCGAAATGGCACCCCATTTTCCACCAATGTGAGTGCTTCTTCCCCGCCACGCCCGAATACAAACGGATCGCCACCCTTGAGGCGTAGCACCCGCTTTCCAGATTTGGCCATCTCAACTAGTGTAAGCGAGATATCCTTTTGCTTCGGCGAAGGCTTGCCACCACGCTTCCCGGCAAAATGCAAAGCTACCTCACTGCTGGCGAGCCCCAAAATCTCTTCATTCACCAACGCATCATAAACAATAACATCCGCCTGTTTGATTGCATTGGCCGCGTGCAGGGTGAGAAGACCCGGATCACCGGGACCTGCGCCTACCAGCCAAACATGCCCTGGTTCAAATTCTGGAAGATCAGGATTAAAACTACTCATGCGACTTTCCTGTTCCATGCCAGTGAATTCACCTTCCGTGGTGTTCGCGCATCCCGTATAAACTTCTGATGAACAAGGTCGAACGAACTGACAAGCCGGAAGGCACCCTGCGTCGCGGATGGACGACTGGCGCATGTGCGACGGCGGCGACTAAAGCTGCGCTCGCCGCTTTGCTGACTGGAGAATTCCCGGACCCGGTTACAATCACTTTGCCGAAAGGCGAGACGCCAGCCTTCCCGCTTGCGAGAGAAACCCTTGGTTCCGATTTCGCAGAAGCGGGGATCGTCAAGGATGCTGGAGACGATCCCGATGTTACCCACGGCGCAACAATCATCGCCCGCGTTATTCGCAACGACACTGGAAACGGAATACGGTTCATTGCCGGTGAAGGCGTTGGAACCGTCACAAAGACCGGTCTTCCAATCGGGGTTGGTGAAGCTGCAATCAACCCGGTTCCAAGAACCATGATTGAAGGAGTCGTGAACGAGCTGGCCAACGCCCATGGCATCGCCGCCGACCTCGACATCATAATCTCGGTCCCTGATGGCGAGAAGATTGCAGAGCGGACCTGGAACCCCAGACTTGGAATTATTGGTGGGATATCCATCCTCGGTACGACGGGCATCGTTCACCCGTTTTCCTGCTCGGCCTGGATCCACTCGATCCATCGTGGAATTGATGTGAGCCGCGCTGCCGGCGAAACCCATGTCCTTGGCGCTACCGGCTCGACATCGGAAACCGCTGCCTGCAAGCTGTATGATTTTCCCGATCACGCCATGCTCGATATGGGAGACTTTGTCGGCGGGCTGCTCAAATATTTGCGAAAGAACCCGATCCCGAAAATCACCTTGGCCGGCGGCTTTGGCAAATTCGCCAAGCTCGCCAATGGTGCGCTGGACTTGCACTCTGGCCGTAGTCAGGTTGACTTTGACTGGTTGGCGGATGAGGTCGAAAAAATCCACTTGAATCAATCTCTCAATCCCCTGAATCAAAACGTTAAGTCCCGGATTCAGCACGCGAACACCGCAATGGAAGTGTTTGAATTGACTCAAGATTTGCAAGTTAATGTACCACTTCATATTGCGCGGATAGCGCAAGACACAGCGCTTGCAACCCTGCGTGGAGCACCTATTGACGTGGAGGTGATGATCTACGCGCGGGATGGAACCCTGCTTGCACGCACCGACTGGATGGGTCCAAATGGCTGACCCCATTCTCATTCTTGGTGGCACGCGAGAGGCTTCGGACCTTACAGCAATTCTGGTCGCCAAGGGTAAGCACGTCATCACGTCATTGGCTGGCCGAACTAAAAATCCGTCATTACCAAAAGGCGAAATTCGAATTGGGGGATTTGGCGGTGTCAACGGTTTGGCGCAATATTTGAAAGACGAATCCATCGACCTGTTAATCGATGCAACCCATCCATTCGCCTCCAAAATTTCAGAAAACGCACGTCGTGCTTGTGACCTGACAGGCGTAGCGCTAATGACCTTTTCGCGACCCGCTTGGGTCCCGGAAATTTCTGACAACTGGACTTGCGTTGAAGATACCACAGAAGCAAATCGTACACTGCCGGAAGGTGCAACGGTTTTCCTGGCACTCGGAAGCCAGCATCTTGAAGCCTTCTCCGGGCGTGATGATTTGCGGTTCGTCCTGCGTATGGTCGACGCACCAGAAACGCTCCCACCCTTCAAGAACTGTACCGTCGTAATAGGCACGCCCTCGACATCGATCTCTGACGAATTAGCCTTACTCAAAGAGCATGGCATCACCCATCTGGTTTGCCGCAACTCCGGCGGCAAGGGCAGCTTTGCCAAAATCGAAGCAGCCAGGGAATTGTCCCTACCAGTCATCATGATTTCCCGCCCACCCAGGATTGAAGGAGAGACGTTTGAATCCATTGATGCTCTTGTGAACGCGGTCACCTAGGCCTTCACTTTCTTCTTTCCGCGGTTGCGCAGCACATGGGAATAATCAGAATTGTACAAATCTGAATCCCGAAACTGCACATCTCCCAATACCGGCCCAACCATGATCAGCGCCGTGCGGGTGATCTTGGCGGCTCGAACTGCGTCCTTCATTTCTGCAAGCGTTGTGCGGATATAAAGTTCATCCGGCCACGTAGCGCGGTAGGCCACCACGACCGGGCAATCCGCACCGTAATAGGGTTCCAGCGCTTCACGCACATAGACGAGATTGCGGATCGATAAGTGGATCGCCAGCGTCGCGCCGGATTTGCCCAAAACTTCCAACTGCTCACCATCCGGCATAGCCGAGGCTTTCATGCCCGTCCGGGTGATGATTACCGTTTGCGCGATTTCCGGTAGCGTAAGCTCGGTTTTGAGTTTCGCTGCAACACCAGCAAATGCAGGCACGCCGGGAACAACTTCATAATCAATGCCAAGCTTGTCCAACCGCCGCATTTGCTCAGCCGTTGCGCCATAGATGGATGGATCCCCGGAATGCACCCTGGCCACATCCTGCCCTGCTTTGTCTGCTGACTCGATTTCAACCATGATCTCATCAAGGTTCATCGGCGCCGTATCGCGCACCAGCGCATCGGAAGGCGCAGCAGCTACGATTTCCTCCGGCACCAGTGAGCCAGCGTAGAGACAGACTGGACACCGCTCAATCAGCCGTAAACCGCGTACGGTAATGAGATCAGGAGCACCCGGCCCCGCTCCAATGAAGTAAACAGTCATTCCGCAGCCTCACTTTTGATTTTCGTGCCTTCTTTCGCGGCATAGCCTCGTGGCGTGTAGACCCAGTTCTTGCCATCACCGGTTTGCACCGTGCGTGTCTCGGTTGATCCGACGATCACAACTGTCAGCATGTCGACTTCTTCAATGTCGAGCTTGGCAAGTGGCACGGTCCGCACCAACTCCCCTTCCCGGCCAAGATTTGTTGCAAGAATCACCGGCGTGTCATCCGGTCGGTGCTGCAACAGCACTTCCTTCGCATGGGCCAGCTGTGTGCGTCTTCGCCGTGACACCGGATTATAAAAGGCGATGACGAAGTCACCTTCCGCAGCAGCCTTGATCCGCATCTGGATCGCATCCCAGGTGGTAAGCAGGTCAGACAGGGATATGGTGCAAAAATCATGCCCCAATGGTGCACCAGCCCGTGAAGCCGCTGCTTGCAGGGCAGAAATACCCGGCGAACACTCAACCGCAATCCGCATTGCAACCGGCGACAGGCCACCATTTTCAAACAGTTCAAACACCAGCGTTGCCATCGCATAAATTCCGGCATCGCCCGAGCACACAAGCGCCACATCCTTACCTTCACCGGCAAGCTCCATCGCATGACGTACCCGGTCTTCCTCACGACCCAGGTCAAAATCATGCCTTGTCTTGCCAGTTGAGATTCCGGCGATCAGATCGAGATACAGGGTATAACCAACCAGATCGGTTGCGACACCAATCATCCGCGTCACCTCGGGCGAGCGCCACGCCTCCTGCCCCGGCCCGATGCCGACGACGAACAACCGGCCCCTGCCCTGACCATAACTGGTGATATCCAGCGGTTTTGGTGAACGCGCAATTGCAACAGTAGCCCGCTTGGATTTTATTTTCGGCAGGATCAACTCGCCATCCGTTCCCGATGCTGCCAGTGCAGCCCCTTCGCAAACGCCATGACATCCAGTCTCCGTGAAAACGACATCAGATGGATTGATCAATCTTGCGGTTTCTTTTTCGAGCGTGGCTGCATCGAAAAACCGTACGGGTCTGCCGAGCATCTTACCAACCGAATGGATCGCTGTTTCATCCGCCTTGAGGTCGATTGAAACAACACCTGCAATCGAACCCCGTGCGATACCGGACATCTCAATCGCTTGCGAAACCAGTTCCTGCACTTCTTGCGAAGACGTCCCCCGCTCGCAACCAACACCAAGCACATGGTTTTGTGGATGGTAGACGAGTTCCAAAGCACCCACCTCATGCGGCAGGTCTGTTGCGGTCAACACCACATCTCCATCATCGTCAATCGGCAGGACACTGCCCGTCAACCACTCGGCCTGCTCGAGGCAGTTGCCCTGCAATCTCACTTCCTTACCGCCAATCAACTCGGCCATAACCCGCTTTGCACTTTCGGGATTGGCAAGCACCCAGCTCGATGGCGGTGCATCAAGTGCGATACCGAATTTCAAGTCACCCGCCGTAGTTATCGCCGCATGACCCTCAATTGCATCTGCAATTTCCCGCGCAAGATCATTCGCGCCGTGATGTCCACCCAACAATGGCACAACACTGGAACCATCTTCCGCAATTGCCAGAACCGGCGGCTCGGACTGCTTGTCCTTGAGAAAGGGCGCAACGAGACGGATCAATGCACCCGATGCCATCACCGCAATGATCGGCTCACCTGCTTCGAAACACGATTGGAGATGTGCCTTTAAATCACTGATCCCAACCTCAGCCTTGGTGCAACGAGGCAACAATCCCTCAATGCTCCCACCGATTGCAATCTTGATTTTAGAGGCAGTCTCGAAACCGCTGTCTGAAAGAATAATGATATGGTTCATGCCATATCCTCCGTTTGAAGGGTTTCAACTGGCATTTCGAGATTCTTGATCCAGGCCTCCGCGCCCTTGTAAATCAGGATCATCGAGAAATACGGAGCCTTTTCTTCGCTAACATCTGCAAGCGGCATGACTTGCTGGTTTTCAAGGCTCACCCGCTCGAGATAACCGGCACGACCCAGTAAACCAGCCTCTTCGATCAAGGCCCGGATGCGTTTGAAATGCCGGCCAATCTTGATGAACGCAATCGCATCACCGGAGTTAAGCCGGTCCAGAATCACTTCATCGTCAAGCGGTGCTGGTATTACGGTTAGAATATCATTGCGTGCAGCCAGTGGACGCTTAAGGGCTGAAGCCGACGCCATGAGAGAAGAAACGCCCGGCACAATCTCGCAATTATACTCACCCGAAAGCCGCTCAAACAGATACATGAACGAACCATAGAAGAACGGGTCCCCCTCGCACAGAACCGCAACGTCCTTGCCATCCGCAAGACATTTGGAGATTTCCACAGCAGCGGCATCATAAACATTTGCCGCCGGAAACCGCTCTACCCGCATCGGGATAATGATTGGAATTTCCCGCTGGTCTTCTTTCAGGTATTCCGCAACAATTGCCCGGGCAAAGCTCACACCATCATCAGGCGCGGGATACGCCACCACCGGTGAAGCGCTGATAATTCGGTGGGCCTTGATGGTCAAAAGCTCCGAGTCGCCCGGCCCAACACCAACGCCATAAAGGGTCCCACTCATGATTGCCCACCTTTTTTAACGGCCCATTGGGTGACCGGCATCAATGGCTTCCAGCCGGAGAACCGGCCAACCGGTTCGGCATGCTGGACTGATATTCTGCTGAGTTTACCGCCATGTTGTTCGCGCAATGTCATAAGCCGTGCTTCGCCTTCGACGGTTACTACATTGGAAACCAGACGCCCGCCGGGCCTCAATGCTTTCCAACAGGCTTCGAACACGCCTTCGCCAGTTACCCCACCGCCAATAAAAATCGCGTCCGGTGGTTCCAGACCGGCCAGTCCATCCGGGGCCACGCCTCCCACAATCCGGATTTTTTCAGTCCCGAGCAATCTTGCGTTCTCGGCAATCATTGCCTGCCGGTCTGTATTGGACTCGATTGCTATTGCCTGTGCTCCACGTGCAGCGCGCATCCACTCAATCGCAATCGAACCACAACCCGCACCCACATCCCAAAGTAGCGCGTCCGGATAAGGTGCAAGAGCTGAAAGGGTTGCAACCCGGACAACCCGCTTTGTCAATTGGCCATCATGGGAAAATGCTTCATCCGGCAATCCTCCAATACGCGGATACCACTTCGCATCCTGGTCTGCGATGCACTCAATCGCCAGGGTATGGAAATCTGGAACTGCATGCGTCCAATCGTCAGCGATCCCATCAAAACGAGCTTCATCATCGCTGCCCATTGCAGCTAATACCGTCATTTTGCTTTTTCCAAATCCACGTTCAACCAACAGTTTTGCGACATTGGATGGGCTCTCCGCATTCTGAGTGAGCACCAGCAGGCGCACATTGGGCGCAATGTGCGGCAGTATCTGGCTATCTGCGCGGCCGTGAATGGTAAGCGTTTCGCAATCTGGCAAACTCCAGCCCATACGGGCGGATGCCAGCTGGAAGGCCGAAAGTTGCGGCTGAAAGCGGATTTCCTCCGCAGGAATGGCTTTGAGAATGCGAGCGCCGACGGAGTACCAAAGCGGATCTCCGGTCACCAGAACAACGATCCGCTTGCCCTTGTGCTTTTTGATTTCATCAATCATCACGTCAAACGGAGACGGCCAGGCAATACGCTCTGCAGTTTCGTTCAATGCCAACTTGTGATGCCGGTCTCCTCCAACAATGATCTCAGCCGCTTCAAGACGAGAAGCAGCCTCTGTTGAAAGACCTGCAACGCCGTCTTCGCCGATGCCGATGATATCAAGCCACACGGTCATGTCTTTGATCCGTGCGCAATGGCATTTAGAGCAGCTGAAGCAATCGCGCTACCGCCACGTCGCCCCTTCAAGGTAATGAATTCACAATCTCGTGGATTTGCAGCAAGTTCAGATTTGGATTCTGCTGCACCGATAAAGCCAACCGGAAATCCGAGTATCAAAATTGGTTTTGGAGCACTTTCATCCAGTCGCTCAAGCAGCCGGAAAAGCGCTGTTGGCGCATTGCCGATGACAATGATTGCGCCTTCCAGCCGCTCATCCCAAAAATCAACTGCCGCCGCTGAACGCGTATTGCCAATATTCTTTGCGTGATCGGCAACCCGGTCATCATTCAAAGTGCAAATGACCTCATTATTCGCCGGCAGAAATCTTTCAATAATTCCCGCCCGTACCATTTCCACATCGGTGTAAATTGCACAGCCGGACTGAAGCGCAGCAGTTCCCGCTTCAACCGCCCTGTCCGAGCCGGCCAAATCCTTCGCACTGTCCACCATCCCGCAGGCATGGATGATACGGGTTGCGATGTCATGCATCGAAGGATGCAGGTGTGAAAAATCTGCCTCCGCCTGAACAGTCTCAAACGACTGCCGGTAAATTTCGGCTGGATCACGAATATAGTCGGGGACAGCCATCGAACCGGTCAGGATTTCTTCATCGATTTTGGGCCATGGGGATGATCTGCATGGGGGTATGGATGATGGTGGTGATCGTGCGAATGATCATGCCCGTGACTGTGATCGTGGCCATGCTCATGTGAGTGATCATGCGGCTCAAGCGGACCAGGAGAATCATGACTATGCAAAGGCGTCCAGGGAAGCCCGTGTTCCTTGCAGAATGACTCTTCCCGGCAGGACGCGTCGCAATCCCCCTTACACGGACAGTTTTCAAGACCGCCCCCGATACCTTCCACGTGGTGGTGATGGCTTTCCTGCGCAAGACCGACCTGATCTTCAAAACCCAGAACCTGTTCGCGATACTTGCACATCTGACAGTTCATCACCGCAGCACCATCGCGTGTCTCGGCGACGCGATCCTTGAATGTTTCAAGCACCAGCGGATGATCGTTGAGGTAATCTGCCTTGACGAATTCAATATCCGGGTGCTTTGCAGCCACATCATCGGTGTAGGAATAGATGCGCTTCACCAGCACACCGGTAAACAGAAAATACGGGAAGACGATGATCCGCTTGTAACCAAGTTTCGCAGCATGTTCGAGACCGGGTTCAACCAGCGGAAACGTCACACCGGAATAACATGTCTCACCCCAGCCAAAGCCCATGCCTTCCCAGAGCATCCTCATGACCTTTGAGACATTGGAATTAGCGTCCGGATCTGACGCACCGCGCCCAACAACCATCAGCATGGTTTCTTCGATTGGTACTTCAGTTTCGCAGGCATCAATTGCATGTTGAATACGCTCACTGGCGGCGCGGATCATTTTCAAATCAACACCGAGCTCCCGACCATACTCAATAGTCATGCCCGGATTTTGCGCCTGATAAGTGTTTAACACCGATGGAATGTCATTCTTGGCATGACCGGCCGCAAACAGCATGCCGGGCACGGCCAACACACGCGTCACGCCTTGATCACGCAAGGAGTCGAGCCCCGCATGAATGACCGGATTGCAAAATTCGAGGTATCCATATTCGACCGGCATTTCCGGGATAAGCTTCTTCAAGCCTTGCGAAACCTTGGCAAATTCCTTTGCGGCGTTCTGGTTTCGGCTGCCATGGCCACACACCATGATACCGAGCTTTTCTTCAGCCATCGTAGGCTTCCTTTCGTATCAGGCGGTTTCTTCAACCGGCTCCAAATCTTCTTCGGTTTCGGCGTCATCTTCAGTGTCTTTGTTTGACGCGAGCACGGCAACGATTGCACCAGCCACAATGATGGCACCCACGCCAACCCAGTGGGCATGGCCCGCCAATTCACCCAGATGCCCCAAATGGGCATGGGCATAGCTTGTAGACCAAATCACCAATGTTGCTGAAAGCGTAAAAATTCTCATGGGTCCGAGCACCTGAACAGTTGCAATGATGCTGCCGGTTGAGCGCGTTACGATTTGAGGAGTGGAATAAGAAAAAGCACTCAGGCCTGTTTCGAGCAATATCCTGTTGCCCGGCCTGTTCACTTGTCCGACAGCTTCCGTTTTGGTTCCCAGTTTGGGTCAACCGCACCGAAGTCTTTTCCAGCCTCATCAATTGAAAGGCGCTATCAGTAGCAATCGGACCCTAGAACCGACGCGGTTGCAGGTCAAACGCTTTCCCGTCATGACCCGCTTCATTTGCGACCTGCCTATTGGCGCGTGGAGCAATTCTGCCAGTGCTTGTTATTGCCAGTTTCGAGGCAATCAGACGCGTTTGTTCATGTGGACAGTAGTTCCACCCATGAACTCTTCTTCCCGCCCGACCAGATACCCCAAATTTTCGTAGAAAGTCAGGCTCTCGGAAAACAGCTTGTTGGTGTAGAGTTTGATTTCAGAATGACCAGACGAAGCAGCGAGTTGTTCAGCGTGGATGAGTAATTTTTTCCCAAGCCCGCTTCTCTGGAAAGCGGGTGATGCCGCAAGATTTTTGATCAGCAAATGGTCGACACTGGGAATGGTTTCAATGATTGCCGCAAGCGTCCCGTTCACAAAAAGCAAGTCGAACCGGTGTTTCTTCAATGCTTCCTGGTAGTCTGCCGACATGGGTAGCGGCTCGCGTCCGATGAGTGCAACCCACTTTGCATAGGCGTCCCGTGTCAGTGTCCGAATAGCATCTGCGTCTTCGGTTCTTCCTTCCCTGATTTCTATAATTTGATTAGCTGCTTTGTTCATCGGATCAATATATCAGCCTGATCTGCGTGAACCAACGGTCATAAAACCACTTGACAATCGGGTACCTTGGTACCAATATAACAAAATGACAAAAACAATTGAACGCGTACAAACCGGCGTACGGCTTGAGAAACGGTTGCTCAAAGTCCTGAAAGGACTTGCGGAACATCTGGATTTATCGCTCAGCGATTTGCTTGAGGGAATATCCCTGCACAGCTTTGAGAACAAACCGCCATTTTCCGCGGAAACGCTCAAAAAAATTGGACAATTAAAACAAGTCTACGATCTCGATCTTGGCGCGTCAGACAGCCATAAGCTGCAAGAAAGTGAACACGACCAATGAGTACAAATTACGCAGAACTCACAAGATCATTTGAAACCTGTAACATCGATGCCAGCAAATTTGGTCACATCGATCATCTTGGCGTCACCTATGAAATGCTGCGACGCTACGACTTTTTGAATGCGTCGGTAAAATATGCCGAGTGCATCAACACCATCGCCACAAGGGCGGGCGCATCGCGTAAATTCAATACAACCATCACCCTTGCCCTGTTGAGCGTCATTGCCGAACGCATGAAGAACGCCCCGGACAAAGACTTTGATGAATTCATCTCGCAAAATCAGGACCTGGTGTCAGGAAATATATTGGAAAAATGGTATACACCAGAACGTCTGCAATCTGATCTGGCACGCAACGTTTTCCTGATGCCCGATGCGGCATAGGGTCAAATCAATGATACGACGAGTCGTCCACCCTATCCGTCCTGCGCACCTGAAATATCTTCGGCACTTAGCCCCAGCGCTTCAGCAGTTCTGCGTATCAGGGCTATCTCCTGATCGTGCAGTTCATCATCGGCCTTTGCTATCTTGAGCATGTGAAGCAGCAGTTCCCGTTTGCGCTCGATATCCATATCCTGGAACATCGAGGCCGCGTCTGCCACGGTGGTTTCGTAGCTGATTTCGCGAAGATACTGGATCACGCGTGGAACATCGTCTTCAGGAATTCCGAACGCCCGGCTGCACAACCGCTTGAAGGCGGCAAGTTCAACCGGTTTTAGCTCCCCATCAGCGAACATGGTTCGCACAAGCAGGATCAGTTCATTGGTAAGCTGGACGTCGTCTGCAACCATGCGCACAGATTTGTCATCACCCAAAAATTTCTGGATTGCTTCGATAAAACTGTTTGTCATTGGCCCGATCCCCGCCCGTTACATGGGTATGCGCCGCATGATCGGGCAATGCTGACTAAAACTCAATCCCTACCTGTGCTTTCACACCAGACCGGAACGGGTGCTTGATCATCTCCATTTCGGTCACCAGATCGGCAAATTCGATCAGTTCTTCCTTGGCATTACGCCCAGTGATGATGACATGCTTCATCTCCGGCTTGCCTTTTAGAAACTCGATGATTTCATTGATGTCGAGATAATCATAGCGCAGCACAATGTTGAGTTCGTCGCACAGCACCACATCGAGCTTTTCATCCATGATCATGGATTTGGCCCGTTCCCAAGCCTGCTTTGCTGCTTCAATGTCGCGTTGACGGTCCTGCGTTTCCCAGGTGAACCCGTCGCCCATTGCTGTCATTTCAACCTGGTCCGGAAATGCTTCCAGCACCTTGCGCTCACCCGTACCCCATTTGCCTTTGACAAACTGAACGACACCCACTCGCATGCCATTGCCGATCGCCCGGAAAACCACGCCGAACGCCGCCGTTGACTTGCCCTTACCCTTGCCGGTATGAACCATCACCAGACCTTTTTCGATGGTTTTGGTGGCGATGATTTTATCGCGGGCTGCCTTTTTCTTCTTCATCTTGTCAGCGTGGCGGGCGTTAAGCTCCTCCTCGCTCATATTCTTCAGTCGATCAGATTTCTCAGCCATGGATTTGTTCTTTCAATCGGTGTGGTTCAAAAGTCGGATTTTTGTGCCAAGTCGCCATCTCGCCAAACATACGCAGCCAGCAGCGGCACAGTTTGTGGTTTCATCGCATGAGGCATGTTGGATTCGTGATGAATGAACTCTCCGCTCTTGCGCATCTCGTAAGGACCATCATTCCGGCTCCAAAGCGCATCACTTGTAAGTGGAAAGTAAAATTCTTCGGCCACATGCCAGTGATTGGGATAGGAAATGCCGGGACCAAACAACACGAAGCCAGCAGCAATTTCATCACTGACAAAGTGGCCCCGCGTACCAATCAACTCCGTAAAGCAGTAATTATCAAAAAATACCTGCCCAAAGTCATCAGCCGTATAGGACCGTCGCCAGTGAAGCTGTGGTCGGGATTCAAGTATCTGATTTACAAGGCGCTTTTCACCACCACCTGAATGTTCCACAACATTGTCAAGATGGACGGTACCCGGCAACGAGAGCGCTTCCAGATTGCGTTCACTCAGCTTCCAGTCAAACCGGTCAAAACATTCGCGCACTGGTTCATCATCTCGTAGAGAGATGTAATCCCTGAAGGTGTCGAATAGGGCTTTCACACTCATGCTGCACTTTCCCTGCCTGCAAGTTGCTCCAGTTGAAATTTGGCGGAATTGGAGCGCGGTGTCCACAACTCCCGCTCTTCAGCTTCCAGAAAACGTTCTGCCATTTCTTTCAGGGCTTCCGGGTTTTTGTCCTGCAGGAACTCAAGTACCGCTTCATCCGTCAGCCAGGCATTGTGCAGCAGCTCAAAGTGGTGATTTCGAACCGCTCCAGTAGTCGCAGCAAAGGCAAAGAGATAATCCAGCGTCGCCGCCATTTCGAACGCGCCCTTGTAGCCGTGCCGCATTACGCCGGCGATCCACTTGGGATTGGCAGCTCTGGCGCGTACCACGCGTGCGATTTCCTCTTCCAGCGCACGCACCACCGGCTTTTCGGGGCGGGAGTGGTCATTATGATAGACTTTCGGTCGATTACCGGAAGTTGCCTCAACCGCTGCCGTCATGCCGCCTTCAAATTGATAGTAATCATCAGAATCGAGCAAATCATGTTCACGATTGTCCTGATTGTGAATGACCGCCTCCACGCCTGACAAACGCTGCTTGAATCCTTCGCGATCCTCTTTCCCCTGTTCAACTGTCCCATAGGCGTAACTACCCCAGGCAAGGTAGGCATTGGCAAGATCATCCTTTTGATCCCAGCCTTTTTCGTCAATCAGCGCCTGAAGGCCCGCACCATAGGCACCCGGTTTGGAGCCGAATATCCGGTAACCTGCGCGTCTCGCCGCTTCCTGTGCTTCAATGCCTGAGTTTTCAAGTTTCTCCCGCTCCTCATTCATGCGCGAAGCCAGCGGATTGTCCTGTGATTCCTCCTCCAGCGCACCAATTGCGCGAACCGCCTTGTCAAACAACTCAATTTGCGCTGGAAATGCATCGCGGAAGAAGCCTGATATTCGCAAAGTCACATCCACCCGAGGACGGCCAAGCTCCGCCAACGTCTGGATTTCATATCCGGTAACCCGTCGCGACGCATGATCCCAGACCGGCTTGGCACCAACCAACGCCATCGCCTGCGCGATGTCATCACCCCCGGTACGCATGTTGGAAGTACCCCAGGCCGAAAGCCCGAACGAAGTTGGCCACTCGCCGTGGTCTTGTCGATATCGGATAATCAGAAGTTCCGCGGATTTTCGGCCCAACTCCCATGCGGTCAGCGTAGGTACAGAACGGCTGTCGACCGAATAAAAATTACTGCCCGTTGGCAACACATCCAGCCGCCCGCGCGTCGGTGCACCGGATGAACCCGGGGTGACAAATTTACCATCCAGCCCGCGCAGCAGATTGCCAATCTCCAATTCACCGCATTGATCGACCGCCGGAATGGCTTGATCCCCTACGCACTCAAGAACCGATGATGTATGCGACCAATCAGGCGGGCACTCAACCTCTCCAGCAATCAGTTTGGTGGCCAGCAATTCAATCCGTTCAACTGTATCACCGGAGGTTCGCCACGGATCATCACTGACCTCGACCAAGATATCCGGTTTCTCGCCTAACCATGGTTTCGCCATGTCACAATCCAGCGGATCAAAATCCAATTCCAGGTCTTTGGCAATTGCCCGTTGCAGGCTTTGATCACCCCCCTCACCGCTGCCTCTAGGCACGCGAACAAGAGCTGTAACCAGATCATGTTTCAAACGACCCACTGGCGAAATCCCAAAGATATGCAATCCATCCCGGATCTGCATTTCTTTTAGTTCGCACAGATAGCCATCGAGTTTTTCAAGCTTCTGCGTTTCATCGTCATCAGCCACAATACCCGCATCCTCATCAAGACCGATGTCAGCAATCAGGGTAAGAATTTGTTTCTTGAGCAGAACAAGCCGCCGTGGATCATTGCCGCTGGCTTCGTAATATTCATCGACCAGTGCTTCCAGATCACGCAACGGTCCGTAGCTTTCCGCACGTGTAAGCGGCGGCGTCAGATGGTCGATAATGACGGATGAAATTCGACGCTTCGCCTGCGTTCCCTCGCCGGGGTCATTGACGATAAACGGGTAGAGATTTGGCACCGCTCCCATCGCTGCTTCCGGGTAACAATTTTCACTTAACGAGAGTGCTTTTCCCGGCAGCCATTCGAGGTTTCCATGCTTGCCCATATGGATAATTGCATGCGCCTTGAACCGGTTTCGAAGCCAGGCATAAAACGCAAAATAACCGTGCGGCGGCACAAGGTCAGGTGAATGGTAAGTCTCTTTCGGATCGATACTATAACCACGCGCAGGCTGCACACCGAGCACAACATTACCAAAACTTGCGAGTGGTAAGGCAAAAACATTTTGTTCAGACAGGAAAAACGGATCACCCTCAACTTCACCCCATTTCTCAACAACTTGATTCTGAATCTGAACTGGAAGCGATTTAAAGAACGTCTTGTAATGATTCAAGGAAAGGGATTCGCGAATTACCCGGCCATCACTTGCTGCGTTGGTTGGCCCCTCTTGAAGGTGCCGTATCAGTGCATCCCCGTCGCCCGGAAAATCGCCGGTCTGATAACCCTGCGCTGCCATTGCATTCAATACATTGATGGTCCCGGCTGGCGTGTCGAGACCGACCCCGTTTCCAAGTCGCCCATCCCGGTTTGGATAGTTGGCAAGCACCATCGCCACGCGGCGATCTGATGTCTTCGCACGAGCAAGGCTTACCCAGTTTTGAGCGAGATCAGCAACATAGTCCACGCGTCCGGGTGCCGCTTCATGCACAACAATGTTTGCTTCCACCGTCGGGTCAAAACGCCCTGCATTCTTGAACGCAATAGCACGGGAAAATACGCGTCCGTCTACCTCCGGCAACGCAACATTCATCGCCAGATCTCGGGATGATAATCCCTGCGGTGACTGTTCCCAGGATTCTTGCGAGCCACCAGCCAACACGACCTGAATGACCATCGCCCCGTCTTCATCCAGCACTGTCGAGCTCACACCTCCGGTCGGCGACGACACCGCGAAGCCGGTGGTATTCAAAACAATGTCCGGCTTTGCTTCCACAAAAACAGATCGCAGAATTTCGACCGATACCGGATCCTTGAGACTGGACACATACATTGGCAGCACATTGAACCCACGTTTCGAAAGCGCATCGACAAGCATCGTGACCGGCTCAAGACCACCCGACTGCACCAATGCCCGATAGAAGCTGATCACCGCAATCGGCGCTTCGTCCAGCCATTCGTTGCGGATGGTTGCGAGGTCACATATTCCATATCGCGGATGCCAAACGCCTGCCTTCAGCAGCGGCACAGATGCAGGCGGTTCTTCTCCCTTGCCAAGAAAGTGGTGGGCCGCCTGCAAAAGGCTTTCCATGTTTTGCGGGCCACCATCAACAAGGTATGACCAGAGTTGGTCGGCGAATTCTCTTTCTGTCGTACAAAAGCGATGGAGCTCCGGATCGGGTTTGTCGTCGCCCGGCAATACGACCAGCGCCACACTGTTGCTGCTCGCCACCTCATACAGTTTTTCGAGACCGTAGGACCAATAGCTTTCGCCACCCAACACCCGGACGATGGCCAGTGAAGAATTCGCAATGGTTTTTTCCGCGTAAACATCGATCGACATCGGATGAGAAAGTTGCATCAAATTGGCAAGCCGCAAGCTTGGAGCATCATCACCAAGTTTGCGTGCCGCATCAGCCAGGCTGGAAAGTTCTGTATCCGCCGCGGAAAGAAAAACTACATCTGCTGGAGACTGCCCAAGATCAATCGCCTCCTCACTCTCGTTCAGCGAACCTTTTTGAGCGAGGAGAAGATGCATAGCCTATCCGGCCAGACTTTTGATGCCAGATGAGATTTGCGATTGATCCAGCCCGTCAAGACCGATTACGACCAGTCTGGTGGACCGGGCTTCGCCATCAGCCCATTCCCGGTCGAAATAATGCTCGATACGATTGCCAACCGCCTGAACCACTAGCCGCATCGGTTTATCCGCCACATCAACAAATCCCTTAAGGCGCAATACATCATGCGCCTCGATTACCGGCTTCAGACTATCGACAAAGGCCTTTGGATCACTGATTGAGCCAGTATCAACCACAAAACTCTCGAATTCATCATGATCGTGCTCGTGTTCAGCATCGTCACCATGTTCTTCATGGAATGCATCATGTTCCATCTCGTGGTGGGATTTTCGGTTCTGGATGTCGGTCTCACTCGCACTCGACAAGCCCAACAATACGTCTGCAGGCAATGACCCGTGTGAGGACTTAATCAGCTTTACAGAACGTGAAATCCTGTTTCCAACCTCGCCTTGTATTCTTTCAAGGATATCCCCATCCACAAGGTCAGCCTTGTTGAAGACAATCATGTCAGCACAGGTAAGCTGGTCCTCAAACAGTTCTTCCAGCGGGCTTTCATGATCAAGCGCTTCATCCTCGGCACGTTGTGCATTGACCTTGTCTACATCATCGGCAAACCGGCCATCAGCCACCGCACGGCTGTCTACTACCGTTACCACGCCATCGACGGTAACTTTTTCGCGGATATCCGGCCAGTTGAAGGCATTGACCAGCGGTTGCGGCAGGGCAAGCCCGGAGGTTTCGATCACAATGTGATCCGGCCGGTTTTCCCGCTCCAGCAACTTGGTCATGGTTGGCACAAAGTCATCCGCAACCGTGCAGCAGATGCAGCCATTGGTGAGTTCAACGATATCATCTTCGGTGCAGGTTTCTTCACCGCAGCCCTTGAGCACATCACCATCCACCCCAAGATCGCCAAACTCATTGATAATCAGTGCAATCCGGCGTCCATTGGCCGTCGCCAGCATGTTGCGGATCAAGGTCGTCTTTCCCGCACCCAAAAAGCCGGTAATGACCGTTGCCGGAATTTTCTGCGTATCCATTCTATTGTCCTGACTTGAGTGTAAGCGGCAGCCCGGCCGCAACAAAATAAACCGTATCACAAACGGCAGCGATTTCCTGATTTACCAGACCCGCCAGATCACCAAACTCCCGGGCCAGTTTGTTGTCTGGCATGATGCCAAGGCCCGTCTCGCTTGAAACCAGCACGATGGGAACGGTCGAACTCGCCAGAAACGCCTTGAGTTCTGTGCATTCCTTCAACACGTCGGCCTTGGCCATCATCAAATTGGTGACCCAGAATGTCAGGCAATCAACTAGAATGACCCGACCCTTTTGCGAGGACTGGCGGAGCGCATCGACCAAGGCGAGCGGCTCTTCCACCGTTTCCCAGTCGGAACTGCGGCGCTGCTGGTGTGCAGCAATCCGTTCGTGCATTTCTTCATCGGTCACCCGACCGGTCGCCAGATAGATCGGCTTCAAACCTGATCGAAGCACGAGCTGTTCACCAAATCGACTCTTGCCGGAGCGTACACCGCCCAGCACCAAAGTCCGTTGTCCCATCTCGTGATCCGTCACCATTTAAGCTTCATCCATTGTAAAGCGGCTGAGCAACCAGCCGAGCACACCACCAAGAAACAGCCAGAACAGGCAGGCGGTAACAATCGTCGCCACTATGAATTCTGCCGTGATCCATGCAGGCGCAAGACTTGCGTGATGTTCCGGCACCGGCGCACCATAAAGATGCGGTGCCACCATCAATGCAATTCCAAGTACGATCCAGTACCACTGCTGGCGAAATGCAAAAATCAACAGGCCTGCGACCGACATTGCGACGGTAACAGTCCACCAGATTTGCCGTTCCTGCACCCCAGCTACAACCGTGCCCGGCACTTCCGGTGGTAGTCCGAGCGATGGCGCAAGCATGAAGGCAACAAATCCGCCCGCACCCCAGACAATACCCGATTGAAGAGTGACTGACTGCCCGGTAAACAAAATGATCGCGGTCATGATCAGCGAATAGGCAACGCCGGTAATGACGTTGGAAACAAGCGAATAAAACGTCCGCTCTAACCCGTCCTCAGGTCCCCAGGCTTCCGCGTCATGAGAATGCGCTTCCCCATCATCGCCCTTGTGCGCTGCAGCATCTGCATCTTCCAACGGAACTTCACCATGTGTATGGGAAGCTTCACCCGAATTCTCGTATTTTTCTGCTTCAATAATCAAAGGCCAGACCTTCACGGCCTGGGCACCGGTTGCAAAAACACCGGCAAGACAGCCTGCCAGAATGGCGGCAAGCAAATAACGTACAATCATTGGATTTCCCCAAATTTGGTGGTGCCAACTATAGTGATGCAATGGGCTGATCACACTCCCGCAACTGCAGAAGCGCTCACACCCAATGCATTTGCAAAATGATTAGTGGCAGGGAAATCCAGCCGCGTGGCGCGAATCATGCGCTGCATTGTGCATTACTTCCGACTGGGCAAATCCGATGCCGTAAAGCAGCGATGCGCCAAGAAGGGCAGCGAAAAATGCAGCCGTAAGGCGGCTTGAACGGGTGCCGGAAAGGGCAGCAGTCTGGGTATTGGTAACTGAGAGCATATCAACCTCCGTGGTGCTCAATTTCTACATCCTGCACATCGGTCACAATTGACCCTGTACAAATGATTGGCAGGTCTCCTGGCTCATGGCTTAGGCTTTAAAACCTTGGCGGTTTTGTTCCCTTCCCGATCAGTTACGATCAGTGGTCTGAACAAAACCTCGCCACACTACAGTCGCGGGGTCGGCCGGGTTATACACGCCCTGATTGGGTCCATGTACTCCCATTCCCTATTAATCCCGGAGTCTGAGACTCTAATCGGGAACCATTCATTACAAAATCAATATCTGGAAAAGACCAACCGCGTCAATTGCAAATGCGACGGGTTAGGGCGTTTGTGGATGAGGGAGTGCACAGCACGACCTTCCAATGAAAGCACAGAGCCCTTAGCTGGCATGGATATCCTGTCGTGAATTGGACAATCTGAAATTGAAATGATGTCCACTAATGACCCAAAGCGGACATGGACGGGAGCCCAAAGGACAGCCTCTCTCTTTATAGCCCGCGCTCGATGGCCCGGAGTAGCCGGAATCGCGTTTTTCCGGTTCTACCATCCAGCGAGATCACAAAACGCACCTGACCATGGTTGTTGGTTTTAGCGTAACCTGCCAGAGTACGGACATCAGAGAGTGTACCTGTCTTGTATCGGGAGCCCTTGCGGGTCTTACGTAGCAGATTGGCATGAGGCGCGAAGTGGTGAAGCAACTTGGCCAGGCCGCTGGCGGTGAAGTGGTTTTTGCTACTGATACCAGAACCCTCCTCAAGATGAATGGCCTCTGTGAGGTCGTGTTTGGCAAAGATCTTGCTAGCTACCTGAAGTGACTTCTCAAGGCTGACTGGCCCACCCAGGCGGTGGGCACCAACCTCCAGAAAGATCTGGTTGGCGATGTAGTTGTTCGAGCCGATAAGCATCTGCGTCAGGACTTCCGAAAGGGTGCGCGATTGGCTGTGCACATAGATTGGCTCTGCGCCCTCGGGGATAGAACCGATCGATATCTCTCCCTTAACGGCACCGCCGGCCCGCTCGATAAATGCGGCGAGCAGCTCGCCGGCGTATTGCACACTCACACCAGGGTCTTCCTGGGCCAGGCTGATGCGGCTCCTTCCATTGGGTCCCCGCAGTCGGAACTGGCTAATCGCCAGTGGCGTAATCGGTGTCTGCTTTTCGGCTGAGCTCACCGAATTACCCTTGCGGACGGCGTGGATTGTATTGAAGTTTACCGCGAGAGCCGAGTTCAGCGCATCGTAAGCTTCGTCTGTTTCTTTAATACCCGGAATGCGAATATCGTCAGGGTAGTAGCTCGCATCGAGCACGACACCAGTGAAGGGCTTGGTGTTGGTTGCGGCTAAGAGCTCGGGCGCGAGCAACGCTAACTCCTCGGATATCAAAAAGGGGTCACCGCCGCCACGCACATACAGCACCCGATCGTCACCGAGGTAGAACCGCGTCTTGAAGCGGTAATCACCGCCAAGAACCTCCATGGCCAGCCAGGCGGTAACGATCTTGGTAACGGAAGCCGGGACAAAGGGTTGATCGGTGTTCTGGGCCACCAACTCGTTACCCTCTTCGTCCAATACAAGCACCATTCCCGAAGGTGCGAGTGCCGCGACCTTCTCCTTTGCACCAGCAAGGACCTGGGTGGGCAGCAGGAGTAAGACGAAGACCAAGACAAGCAGGTGAGACCCCATGGTAAATCTCCAGAATGGGCACAAGCGTATGTGCCTCACGGGCCTATGCTAGTGACACTCTAGCATTAAGTAAGTTAGATTGTAGACTTTCCGTTCATGGCACAGTGCGGACGTCAATCCGCATGAGGCAGATGTCTGTTATCGGGGGTAAAGCGGACAGCAATTCTAGTTGGTGTGACTTCCGCTAATGACCCAAAGCGGACATGGCCTGCAAAATGCTAAAGGTCAGCTATGCGGACTTTTGAAACATTCAACTATTTTCGGACTCAACCAGAAAACGGACGTGTGATCCCTGTTGCAACAAGGACAGTACACCAAGGATTGCAATGGCGTTGTTGATCCAAAACGGCATTCAAGAACTATTTGAGCTCAAGATTGCCTAAGGTATGGAGTAGAATATCTTCCCAGCAAGGTAATTTTCATGAGAACATTTAGAGACCGTATCCGTCATACAATCCTTTTTGAGGTCATTGCCCTTGGTATCGTTGTCGTAGGCGGAAGTTGGATTCTAGAACGCCCAGTGGAAATCATTGGGGCTTTGAGTTTGATGTTTAGTGCTTTGGCAATGGGTTGGAATATTCTTTTTAACTGGCTGTTCGACCTTTGGGATCAAAAATGCAGGAGTTCGGCAAAGCGGGGATTTGTCATAAGAGCCGTTCATGCATCGTTGTTCGAATTGGGCATTGTCGTCGCAGGCATATTTTTGGTGGCGTGGTGGCTAAGTATTTCCTATTGGGATGCATTCATCATCGACATTGGATTCTCAGTATTCTTCTTATTCTATGCATTTGGGTTCAATTGGACTTACGATCATGTTTTTCCAGTACCCAAAGAAGCGTAAAAGGAGAGGAAATGAGAACACTCGCATTTGACTGTTCTTGGCACGTTTGGGACATGAATCCAGTGTCACATTTTGAGTGGCGTTGTGCGGCTCCGAAGTCTGATTTTCCTATTATTTGATTGCCTAGATGGCCATAGGTCAGGTCTCTTAAGGGCTCGGAAATTCCAATTGCGCTTGGGTTTCCATGTCCGCTATTGGCACAATGCAGACATAGTGAATGTGTGCGTGAAGGTCCGCTTTCGGGGGTAAAACGGACCTCCAAGTGCCGGTGCTTGGAAGAATCTCTTAGAAGCTTCATCTCGTTACGGCATCCAAGGGAGGACGAGGAAGGGGTGGTTTATCCAAAACAGCCAACTGTTGTTAAGAAACTGACCGAAGAATATGAGCACCACAAATCCAAACCAGATAATGAGTAGGATCACCAAATGTGGCGTTCTAAGAAACCAATTCGCTTTTTTGGAATCTTCAATTCCTGACTCCGGCACCACACGTCGGGAGCGAATGACCGCAGCGGCATAAATTCGTGCTGCCCATCGCCGCAAAAACACTAGTGCGCAAAACACATACCCTGCCTTTATCACCGCGATTACTCCGGAAACTTGTTCTACCTTAGCCTCCGAAAAATCAGAAAAGCCGGGGATAATACCTTCGGCAAAAACCGGGAGGCCGCGCGCAGCAAATATGGGAAGTGCAAAAAATACCGTGGCCAGGGACAAAATCACATAGCGCCAACCAGCAAGGCCGACGAGCTGGCGTACCCGTCTTAATTCAAACAGCGCAAACCAGCGATTTTCTGAAGCCTGGTGCGCAAGGCCAATTGGCAGGTGAGCCATTACCCACAGCCCTATGCCAACACCCGTAACCCCCACCGCTGGACCGACCCAAGCCTGTTCGTAACCCTTGTTGAACGAGTTTTCCCACCCGGCCCACCACGAAAGCGCCCAAAGACCGGTAAATGGCAGCGTTACCAAGAGCAAACTCATGGCCCCTCCAATTCCGACGATGATATTGCGGCAGAACCCGCCGAAACATCGCAAGAATACACCATGACCCTTTGGACCCATAATCCAGCCAATGGACTCGCTAGCCGGGTAGTCCACTTCAAACCGATTGAGGGCAACTGATCGCATGTATCGCATCAGCCAACCCAGCGCGATCACCGCAGTAACTGGAGTAAGACAGCACGCCGTTCCAAAAATCAGGTTCTTGATTGCCTTGAGGAGGAACATCTCACATACCGATTGTAATAATATCAGAACTCATTGCGCTCATGTGAAAATCTCTGAAATTGCCAGTCCCTCCGCCTCGCGTGCATGAAATCCCATCACCGCTGCAACGGTTTTTGTAATGGCACTTTGATCAATCGGCTTGTCCAGTATTTTTGCGCGTTCGATTCCCGGCCCCGCAACGAGCGCCCAGGTCTCATGTGCAGATCGGGTGTTGAAATGGTGCTGAAAATCGATGTTGAGCAACGGATTGTTATCCCGCCCGCAATCTGGCGTGATTACGAATACAGTCCGCCCCCGATAAAATGGATCGGCATCAGTTGCCTTCACAAGTTGCGAAATACCTTCATCAATGATCGCAATCGCTCTGGTGTAATGGGAGGCATTCCCCCAATGGACATAATCCGGGTCCTGGTAATTGATCATCAACAAACGTGGCTGCAACTCGGAGATTGCCCGCAGGGCAAGTGCCGTCAATAATCGATCACCACGTGGGTTCTTGAAACCGCTATCACCATAGTGTTCACGCCAGTTGGCCCAAAATTCTTCAAGTTTTGCAGATTGCCGTGGCGCGAATTCACGTTTGTCCACTGCAATCAGCTTGTCGTATTGTTTTTGGGCTTCGACAAGTTCCGTTTCACTTGCCTTGCCCTCCTTCAGGATGCTGGCGAATTTGAACAGCTTGAACCTGTGGAGGCTAAGGAGTTCTGAACGATGTTTGATACCGTAATGGCGATGCACCCCATAAGTAAAAAACTCCTCCTGTGGCCTGTCCTCGCCGTTAACAAGCAACGCTTGATGAAACGGAATGTCAAATTCGCTTCTTAGGTATTCAAACAAGGTCGGTTGGGTGGGTTCCAGTCGATCCTCAAAAAACTTCGACCCGGTATCCCGGTAGGCCAGATACCGGCCAGTCAAAATGTTGAGCGTACCCTCCGCGTGGGAGGTATCAACCCCGTCGAGTTGGGCAATCGTTACATTGGGAATGAGTACTCCCCGTTTTGCCAGCACATGCCGTAGAAACGGTGCATAGGTATGGTCAGGATCAATCGTTTCCCTTCGCCGAACCCCGCCACCAAACCGGATAAGAACCACATTCGGACCGTTATAGCGGGGCTTTGCCGCTGCCGGAGTAGCAGAGCCGGCCAATGTTCCAACCAATGTACCGTTCAGCGCTCCTGACGCTACGATCTTGTTGAAAGATCTTCGATCCATGGCATTCCCAATTCAAGAATAGCGAAACTGACGCTACATTACATCAAGCAGGGTGTGTTCGACAAATCATTCAGAAATTTGGGTAAATTCAATTTGGTACAAATGGGATGGTTCTTGGCACGACATTGGAACAGATGCGAAACTAGTTTTGTTACTTTGAAATGTCCGCTTTTGGCACAAAGCGGACTCGTCAATCCTGTCGCAAAATGAATATACAAGTGACTTTTGACAGTCGTAATGTTCACGAAGCTACCGTTGCGCCAGGCAGGACATCCTCTGCAGCTTGTCCTGTTTCATGATGGCAAGGAACATTCATGGAACGATTGCCCGGTGCTCCCCAATCACCAAAACCCAACACACCGGTTGATTTCCCTTCCCCATTACCTATCTCTTAAATCCTGCATCACCTCCCAACAAGGCACCTCCCCATGGCTCCCAAACTTCCCGCGAATGTAAACCCTGCCCTCTTCAACTGGGATGGTCCGTTGGGGCTTCCGCGCTATGATCGGTTTGAGAACAAGGATTTTACGCCCGCCTTCGAATACGCACTGGAGGTCCATCTGGAGGAAATCGACGCGATTGCCGACAATGCGGAACCAGCAACGTTTGAAAATGTCATTGTAGCGCTGGAACTGGCCGGGGATGCACTCTCCAAGGTTGCGCGGATTTTTTACAACCTTTCCGGCTCCCACACCAATGACGCCATTCAGGCACTGGAGCGCGACCTCGCCCCCAAAATGGCCGAGCATTCTTCTAAGGTTTCGATGAACAAGGCATTGTTCGAGCGCGTCGATACGATCTACCAGCAACGCGACTCGCTTGATCTCGACCCGGAAGCCTTGCGCGTCCTTGAGCAACACTGGAAGGGATTTGTCCGCTCCGGCGCCAAGCTCAATGAAAAAGACCAGAAGCAACTTGCTGGCATCAACGCCAAACTCGCCAAACTTGGTACCGGTTTCGGTCAGAACATCCTTGCCGATGAAGCAGAATATCTACGTCTGATCGAGGATGAGGCCGATCTTGCAGGCCTTCCGGATTTCCTGATTGCCTCTATGGCGCAGGCTGCAGAAGAAAAGGGCCACAGGGGCAAACACGCCGTCACGCTTTCGCGCTCGATCATCGAGCCATTTTTGACGTTTGCGGAAAACCGCGAATTGCGGGAAGAAACCTTCAAGGCCTGGGTCTCTCGCGGTGAAGGCAAACACGACAACATCAGCCTCGTTGCCGATATTGTGCGCCTGCGCGCCAGCCAGGCAAAGTTGCTTGGCTACGCCACCTATGCTGATTACAAGCTTGAAGACACGATGGCGAAGACGCCTGCCAATGTGAACGCCCTGCTCGAAACCGTCTGGGAAAAGGCCGCCGCAAAAGCAGGCAAGGAAGCAGAAGACCTCGCCAGCCTGATCGCCGAGGAAGGCAAGAACCACGCGGTCGCCCCCTGGGACTGGCGCTACTACAGCGAGAAACTGCGCACCGAGCGGTTTTCCTTCGATGAGGCCGAGGTAAAAGCCTACTTCCAGCTCGACAAGATGATTGAAGCAGCCTTCGACACCGCCTCAAGGCTGTTTGGCATTCAGTTTAAAGAGCACGAAAGCGTTCCCCTCTGGCATGAGGGCGCGCACGTCTGGGAAGTGCTCGACAAGACCGGAAAACGCATCGCGGTGTTTACCGGCGATTATTTCGCCCGCGCCTCGAAACGTTCCGGCGCCTGGATGAGCGGTCTTGAAAGACAGCACAAGCTGGGCGATGGCGCAACGCCGATCATCATGAACACACTGAACCTCGCCAAACCGCCGAACGGCCAACCGGTTCTGATTTCAATTGATGAAGCAAAAACCATATTTCACGAATTCGGCCATGCACTCCACGGCATGCTTTCCAATGTGCGCTTTCCATCCGTGTCCGGCACATCCGTATCCCGAGACTGGGTGGAGCTTCCCTCACAGCTTTATGAGCACTGGCTGACAGTTCCCGAGAACCTGTCGAAATACGCGATCCATCACAAGACCGGCGAGGCCATTCCGGACACACTGCTTAAAAAGGTACTGAACGCGGACAATTTCAATTCCGGTTTCGACAATGTGGAATTCACCTCATCGGCCCTGGTCGACATGGCGTTCCACGCGCTGGATGAGAAAGAAGCAGCAGACATCGACCCGAAAGCATTCCAGCAAAAGATTCTTGACCGCATTGGCATGCCTGAGCAAATCACCATGCGCCACGCGACACCCCACTTCGCCCATGTGTTTTCCGGCGATGGTTATTCAGCCGGCTACTATTCTTATATGTGGTCAGGCGTACTCGACAGCGATGCCTTCAAGGCCTTTGAAGATGCGGGTAACGCTTTCGATGCGGAAACCGCCGAACGGCTCAAAAAACACATCTATTCTTCCGGTGACTCCGTCGATCCTGAACAGGCCTACATCGCCTTCCGCGGTGCATTGCCAACACCCGATGCTCTTCTGGAAAAACGCGGGCTGGTTTAGGGGAAGCACCTGTTCACCAACTGTTTCATCCGGGTTGAAATTTTTGATCTGCGAATTAGTGTTTAAGCTTGATAGTACCGAACCCAATGAGGTGCACTCATTCATCTGAAATCGCTTTTTGCTGAACTGACCGAAGTATTTTCGGGGTCACGCGCCATCGAGACCCGTGCCCGTGATGCATTGCAAAATGCGGTCATCGATACTGACCCAATGTGTGATGTCACTCCACTCCAGCATCCGTTCCTGGAAGTCATGGCACAAGCCGGCGCCCATCCGATTTGTGCATTAATTTCGCAATGCCCTTTCAATTGGGCTCCACCACAAACCTCAAGCGATCCGATTTACACCGAACACAGTCGGTCAAAGGCCCATGTGGAACTGTTGGGGCCCGGAGGGCTGGTAAAATCCAACGATGTACGATTGGGCCTTTACGGCATGCTGCCCAACTCCGAATATGGAATTCGAACTCACCCGGCAGAAGAAGTTTTCATCATGCTTGCCGGACAGGCCTGCTGGAAACGTGACACGGCACCCTATGCACTTTCTTCACCTGGTGCGCGATCCTACCATCCCTCGATGATGCCACATGCCACCCGTACGGGCAAATTGGCGTTCATGTCGGTCTATGTCTGGCATGGCGACCTATCGACCGACAACTATGTGTACGAGGGACTGCCAAACGAATAGCCTGTTTGAAATTTGCGCTTTCTTCAGCGTCAGTTGTGGATCGAACCCGCAATCCTCAACAACCCGTCCACATCCAGATTTGCTTCAATCGCCTCGGCAAGTTCATCCAAGGCTTCTTCAATGCCGCCGCTGTAGGAGGACGTGTCACTCATTTCGAATCCCAACTGCTTCAGGAATGCCTTGCGGTAAGCATCACTACTGAACAACCCGTGCTGATAGCAGCCGCGCACATTGCCTTCCTTTGAAATCGCCCCATCCAGTCGACCATCCAGATCAACCATCGGGCGGGCGCAATCACGCCCATCCGTGTAGCCCATGTGAATTTCATAACCGGAAAGCTCCATGCCGAATTCAACCGAGTTTGGCTCATAATTGCGCACAGTCTTTACCGGCAGCAATTCGGTCTCCACGTCAAGCAGGCCCAACCCTTTGACCTCGTCCACGTCACCTTCAATCTTCTTCGGGTCGCGCACAACATTCCCGAGCATTTGATAGCCACCGCAAATGCCAACCACCACACCGCCCTTTTTGGTGTGGGCTTTGAGCCCCTTCTCCCAGCCATTGGCGCGAAACTCAATCAGATCGGCAATTGTGGACTTGGACCCTGGCAAGATCACCAGATTTGCGTCATCCGGAAAAGCCTCGCCTTTGCGCAGAAACACCAGATTGATACCCGGTTCTGCACTCAACGGATCAAGGTCGTCAAAATTTGCGATCTTGCCCATCAGTGGAACCACGACCTTGAAATTACCTGTCGCGCTTCTGCCCAGGCGATCGAGTGCAACGGAATCTTCCGCCGGTAGTTTCGAAACCGCATCCACCCAAGGCAGCGTCCCGAAGGATTTCCAGCCGGTAAAATCCTCAATGTGCTGTAACCCGTCGTCAAACAGCGATACGTCACCACGAAACTTGTTGATCAGGTACCCGGCAATCATTGCCCGGTCTTCTTCCGGCAATATCGTGTGAGTCCCGACAATCGAGGCAATTACACCTCCCCGGTCGATGTCACCGATCAGTACCACGGGCACCTTGGCCTCGCTGGCAAATCCCATATTGGCAATGTCGCCTGCCCTGAGGTTGATTTCCGCCGGGGACCCTGCCCCTTCAACCAACACGAGATCGGTATCCTTTGAAATCGCTTCGAAGCTTTCCATCACTGCTGCAAGCAATTCAGATTTCATGGATTGATATTCACGAGCCTTGGCACTGCCGCGAACCTTGCCTTGCACGATCACCTGGCTGCCAATTTCCGATTGGGGTTTCAGCAGGATCGGATTCATGTGGACATGCGGTTCAACCCCACAGGCCAGCGCCTGCAACCACTGGCCCCGGCCAATTTCACCACCGCCATCATCACTTGCGGCTACCGCTGCATTGTTTGACATGTTTTGTGGCTTGAACGGCACAACCCTGAGGCCCCGGCGCTTCGCTGCCCGGCAAAGACCCGCAACCAGCACGGTCTTGCCGACATCCGAACCGGTTCCCTGAAACATCAATGCCTTTGCTTTTGCCTTCATGGTGAAACGCTTCGCAGAACCCACCAACAATTTCAACACGCATGTCGTCAATCACATTTTCGCCGACAATGCCACTTAACAGATTGGTCCGTGCAATTTGTTTCCGTTTCCGGTAGATCGTGATAACAAACCGACCGAACTTTAGCCGAGGCCCTTTAAATGCTGCGACTGATATTTTCCGCACTTTTGTTGATGTTTATGACCAGCTTCAGCTTGGCCCACCCTCACGTTTTTGTAACTGCTGCAATTGAACTTGAACGCAATGATGCTGGTAAATTTACTGTCATCCATCACACTTGGAAGTTTGATGAATTGTTCAGTTCAACCGTGATGTTGGACTTTGACACGAATGGCGACGGTAACCTTGATGAGACAGAATTGATGGATGTCGGCAACACCATCAAGGAAAACATTGCGGAATATGACTTCTTCACCACCACTCGCATCGACACAGATATCGCAGCAATCTTCGCACCGGAAACCATCACAGCAACGCTGACTGATGACAACATGTTGGTACTTCGCCATTCTATGATGTTTGAAAAACCGGTTGCAGTCCTTGAAAAACCGTTGAAAATTTCCGTGAGTGACCCGAGCTTCTACGTAGCGTTTGATTTTGTCGAAACTGCCATCACAATGACAGGAACCGCGTGCCCCATTGAAATTACCGTGCCTGATTTTGACAGCCTCCTTACCAACCCGAGCACAATGACGGAGGCATTTTTCGCCAATCCGGACAAACCGGATTTGGGTGACGAGTATTATAGCTGGATTGAGGTTCAATGCGGCGCCCAGAGCTGAGCGTGCCTCTGATTGTCTTCTTCGTTTCCGCAAGCGTGCTAGCGGTTATGTCTGGCATTGATGTTGCCCAGGCGCAAAACTCGCTCGGCATTGGTGGTTCCGAACAGGCGGTGCGGCCAACCGGCTGGTTTGCAGGAACATTTTTCTGGATCCAGCAGCAGCAAAAGGCATTCTATCAAACACTGACCGAAGCCCTGAAACAAATGCGCGCCGGAAATGGTGGTGTTCTGCTGCTGGTTGGCGTGAGCTTTGCCTATGGCATTTTCCACGCCGCCGGCCCAGGCCACGGCAAGGCGGTAATTTCATCCTACATGCTGGCCAATGAAGTAGCCGCAAAACGTGGGATCATCCTGTCCTTTGCATCTGCCTTCCTGCAGGCAATCGTTGCGATTGCCCTGATTGCCGCCCTGACCTTGTTTCTGCGCGGCATGGGATTGCGCTCGGGCAATGTCGCTTCGTTTCTGGAGATTACGAGCTACGTGCTCATAACCCTGCTCGGTGCATGGTTGCTTTACACAAAGATTTTTGGCCGTGGTTGCAGCCATGCACACCATCATGATCACGATGGTCATCACCATGCACCGAATCCCGCCAGATTGCAGGGTGATTTGCCGCTGCGTGACGCAGTGGGTGCGATACTGGCGGTCGGTATCCGGCCCTGTACAGGAGCAATTGTCGTACTAACCTTTGCCTTCCTCAATGGATTGTATGTGGCAGGAATTCTGTCCACTTTTGCGATGGCACTCGGCACAGGCATAACGGTCTCCGCACTCGCATTGCTGGCAGTTAGCGCCAAATCGCTGGCGGAACGGATGAGCAAATCCGGTTCAGCTTCCGCAAACGTACACAGTACAATCGAGATTGCCGGTGCAGGATTGGTGTTTTTGTTGGGGCTCACCCTGCTCGGGGCTGCACTCTCAACCTGATCCAGAAATTTGCGCTAGCCTTCCCCATCGTAAGGAGGGCATGGCAATCCTGCGGAGAATCGGTGTAGTGTGAAACGCCAAAATCTCAATTACTCTATAAGGGGGAAAAAATTGCATAAATTCAAAATAGTGTCAGGAGCCAATGATCAGTTCCGCGTTCAGTTTCTGTACAATTCAGAAATCATGGTTTGGTCCGAAAACTACAAGGCCAAATCCAGCGCTCAAAATTGCATCGATTCCATGAAAAAGAACACGCCCGGCGCACCACTTGCCGATTTGAGCAAGGGCAAAGAGGGTTCCGGTTACCGGTGGGAAATCGTCGAAGCAAAGAATGGTGAATTCTTCAACCGGTTTGTGGCTTCCAACGGCGAAACCATGGTCCGAAGCGAAACCTACACAACAAAGGTCAATGCGATAAAATGTGCTGAATCGGTTTCGAGCAACTGCCTGGGCGCACCAACCGAGGACGAGACCTGAGCATCAGTTTCTATTAAATTGAAACTTGAAAGCACCGGCTCCAGGCCGGTGTTTTTAGTTTTGGGTTTGAGGTTGCACCGACCTGATTAACCAGGTCCAGACTTTCGGTTCGCCAATATCACCAGGGTAACATCAGTCTGGATTATCTTCTGTCCGTGAAATTTCTCTTGATTTTTTCATGAAAATGATTTTTCATGAAATTATCGTGATACGCCAACTACTGGCGCGTCGTTCAACGGGGACATTTCATGGGCATTGTTGCAACAGCGAGCATACAGTCCGTACAGGACCATGGCAGCGGAGTTGGCAACGATATCCGGGCCTTGCGCCGCAGCCGCTCAATGACCTTGGTGGATTTCGCGGAGAGCCTTGATCGCTCCGTCGGCTTTGTCAGCCAGATTGAGCGCGGCCTATCCGAACCCTCGATTAATGATCTTCGAAACATCGCCAAAATTTTTGATGTTCCAATCAGCTTTTTCTTCGGTGAAAATTCCGGCAATTCCGACGAAGCCCGTCACATCGTGCGAGCCGGTGAGCGCCGCACCCTTGGAAGTTCCGAAGGGCGGCTGATCGAAGAACTGCTTTCACCGGACCTTGGCGGCTCGTTTGAAATAGTCCGCAGCGAATTCGCACCGGGAGCAGCACTCGAAGAACCGCTGCTGCGTGACACGGAGGAGTCGGGCTACGTCGTGTCCGGGACCTTTGAACTTGAAATTGCCGGTAAATGGCACACCCTCCATGAAGGCGACAGCTTCCGTTTTGCCCATGAAACCCATCGCTGGCGCAATCGCCAGTCCGTACCCGCAATCGTGATCTGGGTGATTTCACCCCCGGTCTACTGACTTATCTGGAGAATATGAATATGGCTGACATTCCATCAACCGCACGCGTAGTGATCATCGGCGGAGGTGCCGTTGGTGCATCCTCTCTCTACCATTTGGCGAAGGCTGGCTGGACCGACTGCGTGCTTCTGGAAAAGAACGAACTGACCGCCGGTTCAACCTGGCATGCTGCAGGCAATGTGCCGACCTTCTCCGCATCCTGGTCGATCATGAATATGCAGCGCTACTCGACTGAGCTTTATTCCAAGCTGGGTGAAGAAGTCGATTATCCGATGAACTACCACGTAACCGGGTCGCTGCGTCTTGCCCATTCCAAGGAACGCATGCAGGAATTTGAGCGCGCCTGTGGCATGGGCAAGTATCAGGGCATCGGCATGGAAATGTGCCAGGTGTCAGACCTTAAAGACCGCTACCCTTACCTGGAAACGCACGACCTTACCGGCGGCCTCTATGACCCCAATGATGGCGACATTGATCCGGCCCAAGTAACGCAAGCCCTTGCAAAAGGCGCTCGTGACATGGGTGCCAAAATAATCCGCTTCTGCCCCGCAACGGGTGTTTCGCGCGAAAATGGTGAGTGGATTGTCCACACCGAGAAGGGCGACATCCGTTGCGAATATGTGGTCAACGCTGCTGGATATTATGCCCAACGTGTTGGCGAGTGGTTCAAACCCTATGGCGGCCGTACCGTACCAATGATGGTTCAGAGCCACCAATATCTGATTTCCGAGCCAATCGCGGAACTGGAAAAATGGTCCAGCGAACATGACGGCAAGAAACTGCCGCTGCTGCGCGATGTGGATTCATCCTACTATCTGCGCCAGGAAACCTACGGACTTAACCTTGGCCCCTATGAAAACCCGTGCAAGGCCCACTGGGCGACACCGGATGACCCGTTGCCGGAAGACTTCTCCTTCCAGCTTTATCAGGACGATCTGGAACGCATTGAGTGGTATATCGAAGACGCAATGGCGCGCGTGCCGTTGCTTGGTGAAGCAGGCATTTCCAAAGTTATCAACGGACCCATCCCCTACGCTCCGGACGGTAACCCGCTGGTTGGTCCCATGCCCGGCGTGCCAAACGCTTTTGAAGCCTGTGTATTCACCTTTGGCATTGCCCAGGGTGGTGGTGCCGGCAAGGTGCTCGCCGAATGGATAACCGAAGGCGCAACCGAATGGGACATGTGGTCCTGCGACCCGCGCCGCTACACCGATTACACTGACCATGATTACTGTGTCCAAAAGGGCCAGGAAGTCTATGGCCACGAATATGCGATGCACTTCCCACACCACGAGTGGCAAGCAGGACGAAACAAGAAACTATCGCCCCTGCATGACAAAATCGTCGAAATGGGCGGTCAGATGGGTGCTTACAATGGCTGGGAACGCGCCAACTGGTTTGCCAGGGAAGGCGACGACACCTCCGAAGAAGCGACACAAACCTGGAACCGCGAGGGACCATGGTTCCAGCGCATCAGGGAAGAGTGTCTCGCCGTGCGGGATGCAGCAGGTATTCTCGATCTCCCGGGCTTCTCGCGTTATCGCCTGAAGGGTGAAGGAGCTGCAGAATTTCTGCGCGGTCTTTGCACCGGCGGCATTCCAAAAGTCGGGCGCATGGGTTTGATCTATGTGTCCGATGACAAGGGACGCATCGTCACTGAAATGTCAGCCATGCGTATTGATGAAGATTTCTTCTTCATGATTACCGCTGGTGGCGCCGAGTGGCATGACTTTGAATTACTACAAAAGCACGCTGGACCGGATGCAAAGTTCGAATTGACCAATGTAACCAAGGAGTTCAGCTGTCAGATTTTCTCCGGTCCAAAGACCGGCGAAATTCTCTCGGAAATATCCGACGCAGACCTCACCCTTGGCTGGTTGACCCATCAGACAGCCACCATAAACGGAACCCATGTGCAACTTGCCCGCGTTTCCTTTGCCGGTGAACTGGGCTGGGAGATTCACACTCAGACCGCGGACACCGCCAAGGTCTATGCCGATGTGATGGTGGCAGGCGAAAAACATGGTCTAAAACCGTTCGGCATGTATGCATTGAATTCACTGCGGCTTGAGAAAGGTTACCGGGCCTGGAAAGGTGACCTCTCAACCGATTACACCATTCTTGAGGGCGGTCTTGAACGTTTTGTCAAACTCGACAAACCACAGGAGTTCCCCGGCAAGGCGGCGATCATGAGCCAGAAACAGCAGGGTGTGGCCAAACAGTTTGTTACCCTGATCATTGATGCAGGTGAGTGTGATGCACCCTATATGTCTACCCTTTGGCACAATGGTGAAGTCGTCGGTGAAACAACCTCTGGCGGCTGGGGTCACCGGATCGAAAAATCGATCGCACTGGGAATGCTTCGTAAAGACCTGACTGAACCCAGCACTGAAATTGAAGTCGAGATCTACGGCGAGCGCTTCAAGGCAACTGTTCAGGAAGATCAACCGCTTTGGGATCCAGCCAATGAGAGATTGCGTGCATGAGTGAAGTAACACTTCTTGATGGTGGCATGGGCCAGGAATTGCTGGCGCGCACCAAGGCAAAGCCCACGCCCATTTGGTCTGCGCAGGTGATGATCGATCACCCGGAAGCAGTGCGTGGTATCCACGACGACTATTTTGCCGCTGGTGCTGATATCGCAACGACAAACACCTACTCGGTACAACACGACCGACTGGTTTTGAATGATGCAGACAACCGTTTCGCGGAACTGCATCAACTGGCCTGCAAGATCGCCTGTGATGCGCGAGATGCCAATGGCCATGGACAAGTGGCCGGTTCACTCGGCCCGATTGGCTGGTCGTACCGACCAGATCTTGCACCCACTGCAGAAAATGCAGCGGAACTTTATGCGGAAATTGTTCGCATTCAGGCAGGGATGGTTGATCTGTTTATCGGTGAAACCATGTCCAGTGTGGAACAGGCACGCGGCGTTTTAATGGGCGCAGGAGTTGCAGGCAAGCCGGTCTGGCTGGGGCTTTCCGTTTCCGATGAAGATGGCACCAAACTACGCTCTGGTGAAAATCTTGCCGACATATTGCCCTTACTTGCTGAATTCAAACCCGCAGCGGTGTTAATCAACTGCTCCATTCCCGAAGCGGTAAGCCAAGCCATACCTGTATTGGCGAACAACGGCATTCCGGTTGGTGCCTACGCCAATGGCTTTACCCACATCTCGCCTGAGTTTGGCCGGGCGGCGACCGTTGATGTCCTGACCGCACGCACGGATCTTGATCCCGACAAATATGCCGACTTCGCGATGTCGTGGACGCAATCCGGTGCCTCGATCGTTGGCGGATGTTGTGAAGTTGGACCAGCACATATCGCAGAAATCAGAAAAAGGCTGGACGCATGAAATTGCCTGCTCAATCCACCGATACGATAGAAACCTGGCGACTGGGATTCATTGCAACGGTTGCGCCGGATGGCACACCCAATGTCTCCCCAAAAGGCACATTTGTTGTTCTTGATGAAGAGACAATTGCCTTCGGCGAAATGCGCTCACCCAACACCATTGCCAACATTGCCCATCAGGCAGAAGTCGAGGTGAATTTCGTCGATGTCCTGTCGCGTAAAGGGACACGCATTCGAGGCAAGGCAGAAATAGTTGAAAAAGGCAGTGCCGGATTTGAAGCTTTGCTACCCCAATTCACACCCTTGTGGGGTGATCTGTGCGAACTGTTCAATGTGATTGTCAAAATCCCGGTAGATCAGGTCAAACCGTTGCAAAGCCCGGCTTATGAAACCGGGGCAACAGAAGCCGAACTGCGAAACACCTGGCAAACTAAAATTGCGGAGATGAAACAATGAGCAAAAGTTACGCCCACTTACCGCCGGGTGAAGGCACCAACTACGATTGGGAGAACGACCACACCTTTGTAAAGGTTTCAGCGAAAGACAGCGATGGCGCCTTCACATTGATGGAGGACAATTTGAAATCTACCTTCGCGCTGGGTTTGCATCGCCATGACCATCACGCCGAGACGTTCTATATTCTCGAAGGAGCGCTGGATTTCTATATCGACAATGAATGGATTGTAGCAACACCGGGCACCACCCTGCATGTTCCTCCCGGGGTTCCTCATGCGTGCCGCGTTACAGATGGCAAACCGGCCCGAATGCTCATGATCTTCCAACCTTCCGGCTTTGATGAATTCCTTGCTGAACTGGGCGAAATGGAACCGAAAGACTTCGAAAACACCCAAAAAATGGAAGCTTTAAACGCAAAATACGACATCATACCAATCGGCCCCGTACCCGAGCATCCAAAAGACTGATCCATGCCAGAAGCATCCGCACACATTCAACAGATATCCACCTCCTCAATGGAAGGCTGGGAAGTCTACACTGAAGGCGTAAGACGCCAGCAGGCAGGCCAGGACATCATAATGTTGGCAATTGGCGACCATGATTTCCCAACGCCTGCCCCTTCCGTCGAGGCCTGTAAAGCAGCACTCGATGCCGGGCATCATGGCTATGTCAACATTCAAGGCATTCCCAAACTCGTTTCGGCGATGGCAAAGATTTCAACCCGGGCAACTGGTGTAGCGACGAAGACAGACGAAGTCATCGCACTCACAGGTGGTCAAGGAGCACTGTATGCGGCGATGCAGGCAACGCTTGATCCGGGTGATCACATCATCATCGTCAGCCCGCATTATGTCACGTTTCCCGGAACAGCGCGCTCCGCCGGTGCGAAATTCACACTGGTATCAGCCCTCGCTGAAAATGGTTTCGAACCAAAGGCGTCAGACATAGAGGCAGCGATACAAAGCAACACAAAAGCGGTGTTGATCAACTCTCCCAACAACCCGACCTGCGTGATCTACAGCAAACAGACCCTGGAGGAAATTTCCAAGGCCTGTATCAAACATGATCTCTGGCTGATTTCGGACGAAGTTTATTGGTCGCTGTCAAAGGGCAGGCATATTTCTGCCCGCTCGCTTCCCGGCATGAAAGAGCGAACGCTCGTAGTGAATTCCATGTCCAAGAGTCATGGGATGACTGGTTGGCGAATTGGCTGGCTCACCGCACCGGCACACATGGTTGAAAATGTCATCCAGCTGAACCTCAACACAACTTACGGGCTTCCGGATTTCATCAGCCATGCCGCCGCTGAGGCATTGAACAATGATTATGGCGTTGAGGAAATCGCCAAAACCTACCACCGTCGCGGTGAAGTCTTTCTTGAAGCCATTCGTGAAACCAATTGCGTTCGCCCTGCAAATGATTCCGGCAGCCTGTACATCATGCTGGATGTTAGGGATCTGACACCCGATGGCCGCGAATTCGCATGGGCATTGCTGGATGAAGAAAACATCGCAGTTATGCCGGGTGAAAGTTTTGGCCCCTCCACTGCCGGGCACATTCGCGTCAGCCTGTGTCTACCCGAAGAAAAACTGAAATTGGCCGCAGAAACCATCTGCCGGTTTGTCGCCACCTATCCTGACAAAAGAAAGACCGCGTAAAATGAGCAAAAAGCAAGTTCCATCAAAAGCAAGAGCAGTCGTCATCGGCGGCGGAGTTGTAGGTTGCTCGGTTGCCTATCATCTGGCCAAACAGGGCTGGAAAGACGTTGTGTTGCTTGAACGTAAACAGCTCACATGCGGTACTACCTGGCATGCGGCCGGCTTGATCGGTCAGCTTCGTGCGAGCGCAAACATGACCAAGCTGGCACGTTACACAAAAGATCTTTACGTCAATCTCGAGGAAGAAACCGGCGTTGCAACCGGCTGGCGTCAATGCGGCTCCATCTCGGCTGCATTAACCGAAGAACGCAAGGAAGAACTCTACCGGCAGGCTTCAATGGCGCGCGCCTTCGGTGTCGCGGTGGAAGAAATTTCACCAGAAGAAGCTCAAAACCGTTACCCTTATCTCAATATTGAAGACGTGGTGGGTGCGGTATATCTGCCTGAAGATGGTCAGGGTGATCCCGCCAATATCGGCCTGGCACTTGCCAAGGGTGCGCGTCAGCATGGTGCTCAAGTGCTGGAAGGCATCAAGGTAACAGCCATTCACACGAAAGATGGGAAAGTTAGCGGCGTTGACTGGAGCCGCGATGGCGAAGATGACCAGGGCACTATCGAAGCTGATTATGTCGTCAACTGCGGAGGCATGTGGGCTCATGAAGTTGGCCGCATGGTGAATGTCAACGTCCCACTCCACGCTTGCGAGCATTTTTACATCGTTACCGAACCAATCCCGGATTTGCAGCGCCTGCCAGTGCTGCGCGTACCGGATGAGTGCGCCTACTACAAGGAAGATGCCGGCAAGATGCTGCTTGGTGCCTTTGAACCCAATGCAAAACCATGGGGCATGAATGGCATCCCGGATGATTTCTGCTTCGATCAGCTGCAGGAAGATTTCGATCACTTCGAACCAATTCTGGAAAAGGCCGTAAACCGGTTCCCGAAACTGGAGGAGGCTGGCATCCATACCTTTTTCAACGGACCCGAAAGTTTCACTCCCGATGACGCATACCATCTGGGTGAAGCACCCAATTTGAAAAACTTCTTTGTCGCCGCAGGCTTCAACTCAATTGGCATTCAATCGGCTGGGGGTGCCGGAATGGCGCTGGCCGAATGGATGGAAACCGGTGAAAAACCTTTTGACCTTGGTGATGTGGACGTCTCCCGCATGCAGCCGTTCCAGGGCAACAAGACCTATCTCTACGAGCGCTCCACCGAGACGCTTGGCCTGCTCTACGCAGACCACTTTCCGTATCGGCAAAAGGAAACTGCCCGTGGCGTTCGCCGCACGCCGTTCCATGAGCACCTGAAGTCTCGCGGTGGCGTAATGGGTGAGATTGCCGGATGGGAGCGCGCCAACTGGTTTGCCAATGAAGGCCAGGAACGCGAGTACCAGTATTCATGGAAACGCCAGAACTGGTTTGAAAATTCCGCTGCCGAACACCGCGCCGTGCGTGAAAATGTCGGCATGTATGACATGTCCTCGTTCGGAAAAATCCGGGTCGAAGGCCCGGACGCCGAAGTGGTTCTGAATAAAATTTGCGGTGCAGACCTGTCCGTGCCCACAGGTAAAATTGTCTATACCCAGTTCCTGAACAGCCGCGGCGGCATTGAGGCAGATGTCACCGTCACACGCTTAAGCGAAACCTGCTATCTGGTGGTAACCCCGGCGGCAACGCGGCTTGCAGACCAGGCCTGGATGACCCGTCACGCCGGTGACGCAAATGTCGTGATTACCGATGTCACCGCCGGCGAAGGCGTTCTGGCCATAATGGGACCCCGCGCCCGTGAACTCATGCAAAAGGTAAGTCCAAATGATTTTTCCAACGAGGCAAATCCGTTTGGCACGTCACAACAAATAGATATCGGCATGGGAATGGCACGCGTTCACCGGGTCACCTATGTCGGTGAACTCGGTTGGGAAATCTATATCTCCTCAGACATGGCAGGCCATGTGTTTGAAACGCTCGAAGAAGCGGGCCAGGACTTCAATCTGAAGCTCTGCGGCATGCACATGATGGACAGTTGCCGGATCGAAAAAGCATTCCGCCATTTTGGTCATGACATCACCACCGAGGACCATGTGTTGGAGGCGGGCCTTGGCTTTGCGGTTAAAACCAACAAGCCGGAATTCATCGGCCGTGATGCGGTTCTGAAGAAAAAGGAAGAAGGGTTGGAAAACCGCATGGTGCAGTTCAAGCTTAGCGATCCCGAGCCCCTGCTCTACCACAATGAGCCGTTGATCCGCGATGGCGAGATTGTCTCGTATATTTCCTCCGGCAATTACGGCCATACATTAGGTGCCGCAATTGGCATGGGCTACGTGCCGTGCAAGGGCGAAAAGCCGGAAGACGTACTCGCATCAACTTACGAGATCGAAGTCGCGGGCACCCGCGTCAAGGCGGAAGCTAGCCTGAAACCGATGTATGACCCGAAAGGCGAACGCGCAAAGGCCTAGGGGAGGAGGTGACTGGAAACAACCATGTCCGCTTTCGGGGGCAAATCGGACGTCATATTAAGATGGGTTTATGTCCGCTATGGGTTGTCACCTCAACCGGTCGACGCAACACACTGGCTAAATCTGTCTACTGACGTTCAACAAGGGTGGCGATATAGCTGTTCTTCGTGCCCGCAGCGAATGACACATGGCCAGACCTCTGGAGATCATTTCCCGCTCTACCAGTGTCAGCGCCAGTCTTGATCGCTTGCGCTCCGGTGGACGAATACCACCCGTGCGCGACAACAGCGGATAAATCGATGAGGAACCCCGGTCAAACAACCGCCCAATCGAACTCATCGGCTCGCCGCGCTGCCAGCGATCCCAGATCTCGCACTTCTGTTCTGCTGTAAAATATATCCGACGTCTGTAATCCATTCCAACACTCCATCTTTTCCTAAAAGATTAAAGTGTTGCGTCGATCAATTGAGACCACCGGTGTAAAACGGACATTCCCCAAAAAATTCTATTCCCGCTCTCGAAATCTCCTGCACATTCAACGTCAAAACTGATTGGAGAACAAAATTTCACTTGCACAAGCATTGAAAAAAAATACCATTATTGAATATGCCAGTCCCTCACTTTGGAAGCTGTTGAAACAACTTCTCGAAAGAACGCCCAATTTAAAATAGCGACTTCTCTTGAGACAAACCGGATTACCACCATGAAACCATTTGAAGGCATCCGCGTCCTCGATTTGACCCACGTTTTCGCCGGGCCATTCAGCACATATCAACTTGCCGTTATGGGTGCTGATGTCATCAAGATCGAACCACCGGACAATCCAGACATGACCCGTTTTGAAGGAGAAGTGGCAGCACTCAACGAGGCGCAGATGGGGGTATACTTCCAGACCCAAGCTTCAAACAAACGCTCGCTTACTCTCAATCTCAAAACGCCAAAGGGAAAAAAGATCCTGCTTGATCTGGCACGCACAGCAGATGTGATGGTTGAAAATTATTCCGGTGGCTCACTTGAGGGTCTCGGGCTGGGTTATGAAGATGTGGCCAAGGTCAACCCGCAAATCATATACTGTTCACTCACAGGCTATGGCCGAACCGGGCCCAAAGGTAATGATCCATCCTATGATCTGGTGATACAGGCCTATTCCGGCCTGATGCATGCCAATGGCACACCCGAAACCTCTCCGGTTAAAGTTGGGCCTGCGGTAATCGATTATGGCACCGGTGCCCATGCGGCGATGGCAATCTCGGCAGCGCTCTTTCAGCGTACCCGCACCGGAAAAGGCCAGCGTATTGATGTCTCCATGCTGGATGCGGCATTGATGCTGATGAGTTCCAGTGTCACGGCAACGCTAACAACCGGCAATCCGCCACCGGTTCAAGGGATCGAAATTCGCAGCCGGGCCGGTTACGCCTGCTATATGGCAAAGGATGACCTGCTGGCGATTGGGGCATGGACCCGCAGGCAAATGAGCAAGCTGTTCGACGTAATAGGTGCTGAGGATCGTGCAAGCGAGGTCCTGGATACCCCGCGCCATCTGGTGTCACAATCCCTGGAATCGGACACAGCGCTGATTAGCGCCGCCATCTCCACCAAAACTGCAGATGAGTGGGAGGAAATTCTCAACAAGGCCGGCATTCCTGCTGGCAAAGCCAGAAAAATGGACGAAACCATGAGCTGCGAGCAATTGGCTTCCAGGCCGGTAATGCAGGACAGCAAACTGTCCGGTTTTAATGGTTCGCCATCAAGATTTCCAGTCGCGGCATTCACCTATCAGCACGGCTCTCCCGAAATCACCAGCGCACCGCCACAACTGGGTGAACACAATGAAGAGATTTTGGGAGAACTTGGCTACTCGCCGCAGGATGTTTCACAGCTTCGGGATAGTGGTGTGATATAGTAGGTTACAAATTCGCTAAGCCCGTTGTTGGGTACTGTCCCAGGATTGCGGCTGTCCACTACCATCGCCGTTCTTGTGATCTATCGGAGGTAAATCGTTCTTTATGGCTAGCGCCGCAAGCAATGCCGTGCGCCCCATGGGTTCCAACCCCTCGGCAACCCGCTGCAAACGCTGGGGATTATCGCCAATGGCATCTGCTGCTTCTTCAATCGTCCAGTGCTTCATGTCCAGAAGCAACTGCAAATTACATTTAGTAATCACGTGATCTCCTGTATCCAGTTGATTCGTCTCAAGCGACAAATGCGTCTCTTTGAGACCTCAACATGGAACGAAGCTATCAAAACTGGGGCCAAGATAAAGACACATCTATGTGAGTGAATAGTGTTTTCGTCGATGGTGATAGATCGGAGAAATTTGTTGATTGGGATAAATTCACCAACCCAAATCAACTATTCAATGGGATGAATGCCGGCCTTTATAGCCGCAAGCGCCAACCGTAACTGTAGTGGAACAGGCTTGTTTTCTTTTTCGACAACTTGCAGCGTTTTCACGCTCACTCCGATAACGCCACTGAATTGCCGCAAAGTCCAGCCTCGCGCCTCCCGAAAAGCCCGCAAATCATTACCCGTAAACAAAGATTCGTCCCCAACTTGTTACCGGGTTAAGCCTATCACACTTTTGTGAGCACGCTCAATCTCATATATTTCCACATATTTGGATACAAAATAAGATATTATGTGTGGTATTTTTGCTACACTAAAAATTAAAAAGAGTTATTTCCCCTTATTGCAACTCAAATATCGATTCAAAATTTGACAACGTAATATTTAAATATGTAGTAATTTTACCACCAATATATGGATTATCCAGAGGTTGGAAATTTTGAAACTACAGGGAAATAAACTATGAGAATTAAATCTCTCCTTTTGGGTTCTGCAGCAGCCATGGTTGTTGCAACCGGTGCTCAGGCCGCCGACGCTATCGTCGTTGAGCCAGAGCCAGTAGAATACGTACGCATCTGTGATGCATACGGTTCCGGGTTCTTCTATATTCCGGGAACAGAAACCTGCATCAGCTTTAATGGCTTCGTGCGTTCAGGCTATGAGAAACTGCACCTTGATGGTAATTTTGAGGTAGGTAACGCGACCGTTGGTGGTCAAATCGGCGGTGGTCTTGGTGGTGCTGGTACCATGACTGGTCTAGTTGCCGTACGTAATGACCCAAGCTTCACGCTTTGGGGTCAGCGGGCTCGTTTGAACATTGACACAAGAAACGAGACCGATTGGGGCACATTGCGTGCCCAGTATCGTCTTGAAGGTGGTCAGTCCAACGTTGATGTTGACATCGACATGGACCGGGCATTGATCTCAATCGCCGGTTTCCGTTTCGGTTTCTCCGACAACTACTGGACAACCAACCACGGTTACGGCTGGGTCAACGCTGAATCAATCGCCACAGTTGCTTCGGGTATTGTATACCCAGACGGCTTCTACGGCTTTGATGATGCAACCCTTGCTGACTACACCTGGGCAGCAGATGGTCTTGCAATCACGGTTGGTGCTGACGATCCACGCATCGACTATGGTCGTGATGCATTCGGTAACGCTACCAACTCTGGTGGTACCGATGGTCGTGCCAACTTCTATGCCGGTTTCAACTACTCCGGTGACGGATGGGGTATTGCTGGTACGGCAGTACACGATTCGATCGCACCTGAGCTTACACCTGTAGGTGCAGTACCGGGTGCAATGACAGTTACCGATATCGGTGGCTGGGCATACAAAGTCAGTGCAAACGTCGATCTCTCCAGCATGGCACCTGGTGCAACGCTCTGGGCCATGTACATGGCTGATGGCGACTACAACACCGCCTATGTGCACTCTAACCTGCTGACAGAAAACGCTGAAAGTGTTTGGGGTGTAGCTTACGCCATGGACCTGACGGATGAGGTTCAGTTCTGGGCCAACTACTACCATATTGATGGCGGTAACGCCTGTGCTGGTGGTGCAGCTGCTGGTACTTCTGTTCCAGGTGGTGCTGTTGGTGTAGTTGGTGGTGGTTGTGTAACTGGTGCCGCTGCTGTTGCCACCGGTATCACAGAAGGGGACACCAACCAGTGGTCTGTTGGCCTGAACTGGTATCCTGCTGCTGCTCCTGGCTTCCACGTCAAGGCTTCATACACTGCAGGTGATACCGAGCGTTCGGCTTCTTACCTGGTTAACGGTGCATTGCAGCCAGTTGGTACAAGCTTCGACTACAACAACTGGGAACTCACGGTCCGCCGCGACTTCTAAGGAACATTCAGTCCTGACCTCCAGTAGCGCCCTGAACCAGCGCTCAAAACTAGGACTGAATTTAACCCCGCCAAACGCAAGTTTGGCGGGGTTTTCTTATGGCGGATACAACTGAGAGATTATTGGCTTAACGTGGTGCCATGCGGATTGCGCCATCCAGCCTGATGGTTTCGCCATTGAGCATTGGATTATCGATGATTTGCAATACAAGCGACGCATAGTCTGCCGCAGCGCCAAGACGCGAAGGGAACGGCACCATCGCCGCTAGTGAATCCTGGACTTCCTGAGGCATTCCCGACACCATTGGTGTACCAAAAATTCCCGGCGCAATCGTCATCACCCGAACCCCGTCGCGAGACAAATCCCGCGCCATCGGCAGGGTCATTCCGGCAACACCTGCCTTCGATGATCCGTAGGCAATTTGCCCGACCTGTCCGTCAAACGCAGCAACGGAAGCCGTATTGATGATCACGCCGCGCTCACCATCTTTGTTCAGCGGGTCTTCCTTGATCATGCCTGCTGCCGACTGGCTGGCGGCATTGAAGGTCCCAATCAGGTTTACACCGATAATCTTGGCATAAAGCGCTGCATCATGTGGCGCACCTTCCCGGTCCACAGTCTTCGCCGCAGGAGCAATACCTGCACAATTAACGCAAATGCGTTCCTGACCATTGGCCGCCCTTACAATCGCAAATCCTTCCGCAACTGATTTTGGATCGGACACATCAACCTGGGCAAACGCGCCACCAAGCTCGGATGCTATTTGCTCTCCTGCCTCTATATTGACGTCAAGAATACTGACATTAACGCCACTTGCTGCAAGTGTGCGTGCGGTGCCTTCTCCCAAACCCGAACTGCCACCGGTAATAACTGCCGATATTGTGCTATCCAGTTTCATGGTGATTTACGGCCTTTCAATTGCGATTGCTGTTCCCTCGCCACCGCCAATGCATATGGCTGCAACACCGCGCTTCTTGTTGTAGGTCTCAAGCGCATTGAGCAAAGTCACGATGATACGTGCGCCGGATGCACCGATCGGGTGCCCCAATGCACAGGCACCGCCATGTACATTCACAACCTCACGATCAAGACCAAATTCATGCATGAACGCCATGGGCACAACAGCAAACGCCTCGTTCACCTCCCACAAATCCACATCCTCATTTTTCCAACCCGTTTTCTCCAGCAACTTCTGCGCTGCTGGTACCGGTGCGGTGGTAAACCAGCCCGGCTCCTGTGCATGACTGGCATGTCCGTGAATGATCGCCCGGATATCCAATCCCTCTCTTTTGGCAACACTCTCCCGGGTAAGCACCAACGCTGCCGCACCATCTGAAATTGAAGACGCATTGGCGGCTGTTACGGTTCCTTCCTTTCGAAAGACCGGTTTCAGTTGAGGAATCTTGTCCGGTCGGGCGCTACGGGGCTGTTCGTCGCTATTGATCTCTGTATCGCCCGAACGGCTTGATATCGTTACCGGCACTATCTCATTCGAAAACCTGCCGTTCTCTTCGGCACCCAGTGCATTTTCCAGCGACTTAAGCGCAAATGTGTCCTGCGCTTCACGGGTAAACTGATACTTCTCGGCACAATCCTCGGCGAATGTGCCCATCAAACGACCCTTGTCGTACGCGTCTTCAAGACCATCCAGAAACATGTGATCAATCACCTGCCCGTGTCCAAGGCGAGCACCACCGCGCATCTTTTCCAACAGGTACGGCGCATTGGTCATTGATTCCATACCGCCTGCTACAACCACTTCGCCATTTCCAGCCTTGAGCTGATCGAAGGCAACCATGGCAGCTTTCATACCGGATCCGCACATCTTGTTGAGCGTTGTCGCAGGCACATTCTTGTCCAAACCGCCAGCCAGAGATGCCTGACGTCCAGGTGCCTGTCCCTGCCCCGCCTGAAGAACGCAGCCCATCAAAACTTCATCGACTTTGTCCCGATCAATGCCGGATTGCTCGATTGCCGCCTCAATGGCAACACCACCAAGCTCAGAAGCCGACAGACCGGAAAATTCTCCCTGGAATCCGGCCATCGGGGTTCTTTTTGCGCCTACAATAACGATAGGGTCTGACATATCCTACTCCTCAGCTAATCAGGATCGCCCGGAAATCATTGACATTCGTACCGGTTGGACCTGGCACAAACAATTCGCCTATCTGATTAAAAGCACTCCAGGCATCATTGTTTTCGAGAAAAGTAACCGGGTCCATACCCGCTTCACGCATTTTAGCGATTGTACCACCATCTACAAATGCGCCGGCATTGTCCTCACTGCCGTCAATTCCGTCTGTGTCAGCGCTGAGAGCATGAATATTTGCCTCACCATTGATATCCATTGCCAGCGAGAGCAAAAACTCGGTGTTGGGGCCGCCCTTGCCTTTTCCCTTGATCGTTACAGTCGTTTCGCCACCCGACAAAAGAACAACCGGTTTGTTGAAAGGTCGATTGCGATGCAAAATTTCCTTGGCCATCGCTGCTTGCGTGCGAGCCGCTTCACGGGACTCACCCTCAATTGCATCGGAAATAATTGCTGCTTCAATTCCAGCTTTTTGAGCAATGTCAGCTGCACTCTCCAGCGACTTTGCAGCAGATGCAATAATATGATGCTCAGCACGGACAAGTTTTAGATCATCAGGTTGGGGAGCATCCGCATTACTGGAGTTCAAATGTGCCATCACCGCCGCAGGCAGTTCCATCCCGTACTGGCCGACAATTCGCAACGCATCCTGACGATTTGCGGCATCCGCAACTGTTGGACCCGACGCGATAAATTGCGGATGGTCACCTGGAATATCGGATACCAACAATGAAACAACTTTTGCCGGATAGGCGGCAACCGCCAGTCGCCCACCTTTGATTGCGGATACATGCTTACGAACTGTATTCATTGATGAAATCGGTGCACCCGAAGCAAGTAACACACGGTTCACGGCAAATTCGTCTTCAAGTGACAAGCCGTTTGGAGGCGAGGGAAGCAGTGCGGAACCACCCCCGGATATCAGGGCAACAACCAGATCATCTTCGGTCAGGCCTTCGACAGTTTCAAGAATCCTGGTAGATGCTTCAAACCCCGCCGCATCCGGTACCGGGTGAGCCGCTTCAATTATTTCAATTCGTTCACAGGGTGTCGAGAACCCGTAGCGGGTGACCACCAAACCTTCAAGCGGTCCATCCCACACATTTTCAAAAGCGCGTGCCATTTGCGCAGAAGCCTTACCTGCCCCGACGACGATGGTTCGCCCTTTTGGAAGTTTCGGTAGATAACGGCTTATCGTGCCCGCCGGGTCGGCAGCCGATACAGCTGCATCAAACAGGCTGGTCAAAAAGGCTTTGGGATTGGAAATTGTAGTCATTCAAACGCTCTGGATAATTTGGTGCCAGCCGCCACGGTCAGCATGCAGTTTAGTGCGGGAAAACTCGCCAGTGTACAAGGGGCCAATGGCCGCATTGAGTGATTGCGCAAATCCGGTGGGTAGCCTAAGCCGGAAGTTGCAATACTTATGCAGATAGTGAGCTCCAAGATGAGTCGCAAGGATCACATTGATGTACTGGGTGCGTTGTTACTTCTGACCGTGATGATGCTTTTCGGCTTCAACCAATCAGCGGTCAAGATTGTCAACTCCGGGATGCACCCGCTGTTTCAGGCCGGTCTTCGATCCTTGTGTGCCGCACCGTTGATTTTTCTCTACGCAGTTTACCGCAACAAACCCTTGAGCATTTCCGATGGTAGCCTGCTACCAGGCATTGTTTGCGGCATATTCTTTGCGTCCGAATTCATGCTGTTGTTTCAGGCGCTTGAATACACAACCGTTTCACGCGCCTCGATTTTCTTCTACACCATGCCATTTTGGGTCGCTCTGGCAGCCCATTACTGGATACCCGGCGAGACACTCACAAAGATACGCACTCTCGGCCTTGTACTTGCATTTGTCGGGGTCATTCTGGCCCTGTCTTCCAATACAGCACCGGCTACTGATAATGCTTTCATTGGGGATCTGATGTGCATAGTGGGTTCAATGTGTTGGGCAGGGATAGCTATTGTCGCAAGGACTACAAAGTTTTCCAAAGCGGTGCCTGAAATGCAGCTTCTGTATCAGCTCACCGTATCCGCGATGATCATTTTGCCTTTGGCATTTCTATTTGGTGATACCTTCCGTGAACCAACCCTGTTCCACTGGGGCATTTTTGCCTTTCAGATACTTGTAGTGGTCTGTGCCGGGTTTTTGACCTGGTTTTATGTACTTTCGGTCTATCCAGCTTCTGACATGGCATCATTCAGCTTTTTGGCTCCGCTCTTCGGCGTTCTGTTTGGCTGGATAATATTCGACGATCAACTATCCTGGAACATCGTAATTGCACTTGCTTTAGTGGGTATCGGCATCGTCTTGGTGAACCGGAAGCGGGCTTGATTGAAATAACAAAATTCCTGATTGCAAAATTGCACAATGTGATTCAAGTTCTCCAAACACGTCATCGACTTTGAGGACACAGGGTCATGGAAGAACTTCAAAACATCAAGCGTAACTACAGGCGCGACGGATACGTTTCCGGAGTTGAAATCATCAACGAAGAAGAAGCAGCCATCCACCGCAAGGCAATGGAAGATATTGAAGCCAGCTTTGGGCCGCTTCATTACAAAAACAAGATCCATACGATTATGCGTTCGCCAAAGGAACTCACCACTCATCCAAGAGTACTTGATGTGGTTGAGCAATTGATCGGGCCAGATATTCTGCTGCACAATGCGACATACATCATCAAGGAACCCAATACTCCCTCGCATGTGAGCTGGCATCAGGACTTGACCTATTGGGGCTTTAGCCATGATGACCAGGTCACCCTTTGGCTGGCTCTTTCACCGGCAAGTGAGAGTAGCGGCTGTATGCGCATGGTGCCGGGAAGCCACGTCCATGGCCGCCAGGATCATGAACTTGACCCGGAGGATAACAACAACGTTCTGTATCAGGGACAAACCGTTCGCGGCGTAAGCGAGGAAAGAGCGCTGATGTGCCCACTAAAACCGGGCGAGGCTTCATTTCACCACGGCTGGACATTGCACGCTTCAATGCCCAACAACAGTGATGATCGACGTATTGGCTTGAACGCCCAATTTATTGCCCCCCATGTGCGGCAAACCAAGCATGATCTTGATACAGCCATGCTGGTGCGGGGCGAAGACAAATATGGTCATTTCGGCAGCAATATTCCCGCAGAGACCGACCTCGATCCGGCAGCCCTTGCCCGTCATGAAGAACTTGACCGACGGTATATGGAAATTGCCGGTAACAAATAGGTCAATTCAGACCATCTCGGTTGCAAGGGACGGATTGTCGAACGACTGGGGTTGTTACTTTCGCTTCCACCAAAAAAACACTGCGATCAGCAAGGCCACCGCGATGGAAGACGGCGGCAGGGACATGAGGAATATCCGCACATTGTAATAGACATGATTAACCGCAGAACCGGCATTTTCACCCAGCAGCAGCGCCGCCAAGACGAAGACAATTATGACCTGTGTGATCAATTCAATTAATCGCCAGAGATACGCCGTAATTTTTTCAATGTTCATATTGCCCCCAAAATACGGGAGACAAACCTGCCTCCCGCATCTTTGAGTGTTTAGTAACCCTGGGTCTTAGCGCTTGCTGAAGAGCCAGAGAATGATACCAAGCGCGATCAGGCCAACCATGCCCGCATCGCCCAGTTTTCCAACCAGTCCGGTGATGTTGTCAACGACTGATCCAAAGAACGGTATCACACCGCCGAAGAGCAATGATGCGATAATCGCAAGTGCGAGAAGCATTATGCCTACTTCAATTAACTCAGAGATTACTGACTTGGCTTGTTTCATCATGATTAATCCCCTTCGGATTTTCCGCAGCTCAATGCCCGCGAATCACTACTAAAGTTTAGCATAATCACCTCGTTTAACCCATATTCAGCAGCTTACGTAACGGAAATATCTATGAAAATCCGTAATAAATTCAATGATTTGACGAAATTGTAGAAATATTGAAAACCGGCTAACTCCCACAATGTGCATTCCTGCACATCCACCAGACCCACAACTCCCTATATTTAATTTACACCACAAGGGAGCCGATCATGACCAAAGCTACTATTCTTACAGCTACCATCGCTGCAGTCGCATTGTCTGTAATGGCATCTCAGGCAGCCGTTCAAACAACCTCCGCTGCAGCGCTGAAATCCGCATGTGAAACACAGATCTGGCCAAACATTTCGAGCGATTGTCTGCTGACCATCAGTGGCGAAAAAGCTGATCTGACGGTACGTGTCGTTACCGCAGACAACAGCTGAATATTACAACGGCCGAGACAAAAAGAGCGCCAATCTGAAATGATCAAATTGACGCTCTTGAGCTTTACAGGCTTTGAAAACCCACTCAAATTTTCAGATGAATATTGAACTTCTTGCGGATTTCCGCATCGATTGCCGGATCAATGATCACCTCCGCCGGCGCATCCAGAATGGCGCGCTTGCGTTCAATCGTCTTCTTGATGAGATTTGGCTTGTCATTCTCCATCCACTCCTTGGGTGAAGTACGGTCTGCAAGCTCTGGATACACATACTCCGTCTGCATCAATGCCAAGGTCTGGTCATGACCAAGATAATGGCCCGGTCCGTCCAGACAAACAGATTTCATTGCATCCAGTGAAACACTGTCCTCTGTTACCTCAATACCCTTGATGCAACGTTGAACCTGACCGAGCAAATCATCACCAAGAATGAGCGATTCAAGGCTGAAGCCAAGTAGCGAGGCGTGCATACCAACACTCTCATAGACCATGTTGAGGCCACTGAGACCAACCGACAAATTGGAAATTGCCTGCTCCCAGCCAGCTTGCATATCCGGCATTTTAGCATCTGCGATACCAGCAGGTGCGCCACCCGGCAGATCATAAAACCGATGCATTTGGGCACATCCAGCAGATAACAACGCCTGTTCCCCGGAACCGCCAGACATGGCTCCCGTGCGAAGGTCGGAAACGAATGGCCAGGTGCCGAAGATCGCCGGATGGCCAGGTTTGATCGCATTGACATAAACTAGGCCAGCAAGACACTCAGCCACAGCTTGCACTATCGCTGTTGCAAGGGGTGCCGGTGCGGTTGCACCCGCCTGACCGGCAGAAAGCAGCAGTATTGGCATTCCGCCATTGACCAGATCCTCCATCACCCGACAACTTTCGGTCGCAAACTTCATCGGCGGCACAACAAAACAGTTTGAGTTGGAGACAAAAGGTCGCTCGCGCCATTTGTCCTCACCGCCCGCAATCATGTGCAGCATCTCCATGATGCCCGGCACATATTCCGGTTCGAATATACTCGTGCCCACATGCTTTCGGGTACCGGCACAGCAAGCATAGACTGTGTTAAGGTCCATCTCGTAATTGTCGGCTATGTCGCGGCACACCATGGTGCGTTGATAAAAATGCACATTGTCCAATTGCTCGGTTATGCGGGCCGCATCAAAGAGATCTTGTACCGTTGACTCCCGATATTCGTTCTTTTCCACATCAACAATATGAACAGCCGCGCCAGCAGTTCCGTAATGGACACGACTTCCAGAAAGCTGCAGGTCATGTCTGGCATCGCCTCGCGAATAGAGCGTGATGTCACGGCCAGCCTTTGCAAGCATGTCTTCCACCAGCGCACGCGGAAATCGTATGCGACCATCATCACCAAGGATGGCACCGGCATTTGTGAGGATTTCAACACCGGTTTCAGGCGCGTCACACAAACCAATAGTCTCAAGCGCATCAAGTGCTGCCTCATGGATCCGCTTTACAGCCGCCTCCGTCAACGGCCTGTAGCGTCCACCTACAAGACCCGCATAAATGGGTCGCAAATCTTCTGCCAGTTTTTCTGAACGCAATGCAACCCGTGCACTACGTCCACCGCTACGCCTTGACGGCTTTGTTTCTGAATCAGACATCGGCTTTATCCTGTTTCAGGGCACATTCGCGAAACCCTGGATGAAGTTGCAATTTTTCTGACTTCCAGAATGATAATTAATGCATATTTACAATTCATCAAAACGAATTCTGATGACGCATTTGAAGCGCGGGGAGTGATTTCAGGTCTTTTTTGACAATGTTGACTTAGCTCAAAGCATAACTGTACCAATGCATCCACCATTGATAAGATGCGGCTTGGCCTACCAAGCCAACTACTGAATGGTTTGAGGAACCCGCAATATGACAAGCATGATCGATCCCTTTGGTCGTACCGTTGAATACCTTCGGGTATCTGTCACCGATCGCTGCGATTTTCGTTGCGTCTATTGCATGGCCGAGGACATGACATTTCTGCCAAAGCGGGAATTGTTGACACTCGAAGAACTTGAGCGGCTTTGCACCGTGTTCGTATCCAAGGGGGTGCGCAAACTTCGATTGACCGGTGGGGAACCGCTGGTTCGGCGCGGCGTTATGGAATTGGTCCGCAACCTCGGCAAGCTGATTGAAACCAATCAATTGGAAGAACTCACCCTCACAACCAACGGTTCCCAGCTTGCCCGATACGCAGACGAACTCGTCGCGGCGGGCGTGCGGCGCATCAACGTGTCGCTTGATACGCTTGATGAGGATAAATTTGCCAAAATCACCCGTTGGGGCCGACTGCCCCAGGTGCTTGGGGGGATCGAAGCAGCACGTAAAGCGGGTCTGGAAATCAAGATCAACACCGTTGCCCTCAAGGAGGTCAACGAGCACGAAATCAGTTCGATGATCGACTGGGCACACGGTGAAGGGTTTGATTTCACCTTGATCGAGACCATGCCGCTTGGCGAAATTGACGAGGATCGCACCGACCAGTATCTGCCTCTGTCACTGGTACGCTCGCGACTGGAGGAGAAATATTCTCTGATCGACATCCCCTACAAAACCGGTGGCCCGGCGCGCTATGTGAAAGCCGAAGAAACCGGGGGCAGAATTGGCTTCATCACGCCGATGACTCATAATTTCTGTGAAAGCTGCAACCGGGTACGCCTGACATGCACCGGTACCTTGTTCCTGTGCCTTGGTCAGGAAGATGCCGCGGACCTTCGCACACCACTCAGAAATTCAGAGGCCAATGATCTGGTATCAGCTGCGATCGACGAAGCAATTACCCGCAAGCCCAAGGGCCACGATTTTATCATCGGTCGCAACCAGGCACCTTCGGTTGGCCGCCATATGAGCACCACTGGCGGTTAGTAGAAACGGTCTACAATTGAAATTCAACAAGTTGACAGAAGGGGCACCGATGGTGTTTGTATGCGCCATGGGGTTCACCGCGACGACCCCGTGAGGCGTCAGCCCAACGATCGCGTCCTTAAAACCCTGAAACATAGGGAGGACGCCTATGCCGTCTCCAACAGAAATTACTGCAACTCAATTGTCACGCTTGATCGGCACCCCCGACGCACCGGTTCTTGTTGATATCTGCATCGACGAGGATTTCGAAAGCGATCCCCGATTCATACCCTCGTCATTTCGCCATCCGTTCAAGGACATTGCAGCGCTTGCGCCAAAACTCGCGGACAAGCGGGTTGTGGTGATTTGCCAGAAGGGCTTGAAACTCAGTCAGGGTGCCGCTGCAATTCTGCGGGATCATGGTATTGCCGCGGAAACCCTTATGGGCGGAAACTTTGCCTGGCGGGATGCGGGTGAACCGTTGGTCCCGGCTGAGAAACTACCACCTTTGAATTCAGAAGGTCGCACGGTCTGGGTTACGCGTCATCGACCCAAGATTGACCGCATTGCGTGCCCCTGGTTGATCCGGCGATTTATTGATCCAGGTGCGCAATTCCTTTTCGTGTCGCCTCCAGAAGTCATGAATGTGGCGGAAAAGTTCGATGCAACACCGTTCGACATTGAAGATGTTTTCTGGAGCCATCGCGATGATCGCTGCACTTTCGACACCATGGTTGAGGAGTTCAAGTTGGACATTGAGCCACTGAAACATTTGGCGACTATTGTGCGTGGCGCAGATACCAACAACCACGACCTTGCCCCCGAGGCTGCGGGATTGCTGGCCGCTTCTCTCGGTCTTTCACGTATGTATCGTGATGACCTGGCCCAGTTGGACGCGGGGATGGTCCTTTACGACGCGCTCTACCGTTGGGCACGCGATGCGACCGAAGAAGGCCATGATTGGCCGGCCGCGATTTCAAAGGGCTGACACCATGACCAAAGCAAGTGTTGAAAACAAATCGGGCAATGAGCCCGGTTTTCACGAAGCCCTGCGTGTATGGGCCGAGATTGGGGTGCTCTCGTTTGGTGGCCCTACCGCCCAGATATCCTTGATGCATCGCATGATTGTTGACGAAAAGAAGTGGCTGGGTGAAGAGCAGTTCCTGAATGCACTAAGCTTTTGCATGTTGTTGCCAGGTCCTGAAGCAATGCAGCTTGCGACCTATGCCGGATGGCGCATGCACGGACTAAAGGGAGGGCTTGCGGCGGGCCTGTTGTTCGTCCTGCCTGGTGCCGCCATCGTACTGGCACTTTCCATGATCTACGCGGCATTTGGCTCCGTGCCATTGGTTGAAGCGGTTTTCTTTGGGGTCAAGGCGGCGGTTCTGGTGATCGTCATCGAAGCCCTGTTGCGGATTGCCAAACGCGCCTTGAAGAAAACAGTTCACTGGCTGATTGCCGGATTGTCGTTCACCGCCATTTTCATGTTGGCGCTACCCTTCCCGCTGATTGTATTTCTTGCAGCCCTGTATGGCTTTTGGCGATTGCCAGCACTTGTAGAAGCTGATCAAAAAACCCTCAAACTGTCCATCAAAACCAGTGAGACTTTACGAACCATACTCACCTGGCTGGTAATCTGGATAGTGCCACTTGCGGCAATGGCGGCATTACTCGGACCAACACACATCTTGAGCGCCATCGGCCTGTTTTTCTCGAAACTTGCAGTGGTTACCTTCGGCGGGGCCTATGCGGTTTTGGCCTATATGGGGCAAGACGTGGTAATCCGTCATGGGTGGCTTGAAGCGGGTCAAATGATGGATGGGTTGGGCCTTGCAGAAACAACCCCGGGTCCACTCATTCTGGTGACGGAGTTTGTTGGATATCTGGCAGCTTACCGGCATGAAGGTTCCGCCAACTGGTTGCTCGGACTTTCCGGAGCAGCAGTGGCACTTTGGGCAACATTCATCCCGTGCTTTTTATGGATATTTGCCGGTGCTCCCTATATCGACTGGATCAACACCCAGCACCGTTTGAAGGGGGCCTTGACCGCAATTACCGCGGCAGTCGTTGGCGTTATCCTCAACCTGTCGCTGTGGTTTGGCCTTCATGTGTTTTTCGGCAAGCTTGAGTACATAAAATCCGGTCCCTTCCAGTTCTGGGTTCCGGAGTTCAGCACCCTTGACTGGCGTGTCGTTCTGCTTGCCGCAATCAGCGGGTTTTTGCTGCTCCAGCGTCACTGGAGCATCATATCCGTCCTGACAGTAGCCTCAGCTCTCGCATTGGCCATGACGTTCGCGGGTTTGTGAATCGAAACGGGCAGTTAGTCCGCAGCGAAGCAATACAACAGTCCGGCACCTCCGGTACCAACCAGATCTTGCTGGCTGCAACCCCGCGAAGCATGGGCTGAATTCCATGAGGTGTTGCCACCACCATGCCGGTCATGGTGACCAACCTGACCACTGCCCTCACCTGAACTGGTCCAACTGCTACAGGTGTGGTCGCTCTTTTCCCACGGGAAGTATGCGGTACCATCATTCTTGGAGCCGGTCAGAATATCGTGCTCATTGGGCTTGTCGCCACGTCCCTTCACCTGGGAGCCATTTTCGTCAACCGCTGTTCGCTTGACGAGGTTGGGGTTGATGTGAAGCATATCAAGATCACTGGCAATCAGTTCACCATTGGCATTGTACCAGGGTCCCAGTCCGATCCGGTCGCGGGCTGAAATCCCGCGCTTGCCCTCAACCTGGGTACTGAGATATGCCCGCCATGTGCGGCCGGAAGAACCAACAGAAGCGGCAGTTTTGAGTATGCTCATATTGAATTCCTCTCCAGGTACACATATTGGACGCTCATCATATGCAGCTATCAGACCCGGACACAACGCTCCTCACAAAAACGCCCATCACGAATATGTCACCTCATCCCTTAGTTCCGGTCGCTCGAGCCATGCGCGATAGGTTTCTCCGAACTCAAGCGCTATTGGCCCAGGCGCCCCGTTTGAAAACACCCGATCGTTGACCTTCGTGACTGGTGACACACCACCCCCGGTTGTCGCCGTGAAAACTTCATCAGCCTCGTAGAATTCTTCAAGCGGCAGTGGGCGCTGTTCAACCACCATATTCATTTCTCCTGCAATCTCGATCACAGTTTGTCTTGTAATCCCCATCAACACGCCTCCATCCGGTGTTACAAGTTTCCCGTCGATCACCGCGAACACATTAAATCCTGGCCCTTCGGTCAAATTACCCGCGTGATCTGTGAGCGCCACACTGTCAAACCCCTTTTCCAATGCAACGAGCAATCCCCTCGTCATGTCACCCCAATGGTAATTCTTGGCGGTAAGGTCGACGCTGTCCTGGGGAATACGGTGGATGTGCTCGGGTACATGAAGACGTGATCCCCGAGCTGCAACCTCAGGCTTGAACACATAAATATAAGGGACACACCAGGCGAAGAAATGGTTGCCACAATCGCGCGGGTCGCGGCTGCCGGGGATCATTGGAACACCACGGCTTGTAACCATCGCCGCATAGGAACTACGCAAGCCGGACTTTGCAACAATTGCATGGAGAATTGCCCGAACTTCTTCGGGTGTCTGCTCGATCGACATTTGCAAACTCCCCATGGAGGCATGAAATCGATCAATATGATCCTGCAACCGAAAAAATGCTCCGTCATTCACCCCGCACACGTCATAGACACAATCTGAATGGGTGACCCCCCAATCATTTACCGCAATGGTAGCCTCACTGACTGGCACAATCTCCCCACGCACCCAGGCAGCGCCCTTTGTAAAATTCGACATGACGGCATCCCTTTGCAGTTCTCAATCCGGAAACTGCCATGGGAAACGCGTTTGTCAAAACGGTTTATTGGCCGCCACCTCGGCCCAAATTACCAACTCATAATCCGTTGCATAGTAACATACCATACTATATGGTATTTTTATGAGTATTCCATCCACCTTGTTCCAAAAAAAGCGCTTCAAGCGTAAAGACTGGGTTTTTCTCGGCCTTGAGGCCTTGAAGGATGGAGGACCGGACTCTTTGACCGTCGAAGAATTGTGCACGCTTGCCAGCAAGACACGCGGCTCATTCTACTTTCATTTTTCAACAATTGATGATTTCCTCCGGAGCCTGGCGGACTACTGGACGGAGGAATTCACAACTCGAATCATAGAAAGAGCCGCTGATGGTGCATTTGAGAGGCTGGATTTACTGAACCAGCTTGCCGGACGTCTGGACCCAGAAATTGAGCAAGGTATGCGTCAGATGGCTGCCCGAAACGCACTGATCAGTGAAATTGTGCAGCAGGCAGATACAGAACGCATCAACTTCTTGAGCGGGCTTTACGGCCGATCTGGAAAATACACCGAAGATGCTGCACAAGCGCTGGCCAAAATTGAATATGCGGCCCTGATCGGTTTTCAGCTCACCATGCCGGAAATGACCGGCGAACAGTCGCGCAAACTATATGATCAATTTTTAAAGCTGACTGGGCGGCAATAATCGGCAAGTTTAGCTGAATGCACCCGCTGCAACCGGCTGCCAGGTCCACTCCGGTTTTGGCGGTACTATCGCAATTCCCTCGCGAGGCTGCTCATAAACATCAACGCCGCCAACCACCAGCATTTGTCTCATCAATTCAAATTCCGGCGTCACAACCAGTACCTTCTTGCCGGTACTTTCGATTTTTTCAACAACTTGCCGAATATCTGACGCGCTTGCACCAACACATTGCAGCGGACATTGCTCGTAGGATATGAACTGATAGCGCATGCGCCGAAGCAACTGCTCCTCAACGGGCAGCGCATTGCCATAGGCATCCTGACGCAGATCAATCACCGCATCAAAAGCAAACTCCCGAACGCTGGTGACGTCGGTTGCTTCCAGTGAACACGTAATTTTAGCTTGAGGTCTCATGCGCCTGCTCTCCTTCGATGGCCTGTTTTGGCTGAAACCATTGCCTTTGCCAAGACAAATGAAGTCAATCGGTCTGTTTTGTAATTTACAAAATTGACAAAAGTATTTTTTGTAAATAACACAATACACATGCGACAGGAGAAGATCTTCATCGGGCCAAAAATGCGTGCACTGCGCCAGGAACGGGGCTTGACCCAGGCAGCATTTGCCGAGTTGCTGGGCGTAAGCGCCAGTTATGTGAATTTGATTGAGAAAAACCAGCGCAATGCATCCCTGAAATTGTTGATTTCACTTTCCGATGCATTTGGCATGGATTGGCGTGAATTCACCCAATCGGACTCCAGGCTGGCGATTGCAGATTTGCGCCAGATCACCAATCATCCTGCCTTTGGCGAATCCGTCCCGGACATTGAGGAATTGCGTTCGGCGATTGAGAATGCACCCAATCTGGTCAATGGCCTGTTCAATATTTTCAAGGCCTATCGCGCACTGGGTGAAAAACTGGCCGCAAGCAACGCCGCCACCGGTGAAGCTGACGGGTCAACCGGCGAACAGGCGGTCCATGACCTGTTTCGCAGCTCGCACAATTATTTTGACGTCCTGGAAATCCGTGCATTGGAATTGCGCCAACCGGGGCGCTTTGAAACCGATGAATTCTTTTCCGCACTCAAGACACATCTGTCAGTTCAACTCGGAATAGAGACCCGCATTGTCCCCGTCGAGACACTTGGTTCCTCATTGCGGTTCTTCGATCGTCACAACAATCGACTGTTGCTGTCCGAAGGTCTTGATTACACCAACAAGGTTTTCCAGATGGCCCATTCAATCGCGCTGATTGAGCATTCGGACACCTTGAACAACATAACCAGCGAAGGTGGCATTACAGACAGTGAAGAGACCGGCCGGTGCCGGGTGGAACTGGCAAATTATTTTGCTGCTGCTGTGATGATGCCCTACAAGGACTTCCTGAATGAGGCGGAAAGCTCAAGTTATGATTTCGAGCATCTGGCTACAAAATTTGCGGTTTCCTATGAGCATGCCTGCCATCGAGTGACCACAATGCAGAAACCCGGCAATAAAGGCATTCCGTTTTTCTTCCTGCGGATCGACCGGGCAGGTAATGTAACCAAACGCTTTAACGCAACACCCATTCAGTTGGGTCGGTATGGCGGCGCCTGCCCCAAGCTTGATGTTCATTTTTCGTTTCGAGTGCCTGGTCGGATCTTCCCGCAATTCGTCGAGATGCCGGATGGTCAACGCTATTTCACCATCAACCGTACCGTCGACCGCCCTACACTCAAATACACTACCGAAGACAAACGCCTTGCCGTTTCGCTTGGATGTGCCGCAGAACATGCAAGCCGCATCGTCTACAGCCAGAACATCAACCTCTCCCAATCACGCACGACAGAGATCGGGGTGAATTGCAGGCTTTGCCCACGCCACCATTGCGATCAGCGAGCCCATGAATCTTTCATCCATGGTGTTGTGATTGACGAAGATCGCCGCGGTGTGACCCGTTTCGAAAGCTGAAGAACATCAACTCTACCTGAACCTGACCGTTTCAATGTCACACATCAGTATTTTCGTCGGGAATTTGTACAAACAGTCCCACCTTCGTCCGATCCATAACGACAGAGGTGGAAAAGCGCCGGATATTCGTGTTCTCAAAGAACAATCGATGAGTAAGTAACTCAAATTCAGCCATGTCCCTGGCGATACAAATCAGAATGAAATCCGCCATGCCGGTTACATAGTAACATTGCTGTACCTGAGGTTCCTTTTTGGCCTGACGACGAAACGTATCCAGTTGATCCAGCCGTTCCCGCTCAAGCTCCACGGATACGACAAACGTCATGCTCTGGTTGACATATCTGGGGTCGACAACCGCTATTTCCCGCTCAATAACCTTGCTCTCACGTAGCTTCTTAAGACGCCTTTGCACGGAAGCAGCAGAAAGTCCGCTGTGTTCTGCCAATGCGTCAATGCTGACACGGGCATCTTCCTGAAGATGGTTCAGGATTATTTTGTCTGAATTGTCTAATGTCCCAATCATGAGCGATTTATCGCATATTTGGTTTGTTTTTGCAAAATTTTATCGAATTATAGATGAGAATAGAATTTTTACATCATCTTAATGTCGTAATATGATCAAGATACGAGCGGCGTCCTATTGTTACCCTTCTCTCGAGCTCAGCAGAGCTTATTTTCATCGGGGCACGCTCGTATTACTGCTTTGAGTAATGAAACTACCCGCCACTGATTTTCGTTTTTCGGAATCAGTTTTATGCACAAAGGAAGATACGATGAGTCTGGGTCTGGAACGCGAAGTTGTTGATACAAAAGTGTACGACAGCAATCTTGAGCAACTACAAAAGGCGGGCGTGACCCTCCCACGCATTAGTGATCTTGCGGATCCGGTTACCCGTCTGGCTGACAAGGCTGCAGAAATCGTCGGCGTTGATCCAGACATTGCAGATCCCGCCAATCTATTCCGTGTCCATTGGCATAATGATGCTAACCGCACGGGGCTATCGCAAGTTCCCGAACATATTGTTCTTGGCCCGGAACTTACCGGTGTTGAGGCAAAAATCATTGTTGCCCTGGGCAACCGCTTTCCGATGATCCGCGCACACAAGGTGTTGGCGGCTTATGGCTGTCTTGTTCCACGGTTGATGTCCGGAAAATTCGATATCAGGAAACACCGCGCGGTATGGCCATCCACCGGAAATTACTGCCGGGGCGGCATTGCAATTTCACGTATCCTCGGTTGCCATGGAGTTGCTGTGCTGCCGGAAGGAATGAGTGCAGAGCGGTTTCAATGGCTTGAAGACTGGGTACTGGAACCATCTGATATTGTCCGCACGACTGGCACTGAAAGCAATGTAAAGGAAATTTATGACGCCTGCCACGCACTGGCAAAGGATCCTCAAAACGTCATTCTCAACCAGTTCTCCGAATACAGCAACTACATCATCCATCGCGCCGTAACAGGTCCTGCGCTGGCGCGCGTGTTCAATGCTGTAAATGCACAAAAGAAATTAAACGCCCGGGCATTTGTTTCCGCCTCCGGCTCGTCTGGAACCTTGGCAGCAGGTGATCATTTAAAGAACGCCCTGGGCACTGATATTTGCGTCGTTGAAGCAACTGAATGCCCGACCCTCCTCTACAACGGTTACGGCGAGCACAACATTCAAGGTATCGGCGACAAGCATATACCGCTAATCCACAATGCAATGAACACTGATTTTGTAATCGGGGTTTCTGACCACGCCACAGACAGTCTGAACCTGTTGTTTAATACCACTGCCGGACGCAACTACCTGACCGGGCGAATTGGTATAAATCAGGAAGCACTTGCTTCTCTCGCTAACCTTGGACTTTCCGCCATTGCCAACATTCTCGGCGCGATCAAATATGCCAAATATATGGGATTGGGTGAAGATGATGCAGTTATCACCGTCGCAACGGATGGCGCTGAATTGTACGGGACTGAGCTAAAAGCAGCAGAGGATCGTCTTGCAGAAGGTAAGTTCACGGAATTAAAGGCCGCTGAAGTTTATGGCCGCTTCATGCTGGGTGCAGGCATCGACCATACCCTGGAGCTTGACCGCTTTGGCAAGGAACGCCTGTTCAACCTTGGTTACTACACATGGGTAGAACAACAGGGAATTTCGCTTGAAGACTTTGATGTCCGGCGCAAACAGGATTTCTGGGACAATTTGATGAGACTGGTGCCGGTCTGGGATGGGATGATCGACACATTCAATGCTGTTTGAGTTTGTCAGAACAAACCCGGATGTCGCAATCGCTTGCAACATCCGGCAGAACTAACAGACCGAAGCATTAATGCCACCGCTGGCGTGAAACCGGACATACCTGTCAGATATCAATCGAAATAGATTTCGTTATCTGCCAAGTGAACATTGGATGCCTCACAAATATCAATGCTGATGGGCTCATCAAGCACTTCGCTGTCATCCTCACCAAGCCAGCCAACCTGAAGTAATTGATCACAACTACCCGTTTCCGCATTGAACGCTGCGTTGTCGCTTTGCCCTGGTGTCAAAGCTTCACTCAGCCAATTCGAACTCCACCCATCACCATCATTGGTGTAAAATCCAACGACAACGTTGTTATCGGTTTGATTCAAGATGGTAAATTCACCACCAGATCCCGTGGATTGCGCAAGGGCATAAGTGTTCAGAAACAAGCCAGCGCAGAGTGTTGTGAATGTAAGTTTTGATAATTTCATGATATAATCCAGCCTTTTGTATGTTCCTGTTCGTAACTCGACACCACGCGTCCCAATAGTGTGCAAAAATAATCTAAACCACTTAGGGACGATTTAAAACAGCTAAGGCGCGTAGTTCAATTAAGGGCCACATACCGCGGAAATCTCGGCTTTCAATAACTCTGCATTCAAGGCATATTCGCTTCACACAGGAAGCAATCGCGATTGGGAGCTGGAACGCAATGGCAGGAATTCGCAACATGGCAAGCATCGGAATTTTCATCCCGTCAATGATAGTCAGCCTGCTCATCGTGTTTCCAGGCAGTTCCTTCGCTACATCCAGCCTCATTCCAGAAAGCGCACCACATTACCGCGATGACGCAACTTTTCCGGAACGTAAAATTCCTCAAGAGCTAATCGAATTTGCCGGCGCCCCTGAAGAACAGGAACCCGAATTGGGCCCCGAATTGGGCGATGATGAAATTCCCGAGTTTGGCAAAATTATTGATATCGAAGACAATGGCTATCCAATGTTCAGCGTCACAGTGAGCTTTCCGGAACGCAACTTTGAAGCATCATTTTCCCTCAATATCGAAGCCATTGATCTGCAAATTGATCAACTGCATCCAATGCTGGAGAACTATGCCACTCTTTTTTATGTGAGCGAGAGCAGAAATGATTTGTTTGAACTGCAATATGAAGGGCAATCACTCTTCGGCGAATATGCTTTGCAGATTGATCCAGAATGGAAACAAATGGCTGGAATATTATCAGGTGCCGACGCAGCCACCGCCGGAGATTTGCCGGACGAGATTTTGGTGGTTGATGAGAAAGGTAACGAAGTACATTTTGACTTTTTCATTACACCCGAGATGGTGGCGAAGAATGGCCGGTCGGTCATCGCATATTATCAACCACGCTATGTGAATGAAATCACCCACCTCCAGGCTTCTCACGACTAGGACGCGGACCCGGATTTCAAATGCATTCGGGTTTGTGTTTTTCACTGCAATTTTGATTTTGTGAAATAATTCAGATGACGATATCCAGTTATTTCTTCGGTTTTTTAAGTTAATAATGCAGCCGAATATATTGAATTAGATAAATTGCCACAATTCATATGGAATATGTTATTACTAATATTTTGTTAAAAACAGAATATATTTAAATAACACAATAATAAAATTCAGCTATTGAGTTGATATAATTTACCCAATGTAAATAGATATTAATTTTGAGTTAATATGTTTGTAACAATACTAATCATGCACCACACAATTGCCACATTTTTGGATTTCCTTCGGGGTAGAGCTTGGGGGGCCCTGATAATATCTGAAGGGCGGAATCATGTCGGAGTTAGTAAACGAGTACCATCCCTCTCTCTATGAGACTTCAAGGGGAAACCCAAAAGACGAAAAGAAGGCAACAAAGGAAGAAAATTCACCACCGCAAGACAAGTCATCGGTCGACGAATTAGATTTCATTAGTGCCAACATCTCCCCCCCAGTCGCGACCACACCGAATTGGAACGTGGACCCTCTGGAAGAGGTCGCAAGCCCGTCACTTGAGATGAACCTTGAACGGGAACTCTCGGAATCGATTGCTGAAAGCGCAAGTGATTCAGATGATCACGATACCCCTTTGCTGGATGAGGAAGAACCCTCACAATATGAAACCCAGCGGCTGGAACGTGCCTGCATCAATTTAATCAAACAGGCTCATGAGGATCGTTCCTCCACTACCGAACCTGCGGCCACCGAGGCCCAAAATCCTCCAATAAATCCATTAGAAAATTTTGAGCGCGATTTAGCTGCAATCCAGGCCAGCAATTCCGCAATTCATGACCAGGCCGCAACGCCTGGGCACGATCATTTTTTCACAACAAACACACAAGCACCTCAACCACCGTCAGATACTCCGCCATATCAACCAGCACTGCCACCGCATACCCCAGTCGCTGGAAAGTCCAGCAACTGGAAGTGGCGGGCAACGGTAGGGTCGGCAGTAATGCTGGCTGCGCTGACTGCAACAGGTTCGATGTTGGGGGTCTATCAACATCCTTCTATATCCGGAAAAATTGCGGGGGTCGTGGGCATCGTTAATCCTGAAACTACTGCAATTGCATCTACTAATGTTGAAGCCCAACCGGTGCTTCCAAACCAGGTTGCAAGCCTCGCATCAACCAATGTCACAGAAGTTTTCGACGCTCCCGTACCCCTGGTAACTCCGGTGGAAGACGGAGAAAATAAAACACCTGAGCAGGTTGCGCTGACATCCCCAACCGTTGATCCGGTCACAGACCGCAACAACCAAATCGATGTCCTGAATGTAAATTTGAAGCTGGAGCAGGCACATATGGCCGGCTTACGGGCAGCACTTGATACTGAAAGCGCCGAAAATCTGCCAAAATTATTGGAAGATACGGTCAAAACCCAGACCGAAATCATTTCGCTGAAGAAGCAAATCGCTGCTCTCAAGTTGGAATTGGCAGGCCAATTTTCTGTTGAACCCAGCCTCCTGGTGCCTGAAACCCAAATCGGACAGGAACCGGCCAATACGAATAAGTGGGACAGTTCCCTTGCCGCTTTAAAAACTGAGCCAGCACCTGCCAGTCCTTCGCCAACCCCGGCGAAAACTCGTGATCCTGCAGCGGTAAAATTGGCGATAGCTGCAACTCCCGGTCTTTATTCACTGGATGCCAACCAGCTCAAACAACTCAGCGAGAAACTGGTCAATGGCGAATGTCTGGTACCAGCGCTCTCCTCTTTTTTCTCACAAGTGCCGGCCTTGGTAATGCGCGACATGGTGCGCCAGTTTGACGGTGAATGTTAAACCCACAGCGACAGTTTCGGAGGCAATATACCCAATGATTTTAAGAACCATCCTAGCCATAGCTATGTGCATCGCCCTAGCGTCTACCAATGCCCTGGGGCAGGAATTTCAAAAGAACATAATGACCGGCGGTGCGAAGGGAACCTATATCCAGATCGGACGCGATCTGGCGACCCTGGGTGCTGAATGCGGTTACACCCTGAACGTAAACGAGAGTGCGGGATCACTTGAAAATCTGGTATCGGTAAAAAAACTTAGCAATACCCAATTTGGCATCGTTCAAAATGATGTGCTTGAATATGTGCGCACCTATGCGGTGAACGATCCCGAACTGCAAAGATCCCTTTTTGGGGTGCGGATCATGTATCCCCTCTACAATGAGGAAATACAGGTTCTGGCAAGTCGCAAGATAACCCGTCTCTCGGATTTGTCAGGCAAGAAAGTTGCGATTGGCAAGGCAGACAGCGGAACATTTTTAACCTCAACGCTTGTTCTCGACATCCTGCGTATCAAAGATGCCGAGCGCTTGACCATTGGTGCCTCGGATGCATTACCGATGTTGTTAAACGGTGAAATTGACGCGATATTTTATGTGGCCGGCGCTCCGACGAAACTGTTTTCGGATGTGGCAATAGACGGTGCAAAATTCCATTTGGTGGATATTCTGGAACCTGAACTCCTCGCAACCTACACGGCCGCCGAAATTCCCGGCGGCACCTATCCGTTTCAACCGGAACCCGCAAGCGTGGTGGCGGTCAAGGCCGTGCTAATGACGTACGACTACAAACCCAATAAAAACCCGTACCACAAGCAAAGTTGCAAAGCCGTTTCCGATCTTTCAAGCGTCATTTTGACAAACATGGAACGACTACAGGAAACCGGCCACCCAAAATGGCGCAACGTCGATCTCGCACAATTACCTCCCGGCTGGAAAGTCGGTGACTGCGTAAAGGCGGGCATGGCAGCGAAATACAAACTTAGTTGCAAACCAGCAGCAAACCTTGTTCGTCAAACCGCAGAGACCGACGAGGAGTACCTCAATCTGCTGAAGTTGCGACTCCAGAACTAATCGCTGCAACTGGGGCGGGAGAGCGATGTAGCTTGATCCCGCCAGCAACGTCGCATCTGGCGCTGTATATCCGGGGCATCCTTGGGAACTATGGAATTCTCTAGTTTTGTCTGGGAATTCCGTAAATGGACAAGGAACCCGATATCAACAGGCCTTCGCGCCGAGGCAGCAGATCGCGCAAACAGGCTCGCGCATTAACTACTCCCCAAATCATCGCCGGAGTTCGGCGTGATATCCCGCCCTATATTCTTGCGAGTGAGGAAGGCGTTGATCTTGTTGAAGAAAAGGCAGGAGATATCCTCCAGGAAATCGGCATTGAGTTTCGTGGAGACAAGGACGCCCTGAAACTCTGGAAGACGGCCGGTGCCGATGTAAAGGGTGAGCGGGTCCGCTTCGACAAGGGGATGCTGCGCGATATCATCATTGCCACCGCCCCAAAACACTTTGTCCAGCATGCGCGCAATCCGGATCGTTCTATCGTGGTTGGTGAAAACAACCTGGTTTTCGCCCCCGGTTACGGCATGCCGTTTGTGCGCGATCTCGACAATGGCAGACGTTATGGTTCGATCGCTGATTTTGAAAACATCATCAAACTGACTTACGCCTCCCCCTATCTGCATCATTCGGGCGGCACGGTTTGTGAGCCGGTTGATCTGCCCGCCAACAAGCGTCACCTCGACATGGTTTACGCCCATCTACGCTGGACCGACAAACCCTTCATGGGATCAGTAACCACCCCCGAGCGGGCAGAAGATTCAATCGCGATGGCGCGTATCGCATTTGGCGAGGACTTTGTTGACAAGAATTGCGTCATCATGGGCAACATCAACATGAATTCACCGCTTGTGTACGACCAGGCAATGTCTGGCTCACTCAGGGCCTATGCCAGAGCCAACCAATGCCCTGTGGTTGTCCCCTTTGTATTGGGTGGTGCTACAGCGCCGGTAACGATGGCTGCAGCGGTGGCGCAAGCCTATGCGGAGGTACTGGCCGGTTGTGCACTTGGCCAGCTTGAGCGCCCCGGTTCACCGGCGATCTTCGGGAACTTTGTAACGTCAGTTGATTTGCGCTCCGGTTCACCCACATTTGGCACTCCAGAACCAGCACTTGGGTCCTATATGGCAGCTCAACTCGCACGGCGCATTGGCCTCCCGATCCGGTGCAGCGGTGGCTATACGAGCTCCAAGGTGCCAGATGCTCAATCCATGCAGGAGACCGTCAACTCGCTTAACACTGCGGTAATGTGCGGAGCAAACTTCGTGCTACATGCAGCAGGCTGGCTCGAAGGTGCGCTGACCATGAGTTACGAAAAGCTTGTGCTGGATGCAGATTATCTGGGTGCCCTGCATGTGTTCGTCAAAGGTCTCAAACTGGATGACAACGCATTTGCCATGGATGCATTCCGGGAGGTAGGCCCGGGAAATCATTTCTTCGGTTGCCAGCACACACTGGCAAATTATGAAACTGCATTTTATGAAAGTGAGCTTTCAGACACCCAGTCATTTGAGAACTGGCGGGATAGTGGCTCGAAGGACTCCATTACGCGAGCCAACGCCAAGTGGAAAGAAATGCTTCGCACCTATGAAGCACCACCGATTGACCCGGCGATAGATGAAAACCTTCAAGCCTTCATGGCAAAGAAGAAGGAAACCATGCCTGACATCTGGCATTAAGCGGGATCACCATAAAAGTGATCCCATCGACAGCTTTTAGACAGTGTCTTGAGTTTGCTTAAGAGGCCTCGTAGCCAGAGATCGCCTTGACCTCGAGAAAATCCTCAAGCCCCCACTTGCCACCTTCACGGCCATTGCCGGATTGTTTGTATCCACCAAATGGCGCACCGGCAGAAAAGCCCGTACCATTGATGTGCACCCTGCCCGCGCGCAGCTTTTTCGCCACACGGCGCGCCTTGGCCGCATCCTGTGTCTGCAAATAGGCAGCCAATCCATAAGGCGTGTCATTAGCGATCGCAATTGCTTCTTCTTCCGTGTCAAACGGGATCATCGCGAGAACCGGTCCAAACACTTCCTCGCGCGCAATCACCATGTCATTGGAGACATCTGCAAAGATGGTTGGCTTGACGAAATAACCTTCTTCAAAGCCTTCCGGCTTACCCGGTCCACCGGCAATCAGTCTTGCGCCTTCTGAAATACCCTGTTCGATCAGGCCTTGAATTTTGTTGTACTGGATTTCACTCACTACAGGTCCAAGGTGACGACCTTCTTCTTCCGGATTGCCAACCGAAACCTTGGCTGCCATTTCTTCTGCAATCCTGATTGCTTCGTCATAAGAGTCCCGCTCCACCAACATACGTGTCGGAGCGTTACAGGATTGACCGGTATTGTTGAAACAGCTGGCGACACCACGCTTGACCGCTTTTTCCAGATCGGAATCAGAAAACACGATATTGGGTGACTTGCCACCAAGTTCCAGGCTCACGCGTTTCACCGTTTCAGCAGAAGTACGGGTAACCGCAGCACCCGCCCGGGTTGAGCCGGTGAATGACATCATATCGATGTCAGGATGGGCAGACATTGCTTCACCCACGACGATCCCCTCACCATTCACAAGATTGAAAACACCGGCAGGGAAACCCGCCTCATCCATCATCTCGGCAAACAACATTGCTGAGAGCGGCGCAATCTCACTTGGTTTCAGGATACAGGTCGAGCCAACAGCAACCGCCGGGATTACTTTCAGTGCAATCTGGTTGATTGGCCAGTTCCACGGAGTGATCAGTCCACAAACTCCAATCGGCTCATGCACAATGCGCTCGCCCTTGTCATTGTAGTCTGCTTCAAAATTGTATTGCTTAAGCGCCGCGATAAACCCTTCCAGATGGCTTGGTCCGCATGGAGCTTGCTGGTTTTTGGCAACGGCAACTGGTGCTCCCATTTCAAGCCGGATCGCTTCAGCCATTTCATCATCCCGCCGGATCATGACTTCCATCAGCTTTTCAAGAAGCGCGATACGCTCTTCAACCGAAGTCTGGCTCCAGCTTTCAAATGCCTTGCTCGCAGCTGCAACCGCTGCATCTACATCGGCGGCACTGCCAAGCGAAATGGTCGCGACAGGTTTTTCAGTTGCCGGATTGATCACGTCCATGGTCTTCGGTGTTACCGGGGCGACCCAGGCACCATTGATGTAAAACTTGGTCTTGTCTTGCATAATGAATACTCACAATTTAGGAGGGAATTTTGTTGGATTATTGTGCGATTTTCAGCAAAAGAAAAGCGGGGTTTCAAGCCTGCGTCAAAAATGCATCGGGATGCTTTAACCGACCGGGAAATTATTAGTCAAACATCCCGTCACCACGTTCACTGATGACCTGTTTGGCTTTCTGAAAGACCATTTCTGATGCTTCATTGGCAGAAGAAAAGATGTCCGCACGGATGAATTTGTGTTCCTTGACTACGCCGTCAATTTCCCGCGAAATTACACCGCAAAGCCGAAACTGCCCACCCTCTTTCATCGGTGTTGCTTGAATGCGATAGCCTTCATAAATCATTTCGGCAGCAACCTCGCTGGCACCGTTAGAACCTCCACCACCAAAAAGCTTTTTCAAAAATGACATGACCACTCCGTATCTCAATCAACAATCCAGTTATAAGGTTCGAATTGCTTCGCCCATACTAGTCAGTCCCCGGCTTTATGTAAAACCTGAAAACCGGTTTCGAATACACTCCTCTACAGTATTTCAGAACCCCATCCACTGCACAAAAAATCACCCGGCAATTGAGGGTGCCGGGTGATCGCTTGAGTCAGAGATTGAAGATAATGAGGGCTCAAAACTTATTGAAGTTTCCATCAATCGCGACACCTGCACCATCAATTTTTCCATCCTTGTACCAGTGCATAATCGGGCCATGGATATCCACTTGCCAGCACCGGGCCGGATCGTCAGAACCGTACTGGTAACACATGCTGGAATCCTTGACGCTCCAGGTGCCAGAATAACCATCACCTTTGATCGTTCCATCCGCCTGGTAAAACTCGACGTAAGGTTTTTTGCTGTCGACCATGCTGCCATGAATTGTCATATCGCTAACAGCAGTCTTGATCTGCTCGTCATTTGCCATGTCGGCAGCCTGCGCAGACGCAGAAAGGCCCACAACAAGTGCCGCAATGCTTGCGGCGAGTTTCAATGATTTTACCATTTAGTTTCCTCCCAAGAAAATCAAATACCCTCTTCACTCTGCACAATTACGAGTGCGAGTAACGGGAGAAATTTTACGTTGCCGGGATTTGACGAGCGACAATCTGGATGGAAATTTACAAAAGCGCACTCAGGCGGACGCTAAATCCCGATCAGCGGACACGCTGCGATATTGTGATGGAGTCATACCCATGTGCTTCTTGAATGCATTGTTGAATGAAACCCGATTGTTGAAACCGGCATCGTAAGCAACCTTGGTGATGTTGGATTTTTCGTCCCGGGCAAGTAGCTCCGCGGCATGCTTCGCCCGATACTCATTTACAAAATCATAAAAATTCTTGCCATACTGTTCGTTAATTACCTGCGAAAGATAGTAGGGGTTGACGCCAACAAGCTCGGCCAGGTCCGCAAGTCGCAGTTCATTGTTCATGTAGGGTTTGGAACTATCCATAACGGCTGCAAGCTTCTGTCCAAGTTCAGCTGAAAGCGTCTCATCAATCGGCGATCCCTCATAGCGCGGCTTGCTGACAAGTTGCTCGGTAGGGTGCAGAACGTTGGTGTGCAAAATTGAAAAATACCCGATGGCAAATACCGCTACCGACTCTGCGAACAGATAGACTGAATACAAATGAATAGCCTCCTGACGCAGGACACCTGGCACCGTCAGGCACATATCAAATGCAATGACCGCAGCAAAAATCCCAACCAACCATCGGAGCCAAGAGAGATTAAGTTTGCCGATTTCAGAAAAATTCAATTTCAGTTTTTCATCATACGCCCGAAGCATTTGAAAACAGATGAAGAAATAGATTGTCAAATGGATATAGAGCGCCATCAAGCCAATGTTGTTGAAAACATCTATGAATGGTTGCGAAATTATGCCTGCAAGTTTCAAGCTCTGGAGCACGTATTTGGCAGCAAACAGGCCACCGGCAATGGCAAAATGCCTCGCGAAATCTGATGGTTTTACATCCGTCTCGAGCGTCAAGGTTCCCACATAAAAATACAGCGCCGGGCCCCACAAAAACGGTGACGTCCAAAGACCTAACGCATCAACACTTCGAAGATAAAGTGGCAGCCCTGCATATTTGACGAAAACATTCCACAACAACAACACCAGCAACCCGATCAGGAATGCCAAAATCCGGTTAGCCTTGCGGTTGCCGCGCTTGTGGAACAAGAGCACCGCAATTTGCAGCACTCCATGAATAATCGCAGCCAAATAGATATTGGTAACACTGAACATGGATCACAACCTCACACAGGTTGCGAAACTACCAGTAAGTTAAACGCAATTAAACCGTAAATTTCTAGCTGTCGAGGAAACTTCTCAGTTTGCGTGAGCGACTAGGATGCTTGAGCTTCCGGAGTGCCTTGGCTTCGATCTGCCTGATACGTTCACGGGTAACCGAGAATTGCTGCCCAACTTCTTCCAAAGTGTGGTCAGTGTTCATCCCGATACCAAAACGCATGCGCAAAACACGCTCTTCACGTGGCGTAAGCGAAGCAAGCACTCGCGTTGTCGTTTCCCGCAAGTTTGCCTGGATCGCTGCATCAATTGGCAGTATCGCGTTCTTGTCCTCGATGAAGTCTCCAAGGTGAGAGTCTTCCTCGTCCCCAATCGGGGTTTCGAGCGAGATAGGTTCTTTTGCGATTTTGAGAACCTTGCGAACTTTTTCAAGCGGCATGGCGAGCTTGACCGACAATTCTTCCGGTGTCGGCTCACGGCCAATCTCATGCAGCATCTGGCGCGACGTACGCACGATCTTGTTGATGGTCTCAATCATGTGCACCGGAATACGGATAGTGCGTGCCTGATCCGCAATGGAGCGGGTAATCGCCTGACGGATCCACCAGGTTGCATAGGTTGAGAACTTGTAGCCCCGGCGGTATTCGAATTTGTCCACCGCCTTCATCAAACCAATATTACCTTCCTGGATCAGGTCCAGGAACTGTAGTCCACGGTTGGTGTATTTCTTCGCAATCGAAATCACGAGACGCAAGTTTGCCTCGACCATTTCCTTCTTGGCCTGGGCAGCTTCGCGCTGGCCCTTTTGTACCTTGTGAACAATACGTCGAAATTCTGCAGGCTGCAGGCCGGTTTCACCTGCCAGTTGTTGTATGTCGCCGCGAATTTCCTTGATCTGTTTGTTTTCGCCCTTGTTGAATTCCTTCCAGCCCTTTGCCGAAAGATTGGCAATGCGACGGATCCAGTTGGGATCAAGCTCGGAACCGAAATACTCTTCAAGAAATGCTTCGCGCTGCACGCCATACGATTCTGCCAACCGCAGCAGCTTGCCTTCGCGCCCCACCAACCGCTTGTTGATATCATAAAGTTGTTCAACCAGCGCTTCGATACGATTGTTGTTAAGCGCCAGGGATTTCACCGATAAAACGATATTCTCGTGAAGTTCCTTGTAGCGACGTTCCTGGGCGGGTGAGAGTTTCTTGTTGCCAAGCGCCTTTTCGACCAACTGGACCTGCAGCCGGCGCAGTTTCTTATAATCACCGGCAATCGCGTTCAGCGTTTCAAAGATTTGCGGCTTGAGTTCGGCTTCCATGGCAGCAAGCGAAAGACTTGCCTCCATGTCATCATCATCTTCATCCTCATCATCAATATCATCATCATCGATTTCTTCGCCCGTCAGCGGATCAATTTTTTTCTTTGCTTTTTCCGCTGCTGCTTCCTCTTCGTCCTTCCTGTTCTGTTCGATTTCGGCAGCCGTTGGAGCAGTAGCCACCTGCTTGGCCTCCGGGCCGGCATAAGTCGCTTCAAGGTCGATGATGTCACGCAGCAGGATATTTTCTTCAAACAATTCATCACGCCAGATAATCAGCGCCTGAAACGTCAGTGGATTTTCACAAAGTCCGGCAATCATCGTTTCCCGACCGGCTTCAATCCGCTTGGCAATCGCAATTTCGCCCTCACGTGAAAGCAGTTCTACCGTACCCATTTCACGAAGATACATCCGCACTGGATCGTCGGTGCGATCGGTTGGCTCGCGTTTCTTGGCAGTGGTAACTGCCTTGCCGGTAGTTTCTACAAGATCACCACCCTCAGCCTCTTCCTCGACTTCCTCTTCCTCAACCACATTGATGCCCATGTCAGACAACATCGACATGATGTCTTCAATTTGTTCGGAGGTTACCTCATCAGAGGGCATCACCGCATTGAGCGCTTCCGTTGTCACATAACCACGCTTCTTGGCAGCCTTGATCATTTTCTTGACGGCGGCATCGCTAAGATCGAGGACCGGACCATCCGGCGCTGCTTCGGTTTTTGTCTTGGTGTCTTTTGCCGCAGCTTTAGGCTGCTTTTTTGCGACTGCTTTTTCTTTTGTCTTGGTAGCCATGAGGCTTGTATCTCCATCGGGGGCTCATAAATGCCTGCCCGTTTTATTTTCGTATACCAGCCGCCGAATCCGCTTCCAGGAAGCATACGGCTGCGGCTGCCCGCGAATCAGTTTGCGCACCAGTAGGGTTCAGACCTAGTCCCCAGGGGGTTAACCACAGATTAACCCTATGAAATCATGCATGAATTGCCACCCTCTAGTTGGCTAAATTCACTCTGCGGTGTGGAATGCTAAATCCTGAAATATTGTTCCACAACGTGATTCCGACTCCTGACGGCTACGTCAAGGCTTAAATTGTCCATTCGCAACCTTTTTGGGTAACATTTGGTGCTCAAAATGCCCTGATCGGACGGCCAGACGAAACGCCAAATCCGTCAATCAGAGCTTCTGTACCGTCTACCCGGGCCAGCTCCTGTTGTATCTGCAGCAGTCTTTCGAGGTTTTCCTGGCTATCATCATCAGCCAGCGCGCGTTCTGCTGTCTTGAGTTCTCTATTTAGGGTCTGGTTCTTATTGTGCAAGACGTGGGCTTGCAACCAACCATCGCGGGCATCTTCAAATGCCGCATCTGGAAGCAACTGCCAAAGCCCGTTTGCACTCAGTTGACGCTTCATTTCGGCGATTGTCTCACTAAATCCGCCAGCCTCCAATATTCCCGCAATATACTCACGATCGGGAAATTCTTCATTCCCGGTCCAATTGGCAAAACCGTCCAGAATGGCCGATTGCAACTTGCTTGCCTCACCGCTTTGAAACTGCAAGGTCGAGATTTCTTCAAAAAACTCAAACCCAAGGGCCGGATGAAATGTGATGCCGGAAATGAGCGCCACTTCCCGCAAAGATGCCCCGCCATAGCTTTTTTTGACGAGTTTGCTGGCAAGCAGAGACGGGCTCGCACCAAACCGGCGGCGACCGGCGGCTGATGAATTGCCCCATGCGTTGCCGCTGCCTCTGGTTTTTCCCGTTTGATTTCCGTATCGAGCCTGATCCCGGTTGGAATAACTCCGGGAGGTATTTTCCTTTTCATTGCTGCCAAAATAACCAGCGAGCCGGCTGGCAATGTCCTGACCATAGTGTCTTCGAACATTTTCATCCCGAATGGTGCCCACCAGTTTGCGCAGGCGTTGCTCAAACTCGGCACGTCTTTCCGGCGTGTTGTAAATCCCTGCGGAAATTTCCCGGTTCCAGACCATGTCTGCCAATGGCAATGCAGCATCCAGTACCTCTCGCATCGCTTCAGGTCCGGCCGCCTGGATAAGATCATCGGGATCCTGTCCCTCTGGCAACAAGGCAAAACGCACCGAACGTCCCGGCTGCAAAACCGGTAAAGCCAGATCAATTGCACGATATGCCGCCTTGAGGCCGGCTTCATCCCCATCGAAACAAAGCACCGGCTCATTGTGCATCCGCCACAGCAACTCCATCTGTCGCTCTGTCAGTGCCGTACCCAATGGCGCTACCGCGTTGTCAAACCCAGCCGCATGAAGTGCTATGACGTCCATGTAGCCTTCAGCCGTAATGACCTGCTTTTTGTCATAGGCCGGTTTGCGGGCCTTGGCGAAATTGTAGAGCACGTTCGATTTGTGAAACAGTTCCGTTTCTGGTGAGTTCAGATACTTGGCAAGCGCATCATCTGCCAAGGCCCGGCCACCAAACGCAATCACCCGACTGCGAGAATCCGGAATTGGAAACATCACCCGACCCCGGAACCGGTCATACGAAACCGCAATCCCCTCGCCATGGACAACAAGACCGCAGGCTTCGATTTGTTTTTGGTCAGCACCTTTTGCCGCCAGATGTTCTTTGAGAGCATTGCGACTGTCCGGCGCAAAGCCGAGGCCAAACTCCTGTTGTATCGCTGATGAAAGCCCACGGTCGCGCAGATAAGCCCTCGCCGTTGCACCAGCCGAGCCTTGTAATTGATCCCTGAAAAATGCCGCCGCCATTTCCATCACGTCAAACAGCGTTTTGCGTTCTTCTTCCCGCGCCTGTTCGCGTTTGTCCATTACCGGCATTGGCAGACCGACCTGATCCGCGAGCCGCTCGACAGCCTCGGGGAAGCTCAAGCCGTCCAACTCAGTCAGGAAGCGGAAATGATCGCCGGAAACGCCACAGCCAAAGCAATGATATCGACCTTTACGGTCTTCACAGTGAAAGCTTGGGGTTTTCTCGCCATGAAACGGACAGCAAGCCCAGAAATCCCCCCTGGGTGCATTGGTCTTCTTCTTGTCAAAAGACACACGGGTGCCCACGACTTCAGAAATTCGAAGCCGGTCGCGAATGTCATCAAGGAAGGAGTCCGGAAACCGCATGGATTAGATGTAGCGAGTAAATGTCAGAACCGCCATATCAGGTTCAAAACAAAACAGGGGATGGTGTGTGGAAAATTACTTTGAAGACCCGCCGTTCAGCGTTTCAGTTGGCACCGAAAATATTACGAAACGCCCGCCATCGCAGTCACTTGGAGTTCGGATTTGACTGGTCGCCAAACCAGACAGGGAGGGTGCAAGACACTCATTGTTGTTTTGCAAATTTGCATAAGGGTTTTTGCGAACACCGGGGAGACCACGGTCGGCATAGGTCCCTGAATTACCCGGCTGTATGTTGCGGCCCTGTAAAGAGTCGTCATTCCAGTCAAATTCCTGGCCGAAGGATGCAGTTGCAGAAACAAGCATAAGGAACGTTGAGAAGAACAGAAAGCTGGCGGATGTGTTTGCGCTCATGGTAGCCGATCCGATTATTGTTAACCCAACATATAGGCCATATCTTCATCAACACACATCAACACTGGATCACAATTTAGTCGGCAGCACTTAGTTGCATACCAGCAACAGACCAACCCGCAGGCCATTATGCGTTCGATGGCACTGCTTGCGTCTGCTGCTGCGATCCCCAAGCCTGCAACATGACGGCGACAAGCACAATAAACCCACCCATGATCACCCAGGCTGTCGTTTCTTCCCCCAGGATCAACCACACCCAGATCGGGCCGAAGACGCTTTCCACCAGGGTCAAAACGCTCACCTCTGCTGCTGGCAGATAGCCTGCCGCCCAGGTAATGAATGCAATACCAATACCGATGGTAAACGCGCCCATGAAAACGCTGATGCCAAAATCCCAACCGCTAATCACCAGCCCTGATCCATAGGTCACCGCAATTGCGCCATTGAGCAATATCGTCAACATGCCACCCACAAATGTTCCACCGAGTGAATCTCTGCGTTTCGTCCAGCGCATCGTCACCAGCATCAAGGCAAAGCAGAATGCGGAAATCAGACCGTACATATTGCCAATGAAGCGGCTATCGGAAAACCCGTCGAACACCATGATCCCGACACCGGTTACCGCAAACACCATGGCAATCCAGGTTATGCCGGAAGGCCGCTCGCCAATCCACAACCAGCCAAGTACCGCGGAAAAAAAAGGTGCGCTTGCCAATATGAACAAGGCGCTTGCAATCGAAGTATTGAGCATCGCCAGGATGTAAAAGGTAAAGGCAATGGCAAGAAATATCCCGATGATCCAGTCGCGCCAGTCAATCGAGCGAAGAAAGTTTAAAAATCCGGTTCTGCGTCGCAGGCAGGCAATAACCGCGACCGCAATCGCCAGCGCATAAGATCGATAAAACAGGATTTGAAATCCATCCGCGTGTTCGATCAAACGAACCAGCAGCCCAATAAAACTCATGGCAGACGCGCCGCATATAACCAGAAGCGCTGCCCCCGTGCGGGTCATCTAACGGTGCCCTGCTTGGCAATTCGGTTAGCCACCCAGTTTGCCCTTTACCATCGGACCAACGGTTCCCATGTCGAGTTGACCACGGTGCCGTTCTTTTAGAATAGCCATCACCTTGCCCATATCACGCAGGCTTTGTGCCTCGCTCTCTGCCACTGCTGCATCAACCGCTGCTTCGGCTTCTTCCAGGCTTAGTTGTTGCGGCAGGAATTCACGGATGATTTCCATCTCTTCGAGTTCCTGCGCTTCAAGCTCAGGCCGGTTGCCTTCCCGGTAAAGTTTTGAAGATTCTTCGCGTTGTTTCACCATCTTGGTCAGGATGTCGAGCACTTCCTCGTCATCCGCCTTGTCTTTGCCCTTCCCCCGAAGCGCAATGTCGCGATCGGTAATTGCAGCATGGATGAGCCGCAGGGTCGCTGTACGACGGGCATTTTTATCCTTCATCGCCAGCTTCAAATTGTCGGAGATTCGATTGCGCATTGGTCACCTTTTGAATAGCGGGCAGAACCTACTCCCAAACGCATCGTCACGCAATGGTGGAAAAAACTTGTAAGATATTGTAATTACTCATGTTTTTAAATTTGATCATTGGTTGACCCCGGCGTCACCTTCAACTAGTTTCCAATTTCAGCCACTAAATTCAAATCACTGACGCGGTGCAACGTCGCTTACGCCCGACAATTCCGTGCAGCCAAACACCGGATCGCTGAAATGTCTACAAAACCCTGGTCTGCTGAAATACCAACTGCCTGCATCGTGTTGGCAGACGGAACCGTGATTGAGGGTAGAGGCTGCGGTGCCACCGGCATTGTAGAGGCTGAAATCTGCTTCAACACCGCAATCACCGGTTATCAGGAAATCCTCACAGACCCCTCCTATGCCGGCCAAGTCATAACCTTCACTTTCCCGCATATTGGAAATGTCGGCGCGAACAGTGAGGACAATGAAACGCTGGATGGCGATAAAGTACAAGGTGCTCTGGGCGCGGTTTTCAAGGCGGATATTACAAACCCGTCAAACTATCGCTCGGCGGACCACCTCGATGGATGGCTCAAACAGAACAACATCATAGGCATGTCCGGTGTCGACACCCGGGCATTGACTGCACTTATCCGCGAGAAAGGCCTGACAAATTGTCTGATGGCCCACGATCCAAACGGCAAGTTCGATCTGGATGCGCTGAAAGCGCGTGCCGCAAACTGGCATGGCCTGGAAGGTCAGGACCTGGCCAAGGACGTAGGTCACGGACAGGACGGCGCATGGACCCAGTCCGCCTGGGTGTGGGATGAAGGGTTTGGTGAAGACAGCGCAGCAAACCATCACATTGTTGCAATCGACTACGGCATCAAGCGAAACATTTTGCGGCTGATGGCGGGCCTCGGTTGCAAAGTGACCGTCCTGCCCGCAAACGCATCGACCAAAGATGTCCTGGCGCACAAACCGGATGGCGTGTTCCTTTCCAACGGTCCGGGAGATCCAGCTGCTACCGGTAAATATTCAGTGGAGGCCATACAGGGCGTGCTTGAAACGGACATTCCAGTTTTCGGAATTTGCCTCGGCCATCAGATGTTGGCGCTGGCGCTTGGTGCTAAAACCACAAAAATGCATCAGGGTCACCACGGTGCCAACCATCCGGTGAAAGACCATACAACCAGCAAGGTTGAAATCGTCTCGATGAACCATGGTTTCGCGGTGGATGCCGATACACTGCCGAAGGGCGTTACCCAAACACATGTATCCCTGTTTGATGGTTCAAACTGCGGACTGGCTGTTGATGGAAAGCCGGTCTTTTCCGTCCAGCACCACCCGGAAGCCTCCCCCGGCCCTCAGGATAGCCACTACCTGTTCAAGCGGTTCCTGAACCTCATCAAGGAGCGTAAGGGCGAGGAACTCCTCAGCGAACGGTGAACTAAAAACACTTGTCCGGTAAGATCAGCTTTCGCACATCGCCAGAACCCGGGCAGGCCCGCCGGTTCCACGCACATGCTTTGGCGCACCAATAACGATCGTGCAGATTGCACCGCTATTCATCACCTTTGCGAGTTCGTCCACCTTTGCAAGATTTTCAACAAACAACACATCGCGCTGCATCAACACAGTGTGGCTGTGCCAGGGAGCCGTTTTCATCACGCTTGGACCATCGCCCCTGGCCCCTTCCCCCGTGTCTACGGTTATATTGTCTATTGCGATACCACCGATATTGAGGTCGCGCTCATCGATGATCTCGGCCAGACGGTCGACTGCGGCTCTGTTCAGGCCAGGATGGTTGAAGTTGTTAAAATAGGGCGACGTTCGAATACTCGAATCATCGTCAAAAAAGAAACGCGCCCAGTCCATGTTAACGACGATCCAGGCTCCATCCTGAAGTTGATCAGCAATCGCATCAATATCATCAGCTGTGACCACGGCGGCAGATTTGTTCGAAAAATCGGTCACCAAGATATCCGGGCTTGGTATGCCGCCGTTTTTTTCAAGCTCAGCACGTACGCGCGGCCCGATATCAATCAGCACAATCGGCCCGATTAGATCATCGACCTCCATTTGGGCCATATCGGTACGCTTGTCATTCGGGATGCCGCCTTCAACCATCGTCTCCTCTTCATTCATGATGTGGTTGTTGGCATCAAGATGCGTTCCGTAGTGTTCATCAATTACCAGTTTTCCTGAAGGATAATATCCAGTGCTCGTTGAATAATTGCTGATTGTAAGAATTGCCTGCTGGTACCAGGTGACGTGTGGCTTACTGTTAAGCCATGGCTTGTCATAATCCGTTCGAATTGGATCCCCCTCGACAGGATGGAAGGTCGGGATGGGATGAGTAAGGTCGAGCCATACCGTTTCAGACTGTGCCTCTGCAGGCAAAGACGCCATAATCGCCCCAATCATCAACCCACTTAGAATGAGTTGTTTCATGTTCCCTCCGAATTGGTGCTGCTTCAGAGTAATCCAAGGCTTGTTTGCTTACTTCATCGAAATTGCTGTTTTCAAGTGGCAGTCGATGCCGATACGCCCCAACAAAGGGTGTTACCGAAATGCATGTATCCCGGCTTGACCGCTCTACTCCTGAGCGAAAATCTCGGCCTCTGTCATTTTTGTTGTGTCATTTCCGAATTCATAGAACGGTGGTTTTCTATCGATAAAAATTTGTCGCTCAAATGAAAAGGAATCCTGATCATCAAATATGCCGGAGGGAATAAAATGTTCGCGATTTTCTTTCACTCGATAAAACAGGTTACTCCCACACGATTTGCAGAAACCTCGTTGCGCCCATTCCGAAGAATCGAACACCGCAATATTATCTTCTCCACTGAATGAAACTTCGGACCCACAATTAACCAGCATAGCGGGTCCACCTCCCCATTTTCTACACATGCCACAATGGCACGCCCCCATTTTTTTGTTGGCTTCATTGGCAGTAAAACTGACCGATCCACATAAACATCTACCTTTACCTGCAAACACGTCAGACATGATTTTCTCCCAGTTCAAAATTTCCCTTGGACACCGAATAGGACACCAGTGATTGAAAACTCACCAGATAACCGGTATTCTGAAAAAAGAGGTTATATCGACTTGCTATCTAAAACAACCGTTATATTTGATATATAGGTTACTATATTATGGAAGACGTATACATCGGCACTTTTGTTGGCGGGCACCCGGCTCTGGATTTTGTTAATTCCATAAGCGACAGTAACAAAAGTCGAGAAAAGAGCCGCATCGGTGATTGGGATCAGTTCAAATTGTGGGCGCGTGCTGCCAACATATTTCCTGAGGAATATCTGAAGCAGCTCGATACAGTAACAAGACCATCTAATCATTCATCGATATTGGACGGGGTTCATCAACTGCGTGAGGTTACCTACCGTATGCTAAGTTCGATCGCATCTGGTGAAACTCCCTCCAAAGAGCATCAGGCGTTTGTGGAAGCACAGATAAAAACAGCAATTAGCAATGGGGTGTTGGGCCACAGAGACAGGTTGCACCAGTGGACAATAGCCATTGATCACCCTGATTGGGTCATAGGCACGTTGGCATTGTCGATCGAAAGCCTTATCCGCTCCCAGGATTTTCGAAAGTTGCGCGAATGTGGCAGATGCTCATGGTTCTTTCTGGATACAGGTCGAGGCAGGGGAAGAAAATGGTGCGATATGCGCAAATGCGGTAATCGATCCAAATCTCAATCTTTCAGAGATCGTCAGAAATCGTAATTGGGGCCTCCCCTCACGACTCCAGCAAATCAGACACCGCCAGCAACGCATCACCTGAACGGTGTAGATGATTAGGCCGGTTCGCGGCGAGGAAATCGATGAAAACGCGCAAACATTCAAGCCGCCGGTTTTGTTCCGGAAAATAGAGATAGAATGGCGGGATCTCTTTTACATAAGCGTCAAGAACACTCTCCAATTCTCCATTTGCAAGATAATCTTCCGCAGTTGATCGAAGTGACCAGCCTATCCCGTGACCATCCCGCGCCGCCTGCACGACAGAAAGCATGTTATCGAAAATCAGCCGCGTAGGTGGATTGATGGTTTTTGTTTGCCCATCTTCAACAAACTGCCAGTCTGCAACCTTGTTGGCACTGATGAACTTATAACGAATGCATTTGTGGTTGAGCAGATCGCGAGGATGGTTCGGTCGCCCCTGTTCGGCCAGATAGGTTGGTGCCGCAGTAAATGCTGGCGCAAGCGAGGAGGTTACGCGAACAGCTACCATGTCGGTTGTCAGAAGATCGCCAACACGAATTCCCGCATGAAACCCTTCCCGCACAATATCGACCAGTCCCTCATGCAGGGAAATATCCAGGCAAATCTCCGGAAAAGCTTTTTGAAAATCTGCAAGTATCGGCGCAACAACGGTTTTGTAGGCTCCCCGGGAAAGAGACAACCTCAGGGTACCCTCTTTTGATTGGCCCTTCGTGCGTGTGTTTTCAATCGCGTCAACGATGTTGCGGAAGGCGGGCGCAGTACCAGACAACAGGGTTCGGCCGGCATCGGTAAGTTCAAGTGAACGGGTAGTGCGCACCAGAAGATCCACGCCAAGGCGTTTTTCCAACGACTTCAGTTGAAGGCTGACCGCCGGAGCACCAATGCCAAGCGCTTTGGCAGCAGCCCGAAGTGAGCCCTCCCGGATAATCGTCAGAAAAACTTCAATTCCATATACAGGGGCACGTTCCATTATTTAATTATATTAAACAATAGGTTTGATTGGCAATGCCTATTCAAACATTCCTGATCGCAATATCACGTGTAACAGCACACTTTTGGATACCAAGCGGGAAGACCGAAATGAGTATTGTCGATGCACAGACACGGCCGCAGAACGTCGCACGTGGTGTTACGCTTATTGTGGCAACTGCATTTACAATTTCGAGCCAGGATGTTGTTTTTAAGTTTTTCAGCTCCGAGCTTACCCTTTGGCAGATTTTCGCTTTAAGGGCGCTGCTTACACTGCCGTTGTTTTTTGCGCTGGGTTGGGTGCAGGGCATGCGGGGTAGCGTTTTGGTGGATGCACTTCGGAAATGGCCGCTGTTGCGATCACTCTTCATGACACTAACATTCATGGCTTTCTATGGGGCCATTCCGTTTCTAAGCCTCTCAACCTTGGGTGCCGCGAATTACATCGCACCTATCTTTATCACTTTGCTGTCCGCATATGTCATAAGTGAACCGGTTGGCGTTCGCGGCTGGATCGCTGTTTTTGTCGGCTTTGCCGGTGTCATCATCCTCCTCCAACCAGGCACAGATGCTTTTTCTCCCTGGGCTCTATTGCCGGTGATGGGCGCCTCTTTCTACGCGCTGTCACATATTATAAGCCGCACCAAATGCCAGACTGTCCCACCGATAACTATGGCACTATCCGTGAATTTGATGATGTTGGCTGCCGGTTTGATCATGAGCGGGATATTGTTGATCTGGCAGCCTGGCGAAGAGCTGGTCCGTGCCTATCCCAATATTTTTGGTAGCTGGTCACCAGTGGGTGTCTCGGAATGGTTTGTTCTGGGTTTACTTGCTGTAGCGGCCGTTGCGATCGCCATGATGCTTGCAGGCGCCTATCAGGCCGCACCACCCTCAACCGTTGCGACATTCGAATACAGCTATTTGGTTTTTGTGGTGATATGGGACTTGTTGTTTTTTGACACATCGCCAAGCGGTGCGACTGTTCTCGGTATGTTAATGATCATCGGTGCCGGTCTTATGGTCTTGCGTCGCTAAAGCGGCACTACTTCATCTGTTATCGTTGCCTCGCGGGCTATCTGCCGTCGATGCTGTTTCTGGCTCCACGACCCGCACTTCAATCGCATCATCCAGCGCCTTGTCCCTTTTTGCCTGCCGGCGCTTTCGCCAGCGGCCAATGCCAAAGCGTGCGAGCAGCGCGAAGAACAGCGCACCCACCCCGCCATAAACACCACCGGCTGAGTTGAGCGGCACCGCCGGTTCAAAATCCGCCCAGGCACCTTTAAGCAGTTTCGGGTCCGGGTTTTGCAAAACAAACAGCGGTCTTGTGAGTTGATGCGCTGCGTCCATCAAGAATTTCTGATGTCCCAAATTCTCAAATCGCTGGATCGAACGGCTGACACTTAACGCACGATCATTGGAAAATTGCTCCTCAGAAGTCTGCATGGATTGCAGCGCCTCTTCGCGATTCATTTCCGAGGCTTTGGCATCCTCGTCAAAATCGCTGATCACGGTGCGCAATTCTTCCAGCGCACCACCCAAACGCTGTTTGTACTGTTGGGCAAATTCCGGCGATTGCGAAAACATTGCAAGTCCCGCTAGCGCGCTTACAACCGTAACGCCCTTTGAGCGAAGGCTCATCAGCCCATCCTATAATTGCTGGGCGTTGAAGGTATCGCAGGATTCGATTCGTCCAGACTCAAATCCGCGACGGAACCAGAAGCGGCGCTGCTCGGACGTACCATGATTGAAACTCTCAGGCACCACATAACCCTGGGTGCGTTTCTGGATTGTATCATCACCAATCTGGTTTGCGGCCACCAGCGCCTCTTCCAGATCACCGGCTTCAAGCCAGCCCTCCCGATTGACAAAATGTCCCCAAACACCGGCAAAACAATCCGCCTGCAATTCAACCCTTGTCGACATCTTGTTAACCTCAACCTTGCCCATCGACTGACGCATCCGGTTAAACTGCGGCAGCACACCAATCACGTTCTGTACATGATGGCCAACTTCATGGCTGAGCACATAAGCCTGGGCAAAATCTCCCTTCGCGCCAAACTGGTTGGCTAATTGATCATAAAAGGAAAGATCAATGTAAACGTTGGAATCACCCGGGCAATAAAACGGTCCGGATGCCGCCGATGCCATTCCGCAAGCTGAACGCACCTGACCGGAGAACAGGTTGAGCTTCGGCACGGGGTATTTTTTGCCGTAGGTTTTGAATATCCCGGTCCAGATTTCCTCCGTCGATCCAAGGATTGTCTGGACGAATTCCTTCATTTCATCGCTTTTCCCACCCGTACCTGTCGTACGGTCGAATTGGGGTTGCGAAGTCTGCGGAGAAATCGAAGGCCCAAGTCCGCCGCCCATACCACCGCCAAGTCCACCGAGCAGGGTGAGCGGATTAATACCCAGAAACCACAAAACAACGCCGATGATGATCAGTGTTCCGCAACCGAAACCGCCGCCGGCACGCCTTGAACCACCACCCATCGGGATCTGGAGACCACCGCCACGCCTGCCAAGCTTGGGAAGCGAAAAACCGCCGCCGCCACTTCTTCGTTGATCGCTGACATTTTTACTTTTGCGACGGCCTTTCCAGCGCATGAAACTTCTCCGTATTCCTCAAATTCCGCTTTCGTAACGGAAGCTAGCGAAAACAACACTGCTTTGCAAAGCAGGATTTTAATCAGTTCGCAGACACCATCGACTGTGTTCGAAGAAAGGTACCGCCAGCTTGACTCAACAAGTGATACTACTAAACTTTGCTTGGGGCATACCAACTACAAGATGAAGTGGGAAAGTTGTTATGACCTACATCGGCGGACTTCGAAAATTAAACCCAGTAGAAACTCGCGCCCGGATTGCTGATCGACTTCTCGCAATCAAAAAAGAACTCGAAAAGCAAAATGTTCCCGAACGCAACGTCAACCGAAGTCTTTTGCTTGCAACGTTCAATATTCGAGATTTCGATTCCAACAAGTTTGGCCACGGCAAGCGCCTGCCTGAGAGTTATTATTATCTGGCTGAAATGATATCCGCGTTTGATGTAGTCGCATTGCAGGAAGTCAATGAAGACCTGTCAGGCCTCAAAAAATTGATGAAAGTTCTCGGCGGAACGTGGGAATACATCGCCACAGACACATCCGGCAACAACGAACGAATGGTTTTCCTTTATGACACCTGCAAGGTACGGTTCCGCAAAATTGCCGGTGAAATCGTTCTGCCTTTCAAGGCACCTAAAAAGAAAGATATTCTGGCATTCGTTGACACGATCAAAGATCTCAATGACACCGAGATCAATAAGTTGCTTAAAGAGAAAAAGCATCTTGACCCAAATCGCCAGTTTAACCGGACCCCCTTCATGGTGTCGTTTCAGTCCGGCTGGTTCAAATTCAATCTGTGCACCGTTCACATCTATTATGGTGCCGATAGTGGAGTGGCATTGAAACGCAGGAAACGCGAAATCCGTGAAGTGGCCAAATTCATGAAAAAGCGCGCCGACAAGGACAGCACCAACAACTACATCCTGCTGGGCGACTTCAACATCGTGAGCCCTGAACACGAAACCATGGAGGCCCTGACAAGCAACGGTTTTGTGGTTCCCGACGAAATTCAAAAATCCAATGTGAAGGAAACAAAGTTTTATGACCAGATCGCCTTTCGAATGAAAGACATGGCCCTGGTCCCAAAATCCGCCGATGTATTCACTTTCAATAGTGTGGTGTTCCGGAATTCAGATTTCGAGACTTACAAGGATGAGATGGTCAGGATCAGTAAGTCGGCCAAGAAACTGGCCGAGTCTGAACTGGAAAAATACTACAAAAATGACTGGCGAACCTTCCAGATCTCAGATCACAAAATCATGTGGGTCGAACTGCAAATTGACTTCAGCAAAAAATATCTGGAAGAACGCAAAAAGGACGCGTCTGTCGGGTGAAGGCGATCATCTCGCGACGTAATCGCTACACTGCACTGCGCATCTGTATATAACTGCATTTTCCGCCCAATACCCCCTTCCCCAATGGGTACGCCTACCCTATAAGGCAGCCTTAGCCGACAATTCAAAATGACTCGCACGCGCAAGCAAATTCGACTTGCCGGTGCGCGCCTAAAACGCAGGTTTGACCGCTTCATGCCAAAACGTACCGATCTCTCCTCAATCCTTATTATTGGGGCGGGGCCGATTGTCATCGGCCAGGCATGCGAGTTTGATTATTCCGGCACCCAGGCCTGCAAGGCCTTGAAGGCTGAAGGCTACCGTATTGTTTTGGTGAACTCCAATCCGGCAACCATCATGACCGATCCGGATTTGGCCGATGCCACTTACATCGAGCCGATTACCCCGGAGGTGGTCGCAAAAATCATCGAGAAAGAACGTCCGGACGCGCTGTTGCCAACCATGGGCGGCCAGACAGCATTGAACTGCGCTTTGTCACTTCGCAAGCTCGGCGTGTTGGACAAGTTCAATGTCGAAATGATTGGAGCGGATGCAGAAGCAATCGACAAGGCCGAGGACCGTGAGCTGTTCCGCACAGCCATGCACAAAATCGGCCTCGCAACGCCTCGTTCTGCTTTCGTCAACACCACCGATCTCAAAAAGCATTTTGCTGATGAGCACGAGAAAGGTGTTGCAGAAGCTAAAAAGAATACCGCCCTTGAAGCATTTGAAGCCGAGTGGGATGCGGGTGAAACCATGCGGCTTGAAGAGCACAGGCTCGTTGCCCAGTTGCAGGCGCTGCAGGCAACAAAAATTACCGGCCTGCCAGCCATCGTGCGTCCGTCTTTCACCATGGGTGGCCTTGGTGGCGGCATCGCATACACGCTGGAGGAATTATACAAACTTGTCCTCGGTGGGGTTGATGCCTCTCCCACCAACGAAGTGCTGATTGAAGAGTCCGTACTTGGCTGGAAAGAGTATGAAATGGAAGTCGTCCGCGACCGGGACGACAATTGCATCATCATCTGCTCAATCGAAAACGTCGATCCAATGGGTGTGCATACAGGCGATTCCATTACCGTTGCGCCGGCCCTGACCTTAACCGACAAAGAATACCAGATGATGCGCGATGCCTCGATTGCCGTGCTTCGTGAAATCGGCGTTGAAACCGGCGGTTCAAACGTGCAGTTCGCGGTCAACCCGGAGAATGGCCGTTTGGTCGTGATCGAAATGAACCCACGCGTCTCCCGCTCGTCAGCGCTCGCATCCAAGGCAACCGGTTTTCCAATCGCCAAGGTCGCAGCCCGGCTGGCAGTTGGCTATACGCTGGATGAACTGGAAAACGATATTACTGGCGGCGCAACGCCTGCGTCCTTCGAACCGTCGATTGACTACGTCGTTACCAAAATTCCACGTTTTGCCTTTGAGAAATTCCCCGGCGCTGAACCAGTGCTTTCAACCTCGATGAAGTCGGTTGGTGAAGTGATGGCGATTGGGCGGACCTTCGCTGAATCCCTTCAAAAAGCACTGCGTGGATTGGAGACCGGCCTTTCCGGTCTGGATGAAATCGAGATTCCGGGCCTTGGTGAGGGGGATGACAAGAATGCCATTCGCGCTGCAATCGGCACACCAACACCTGATCGCCTGCAAATGGTTGCGCAAGCCCTCAGAGAAGGCACAACCGCGGAACAGGTGCATCAATATTCAAAGTATGATCCCTGGTTCATTGAACGGCTGGAAGAAATTATCGCTGCCGAAAACCGGGTCCGTGAGCATGGCCTGCCAAACGATGTCGTTAATCTGCGCGCCTTGAAAGCAATGGGTTTTTCCGATGCACGTCTGGCTGAACTTTCCGGTCAAAAAGAAGCCAAAATTGCCAACCTCCGTCACGAGTTGGAAGTCCACCCCGTTTACAAGCGCATTGATACCTGCGCCGCCGAGTTCGCGTCACCAACCGCCTATATGTACTCAAGCTATGAAGTGCCATTTGCAGGAGAGGTCCGCAGCGAGGCGCGGCCTTCCGAGCGTGAAAAGATAATGATCCTGGGTGGCGGCCCAAACCGGATCGGTCAGGGAATTGAATTTGACTATTGCTGCTGTCATGCGGCCTTTGCCCTATCAGATGCAGGCTACGAAACCATCATGGTCAATTGCAATCCGGAAACGGTTTCCACTGATTATGACACCTCCGACCGGCTGTATTTTGAACCGCTGACTGCAGAAGACGTGCTTGAAATCATCCGCACCGAAAATGCGGCAGGTACCTTGAAAGGCGTGATCGTGCAGTTTGGCGGGCAAACTCCACTAAAACTGGCGCAAACCCTGACTGAGGAAGGTGTCCCAATCCTCGGTACATCACCGGACATGATTGACCTTGCAGAAGATCGCGACCGGTTCCAGAAACTGCTTGATGAACTCAATTTGCTCCAGCCAAGAAACGGTATTGCCCGCTCGGCCGAGGAAGCTCGCAAGATCGTTGCGGAAATCGGTTATCCGGTGGTCATCCGTCCATCCTACGTACTTGGTGGACGGGCGATGGAAATTGTCCGCAGTGATGCTGGCTTTGAGCGCTACATCAATGAGGCCGTGGTCGTATCAGGCGATACGCCGGTTCTGATCGATACATACCTGACAAATGCCACCGAGGTGGACGTCGATTGCCTGTCAGATGGCAAATCCGTCAATGTTTGCGGGATCATGGAACATATCGAGGAAGCAGGCATTCACTCCGGCGACAGCGCCTGCTCCCTGCCAAGTCACTCACTGTCTCAGGCAACCCTTGATACACTCACCAATCAGGCCCGCAAGATGGCTCTTGCCTTGAACGTTGTCGGATTGATGAACGTGCAGTTTGCCATTAAGGATGGTGAAATCTACGTGCTTGAAGTCAACCCGCGCGCTTCACGTACCGTGCCGTTCGTTGCCAAAACCATTGGGGCACCTGTTGCAAAAATCGCTTCTCGCATCATGGGTGGTGAATCACTTGAAACAGCGATTGCACAATATGGTGAAATTGGAAAACCAGATGATCTCAAGCACATTGCAGTCAAGGAAGCCGTGTTCCCGTTTGCACGCTTCCCCGGAGTGGACATTTTGTTGGGTCCGGAAATGCGATCAACCGGTGAAGTCATGGGTCTGGATAACGACTACGCCATGGCCTACGCCAAGGCTCAACTTGGTGCGGGCACCATCCTGCCTGGCGAAGGCACCGTGTTCATTTCTGTCAAGGATTCTGACAAACAGGGCATTTTGCCGGCAGCCAGGCGGTTTGCAGAACTCGGATTCAATTTGATGGCAACTGGTGGAACGCAGCGTTTCCTGAATGAGAACGATGTTGAGTGCCAGCGCGTCAACAAGGTGCTGGAAGGCCGTCCCCACATCGAAGACGCCATTCGCAATCATCAAGTTCAACTGGTGATCAACACGACTGAAGGTGCCAAGGCGCGCTCCGATTCACGCTCGCTGCGTCAGGCAGCGCTTGCAAACCGGGTATCTCACACCACCACACTTTCCGGTGCGATAGCAATTACCGAGGCGATTGCCACGCTTCGCAACCGCGAAATCGAGGTGAAATCCCTGCAGGGTTACTTCGCTTAAAGCATCGTTGGCGCGCTGTTCACATCCCGTTCACATACCTGTGACTAATGTCACAGACCTCGGTATCTCTTGAGACTAACATTCATTCAAAGTCACTAATTTGACCGGAGGACATTATGGCAGACGCTACTCTCACCTCAGCAAGACACACATCGCCAAATGCTGTTCATCATCGATTCTTCCGGCTTGTTTTGGCGGGTCAGATTGTGGTTTTCGCGTTGATGGTGCTGGGAACGCTTCTCGCCTCAAACCCTGCAAGCGCCCAAAATGTGCTCAAAGACTTTCTAAATGAAAATCAAATCCAGATTGACCCAAACCAGGGTCAAATCAAGATTGTTCCTAACAACAACCTTTGTCTTCACCCCTTCATCAAGGTAAATGGCCAGTGCGTTTGTCCTGTCGGGCAGAAGAAGGTCGGCAATACCTGTAAACCCATCGTTATCCAGATCCTGTGTCAGGCACCCTTCGTACCCAATGCCAACGGCAACAAATGCGTTTGCCCAATTGGCCAGAAAAAGGTCGGCAATACCTGCAAACCAATCATTATCCAGATCCTGTGCAAGGCACCCTTCGTACTAAATGCAAATGGCAACAAATGTGTATGTCCGTTTGGCGCAAAGAAAGTTGGCAATACTTGTCAACAAATCCAGATACAGATCCTGTGCAAGGCGCCATTCGTACCAAACTTCAACGGCAACAAATGTGTGTGTCCTGCAGGTCTGGACAAAGTTGGAAACAAATGCCTGCCGCAAGTTTACAACCCGCAGTGTGACTGGCCGTTTGTATACAAGAGCTCGTCCAATACCTGTGTGTGTGCCCGCGGTTACCGCCTGAACAATTCTGGCAATCGCTGCATCAAGAAAAAACCTGCCCCGACCGTTGCAAAGGCTGTAGTTACTGAAATCCAGTATTGCCTTGGCAAGCTTGGCTATGATGCCGGACCTGCTGATGGTGCTCCTGGAAGGCGCACCCGCAATGCCTGGTCAAACTTCCGCCGTGATGAAGGATTGCAGGGACGTCCCAACACCCTTGCGGATGATGTAACCCAGGACCGGTTGTTCCAGGCCTGTGCAAGGGTCGAAGAAGCCCCTGAGTCTGAAGAAGAGTCAGATACACCGGCCACAGACGGAACCAACTCGGGAACAAATTTCGATCCGGAAACCGGCTATCCGCAAATCCAGTGCGCATCCAAAGCTGTCGCAATTCTGTTGCAGGGTCTGGTTGGCCAGGATGAGGAAATCGGAATCTGCGGCGAAGTCTGCGTACCAATCCCAGATGGCATGACGCCCGAACAGGTTGAAGGAACCAGTGCCAGCGTGAACTGGTGCCGCAACTGCACGAAGGTCGGCGAGGACGGTCTGTTGTGTTCTGCAGCACCCGAAGAGGATGCAGCAAACTGATCAACTGCCTAGGTCATGAACTCACAAATCTGGTGAGAAATGGTGCTTGAATTGGCAAAAAGCTGCAAGAAGAACCGCGAAGAACGGGTGCTGTCACCCGGTTGAGAGGTTCGACGCAGCAGATTGAAGCCACTTCAGCGTCCTGGGGATAAGACCAATTTGTCCGGCTACTACGTTGCAAAGGTTTGAAAATGTGATGCATTGCCTGCACCTTTGCGCCTTGTACCCAGTCAAATTGGCTCATACCATTTCCATCACATTTATGAGTCCATGACCTAGATCCCCGGTCCCGGTCTCAGTTTGCTACCATCGCTAAAGCGTGAAAACCGGAACCGGGTTAGATCATAACCGGTTGGTTTTCCGACTGCCATTTGTGCGATGATCTTGCCAAACCCTGGCCCGATTCCAAATCCGTGCCCGCTCATGCCGGTCGCAATTATCAAACCTTCAAGCGAAGGGGCCCGGTCAACAATCGGCACAATGTCGGCCATCGCATCAATCATGCCTGCCCAGACACTCAGAATTTCAGGTTCACCAATTCCTGGAAACCGCTGGCTAAATCTTCTTTGTGTCCGGCGAACAGCACTTCCATCCGGCACCGGTTCAAGTACCCGGGCAAGTTCAAATGGTGATGTTTCATCAGCTGCCCACTTGCGGGAGGTCCCCCAACTGCCCGGATAGTTTTTTGGCGAGAAAAACTTCAATCTCGTTTCATGCATGTGTTCCCGCATTGTCGGTAGATACGAAAAGAAGTTTCGAAATGAATCCGGACCAATGAGATGATCATGAGAATCATTGCCAGCGATTGTGTAACCGCCATCTTCCCGTCTCCGAAATGATAATTTTTCATCCGCTGCATTGCCGATGAAAAATTCCGGCAGCGGTGCAGTACGCATTGCTGTGGAACGCACGCTCAGTTGCGGAATTGAGATACCGTGCCGACGCAACAACAGGGACGACCAGGCCCCACCGGCAAGCACCACCTGTTGGGCCTTGATGTGACCCGCTTCGGTCACCACACCGCTAATTCGACCTGCTTCGACATCCAGAGCTCGCACCGCACAGTTTTCGCGGATGATAACGCCCTCGCTTTTTGCAAGTTCAGCCACCGCTGGCACTGCCTGCCAGGGTTCGCCGCGGGCATCACTCGGTGTTGTAACTCCGCCCATCCATTCGTGTTGTCCGGCACCGCCAACACCACTGCGATCTATCAGAGCGTCAAGTTCGACCTTTGAGAGCATACGCGTATCAAGTTGATGGTTGTGGGCAACATCCAGCCACTTGGCCCGACTTTCCAGTTTTCTTTGCGAGCTGGCCAGATAAACCACCCCGCCCTGCTTAAAACCTGTCCGGCCACCGGTTTCCTTGTCCACATCCTGCCAAAGCCGGTTTGCCTCGATCATGATGGGCAACTCAGCCGGGTCACGACCGTGCTGCCTGATCCAGCCCCAATTGCGCGATGATTGTTCACCGGCGATGCGACCCTTCTCGCAAAGTGCAACCTTCAACCCCAGCCTGTTTAAATAGAGCGCGGAAAATACGCCAATTACACCACCCCCGATAACGACCACGTCGACAGAGTTTGGAAGTTTGTCCGTGAAGCGGATCGCTGTATTCTCCGAGATTGCGCCCGTTGCAGTATTTTTATTCATGAATTCCTCAATCTGAGATGACTGAACAGCCCAACCACAAGGCTGCGTCACTGTAAACTGGTGAAAGTCACAAAAAAGGATGAAATTTCCCGAATCCGTGTTATATTTACCCAGTAGTATTTGGTTGTGCGGCCCTGAGACCTCGTCTGGGGGTCGTTTTCTTTTGTCATTCGCTGCCAAATTACGGGCAAAATGGCGAGATTGTGAGCAGAACAATGGAAAAAGTCCCAATGACAGCCGGAGGACATACGGCGCTAGAAGAAGAATTGCGTCGTCGTCAGTCGGAAGATCGGCCAGAAATCATTCAGATGATTTCGGAAGCGCGCGCCCATGGCGACTTGTCGGAAAACGCTGAATATCATGCTGCCAAAGAACAACAGAGCCACAATGAAGGCCGCGTTGCAGAACTCGAGGATTTGCTTTCCCGGGCTGAAATTATTGACGTTTCCAAGCTCTCCGGGGATACCGTGAAGTTTGGCGCGACAGTCAAACTGGCAGATGAAGATACGGATGAGAAAAAGACCTACCAGATCGTCGGAGACCAGGAAGCGGATGTAAAAGAAGGCAAGATCTCAATATCTTCACCCATCGCACGCGCCCTGATTGGCAAGAAAAAGGGCGACAGCGCAGAAGTTGTTGCACCCGGTGGTGCCAAATCCTACGAAATCCTCTCGGTGCGTTTCGCTTAATCATGATAGAGTTGGCGATGTTTGCCACCGATCAATTGGCATCCTCAGCTTGGAGTGCAGTCGACTATGATCCCGTACGGACGACAGGATATTGATGACAGCGATATAGAAGCTGTAGTCGAAACCTTGCGAGGGGATCGGCTTACTCAGGGACCCAAAATTCCTCAGTTTGAAAATCTGGTCGCCGATTTTTGTGGTGCCAAACACGCAATTGCGGTGGCCAATGCAACCGCAGCGCTGCATATTTCCTGTCTCGCACTGAGAATTGGCACAGGGGACTGGTTATGGACCTCACCGATTACCTTTGTTGCTTCATCGAATTGTGGTTTGTACTGCGGCGCGCAAGTCGATTTTGTCGATATTGATCCCGATACCTATAATATCTCCATAGAAGCTCTGGAAGCAAAACTCGAAGTTGCAGAAAAGAATGGCAAGCTTCCAAAGGTTCTGGTGGCAGTTCACTTGTGCGGTCAGTCCTGCGACATGCGGGCAATTCATGCGCTTTCCCAAAAGTATGGCTTCCGGATAGTAGAAGATGCCTCACACGCCATCGGGGGCGAATATCGGGGTAAACCGATAGGCAATTGCGAATTTAGCGATATCACGGTCTTCAGTTTTCACCCGGTTAAAATTATTACCACCGGTGAAGGCGGTTTGGCAGTAACCAACAACCCCGAACTTGCTACGCGGCTGGATCGATTTCGTAGCCACGGAATCACCAGAGATGAAACCCTGATGACCAATGAACCGGACGGCCCCTGGTACTATCAGCAGCTTGATCTGGGATATAATTATCGACTGACAGACCTGCAGGCAGCACTTGGCATTAGCCAACTAAAGAGGATTGAACCATTCCTTGCAGCCAGGCGTAGTCTCGCCGACTACTACAATGAAAAACTAAGCGAGCTGCCTCTGCGCCAGCCCAGGCAAATCCCGGATAGCCTATCCGCCTGGCATTTGTATGTTGTGCGCATCCAATGTGAAAATATCAACAAAACCCACCGGCAGGTTTTCGAAAAACTGCGACAGGCAGGTATCGGTGTGAACCTGCACTATATCCCGGTGCACCTTCAGCCCTACTATGCGGCAATGGGCTTCAAACAGGGTGATTTCCCCGAGGCAGAAAAATACTATGGTGAAGCAATCAGCATTCCGATGTTTGCAGCTATTATGGATGATGAGAAACGCACTGTAGTTCGCTCACTTGAGCAGATATTGATTTAAGGCCTGTAGAACCTAAACTCATATTGAATCAGGCACCCTTCCCAATTCGATGATCGAAATTCATGCAAGCAGAACTCAGAAAAAAGTTGATAATTGGTACCGCACAGTTCGGTCTCGATTACGGGATATCAAACCGATCCGGAATTGTTTCACCAAGAGAAGTTGAATCTATCCTATCGCTGGCGTCAGCGCAGGGAATTCAGTTTCTGGATACCGCAATGTCCTATGGAAAAGCCGAAACCGTGCTGGGCGACATCGGTCTGGATGAATGGCAGCTAGTGACCAAATTGCCACCAGTGCCGGAAGAAACAGCACAGGTTGAAGACTGGGTAACAGATCAAATTACCGGATCGCTTGAAAGACTGCGACAATCTTCAGTCCATGCCGTATTGCTGCACAATGCATCGGACCTTCTTGGCGCCAGGGCAGCACAATTGTATGCTGCGTTACAAGCATTAAAAGAGCACGGATACACCCGAAAAATCGGTTGGTCGGTATATGGACCGGACGACCTCGAGTCCCTGCCACCGGAAATGACAGCCGATATCGTCCAGGCGCCCTTTAATGTGTTTGACAACAGATTCCTTCAGTCCGGCTGGCTCGACCGACTGAAGAACTGCGGTACTGAAATCCATGTCCGCTCAATCTTCTTGCAAGGCTTGTTACTGATGGCGGAGGATACACGGCCACAATATTTCGAAAGATGGCCGGAAGTCTGGACCCATTGGAAACACTGGCTGAACACGGAAAACTTGTCTCCGATGCAAGCCTGCCTTGGCCATGCACTGAACTGCCCGCAGATCGACCACGTAATTGTTGGCGTTGAAGACCTTAACCAACTCACGCAAATTCTCGACATGGAGATTGGCCAAACATTGACCTCATCGGAATTGTTCTCCGATATGCCACTTGAGCTGATAAACCCAACCTTGTGGAAACCAAATTGAGAACCGTCGCAATCGTACAGGCACGCATCGGCTCAACCCGACTGCCGGGCAAGGTCTTGAAACCGGTATGCGGCAAACCTTTGATTGAGCTGCTGCTGGGTCGGCTTGCAAAATCAAAACGCATCGATGAAGTTGTTTTAGCTACTGGACAAGGAAACGAAAACGATGCGCTTGAAACGCTTGTCATATCGCTGGGGTTCAAGTGTTATCGCGGCAGCGAAACCGACGTATTGAACCGCTTTTTTACTGCAGCGCGGAAAGCGAATGCCGATACCATTGTTCGAATTACCGGCGATTGCCCATTGGTTGACCCCGCACTGGTTGATGCTGTGCTGGATAAATATATTGATAGCAAGGCAGACTATGCGTCCAATGTCGAGCCGCCGACCTATCCAGATGGGCTTGATATCGAGGTATTTTCTTTTGAGGCGTTAAAACAAGCCGAAAAAAATTCAACCTCGGCTTTCGAACGTGAACACGTCACACCGTACTTGAGAACATCCAGCAATTTTCAGCGAGTTAATATAGAAGCTGAAAATGACAACTCCGATATGCGATGGACGGTTGATGAGCCGGGTGATCTGGAAGTAGTGGAAAACATTTTCAGGCACTTTGAACCAAATACGGATTTCACCTGGTCTCAGATTCTTGAACTACAGCGGAAAATACCAAAACTATTTTCGGCAAATCAACAATATGCTCGAAATGAAGGTACTTTGATGAATTCAGGACAGAAACTGTGGAAACGGGCAAAGCAGGTAATTCCGGGCGGAACAATGCTACTCTCCAAACGACCGGAAATGTTTTTGCCGGACCAATGGCCATCCTATTTCAGCAAAACAAAAGGCTGCGCCGTATGGGATTTGGATGACAACAAGTTTTTCGACCTTTCACTGATGGGTGTCGGTACAAACACGCTTGGCTACGGACATCCTGAAGTCGATGAGGCGGTAAAGCAAACCGTAACCAACGGCAATATGTCCACCCTTAATTGCCCGGAAGAAGTGTATCTTGCCGAACGACTAATCGAGATGCACCCCTGGGCGGGTGGTGTCCGTTTTACACGAGCTGGTGGTGAGGCCAATTCAGTAGCCATACGTATTGCCCGGGCATTCTCGGGGAGAAACACGGTTGCCGTGTGTGGATATCACGGTTGGCACGACTGGTATCTCTCAGCCAATCTGGGTGATTCAGAATGCCTCGCGGGGCATCTACTTCCAGGGCTTGATCCGACTGGTGTACCGGAAAACCTCAGGGGCAGTGTCTTGCCGTTTGAATACAATGACTTCGAGACCCTCGAAAAACTGGTGAAAGACCATGAAATCGGTGTCATCAAGATGGAGGTGGTGCGCAACCTGCCGCCAACAGACAACTTCCTGTCAAAGGTCAGAAAGCTCGCGACCGACAATGAAATCGTGTTGATTTTTGATGAATGCACTTCCGGCTTCCGGCAAACCTTTGGTGGGCTACACACGGAATTCGACATTGAACCGGACATGGCGGTTTTCGGAAAAACTCTGGGCAATGGATACGCGATCAATGCGGTCATCGGGCGCAAGGAAGTAATGGATGTCGCCCAAGTGAGTTTTATCAGTAGCACATTCTGGACAGAGCGTATCGGGCCAACAGCTGCACTGAAAACACTGGAAGTTATGGAACGCATTAAGTCCTGGGAGACCATCAGCCAAATCGGAAATGACATTCGCACCAGATGGCAGGTATTGGCTGATAAACACGGGTTGGGAGTCAATCACTGGGGCCTTGCAGCACTTGCAGGTTACACATTCCAGTCCGAACACGCGCTCGAATATAAAACCTTGATTACTCAGGAAATGCTGGCGAGTGGTTTTCTCGCCGGCACCAGCGTATATGCTTGCATTGAGCATACTAAGGAAATCATTGATCAATATTTCGAGGCCCTGGATCCAATTTACAAGACAATTGCAGAATGCGAAGGAGGCCGCAATATTGGCCCGCTTCTCAAGGGGCCGGTTTGCCATAGCGGCTTCAGGCGATTGAATTAGAGGTTAAGAAGCTCACTCGCAATCAGCTTCGTCACATCGGCAAAGTGACCGATGCTCTCCTCGAGTATCTGTTTTTGGGTTAAACAACTGATTTTTGTGTACTCACCAGAACTGGTATTCTCAAATTGCTCAAGAATGACTTCGAATGGCTGAGTGCAATGTGCCAACAATACCAAATCTATCACATGGTCTTCGTGGTTTTCCACAAACGCCAGAATTTTAGGCTTGCTTCCGATATAGCTGGCCGGACATCCTGTTTCCTCTTCCCATTCACTCCATAGTCCTGTCACCGGATCGATCGATCCGTCTGGGTTGATCGCCTGTTCATCAATCCCCCCTGCTGGCAGCAGTTCCCACAGCCCCTTGTCCTGCTCAACATTATTCGCGCGCTGTCCAACCAGAAAGCCATTATCGCATGTTATGATTCCAGTAATTGCCAGCAGCCGAATGTTGGTGGGTGCAAATAGCGACGGTTCGCGCCGCTGTGCATAAAACCAACGATACGGTACCTTTTGGCAATTCCATCGATCCTCATCGCGAGACACCACCGAGTAGAGTGTGCCATCATATTTTGCGGCTTCATGCAATTCTTGACCACAGCCCCAAATCTCCGAAATCCGTATTTCCACATCTTCGGCGAGCTGCGTTGTAATTTCCTGCGCCACGATCATCGGGGCTCTGTCTAAGCGCGCGAGTGTGATCATGGTCATTCTCCATTAATAATACTGTTTCGTCGCAGCACCAAAGTTACATTCTTGCTGCAGATAATCACTGATATGTTCATTTGGATTGATATTGATCCCGCCAACATCAAATCAAGCTAGCTTCATCGCCTTCCAGTATGATACATCAACGCTAAAAATTTATGTAAGGAACGCGAAAAGATTCCGTTCTGACAATACTACAGGTATCATAGCCCATGAAACTCGAAGATATTCATTCGCATTGGACGGATTGGTCAAAAACATACGGCGACAGCCTTCGTGCCACAACCAAAACCAGTACCGCAAAAGTACTGGAGATAAATGCAATTTGGGGTAGGCTAAAAAATGAAAATGGCTTGAAAACCGTGCTCGAGGTTGGATGTGGTAATGGAGTAAATTGTGTTGAGCTTGCTATGCGATTGCCAGAACACCACTTTGATGGAGTTGATTTCGTAGATGAGATGGTATCCTCCGCTCGGTCCAGGGCAGTTGAAAACAAAGTAAGTGACAGAATTCGGTTTTTTGAGGGAAATGTAGTTAAGCTGGATGAAATAATCGGCTTGAAAAAACAGTATGATATTATTTTCAGCGACCGGTGCCTGATCAATTTAAACACCACCACTCTGCAGATTGAAGCAATCAGTGCACTTGCTGATTTGCTGCGGCCGGGTGGTTTATTGTTGATGATTGAAAACAGTAAACAGACTTATGATCAACAAAATGCGCTAAGATCAGTTATGAATTTGCCGGAGCGAACTCCAGCTGAGTTTAATTTGTTTTTCGATGAGGAACAAATCAGACCTGCGATATCGAATTCAAACCTTATCCTTGAGGATGTTGAAGACTTTATCAGTCTTCACGACATTCTCTTGTATGTGCTTGTGCCAGCCATAAACGGAGGGGAAATCGACTATGATCATCCACTGGTTCATGCAGCAACCAAATTATGTGAAGCCTCATCCACCGCGAATTTAAACGAATTTGGAAAGTTTGGGCAGAACCGACTTTTTGTTTGCCGCAAGAAAAATTAGTGTACTAGCTTGGAACCATGTTGAATAAAACTGGCGTCTTTTTTGATTTTGACGGAACCGTCGCAGACAGCCTCGGCATCATGTATCAATGCTATAAAGAGTTTGTAACAGCCATTGGCGGAAATCCGAGCGAGAGCGAATTTCAAAGTTTGAACGGCCCGCCGCTGCCAATCGTAATTGCGCAGCTTTGTAACACTCACAAAGTACCGTTTAACCCAAATCTGCTCGATAATTACAACCAGACAATTGACCGAAATATCGAAAATTGCAAGCCGGTTTCCGGCGCGAGCGCGGTTTTGCGAAAAGCACGGGAAATGAATTTTATTTGCGCAATTGTAACTTCAAATTCAAAATTGCGGGTCCAGAATTGGCTATCTAACAACAATCTGGAGCACGACATTGATTTTGTTATCGCTGGCGATTCCACAAGTCAGGGAAAACCTCATCCAGATCCGTATTTGTTGGCCTTGAGTAAAGCAAAAGTAGTGGCAAATTATGCAGTTGCGATTGAGGATTCCCACGACGGCGTAAGATCAGCGACCTTGGCAGGAATTAACACCCTCTGGCTCGCTGACCAAAAGGTAAAGGAAATCGAAAACAGTATTTGGATTGACCGGTTTGTGGATGCCATCCCACACTTGGAAAATTTGGCGTTGAAGGCAAATTGCAAATGATGCAGAAGATGGCTGTCCCACAACGTTATTTGCAGCAGCATTCTGGTTGCCGGAGCAAATCTGGCAATCGCTTTGCAACGCAGGATGAATCCGATGAACGAAATCAATATTAATAATCGCCCAATCAGTTTAAGCCATGCACCCTTTGTGATTGCGGAACTTTCGGCAAATCATAACGGCAGCATTGAAACCGCAAAATCCATCATCAGCGCAGCGAAAGTGGCCGGAGCCGATGCAGTCAAGTTACAGACCTATCGACCAGATACAATAACACTCGACAATGAAGGCGATGATTTTTGCATAACTGGCGGTCTGTGGGACGGCCGGACCCTCTATGAGCTTTATGAAGAAGCACACATGCCCTGGGACTGGCACAAACCATTGTTTGAACATGCCGCAAAAGTTGGCATTACCATATTCAGTTCCCCATTTGACCACACCGCGATTGACCTGCTGGAAGACCTCAATACGCCAGCATATAAAATCGCCAGCTTCGAAGCCGTTGACCTGCCACTGATCCGCTATGCGGCCAGCACCGGCAAACCAATGATAATTTCAACCGGGCTGGCGAATCTCGATGAAATTGAAGAAGCAGTCAACGCTGCACGGGAAGCAGGATGCAAAGAACTTGCACTTCTTCATTGCGTAAGCGGCTATCCCGCACCGGCGGCGGATTACAATCTTAAAACCATTGGAGACATGGCTGCGCGTTACCATGTTTTAACCGGCCTTTCAGACCATACTCTTGGTTATGCCACTGCGATAGCGAGTGTGGCTTTGGGTGCCTCCATCATTGAAAAACATTTCACACTTGATCGCGCTGATGGTGGACCCGACAGCAGCTTTTCCCTGGAACCTGATGAGATGAGCCAGTTATGCCAGAATGTTGTGACGGCACATGAGGCACTGGGGAAGGTTGACTATGGATTGAAATCCAGTGAACAACAAAATGCTAAATTCAGACGTTCAATATACTTTGTCGAACACGTAGAGGCTGGCGCGCAAATCACAATTGAAAACATCAAAAGCATCCGCCCAGGTTTTGGCTTGCCGCCAAAATTCTTTGACGAATTGATTGGCAAAAAGGTAAATCAGAATATCAAGGCAGGGACTCCTGCAAGCTGGGACAAAATTGACTAGAACCGCAATATTATAATCTGGACGTTCACAGTCAAAACTGCAATGTCACTCAAAAAGGAAAATTCGCGTGTTGAATGACGCATCAGTACTTATAACCGGTGGCACCGGTTCGTTTGGCAAGGCATTCGTAAAGGAGGTGCTTACAAGCTATCCAAAAATCAAACGCTTGGTGATTTATTCGCGCGATGAGCTCAAACAGTATGAAATGAGCAACAAATTTTCGTCGTCCGAATACTCCGGTATTAGATATTTTCTTGGCGATATCCGAGATCAGCAAAGATTGGAACGTGCGCTGGAAGATATCGATATAGTCGTCCACGCAGCCGCCCTGAAACAAGTCCCGGCAGCAGAATACAACCCATTTGAATTCATCAAGACTAATATTCTCGGCTCCCAAAATCTTATCGAGGCATGCCTTAACTCAAACGTTAAACGCGTAATCGCGCTTTCAACCGACAAGGCGGCTGCACCAATCAATCTATATGGAGCCACCAAACTTTGTGCGGATAAGCTGTTTGTCGCCGCCAACAACATTACCGGTAGTAGGGATTTAAGATTTAGCGTCGTTCGATATGGCAATGTGATGGGAAGTAGAGGTTCGGTTGTTCCGCTGTTTATTGAAAAGAGAAAATCAGGAGTGTTGCCGATAACCGATCCTGAAATGACCCGGTTCAACATCTCACTGCAGGACGGCGTAAAAATGGTAATTTGGGCACTCAAAAATGCCGAAGGCAGCGAAATCTTTGTGCCAAAAATCCCGTCTTATCGGATTAAGGATCTGGCAGAAGCGATAGGACCCGAGTGCCAACAGAAAATAACCGGTATAAGACCCGGCGAAAAACTGCATGAAGAAATGATCACCTCAAGTGATAGCTATCACACCGTAGATCTTGGAGAATATTACGCAATCTTGCCACCAGCTGAACCACAAGTCTTAACCGAGTATTGCAAGAAGAGTGGTTGCGAATGTGTACCTCCAGGTTTTTCTTATGACAGCGGAACCAATGGGGAATTTCTATCCGTCACGCAACTACGCAAATTGATTGATGAGGAAGTGGTGGATAACGGGTAGAACGCTTCAGGGTTCTTGGTATTCAAATGGTACACGTAGGCCTACGGGCACATCCCGAAAACATCAGCATATCACCATCGAAGGTTCGGTACTGTGCAATGTTCCTGCATCCAGAAAATCCAGGCGGTTATGTGGATCCGAAACTGCCTGCCAGGAGTTTGGAAATTATCAAACCGACCCGCTCAATCAAGACAACAAAAATTGAATTCGGATTAAGCCGATCTTCTACATAGCCATGGACCAATCTCGATGAACGAAAGCACGCTCTTTTCTGATCCCGACAATCCTGATCATGGAGTGGGGGAGTATTGTCACCAGCTTGCGCACCAATTGTTCCCGATTTGTCGGAGTCTGACCGGCCCTGGAACTCGCGAAACAATCACAGTTCTTGAAGGAATTCTGCCTGAATTAAAGACGCATTCAGTCGCGAGCGGCTCAACCGCTTTTGACTGGGCTGTGCCCGATGAATGGACAATCATCGCCGCCTATCTGGAAGACGAGGCAGGCAACCGAATTGTCGATTTCGCAAACAACAACCTTCATGTGATGGGGTACTCCGAGCCGATTGATACCTGGCTTGAGTTGGATGCACTTCAAAAACACCTGCACTCCCTGCCGGATCAGCCTGATGCTATTCCCTACATCACTTCCTATTACTCGCGAAATTGGGGTTTTTGCATCACTGACGACCAACGCAAAACACTAAATGCAGGAAAATATCACGCAGTCATCAAATCAGAACTGAAGCCTGGCGTTTTGAACTATGCTGAGTTGATTTTGCCCGGCGAAACAAACCGGGAAGTGTTCCTCTCAACCTATATCTGCCACCCCTCGATGGCTAACAATGAGCTATCCGGACCGGTCGTTGCAACGGCACTCGCGCTTTGGTTGATGACATTGGGGAATCGGAAATTCACCTATCGAATTATATTTATTCCCGAGACGATCGGATCAATCGTCTATCTAAGCAAAAATCTGGATCACATGAAAAAGCATACCCATGCGGGTTTCAATTTAACCTGTATCGGGGACGATCGTGCTTACTCCTATCTACCGTCTCGAGACGGAAATACGCTATCGGACCGAGTTGCCAAACATGTTCTGCATCATATCGACCCTGAGTTTGCCAGATACAACTGGCTGGACCGCGGCAGCGATGAACGCCAGTATTGTTCACCAGGTGTTGATCTGCCAATCGCAACTATCATGCGGAGCAAATATGGTATCTATCCTGAATATCATACATCGAAAGATGATCTGACATTTGTCACACCATCAGGGTTGCAGGGCGGTTTTTCTGCACTCAGACAGGCAATCGAGATACTCGAAAATGATTTTATTCCAAAGATCACCGTTCTGTGCGAACCTCAGCTAGGCAAAAGAGGACTTTACCCCTCAATCAGCACCAAGGGTTCAAACAACCGCGTACGTACTATGATGAGCCTCATCTCCTATTGCGATGGGGAAAATTCCCTGTTTGATATTTCGGAATTGGTTGGCGAACCATTTCATCTGTTGCAGGAAATTCTAGGGCCGTTGATTGCTGAAGGTTTGATTGAAATTTCTGATTCCTTAAACTGAATCTTACCGGAAAACTCGGACAAAAGGCGCAATTGAAGGTGAAATACACATTGGGTATAAGCAGGTGATTTTTTGATCAAATCCGCTCCCAAGAAACTACATGCTATTGTGCGGATAGCCCGTTAGCAAGTTGAAAGATACCAAATGAACAATCAAACACCTTGGGAATCTATTTACGCCCAGGCTGGACAGCTTAATATGTATCCGTTCCCAGACGTCATATCCTATTACATGAGGCGATGGGGGAAAAATGGGGGAAAAGGATTGCGCGCACTCGATGTGGGATGTGGTTCAGGTGTGCACAGCAATTTTCTCGCCGGGTTTGGCATCGAAGTTGTTTCGATGGATTTCAGCGAATCCAGCATTGCCCATGCAAAACAGCTGTTCCCGCATCCAAACATCTCCTACCAGGTCAGCGATTTTGCGTCCTTTAAACCCCAGGGAAGGAAGTTCGACCTGGCTATTGACCGCTGCAGCACCACGCATTCTTCAAAAAACATGACAAAAGATTTCTACAAAATGCTCCAAAATCATCTTGCACCAGGTGCATCCCTATTTTGGCAGGGTTTCAATTGGGACAATTCCGGCCGCAAACTTGGACGCGAACAAGCCGACGGCAGTTGGAGTGAATTCAGCGGTGGAATTTTCAAGGAACTCGGTTCAACCGCGTTTTTCAAACATGAAGATTTACCTGAAGTCTTTACGGGTTATATTATCGAAAACGTTCGTCGTATCAGCGATTTGGATATGAAAACAGAACATGATCACAGCAGTTGGATAGTAGAGTTGAAATATGCGTAAATCGTACGATTGGCTCGTAGTTGGCGGAGGGTTTCGCTCAATTATCGCAGCCTATGGACTTGCCAGATCAGGTCAAAGCGTCGCTCTGGTTGAGCAAGGAAAAACCATTGGCGGTTTCATGTCACCAATCAAATGGGGGGACTACTGGATAGACAAGGGCCCACAGTTTTTCGATAATTTTGAAAAACGTGACCTCGATTTTTTCAACGAAATGATCGGTTCAGATATTCTTGATGATATCGGATTCTCCTATAGCTCCTATCTAAACGGCAAGAAAACAGACGGATTTGCGATTCCTGATTGGCGCAATTATGGTGATAAATTTGCCAAATCAGTCTTTGACGACCGATTGGGTGCACAGATGGGGAGAAACAGCGAAGAGGTCTCACAAGCAAATTCAATCAATAGTCTGGCGGATTACATTGCTTATGATGGTGGTGAGCAGCTTAAAACACAATTGTCCGGGATGTGCCGGAAGTTTTTGCGTTCACAACCCGAAGATTTGAGCGTCTCCGCAGCTACACTAGTTACATTTCTTGGACGCAAGCTTCTGTTCGATCAGGAGACATCGCTGAACCTGAAAAAGTCACCGATGATTGATGAATTCCTGGCGGCACAAAAAGTGCAGGTAGGAGAGGTTCGCTATAATCTGTATCCCAAAGGCACTAGCCTTGAAACCGTGCGAGTAGCACTTGAGCAGGCTCTGCTCCGAGTCAATGTTGATATTCTGACTGAAACCAGCATTGAAGATTATGGTTCTGACAAAAAGTGCGCCACCACCACAAATGGCGGCCTAAACTATGGAAAGGTGTTCATGGGTTGCGACATACGCGATTCAGAAGCATCCCTGCTTGGCACCCGCGATATATTGGACCTTACCCACATCCTTCCTGAAATTTTTCATTGTTATGTAGTGCCGGCCGACAGCGTTGACCAAGCCTATTACATGGTCGATTACGAAGAAAATCACCTGTCCGCCAGAATGACCAACTTCTGTAATTACATGGGCTGTGTCGACGAAGACGGCCTCGGTGTCATCTGTGTCGAACAACCGATAGATCGAGATTCTGAAGAATGGGAAAATCCAGAGAAAGACCAGCATAAAATCTTCAATGAAACAGTTGAAGCCGGCAATTTATCTTGCGACTCATTTAAAACTGCGAAGTCATTTCGGATCCCGTCGACCTACAAAGCTCCCAAAATAGGGATGGAAGCCGCTGTCAGCCAATTCCGTGATGAGATAAAAACCAGGTTTGGGGCTGACTTTGTTATCCCAGATGCCCTAACTCTGACTCGCAAAAGTGCGATGGATGATTTGCGTCAACTCAACATAATCGAATGAAAATCGGCGATCTTGAACAACTGGAAGATCTGACGGTTTGGGACCGGCTCCTTGCGCGTTCGCCGCAAAAAACCAGATTCCTGGATCGGAAATTCCTCGATATTTTTGAGGTACCCGTTCGTTATTACGGCCTGTTCAAAAAGGGTGTGTGTGTTGCGGGTCTTCCGATAATTGATGCTTCCCGGTTTGGCGGAAGTTCCCTGCCCTGGTGCTATTATCAGGGGCCAATATTCTTTGATGAAATATACAGATCCTCTGCCAGTAAATTAACCCAATACGAGATCGAACTCTCCGAGGAAGCGCTAACCCAATTGGCGCAGCATGAAGATCAGTTCTCATTTTCGCTAAACCCCACAATTACTGATGTTCGGGGATTTGACTGGGTGCACTATCACCATAAAACCCTGCCCCGCTGCAGCATAAATCCTCGCTACACCGCAGTGCTTGAAGTGATTAACCTCACCCGCGATGAAGTTCGTGCGCAAGCACGCAGTGCGAGGCGGCAAGAGGAAGGATATGCAATATCGCGTGAAGAACTTGGGGTCCGAAAAACCACCGATTCCGGGGCACTCTTGGCGCTATACGAAATGACTTTTGACAAACAGAACAAATCCGTTAGTCAAATTGAAATTTCATGTTTTCGGTGGTATTGCGACTATTTGTTGAAAAACGACCTTGGTATTGTGTTGGAGGTGTATGATCAAAATGATCGGGCTGTCGCTGCGACCCTGATTTTCAAAGATTATGACGACACCTGGCATGTGCCAATTGTTGGAGTTGGCGACACTCGGTATGGTGGTACACTTTTATATTTTTATATCGTCGATACTGTCATGGAGCTGGGTGGGAGAGCGATCGATTTCAACGGTGCTAATTCGCCACAAAGGGCATATTTCAAACACTCGCTGGGTGCAAAACCAGTATTGTATTTTGAAGTCGATTATACCAACTCGAGCTGAAATTTGGATTAGTCCCGAAGTCTTGCAAGCGGAATGATGTCGGTCCGCTCTCCCTCCAAAATCATATGTTTAATTCGTCGACCTTCTGTGACAAATTCATTCTTCAATAGGGCATTCATGGAAGCTTTGTTGTCCTCATATGTTGACGCAGTTAACCGCTCCACATCTAGAATATTGAATGCAATATTCACTATGCTGCCAATCGCAGTTGTAATAATCCCTTTTCCCCAACAGTGCTTGTCGCCTATAAAAAAACTAATTTCTGAATGTTTGTGAAAAAAATTTATAGGCCCGATCTTTATGTTGCCCACATGATTGTTGTTGTAATAAATCCCAAATAGGAATTCAGACTCTGAATGATATTTTTCACTTACAAATTTAGCGACACTTTTAAGTGTATGATTTAGGTGTCTTTGCTCTGTATATTTTACAACTTCATAATTGTTGAGCCAATCCACGTATACGGGGCTCACATCTTCCTCAGACAAAATCTTGAGGAAAACGCGTTCATCTGCTGTTTCAAAAATTCTGTCTTTGTCAATTTTGCTCATCATCTGTGCTTTTGCATCCTGCGAACCGGTTCGGTGAAAAAATTTCTATCCTTCATTCGGCGATTCATCAACGCCGTCTCGGCCATTTACCAACCTTTCCTATCCACCGATAGACTCCCATAATCCCAACCCATATGATAGGCATGACTGCCTAGTGCACGATGACCTCCACCAAACCCTAATCTGTAGAACGAAATTGCCTGCGCCCATGACCAAATGGATACTGATGCCAATAGAAGTCAAAAACCGGGAGTTGCACGCCCGACTATTGTTGACCACGCTCGCAACGCAACGTGGATTCAAGGTTTTGTTGGGGCAGGATCGGGTCATCCGGCGACTTGCCAGATTTTTGCCAAAGGGAGTTATTTTTGACAAGAGCATTGGCCGCAAAGGTGATCGCAAGGTTAGGCTTTTCTCGAAAAACAAATTTGCAATCACCGTAATGGATGAAGAGGCAACCGGCTATTTCAACAATCCGGAAGCATTTACCTCAATTCGACTGGCAGAGGAAACACTTGATGTTACCGAACGCTGGTTTTGTCTGTCGGACGATGTACGCAAAGATATTTCAAAGCGTTATCCCAACCATATCGAAAAATTTGTAACAACCGGCCTCACTCGAACCGATATTTGGCGGCCGGAGTTTCGTGGTATTCACGAAGAGCAAACGAAAAAACTGAAAAACCGTTTCGGAAAATTCATCCTTTTCAATTCAAATTTTGCCACAATTATTCATGCTGCCGGGGAAGGTTTTACGGGCACACAAATGACCCGCAATACGAAATATTACAAAGATTTTACGGAAAAAATGCAGCAACACGCCAAGCAGGAATGGGCGAACATGGATGGTTTCCTGAAAGTGTTACCAAAAATTGCGAACTGGTTCCCCGACTACAAACTAATTGTTCGACCTCATCCATGCGACGACTTGGACTTCTGGAATGGCAACCTCGGTCATCATCCCAACATCGAAATTGTTAGCGAAGGACCGGTAGCACCATGGTTGTTTGCATGCGAATGCATGATCCACCATGGTTGTACGACGGGTATTGAGGCAGAATTGATGAGCAAGCCACATGTCATGTATGCGCCAGCTCGAGATGATATGCACGAGTCAAAAATTATGAAGAGCTTCGCAACGATTGTACGAACCGAAACAGAACTCAAAAATACCGTTACCAAAATGCTTTCAGACAGCACTGCATTTGGAAAAAACAAGAAAACGCTGGAAAAGTATTACGCCTCACTGGTAGGCAAGTTGGCTTCAGAAAAAGTCGTTGACGAGTTTGAAAAAATTGCATTCCCGGGCAAAGAGTTACCCTCGTACCTGAAGTATTTGAAATACTCACCCCGTCAATTTATCGCAGATTATTGGCCAAGAACCAAAAAAGCCTTGGCTTACTCCCGTCAGAAATGGGATGGCACCAGTGTTGAAGAAATTACTGATATTCTTGCCGACCTAAATGGAGCAATGGGCGTGTCGACGCAACAATCGGTCAAACAGGTGTATCCGAGTCTCTTCGTGATCGAACAAAAAACTTAAATACCTCAAGGCATCCAGTCCTGTTCGTGCGTGTCAAGCCATAGCCTGCGGAGCCACGGCGCAGGCTTGGTGCGATAGCGTATTTTGCTGCCATCCCCAACCAGCGCCTCCTCCATTTTCGGATCACCATGAAAACACATCACCCGGCAGGTTTCGGGCAGATTTGGTGTTACAAAAAAATTCAGTGGCACATACGGAATGGCCTGACGCTTGAATGAACATATCCATCCATCCGGGAAATATTCCAGCTCGTCGCGCTTATGAGCTGTCATGGATATGTATTTTTGCTCTCCGCGATAAGCCAAGGAACCTTCCACATCTGCCTCAAAGTCGGAGTAAAGATAGTCGTGTTTCCCCGGCTCAAACTTGTACACCGAACCATGCCCGCCGACTTTTTGAAGCGGGTTGTTGCGATAACGCCATTCGCGACCCATGCAGATTTTACCAGGCGCGTAATCCAGCAGCTCATCCAGATTGCCAGTAACCACTACATCAAGGTCCATAACCAGCGTTGGACCTTCCAGCCCGATTTCTCCAGGTTTCACCATCGTGACCTTGCGCCAGGCGCCACGCCGCTTGCCGGTTGTCATGGCGCGAACCATCTCGTTTTCAAACGGCACCACCGGGAGAGGATGCACCTCTACCTCGCTGCGAATACCTTCCGCATGCTCGGTAAAACAGACAAAGCGAAACGGACGTCTCATAGAGCGCGCAACTCCGGCATACAGCCTGTTTACATAGTAGGGTGGAAATTTCTCACCCCATCTGATGCAGATGATGTTGGCTTGAGTCATGACGGAAAAGACTTGGGAAGATTTGAATTGTGGCAGTGCCTAACATCAATCACATAATGTTGCAAATACCCTCCTTGCAGACTGTAAATCAGGCATGTTTGATCCGGTTCTCGCCCAATCGATGATGCAGCTTTCCGGCAACACCCCAGGCTACTAACAGTCCCACACCGGCAGCTGCAAATACGCCCGAAAGGGGAGCAACCAGAAGCACCAACCACGCGACACCCGGGCTGAGAATGCCTGAAACATCACGATATCCGGAATAAATTGCTGACATTTCGGTACGCTCCGATGGCTTGACTGCCATCAGGAATGGCAATCCCCCGCATATATCTAGAAGAATCAAAAAGATGGAGCCGACAAACAGCAAAAAGACCGTCGGCCAGGGAAACACAGCGGTAAGCGTGGCAGCCATGAAGGCAACTCCACTCAAAAGAAATCCTGTCCTGACCGCATATCGCACGGAACGACTTTGCATCCAGCGCAGCATCAACGGCGTAGAAAACAACAACCCGTTGGTGATTGACAGTGCAACCCCGCCAGTCTGTTCACTTAAGCCGTTTTCAACCGCATAGATCGGCAGATAAACTACATAGACCCACCAGCCACACGAACGGCAGACCGCAAAAAGCCAACCCGCCACCAGGCGTGGTTGAGCAAAAAACCGGGGCAAAATCGCGAATGGATTGGGTGCGGGACCTTTGGCCTTTGTAATCAGTTTTCCATTACCAAGTCGCAAGGACCAGAACATCGCCAGACAGGCAGTCATCGCGATTGCAGAAACGATGAATGGTGCAGGCGTCCAAATGCTCATCAACCACACGCCACATACCGGCCCCGCACACCACGCCAGCGCGCTGTAGAACATGCGCAGGGTTTCGCACCGGCCAAGTTCAACCTTTGCCACATAGTCGAGTACATAGGCGTTGAAGCAGACAAACACCGTGACTGTACCTATCGTGTTGGCAAGCAATGCCATGGCGGTAAACGTGGGGCCTCCAAGCATGGCAAGCACCGTACTTGAAACAAACAGCAGCGCACCTATGGTGAACATCCAGCGTCTTGGAATGTAGCGCGTAAACCAGGGCACCATGAGTCCGCAAATGAGCGAGGCAATTCCAATAAAGAAATACACCTGCGACACCACCGCCGCATCAAGAAATGCCCGATACATCACCAGGGGAAAAACGGAAACCAGGATTCCGCGAGCGACCGCTTCAATGCCTGCAAGAACTGCAAATCCACGTATGCTCGGCGCCGGGGCGTGCCTTACCCATTCTGGAATGCGGCGCTCAACCATTTGCGTATCTCAAACTGATTTGACGCTTTCAGATTGCCACTATTGCGCAAACATGGCTCCATCAAATTGCGACATGGATGGCCATTTCAGGACAGGAGATAGTACTACGTTTGCGGCTTGTTTGGCGGCACATCCAGAGCGGGATTTTCATCAAAAAATCCATCCGGCATCCAGTGAAAACTGGCGTAAACCACAGGCTGCACCGGCCAGTCCTCAGGCCTTGGCAAATGATTGAAACCGAGCGTGTACCAGGTAACCACATCTGCATTCTCAAGGGACCGGTCCGCCTTGGTCCACTTTGGCAATCCCTCCCCCGGGCCACTCTGGTTTGGGTACCATCCGGCCGGAAAAAGCTCATCATCAGCATAAGCGGTTGCCCAAAAATGCTTGTACATGAAAGCAGATCGCTTACCGACACTGGATTGGGGATTGAGCAGTGGTAGCGCATTGGCACCCGGTACAAGTTTGTAGGCAGTCGAATTGCCCAACGCATTTTGTTCGTTCGGGTTAGTCACCTTCCAGTAGCGCGAGCTCGCCATATTCATTTCGCGCTGTGCTTCAAGCTCGCTTTTCAATTCACGATCAACGATGCGTACCGCATTACCGTTGGGATTGTCCGGACCAATCGGCGGTGCTTCAAACTCAACCTCACGGACGGAATTCCTGTTACCATCCACGCACATGTCAAAACGGAAACTGAATGTGTGCTGGTGTACGTGCGCCTCAACGCCCGGTGCAATTAGCGCACCATATTTTGGTTTTTCACCAAGTGCGATTGCGGAAGGGAACGGAATACCGGTCGCCTTTATTTCAACCCCGATGGTGCCATCCTGGTAAAAATACCAGAAGAACCCGTAGACGTAGTTGCCGATTGTGCACAATGCCGAAATCACCAATCGGCGGGAGCGCACAGCACGCATATTGCCTGAGTGGGTATCTGTGTGCTTCCACAACAGCCCGAAATCCTCCTCATGCATACAGACTGCATTTTTGATTTCTTTCGGGTTCCCGTTCCAGTCATGCGAGCAGACATCGAAATAATGAATATGACCCAGACAGTCACAACCCAGCTTCAGCGAGTCGAGCGCATTGCCAATCCCGTATTCGCCCGTGTCAAAAGCATTGCGGCGAAAGTTCCCGCCCCCGGGGTGTCCATAGGGCACCACCATTTCTGCCATGGACGCACGATGCATAATCGGGCGCACCCGATCCCCATCCTGATAGGCGATATTGTGCAGCACCAGCCCCTCTCGCAGGCTATAACCAACACGTATTTTCCAGCGTTGCCACTCAACGCCATAGCCATCTACAGTGAAACTTGGCCCATCAGGCTGGATAATCTCCAGGGGCTTGATATCATCCCGAAGGTTCTCGCTTTGACGGATCGAATTGGTATCCGGTGGCAGCGGCACCACTCCAAAATCATCAATCCGGATGACCTCCATACGCTGCAAGTCAACGACCGGGTGCAGATTGGCTATTGGTCGTCCATAGCGATTATCACCGGCATCATTTGAAACCCAGCAATGGCAGTAAGCAAGGCGCTCCCCTTGTTCTTCCTCGATATCGAAATTGCCGGCTGCCCAGGGTTCTACCAACACCAGGTCCATATCGGTGACCCCACGTTTGGCACAAGCCTCCAAAAACCGCTTGTCTGCTTTTACAACATTGCCTCCTGCGACAGACTCATTCGGGACAATACGCGCCTGCACACCTTCGACATGCTCCCAGCTCTCCAGAGCACCCGTCTCAATATTGGCAATGCCACGAAGGGTCCGATTGCTCGAGGGTTCGTAGCAGCAGACATAGGCTTGACGTGGAAGCGTCTTACCGGATGCCAGCTCTGCTTTGCCGGGTTCATCAAGCGTTATGGTTTCAAACCACGCGGATTTATCCAAGCCCGCATCGCGCCTGATAATTTCAACAGCCGCTGCAACTTCGTTTTTGGTAAGGGGATCTAGTGGGTGTGGCATGATTTATTTGTTCTTTATTTGAGAAATCCGGTGGCCCGTTTGCCAAGATACTTCTTCATTAGCATGATCAAACCGCCAGCAATCAACCCCCAAAATGCACCGGAAACCCCAAGCACGCTGATGCCCGACGCTGATATCAAGAACGTAACTGCCGCCGCTTCACGCGTGCTCGGGTTCTCAAATGCATCTACTGCAGCTTTGGAAAACGCTCCAATCAGTGCAAGACCAGCAACTGCCAGAATAAGGATCGTAGGCGCAAGGCTAACCAGAGTGGTGATAATGCCTGCAAACAAGCCAAACACCACATAACCCACGCCGGAAATGATGCCTGCCCAGTAGCGCTTATCCTTGTCGGGATGGGCATCCTCACCCGCACACATTGCGGCGGTAATCGCTGCAAGATTGACTGCATGGCTGCCAAATGGTGCACCAAGCAGCGAAAACACACCAGTGACGGAAAACCACTGCCCCGGTTTTGGCTCATAGCCATTGCTTTTGATAACCGCAATACCCGGAATATTCTGCGAAGCCATCGTCACAATAAACAACGGAATTGCAATGTTGATGAGCCCTGCAAGCGTAAATTGTGGCGTTACCCATTCAATCTGCAAAATTGGCGTGGTGGAAAGCGCAGCGAGTTTTTCAGCTGGAACATCAACGCCGAACATCACTACCCCGGCAAAAGCAACCAGTGCTGCAGGAACTGCCATAAGCCGGTTGAAGGCTGCGACCACAATCCATGCAATCAGGATTGGCAGGCCGAGAAGCGGGTCAAAGGCAATTGCCTTGAACGGCGCAAAGCATAGCGTTATCAAAATGCCCGCAAGCATGGCGTTGGCAAGCGGGGCCGGTATCGAGGCAATGGCCCGTCCAAGCGGTCGCCATAGGCCCGCTGCAATAATACCAATCGCACAAACAATGAACGCCCCAACAGCTACCGGAAACCCGCCTTGAACTGCACCTGTGGTAACCAGCAGTGCAGCACCTGGCGTGGACCATGCCGCTGATACCGGCATTTTTGAATGTGCACTGAGCAAAATGCCGGATAGTCCCATCGCCACCGCAGCAGCAGTCAATCCGGATGCGGCCTGCGCCTCGCTCGCGCCAACCGCTGTCAGTCCCTGCAACACGACAGCAAACGATCCAGCAAACCCGGCAAAAGCGGCAAGCAGACCCATAACAGCTGCCTGGCTGGATAGATCACGGAACATTTACTTCTCCGATTCAGGTAAATCCCACTGGTCGCACATCATTACATCCAGTTTCCCATGTCAAACCTGTTGGTGGTTTGACGACTGCCCTTGTAATCGGCAGGTGGCAATTGCTATTTGATGGGTAACGAAGTTCTTGAGGCCTTGTATTCTAATGCAACCACAACACACCAAAATGCTGATCATTGGCTCGGGGCCAGCCGGCTATACTGCCGCGATTTACGGCGCACGAGCGCTGCTTGAACCCACACTGGTGACAGGTACGGAACCGGGTGGACAATTGACGATCACCACAGATGTCGAGAATTATCCAGGCTACGCGGAAACTGTTCAGGGACCGTGGATGATGGAGCAAATGCTTGCTCAAGCAAAAAATGTCGGCGCGAACATTGTCAACGACCACATTATGGAAGTCGATCTGGATGCGACACCGTTTCGCGCGACGAGCGATTCCGGCCAGATATACACCGCCGATACGCTGGTGATTTGCACCGGGGCCAAGGCGAAATGGCTTGGGCTTCCCTCAGAAGACAAATTCATGGGATTTGGCGTTTCCGCGTGCGCTACCTGTGACGGATTTTTCTATCGTGGCAGAGAAGTGATCGTCATCGGTGGCGGCAACACCGCAGTTGAGGAATCGCTTTACCTGTCGAACCTGGCTTCGAAAGTCACTTTGGTGCACCGCCGCGATGAATTGCGAGCCGAGCGCATTTTGCAGGAGCGATTGTTCAAAAAAGAAAACGTTGAAATTATTTGGGACAGTGAGCTGGAAGAGATTGTCGGAAAAGAAAGTATTCCACCCGCTGTTACCGGCGCCCGGATCAAAAACCGGATAACTGGTGAAACATCTGAAATTTCAGCCGATGGTGTCTTTATCGCGATTGGCCACGCCCCGCAGACAGAATTGTTTGAAGGTAAATTGAAAAAGAAATCATCCGGCTATTTGTGGACAGCTCCGGACTCGACCGCTACGGAAATTCCGGGTGTATTTGCGGCTGGCGACATCACAGACGACATTTACCGCCAAGCGGTAACAGCGGCCGGCATGGGATGCATGGCGGCCCTTGAGGCAGAAAAATACATTGCGGAGATGGAGCCGGTAAGCCAAGCTGCAGAGTAATTGCCGGAGGAGGCAATCTGCCAAGTGATTGGCCGGAGGGGAAAACTTAATGGATTGGGACAAACTGCGCACCTTTCACGCGGTCGCTGAGGCGGGTAGCTTTACCCATGCGGCCAACCGGCTGAACCTCAGCCAGTCGGCAATTTCGCGGCAGGTTAGCGGATTGGAGGCTGATCTTAGTGTCCCACTGTTTCACCGTCATGCCCGCGGCCTCGTTTTAACCGAGCAGGGTTCTACCCTTTATACCACTGTCCATGACGTGCTTCTCAAGCTCGACTCGGTCAAAAACAAACTAACCGACTCAAAAGAGCGTCCGGAGGGCCAACTTAAAGTTACGACTACAGCCGGCTTGGGTAGCGGGTGGTTGATATCGCGGCTGCACGAATTCGTCGAACTATACCCGGATGTTCATCTGGAGTTGATCCTTACGGATGACGAACTGGACCTTCAAACCCGTGAGGCTGATTGCGCCATCCGCTTGCGTCAACCCCTGCAACCTGAACTTATTCAGCGTAAACTCTTCACGGTGCATTTCCATATTTTTGCATCACCAAACTACGTCAATAAATATGGGCAACCCGATAGCATTGACGATCTCGACAACCACCGTGTCATTGCCTATGGCGACGATGTCTCGTCCTATCTGGCAGACATCAATTGGTTGCTGGTCGCAGGGTTGAAAAACAAGCAAAAGCGCGAAGCGGTCTTTCAGGTAAACAATTTGATTGCACTGCGTCGCATGGCGGAGTCGGGCGCTGGTATCGCAGCACTACCAGACTTCATTGTGGAAGATCGCCACGCGCTGGTTCAGCTTTTACCCGATGTTGAGGCACCACATTTTGATACCTATTTCTGTTACCCGGAAGAAATGCGCTCAACCGCCAAGCTCCGCGTGTTCCGTGACTTTTTGATCTCAAAAGCCCGGCACTGGAAATATTAGGGACAGGACTTATTTATGTCATCCATGCTGCAAATTTCCTGGGACGATGCAGATCACCTGCTCACCTGGACTGGAGTTGCAGATGCGCTTGCAGCCGGACATCAACTGCCAAAGGCATCGGTCGGCGATCTGTTATTACGAGAGAGTGGCAATGCGCTGCTGAACCGTGGCGCATGGATTCCAAACCTCGGCATGGCACTTAAATCCATGAGTGTCTTCCCAAAAAATGTTTCACGTTCGCCGCCCCTCCCATCCATTCATGGTGGCGTTCTGTTATTTGATCCAGCCGATGGCCGGGTGAAGGCTGTGCTCGATGGGGTGCTGGTCACCAAGTGGAAAACTGCTGGGGATTCAGTATTGGGTGCAAGATTGCTCGCTCGCGAAAATCCAAAATCCCACTTGATGGTTGGAGCAGGTACCGTCGCTCCAACCATTCTGGAAGCCTATCATGAGGTATTTCCATCAATTGAGAAGTTCACCATCTGGAACCGGACCCGTGATCGCGCAGATGCACTCGTTAAATCCCTCAATGGCCGCTTCGGTGAAATCACGATTGCAGATGATTTGGAGCGCGCGGTTGGCGAAGCAGATATTGTCACCAGCGCCACGATGAGCACCGAACCTGTTCTTATGGGCGAGTGGGTCAAACCCGGCACGCATGTTGACTTGATTGGCGCCTATCGGGCTGACATGCGCGAGGCGGATGATGCACTGTTGCAGAGATCCGAACTGTTCGTGGATTCGCGCGACACCACCATTGGCCACATTGGTGAAATCGAAATTCCCCTGCGTTCAGGCGCAATTGAACTTGGTGATATTCGCGGCGATTTATATGATCTTTGTACCGAAAATGTGGGCAGAAGTGGCGAAAATGCCATTACTGTATTCAAGAATGGCGGAGGCGCTCATCTTGATTTGATGACCTCATCAATGATTTTCGACTCCGTAATTGAGGCAAAACTGTGACATTTTAGCAACGCACATCATAAAAATTAACCATTAGCACCCGATATACATTTTTTTTCACAACCGGAGTCCCGGGGTTATTGCCTTGCAACCCGTTATCAACAACGATGAATGTGTTGGGTGATTCGTTCTGTTTTTCTCCTCCCGACATGAACGAAGAACCAACAGTTACCCTCTTGAAGGTTTAGTTTTAATCACCTTCTTTTCGACTGGCCGGGCTTGGTGCCCGGCCCTTTTTTGTGGTCAGCGATAAAGTTCCTGACCTTCCATTCCATCATAAAGATGCGCAACCAGTTCTCCATATCCGTTGAACAGTTGCGTCGGAACAACCTCATCGGTTCCAAGCACCTGTTCATTTACCTGACTCCAGCGAGGATGAGGCACTTCCGGGTTAACATTGGCCCAAAAGCCATACTCGCTCCCCAGCAGTGTTTCCCAAAAACTTACCGGGCGTTGCTTGGTGAAGCTGATCTTCACAATCGATTTGATTGATTTAAATCCGAATTTCCAGGGTAATGCCAACCGCAGTGGCGCACCCATCTGTTTTGCAACCGGTTTGCCGTAAGCACCGCTCACCATGAATGAGACATCATTGACCGCTTCCTCCATTGTTACCCCCTCAATATAGGGCCATGGATACCAGAACTGTTTCTGGCCTGTCGCAATTGCTGAATCCTGAAAGGTTTCAAATCTCAAATACTTGGCACTGGATGTTGGTTTGGCCAGCTCAACCAGTTTGGACAACGCAAAACCGGACCAGGGTACAGTCATCGACCAGCGCTCCACACAACGGTGCCGATAAAGTCGTTCCTCGAGTGGCATCTTTTTGAGCAAATCATCAATGCCAATTGTGAACGGTTTTTCAACCTCACCATCAATCTCGATTTCCCAGGGTCTGATATTCAACGCCTGCGCTGCACCGGATATTTGCTTGTGTGATCCAAACTCATAGAAATTGTTGTAAGTCGTATTGAGTTCTTCCGGCGTGATATCACGTTCTATTGTGTAATTTTCATTACGGGCAACCGGATACAAACCTGCACTTGGATCTTCCGCAGCCTGCGCCGTGCCCAGCGCGCCAAATATGTTTGAGCCCGCCGCCAGACTCCCAACACCCATCGCCTTGATCAGGGAGCGTCGGTTAAAAAAAACGCTTTCTGGTGTCGCCTGATTTTCTGGCAACATCCAAGATGGATGGCTGAAATTACGTTTGCCTGTCATTGTAGAATTTCCTTCGGCTTTGACCTCTGCGTAGGAGATATCCGCGTTCACCGGGTGAAAAGCAACAAAATTACCCTCACAATCATGTCAGTTGACCAGTCTGTGGATAGCCAAAACGAAAAAAGCGCCACATCCGCAGCGCTTTGTTCAAACAAACATCAATGCCATTGCATTATTGCTTGGAGATGCCGCCACCTAATCCCGGAGTACTCACGGCATTAATCTCATCTTCTGAAGCGCAGAGATTGGTCATCTCACCGCGCCACCAGGTTTTCGGCAATGGCATATCCCGATCACCGCACTGGGTTATACTGGCAATTGCACGCGACAAGCGGGTTGGCGGATCTCCGCGACGATCGCGGTCAATCAATGTAGTCCAGCTTCCGGTACCAAATGAGTAGCGAATGCCGGTCCAGGCACCAAAATAATTGTCCTCGCCACCCTCTATTTCACCAAAAATACTCACGCCATCAACACTGAGGTTTTGTGGCATATACTCAAACGAGAAATTGGCAACGTGTCCACGCGACATCAGTCGGTGCCCAATTGAAGCCCTGAAATTATCGGTGAAGTAGTAAGCAAGGTCCACTTCGTCGACGAATTCGGTATAGACATGCTGGCCATATTGCTTGCCGGCAAAAATATCGATCGTATAGCGGTCGAGATACAGTGAGATTTCCGCACCTGTACGCCCCGCGTGCTCCGGATTGAGATAGGCCCAATCACCATAAATACCAAATAACCCGATATTTGGATCACGCCAAAAAAGGTGTAAACCTGCTGCGGCACTGGTGAAGCTGCCATCATACGAGCCTCCAGCAATATCCAGCTGGGCACCAAACGAATGCAAATACGGGATTGGCGTTGCCACCGAACCAACAAACATGTTGTTTGAAGCATTCCCCAAAACGTTACGCTGGTAGACACCACTGAGCAGGCTGAGCTTGAAATTGATACCGTCTACAGCTGGCTCACTCTCCTGTTGCGCCAGCGGTGTCGGATCATAGATATCGGCAGCGTAAACCGCAGGGGCCGCAAAGGTAGCCCCAGCCAACATGGCTATCGTTGCGATTAGTTTTTTCAACACCTAACCTGCTTGTACCAAAAGTAATGTGTTCAAGTGGTTTTGCGGCCACCTTGAACCACTGTTTTCTTAGAGTAATGCTGCAAATTTGCAATCACGACTCTCCCCACTCAGCAGGTTTTCCTTGCCAATCAGAGGTATCGAGACACTTTTTTATCCAGTAGTTGCATTTTTGCAATAATAATTCAGTTAACCAGCTAAAAAGTTCCCTATTTTAAGCTGCCACAAAACCGCTGGATTCGCTCACAGGCCTCGCTAAGCGCTTCCATGGAGGTCGCATAGGAAACCCGGAAATTCGGCCCAAGTTCAAACGCGGTGCCGTGCACTACAGCAACCCCTTCCGCTTCCAGCAATTCGGTGACAAAATCCTCATCGGTTTTGATGACCTTGCCGCCTGGTGTGGATTTACCAATCAGTTTTGCAACCGATGGATAGACGTAAAATGCGCCTTCTGGAGATGGGCAATCAATGCCACTGGCCTGGTTAAGCATCGACACCACCAGGTCCCGGCGTTCCTCGAATACCGCCCGTCGTTCAGCAATGAAATCCTGGGGACCATTCAGCGCCTCAACTGCTGCCCATTGGGCAATAGAACTGGCACCCGATGTAGACTGTCCCTGAATGAGGCTCATCGCCTTGATCAACTCGAGCGGGCCAGCTGCATATCCGATACGCCAACCGGTCATCGCGTAGGCCTTGGAAACACCGTTCATGGTAAGTGTGCGATCATACAAGCCAGGCTCAACCTGTACCGGTGTGACAAACTCAAAATCGCCGTAGCAAAGATGCTCGTACATGTCGTCGGTCAAGACCCAGACATGCTCGTGTTTCATCAACACATCGGTCAACGCTTTCAGTTCTGCCCGGCTGTAGGCGGCCCCAGTCGGGTTGGAAGGCGAATTGAACATCAGCCATTTGGTTTTTGGCGTGATCGCTGCTTCAAGCTGCTCGGCAGTCAACTTGAAACTATTCTCCTGCGACGTGTTGATAAATACCGGCTCACCGCCATTTAACAGAACAATATCCGGATAGCTCACCCAACAAGGTGCCGGGATTAAAACCTCATCACCTGGATCAAGAGTGGCTGCAAATGCATTAAACAACACCTGTTTACCGCCGGTACAGGCAATGGTTTGTTCCGGGGCATAATCAAGGCCATTTTCGCGTTTAAACTTTGCGCTGATAGCTTCCCGCAGTTCAGGAATACCCGGCACCGCGGTGTATTTTGTTTCGCCGCGATTAATCGCGTCAATTGCTGCCTGCTTGATGTTGTCCGGCGTATCAAAATCCGGTTCCCCGGCGCCCAGGCCGATAACGTCCCGACCAGCGGCTTTGAGCTCGCGGGCCATTTGGGAAACCGCAATTGTTGCAGAAGGTTTTACGCGTGAAAGTTTGTCGGCAATGATGGCCATCGGTCAGTCCCGGAAAATGTTGAATTTGGCTGAGTATTAAGCCGGGTCTGTCTAGGCCCAAGCCGGACTCAAATCAAGGGGTTGGATGCTTAGCGACGACGACCAGACTAAGAAAGAAAGCAATCGTTGGTAATTGTCATGGCGATTTCACCACATGACGTTGGCATACACGGTTCAGGTAACGAACAAATTGCCACAAATTCCGCTCGATCGGATGGAACGTTCCGGTTGGCAACAGCGGCGATGCCGAACCTTGATACAAGGCCTCCACCAATGTCTTGTCCTCGTCATTGGCCGTGTCCATGTATGTGGAAAGCTCTGCCAACCATGTTTCGAACTCCGATTGAGGTATATCGGCCAAAATCTCCGGTGGAATTGCGACACCCCAAGTCGCCCGAAATTTCCCGATGCCTTCCGGCTGCACTGAAATGTACCAGAGAAAATCTGGCATTAGCGTCACCAGATGGCTTGGAAAAACACAAAAATCCACCATCATCCGACGCCATTCACCCTCCAAACGTTTGTTGTCCAGGTGGGCAGCACCTGATCCGGTTTCTGCTTCCTGAACCGCCCGATGGTAGCCGTAGTAGTCGCTGTCCTCACCGCAGACATAATCTTCAAGCGGCTTTTTATGCAGGGCGAAGGTTTTCTTGTGTGCCATTGGAACATGATAGCTTTCGGTGAAGTTTTCTATCAGGTTCTTCCAATTGGCACCCCAGACCATCGACCGCCGCATGATTGTTTTGTAACAAGCCATGTCGAAACGTCCGACCACATTTTCACGCAGTGGTTCAAGCGCCGAAGTAACGGACGTAGCAGGTTTCTCCGCCAGGCTGACGTAAACAAAGCCCTCCCAAATTTCGCAGTGCAGTCGACGTAAACCATGTTCGGATGTATCAAATCCATCCTTCATCTCCATATACGGAGCGCGGACAAGCCGACCCGCAAGATCGTAGGTCCATGCATGATATCGGCAGGTGAAGCGTTTTGCCTTGCCACTCTCGTTTGGCACAAGACAGGCAAAACGGTGCGCACAGGCATTCACGAATGCATTCAAACCACCGCTTTCCTGACGGACGACAAGAACCGGTACACTGGAAATTTCATGGACTAAATAATCGCCTGTTTCGGCAATTTCATCACTTCGACCCACACAGATCCACTCAGCCATGAACACTGCGTCTCGTTCATGTGCCATAAATGAAAGTGAATGATTTACCGCTGCAGGAATTGGATTGGCGGAGTGAAATTCCTGAGATGCGCTGTTTTGCAAATTCTGCAATACAGTTGCCAATGATGCATTCGCGAGCGGGGTGGATAATCCGTTGCCAGTCATCGGGAAAAACTACATGTCTTTGAAGCTCAGGCAAGCAAAATTTGTCACCGGTTCAAGTAGCAGGCCGCTTGGTCGGTATCGGAATGATTGGCTCCATGAACCCACCCTCTTTGTGACGCAGGCCATTCGGGTTGGGGCCAATCCCGCCACCCAGCGTAATTCGCACATCATCCCCTATTTTTTTGCGCGCTGTAAGGTAAAGGCCTTCCAGTTCCGCATAGGAGGGAGGCTTGTCCTCCGCCACCTCTTCCTTGCCTCCCGCATCCGCAGCACCTGCCACTTTTGGCGCGAGCAAGCTGAGCGGATCGATCACCCTGCCGGTTTCATGCGGTGCGTAAGCTGTTACCAGTTCCGGCTTGGGTTTTGGTTTTTTCTTCTTCTGGTGCCGGTATTTCTTCGGGCAGATTTCCCTTGTGATATCCGCCGGTTCCGGATCAACAAGCCGCACTGGTTTGAACTGGTCAAACGGCACCGCGTTCTGGGCATAAAGCCCGTCAAAGCCTTCCTGCAGAAGTTTTGCAGCACGCACATTGCGTTTGAGCGCTGAACCGCCTCCCAGCACGACGCTGACAAGCCGTTTACCCTCACGCTCCACTCTGACTACCACATTGGAACCGGACGCACACACATAACCGGTCTTCATGCCGTTTGTACCCTCAAACCGTTCAAGCAATGCGTTGTGATTTCTAAGGCGTCGTTTACCGAAACGGATGGCAGGAATATTGAACAATTGCGCATGCTCGGGAAACTCTTTTGTCAATTGAAGCGCAAGCACTGCAAAATCGCGTGCCGAAGTGTATTGCCCATCTTCATGAAGCCCGTGTGTATTGATAAAATGCGTGTCATTCATGCCCAGCCTGCGTGCATGGGCATTCATCAGGTTGACGAATTTCCATTCTCTGCCCGCAACTGCCTCTCCCAGGGCAACGGAAATGTCATTGGCTGATTTGACCATGATGATTTTGAGCGAATTTTCTATTGTGAGCACCGTTCCAACCGGAAAACCCATTTTCGTTGGCGGCTGGGAAAGCGCATGATTGGATACCCGAACCGGTGAATTCATCGCAACCTGCTGCATCTTGATCGCACGGAATACCACATACGCGGTCATCATTTTGGTAAGGGATGCTGGTGGCCAGCGCCGGAATGCATTTTGGTGTGAAAGCACTTGGCCGCTATCGAGGTCTATCAAAATGTGGGGCTTTGTTTCATTTTCACTTGCCCGAGCTGACGAAGCGAAAGCCATCAGCATGGACAGGACGCAAAGAAAAACACCGAAATATCTACAAAAGCTAAGATGCACGTTCATACAGCCCATAATCAGTTTGTTTGCCCCTAGGTAATGACCTTAGGTTTCTAGAATCATTCTCCGCAAAATGCGAATCACATCAAGATGAACCACGGAGTTTGGCATGTAATCCCGGCAACAATGTTGTGATTTTTCGCCCATTGCGTGTGTCCCGGGCAGTTTTGCCTTATTCCCGCCACAACAAAAGTCCGGTTTTGCCGCTTTGTTTCCCAATGCCCGCCTAAAATCATCGCTACAAATCAGGCAACTGAAACTTTGTGTAAAAAAGTGGGAACACAAAGTGGTTTGGGTATTTTTGCGGGGCTTCCAACATGAGCACAGTCGGATACAAACCTGTTTCCAGGCGCAGTAAGCGTGGATCAGCTGGCTTTTGCTTGGACATTACAATCGGCGCAGTAGCACTCGTTGCCCTGCTTGCCGCAAGCTTTGCGACCATTCATACGGCGCGCGCAAACGAGATCGGCTGCATAAATACAGTCAGTCAAAACGCCCAATCTCAATGGACTCCCGATATTTCGAATCCTGAAAACCCGGTTTCTACCGGGCTAAGGACAGTGGTGGCAGGTGGTAATTCGTCTGAGGTTAGCCCCTACCCCCTGTCTGAATTTAACGTCTCCGACAAAATTGTCCATGCCTCAATGCTGCCACCTGGCAGCCGGATGGCGACAATTCTTGGTCTGGTGGGCGTAATGCTGGGAATGGCCGTGGTAATTGCCTGTATGTGGCGCAATACCGCCCGGGTACTTTCTAGGCATCAGGTCTCGCGCCGGATCAACTAGCAAAAACCCTTACTAATCTGGATCTTCCGCCGGATTCATCAATGCTTCGATAGCCATTTTTGCCTTGTCCGGATCCCCAAGATCCGCAATCACCACATTGCTGCCCGTGGATAAATGCAGAACCACTGTGCCGCCGCCAAACAATCGGCCTGAAAGCCCGCGTTTTACCACCACTTGGGTAATCAATTCAGGTGCCAGTTCGATCGGCATATCTTTCGGCCAACCGGGATGACACAGGATATGCGCATCACTGATCTGTAATCTTATGGTCTGAAATCGCAAAAATGCGTGCACCGCCAATAACGGTACGCCTACCGCCATCACCACGACAAACATCCGGGCAACCGCCGTATCCATGCGACCAAGCAGCGCTAGGGCCACCCAGGCAAGCGAATACATTACCGCAATTACAACGGTCGGAATGAACAAGTGCCAGTGAGCGGCGAACAGCGGAATTCCACTAGACTTCGCCTCTGAACGTTCAAGAAAGACAATATCCGCCTCCCGAGGTTCATCCACCTCCGGAAGTTCTGGATCTGTTGGTCCCGATATGGCTGCTTCCTGCATGATATTTCGCCCACTCGATGAGTCGTTCATGCTCACCCTTACAATCTAGGGTCAGTACTCATTAAATAACACGATATGGCGCCCGATATGACAAGAAAGACAAGGAAAATCTTGCAGAGCGGGGTTTGTGCCCCGGTCAACAGATTTGACGATGGATTTCGATGTCATTGCGGTGCGTCCTTCGGATGGGGTGAATTGGTCCGGCTAGTGCGTCGCAAATGCTTGAAAACCAGAAGGTTTCCTGCGCATCTGCTCCTGCTATCCAGCCAAATTCCTTCCCACCAGATCGTGTTATTTAATGAGTACTGACCCTAGCCCTTCCCTGCCCCAAGAAAAAGGCCATATATTGGGAATTGTGGAAACAGCCTGGAAAAGAGGGTTCAAAGTGCAAGTGCCAAAATTCGTCCTAGTCCAGATTTTGCTTGCGATTTTGGCCGTGTTTCCAGCCTCCGCTGAGAACAAGATTGATATTCATGAAACCGAATTGGGCCGGGTACAGGTTGAACATGTGCTGGGTGGACTTGACCATCCCTGGGGTTTGGCAATGCTGCCGGATGGCAAACTTCTGGTCACTGAGCGTCCCGGTGCAATGTACATGGTTGACCCGGAAAACCCCACGCTTGACCGGGAAGTAAAAGGTTTGCCGCGCGTTTGGGTCAAGGGCCAGGGTGGCCTGCTCGATGTAGCGGTTGATCCGGACTTTGCCAAGAATCGGACCATTTATCTTACATTTTCCGAACCCGGGCCCGCCGGTACAGCGGGCACTGCCCTTGCCTCAGCCCAAATTTCTCCCGTTGGCCTGCCCCGGTTGCAAAACCTCAAAATTCTTTACTCCATGAAGCTCAAGACTAAAAACGTTATTCATTTCGGATCACGGGTGACGGTTGCCCCGGATGGCACTCTGTTTGTGACGGTCTCTGATCGCGGTCGGCGCAAACGCGCCCAGGACCCGTTTGACACCGCAGGTTCTGTGTTGCGCGTCACAAAAGATGGCGGCATACCGTCCGACAATCCATTTGCCGACGGAAAAAATGGTTCGCCATTGATCTGGTCAATCGGCCACCGCAGTGTCCAGGGCGCTGCGATCGAACCTGCAACAGGAGAACTGTGGACACTTGAGCATGGTGCCAAAGGCGGGGATGAGGTCAACCGACCGGAGATTGGCAGGAATTATGGTTGGCCAACCATATCCTACGGTGTCAATTACGATGGCACAAAAATCGGAGAAGGCACCCACAAGGAAGGGCTCGAACAACCCAAACACTACTGGGATCCCTCCATCGCTCCTTCTGGATTGGCCTTCTATGACGGCAGCGAAATCCCACAGTGGCAGGGTAATTTGTTCGTCGGAGCCCTCAAATTCCAGTTATTGTCGAGGCTCACCATCAAGGATGGCGAAGTGGTTGCTGAGGAACAAATGTTTGAAGGCGAATATGGCCGTATCCGTGATGTACGTTCGTTTCCCGATGGCGCATTGTGGCTCATCACCGATTCAGATGAAGGTGAGATTTTGCGGGTCACAGGCGACAAGTAGGGGAGAATTTATTGAAGATTGGGATTGAACTACATCCGTGAGGTGCCTAAAATTCCCATATCAATTTAACCTTGTGTGGAAGGTAAAATCATGTCGTTTGAAGATGCAGTCACAACTCTCCCAACATGGGTACAATGGTGGATGAACTGGATGGCGCTGGTCATCGTGGGAACGATGATCGTGTTGTTGTTTTCCAAGATAACGCGCCGCGACACATTCATCATCCTGCTAAACAGCGTTGCTGCGTACTTCTCAATGATGTGGCTCTACGACCAGCTGGGCCTGGTTCGGCTTTTGGGCATCGTCCACATTGTGCTCTGGACCCCGCTTGCGATCTATTTCTGGCAACGCTTGAAGAACCCGGATATCGGCATCCCATTCCGGCAGGTCATTTGGGTGTTTTTGGCGACAATTGTTGTGTCACTGGCATTCGATTACGCAGACGTGGTGCGGTATCTGCTGGGTGAGCGCGGTAGTATGATCCCGTAGGGCTCTTACCCGACATCTTTGGCTAGTTCTTTTTCCATCCACTGGCTGATTTTTCGTTCGAGCAGATCTGGCGAGACCGGTTTTGCCAGATAATCATCCATTCCCGCTTCAAGACACTTTTCCATATCGCCCTTGATGGCATGCGCCGTCACCCCGATGATCGGTGTGTGCCTTGCCGTGTCCCGCTCCATCTCTCGGATCGCCCTTGTGGTTTCAAGTCCGTTCATCAGCGGCATCGACACATCCATCAGGATCAATGCCGGATCAAGGCTCTCATACAGGCTGAGCCCCTCCTTGCCGTTGTTGGCAATCTTGAACCGGTAACCGGTTGACTGCAATATCTGGGTAAAGACGATCTGGTTGACCTCATTGTCCTCACACACAAGGATGTCGATCCTGTCCGCATTGATCGACAAGCCGTGACCCGTTTCAGGGTTTGCCGGCCCCGTATCGACAGGAGTATCAACAGGAGTGTCGACAAAAGCCATCTGCGAGATCTGCCGTTTCATCCGCCCGTCCTGTAACACCTGGATAATCGTCTCCAAAAGCAGCGAGGAACGGGTTGGCTTGATCAAGTGACCCTGGATATCAAGTGACGAGAACGCCCTGCCGTCTTCCGTCTCATCCACCGACGTCAACATCACCACCGGCACGTCACAAAGTACTGCATGTGCCCGCATCGCCTTGACCGCATCCCCGCCATTCATGTCCGGCATGTGATAATCCATGATCACACAATCAATTGTGATATCCTGTTCGGTTGCGGCCTTGAGGATCGCCAGCGCCTCCGTCCCGCCAACCGCCGCCGCACTGTCAAACTGCCACCCGGCCATTTGTTCAAGCAGGATTGAGCGGTTGACCTCATTGTCATCAACAATCAGCACCCGCGAGCCGGTCACATCAACCGGTATCCGTTTTTTGGCCCGCTGCTCCCCGGAAACGGGAAGTTCAATCTCGAACCAGAAGGTCGAGCCACTGCCAACCGTGCTTTCAACCCCCATCCGGCCACCCATCAGTTTGACCAGTGAAGAGGCGATAGAAAGACCAAGCCCGGTACCCTCATGCTTTCTGCTGGCAGAGGTGTCCACCTGGGAGAACTTTTCAAAAACCTTGTCCAAATCCTCTTTCGGAATACCAATACCGGTGTCTTCCATCTCAAACTTCAGCCGGGCTGTCCTGTCCCCGCCCTCGCCGACAAGCGTTCCATCCACATTGACATAGACATGGCCGACTTCCGTAAACTTTATCGCATTGCCCAGCACATTGGTGAGAATCTGGCGGATGCGCCCCACATCCCCAACCATGATCTCCGGCAAGGCCGGATCAACCCGCACAATCAGTTCAAGATCTTTCTCCGCAACCTTCGACGAGATAAGCGTTGCCACATCCTCAACTGCCTCCAGCAACCGGAAGGGTGCCGGATCAAGCTCCATCTGGTCCGCATCAATCTTCGAGAAGTCCAAAATGTCATTGATGATGGTAAGCAGCGACGAACCCGACTTCACAATCACATCCGTAAACATCGCCTGCTTGGCATCAAGCTCCGTCCTCGACAACAACTCCGCCATCCCCATGACACCGTTCATCGGCGTGCGGATCTCGTGGCTCATATTCGCCAAAAATTCCGACTTCGCACGATCCGCGTTCTCGGCGGCCCGGCGCGCCTTTTCAAGCTCAGCCTCACGCTTACGATCTTCGCTAACATC
>JAJFHV010000003.1 GCA_021775415.1 Hyphomicrobiales bacterium | reverse complement strand
AACTGACCTGTCGCAACACTCACAGGCACATCTCAACAGGGTCGCAAGACAGCTAAACGAACGGCCCAGAAAGACCTTGCAATTTGAAACCCCGGCAGACAGATTTAACCAATGTGTTGCGTCGACCGATTGAGGTGGCAGCACAATGCAGACATCAAATCAACTGATTCTCGTTCATTTTACGACACAGCTGCGAATTCCGTTGTGGGCTCACTTCTGAAATTCAAATTGAGTCACCACCAAAAGACGGCAGAAATCTATCCGTCCACACTTTCCATGTTCCAGGCTTTCAGTAATCGTGGCAGGGCATCGTTCCAGTCCATAACGTTGGTGGCATCGGCCCAGGCGTTGTATTGGCTTAGCATTTCGCGCTCCAGCGGCCGGTTTTTGCCAGTCAGATTGTGCAGCTCCGTTCGGTCACTCTCCATGTCGTAAAGTTCCCAGTCTTGATCAAACTGTTTCACCAGTTTGAAATTGCCAAGACGAACGGCGCAGTTTCCCTCATGCTCCCAGAAGATTGGCTGCTCACGGCTCCAGTCCTTTCCTGCCAGCATGTCGACCAGAGACTCCCCTTGAAATGGCTGGATTTCATGTCCGCCCAGTTCCTTGAGATAGGGACTGCCTGTTGCTTCCAGAATGGTTGGCAGGATGTCCACCACGTGACAGGCTTCATGGCTGACGTGCCCCGGCTCAATGCCTTTAGGCCAATGAGCAATTAGAGGCGTGGAGATGCCGCCTTCATGCACATAGTGTTTGTAAAGGCGGAAGGGAGCATTCGAGACATTGGCCCAGGGTTTGTCGTAGCTTTGGTAGGTAGTTGCACTTCCCGGGCGAATATCGGGATGATTACCCATGGTGATCTTACGTCCGTCATTGGTAATATCGGGAAAGGATTGTGCCCAGCCATCCTCAGCCATGAATTCAGCACAACCACCATTGTCTGACAGAAACAGGATCAGCGTATCCTCAAACTGCTCAAGTCGTTTGAGCGCAGCCACCAACCGCCCGACAGATTGGTCCATCCGGTCCACCATTGCCGCATAAACGGCCATCTTGCTGGCTTCCCAGTCGGTGAGTTTTACGTCACCCCATGCCGGAACTTCCTGATCGCGCGGGGAGATGTCCCAATTTGCCTGCAGGATGTTGCGCCCGTTCATTTCCTCATGACGGGCGGTGCGGATCGCATCCCAGCCTTTCAAATATGTACTGTCATATTTGGCGATGTCTTCTTCGCGGGCATGTAGCGGCCAATGTGGTGCCGTGTGGGCAAGATAGAGGAAGAATGGATCATCTTTCTTGACGGATTCTTCAATCATGCCAATTGCCTTGTCGGTGATGGCATCAGTGAAATAAAAATCATCCGGGAATACCTGAACCCGGCTGTCATCTTCCAGCATGTGGTGTGGTGAGAAAAAATGCGTTGCCCCGTCGAGCGTTCCGTAAAACCGGTCAAAACCACGTTGGCGCGGGGTAGGGTGGCCCACATCACCCACTCGCCAGCTATCCACTTCACGCGGATTGAAATCGCCGGCTACATGCCACTTGCCGGACATCAGGGTGCGATAACCGGATTCCCGCAGCACTTCTGCAATGGTCACGCTGTCATTGCGCAGGAAACCTTGATAGGCGGGCGTGCCGAAATTAACGCCCATATGGCCTATACCGGCGTTGTGTGGGTATAAGCCGGTGAGCAGTGACGCACGGGTAGGGCAACAGCGTGCGCAATTATACATCGAGGTTAGCAGCGCGCCGTTATTTGCGAGTTTGTCGATGTTGGGAGTTTTTATTTCCGATCCGGTTATACCCAGATCGGCAAAGCCCATATCATCTACCAGGATCAATATGACGTTAGGCTTGTTTTGCATGCTTTGATTCCCTCTCGTCACGTGAAATCAAAATTAGACATCATTCAATGCCGGTGTCTAGCTTTCGCTATCACCATCCACATTTGCTGTTTGTAAATCTAATTCGGGTTTTTTTCTTGTAAATCTCCATCCAGATTGTCGCTTTTGGTCGTCCTGCAGAACATCCCGGTGATCAGCTTCAGTTCGGGTTTGGGAAGGACAATATTGTGGGCGCATTACCGCCGTATTCAACACCGTTGCAGATTACGTGGCATTACGCTTTCCGGGTATTGTGTGCGTTAATCTTCTTTTTCCTGGTGTTTCCAATCACAGTGATTATCCCGCTTTCCTTTAATTCATTGCCGTTTTTCACGTTCACCAAGGAAATGCTAAGTTTTGATCCGGTCGGCTACAGCCTGGTAAATTACAAGGACTTTTTTACCAACTCCGACTGGAACAACGCGGTCTACAACTCCTTCAGGATTGCACCGGTCGCCACCCTGCTTGCAACCGGATTTGGAACGCTTGCAGCCATTGGACTGTCGCAATCGCATGTGCCGTTTCGTGGTGCAATAATGGCGACATTGATCTCGCCGATGATCGTGCCGGTGATAATTTCAGCAGCGGGAATGTATTTCTTCTATTCACGCATCGGTCTTCAGGGAACTTATTGGGGAGTTGTGTTTGCCCATGTGGCCCTTGGTACTCCGTTTGTGATCATTACGGTAACCGCGACACTGACAGGTTTTGATAAAAGCCTGACCCGGGCAGCCGCAAGCCTTGGTGCTGATCCAGTGCGCACATTCTTCAAGGTTCAAATGCCACTGATCATGCCGGGGGTCACTTCCGGTGCATTGTTTGCCTTTATCGCGTCATTTGATGAAGCTGTGGTAATATTGTTTGTTGGCTCATCGGGCCAGAAAACCATGCCCTGGCAAATGTTCACCGGTCTGCGGGAGCAAATCTCCCCAACCATTCTTGCCGTTGCAACTTTGATGGTTGGCCTTTCCATCATGATGTTGACAACTCTGGAACTTCTCCGCCGTCGTTCGGAGCGCCTGCGCGGTCTGTCTCCAGGCTGATCATGTTTCACCGCTCACACGACGTTTTTACTTTTCACCTTTTATGTAGGCTGCGGTGGTTCCTGCAATTCGTTCGGAGCTGAGAACTGGAGGAAACAGGGTTTTAAATTTGCCATCTGGACCGAGCAGGTAAATGAAGGAGCCGTGTGCATAAATCGGTCCTTCATCGGGGTGTTCATAAACCAGGGATTTTTCAATCTGGAATGCCTTATACGCCTCTGCAAGCGCAGTCTCGCTTCCAGTTAACCCAACCATGTCCGGATGAATGCGCTTTACCGATTCTCCCATGGTTTCGACCGTGTCCCGCTCCGGGTCTACGGTGATCAGAATGGGTGTTACGGAAAACTGTTCTTTCTTCAAACGCTCAACTGCCTCTGCCATGCGTGGCAGTGCAACATCACAAATTGCCTTACAGCTCGCATACCCAAAGAAGACCAGCTGGTGTTGACCGGATGGGTCACGCGAAGTTCGCGGTTCACCATTTTGATCAACAAGATTGAAGTCACCGCCCTTGATATCAGGAAATCCTGGTGTGTTTGCGGAAGCTGTGAGATGTTGCGCTGCTTCATTTGAGGTTTCATGCGTAACGCCATCATGAGCACCAGCCAATTGAGTGGTAGCAAGCAGCGCGACCCCGGCCGCGAAACCCTTAAACGCAGCCGTCATCATTCATTTTCCGCAATGTATTTTTTGTCTACCTCAGCACCGAGACCAAAATAGCCCTCCAACTCGATTTGCTTGGCGACACGTGGATCGCGGCGGAACCAGGGGCCTTTGCCCTTGGCGTCGGGATTGCGTTTCTTCCAGGCTTTTGTCCATTGCTTGGTCTTGTTCCATTTCGGGCGACCATCCTTACGGATGCGCTGAACCATGAAGTATTTGGCACCCAGCGATGCTTCGTCACCGATCAAAACGCCGTCCGCGTCTACCTGTTCGTTACAGTAGGGCAACAGGTCGTCCGCTGCGCCGTTGAATGCAGCCTGGCCGTTTTTCAGCACAGAAATCAGTTTCTGGTCAGAATCACGCACGATTCCAAGTTGTCGAAGTCCGTTACCGCAATTGTCCGGGCAATCTCCGGAGAGTTCACAAACGATATCCACCACTTTGCCGGTAAACAGGGCTTTTTCCTCAGCTGTCAGCCCCCATTTCTTTGCCTTGCTGCCCTTGGAAAAGTCTGCAGCCGGAGCTGTTGTTGAAAAAACCAATAGCAGCGCAAATGTGAGCGCACCTGTCGTTGTCTTGTTCATGACGTTCATCTCACTTCTTCTTTGGAATGGCGAAACCGGGAACTACGCCAAAATCATTGTGATTGACGTTGGTGATGCCTTCATTGGTGACGACCTTTTCGACTACAAGATAATTCACCCCATCCCGCATGTAATGTTGGCCGCGTGCAGTAATGACATCGCTCTGGATTTTCATAATTGAGTCGGATTGGGCGAGAGGGTCTTCCCCTTCCAGCTTCAAGACCATGTAAATGGTGCCGTCTTGCGCCAATACCCCAATCGGGATGCCACCGGCTGCACACCACAATGCACAGGTGTGATGTGCGCTTCCGGTTACTGAGTCCGGCCCACCCATCACGCCGGAAAGATAGCACCAGGTGTCGATGACTTCGCCACGGATTTCGACCGTTTCAGCCGTTGCTGCACTGGCAGGTGCTGCAAACATGAACAACGACAACGCGGTTGAGGCAATCGTTCCTGACATTTTCAAAATGTGATTCAAATTCCGTTCCTCCTGAAGAAAAATTCAATCGGTATTTGGGGGAACATTGCACATTCAAAGACTGGCGCAAGGTGATCTCGTTCAATATAAATCACAAATGATTGAGCCGAGAGAGGGCTGGAGATTTGTATGCCTACCGAAAAATTGCCAACTCAACATTTACAAGAAGAGATGACCGCATGGCGGCATGATTTTCACACTCATCCGGAATTGGGTTTTGATGAAAGCCGAACATCAACCAAGGTTGCAGACCTGCTAAGGGAGTTTGGTCTTGAAGTACACACGGGTATTGGCCGGACCGGGGTCGTTGGAATTTTGCAACGCGGCAATGATACACGCAGCATTGGTTTGCGTGCTGACATGGATGCCCTTCCAATCACTGAGCAAAACACCTTTGACTATCGTTCAAGCCGCAAAGGCGTGATGCATGCCTGTGGTCATGATGGTCATACCTCCATGCTGCTGGGGGCTGCCAAACATCTTTCGCAAAATGGTGAGTTCAACGGCCGGGTTGTTTTTATTTTCCAACCGAATGAAGAACACGGCCTGGGCGCCCCTGCGATGATTGAAGATGGATTGTTCAAGCGCTTCGACGTGGATGAAGTCTATGGCATGCATAATATTCCGGGCATGGAGATTGGCACCTTTGCGACCCGTTCAGGACCGATTACCGCCAGCGAAAACCTGTTTGAGATTGAGATTGAAGCAAGTGGAGGACATGCCGCCCTTCCGCATATGGGGGTTGATGCAATCATGGTTGGTTCCGAGATTGTTGGGGCTTTGCAGACTATCGTTTCACGCAAACTCAATCCGGGTCTTAATGGTGTGGTTTCAGTTACTGAGTTTGTTACCAACGGGATGCGTAATGTGCTGCCGGGTCACGCAACCCTAAAAGGGGATGCTCGGGCGCTAACGCCTGAAATCAATCAGGTGATTGAAGCCCGGATGCGCCAGATTGTTAAGGGTATCTGTCTTGCTCACGAGGTGAATGCGTCGGTAACTTACGATACAATTTTTCCACCAACCATCAATGCGTCCGCTCCTGCAAAAGCGGCGGTGGAAGCGGCGACCAATCTTGTGGGTGTGAGCCAAGTAGACGGCGAATGTCCCCCCAAACTCTTCTCAGAAGACTTTGCCCATATGGCCCACGCAAAGCCAGGCTGCTACATGCTGATGGGCAATGGCACCTCCGGCTCTAATTCCAGGCCGCTGCATTCGGATGATTATGACTTCAATGACGAAGCGCTCACATATGGTTCGTCATTTTGGGCAGATCTCGTTCAACAGCAGTTGGGACAACAATAAATGTTTGCCCGTCGTATGCAGGCGCTGCGGGAGCAGCTTGGTCAATCCGGTTTTGATGTTGCGTTGATCACCGACGATGACAGCGTTTATTATTTTACGGGTTATTATGACTACCTCCATATGGAGTTTGGCCGACCGACCATTTTGGTTGTGCATCGGGATGGCGAAAGTCTGCTGATCACGCCATCCATGGAGATGGACATGGCTGAAGCGGCCGCCAATGTCGACCGGATTGCCGTATGGAATGATGGCATGGGAGAAGAGTGGCGCGCCGAGCTTCCCGAAGCACTCAATGGTTCCGATCGGGGCTCCGGCAGGGTGGCGATTGAACCGGAGCAGATGCCGCCGCTCGTGCGCAACAGCGTTGAAGCAATTGTAGATGTGTCCCGGCTTGGTGACGTGACACCAATTGTTGACGAAATGCGAATGATCAAATCGGAAGAGGAACTGCAGCTAGCCCGCCATGCTGGTGAAGTTGCCATGGCCATGATGAATGCGGGTCGGGGAGCGATTGGTGACGGTGTTGCCGAATATGAGGTGGCGCTGGCAACCTCGGATGCGGGTACCCGCAAGGCGGCGGAGTTGCTGGAAGCGCATTATACCGACACCGGCATGTCACCCTCCACGCATTTTTTGCAGATCATGGCTTCCGGTAAAGAGATAACCAAGTCCCATCACCGTGCCACAACCCGCATCATGAAGCGGGGCGAGCCGGTGTTCCTGTGCTTTTGTGGCATGACAAATTTCCACCGTTTCAAACTGGGTTTTGACCGGACTTTCTGGATTGGTGAGATGGCAGAAAAATCACAGGAAGCGGTTTATCAAGTTGCAGTGGAAAGCCAACAAGCGGCATTGGAAGTTTTAGGGCCTGGCGTTGTCGCAGAAGATGTCCACGCGGCCTATGCGGATGCAATCCAGGGCGCGGGATATGAATATCCTTTCCGTTGTGGCCGCGCCACCGGTTTCAGCTTTCTGGAAAAGCCGCAACTTGTAGCGGGTGACAAAACCATCCTGCAGCCAGGAATGGTGTTAGCGGTTGATGGTTCGGTGAGTGTTGCAAAGACCTTCCGCGCCCAGGTGGGGGACAGTTTCATCATAACCAAGGACGGCTATGAACAGATTACGCACCATCCAAAGGCGCTGAATGAGATGATTTTGTGAAATTGCAGTTGGTTGTCTAAAGCGATTGTAACGGCATGCATTGCGTTCGCTTCAAGCATGGAACCGGAGTTCACGATTGATGCGGTTGACCCTACATGGTCGCCGAGACCAGCAAAGCCAACCGCTTTGTGGATTGGTTGCCCCACGTTTTCACAACACCAATCCACAATTCTTGACGAGACATGATTTGAGTTTTTTAATACGCAGATATTCTGCGCTACCGCTCCATGCGCTCAATCGTTTTGTATTCCTCTTTAAGTTCTTCAAGGGCGTTTAACTGAACGCTCAATTGTTGTTCCAGAAGCAATGTTTGTTCCCGAAATTTTTCCAGGAGAACGCGCCGCTGCGTCTTGCCTTTATCGATATCGTAGAGATCAATCATTGCCTTTATTTCGGACAAAGAAAAACCAACTCTTTTTCCAAATAGAATTAGTTTTAGTCTCGCCCGATCACGTCGACTATAGATACGGGTTGTCTTGCCTTCGTGCCGTATGGGATGAAGCAAATCCAGCGATTCATAAAAACGCAGTGCGCGTAGCGTCACCGAGAACTCGTGCCTCAGATCTGAAATACTGTATGATTTTTGTAGTCGGTGCATATCTAGTTGCATGGAAAATTTACCCAACGATGCCTTCCTTCAGCGCGCGCGCTGCGGCTTCTACATTTGTGGAGGCGTTGAGTTTTGATCTTGTGTTTGAGATGAACACTGCGATTGACAGGGGTGACAGAGCTAGAATCTCGCTGATTTCGTCGACTGTCTTCCCATCAACCAGTTGTTGCAGAATTACGACGTCGTTTTCATTCAGTTGAAGCTTTTCGATTTGATTTTGACGATTTTCAGCGTGGTGATGATCAAACATTTCAATCGATATCGATTGAAGGATAGAAATTTCGACTGAATTCAACGTACGTTGCAAGCCACCAAGCACAACGATGCCCAGGTTCGCACCGGGGCCGTGTACTGGAATAATTAATCCATCAAGCAAACGAAAGTCACGAATGATATCCTCAAGATGCTTGCCCGTGTCAGCGGTCTCCTGTGGATCGATGGTTTCGAATGTCCAATTGAATGGCGTAATGGTACTCGCTGCAAGGCTGGACAATTCTGTGTGGATAGCCGGGAAGAAATCATTGTACTTATCAGACAATCCCGGAGGCCAATTGGAGAATATCAATACATCATTGAATGTTTGAGTGTCACTTGGAGCGTGAAACGCTGCAAAGTAGTTACACTTGCAGCGAGTTGCATATTCACTCAACTTCAGAAATGGATGGCCAATATTCCCTGAACCAGTGTTCTCGTCGCCATCGCTGCATGTCTCGGTCGCCATTGCTGCCTCTTTTTCGGTATCATCACGGAGTCTCTGATCCCAGAGCGAATGCAGCGGTAACTAACAGTGGTATTGGAGAAATACATTTACCAATGATGTCGAGAATTGAGCGACATGGCACCACCGGGATAAATCCTGAGGTTGCCTTTCCTTGAGGTTGGTTTGGCAGTTTGTGCTTATTGGGGTTTTTTGGACTGGTATTGTGTCCGCAGCTGTCCCGGGGATTTCCCGTGCATACGTTTTACAAAGCGGGAATAGGCGCTTTGGGTGGAATATCCCAGTTGTTGTGTAATTTCTGACAAAGACCGATCGGTGTTCGCAAGCAGACGTGTGGATAATTCATCCCGGGTGTTTTCATACACGTCCCAAAAAGTGGTTCCGCTCCCTGTCAATCTTCTTTGCAAGGTTCGTTCACTCATGCCCAGACGTCTGGCAATGGTCTCTATGGCGCGATCATTTATCGCCATATGCTCAATAAAATCTTCTTTGAGCAATGTAATGATATCTTTCTTCCGGCTGATACTTTTCACGATTTCATCGCATTGCGATGACATGTATTCAAACATTACCCGGTCTGCGGTGGGGTTTATGCGCTGTACCAAATCTCCAGGCAGGATAACTGCGTTCATATCGGCGCCAAAGGTAATGTTTTTTGAATATGTTTGTAAATGCAAGGACTTGTTGCGTGGCGCACGGCGCTCGAGTTGAGATTTCAAGAGCTGAAATGGTTGGCCCGCACATTCTCGCATGTGATCCAAAATACGGGTAGCGGCAAAATCTGCAAATTGTTCGTGCTGGGTAATCAGCGGAGAATAGGTCCATTCAATTGTTATGCGGGTATCCTCAATCGTAACGTTGAATACTTCCAAATCCACCAGAATTCGGGTGTATTTTGCAATGAAACTGAGTGCGTCTCTAAATGTCGGTGCTTGGCTAAGACCAAACCCGTAAGGCCCGGTTCCTCCGTCCTTGAAATACTGTCCGTATTTTAGGCCGAACGTATCATCGCCAGAAACTGCTGCGAGCGCCTCCAACAACCGGCAAAATTTGTCGAAACTGATCCTTGCTTTGAAATCGCCAAATACATCGGGATCGATCTGGAAAGGTGCTGCGATTGCCACCAAATCGATGCCGCGTTCAGCGCAGAAATCCGGCAGATCACGCCCATTTGCAGCCGCAACCATATACTGATCTGCCAAGGTGATGATGTCTGTTTTCTCAGTCATTGGCGCATCTGGTTCAATCTTTGGCACTATTGGTACATAAATATTCATCCAATTCAAAATCGTTATTGTATGTTTATTCCAGTTGGGGCCCGAGTAAACAGCAATACTAATGATTGAAACTCTCTATCAATTACCAAATGATGCACCGGACAAGCTGGTGAATTTGCTTGCCAAATGGCAAGCGACCTCAAAAAAACACCTGCCGACAGAGGGTGATTTGCCATTTAAGAAGTTGGTTGCAGAACATCCCGGGTTGATGACGGTCGAACCCATTTTGGGTGATGGCAAGCTGATTGATTTGAGGTTTGTCCTCGTTGGCCCCGAGCATGACAAACGGAATGGTGTGCCGGTCAGTGGGGTGCTCTTTTCTGAAGCATTGCACGCAGGCGTTATGCGGCGCCATGTACGGGTCTACAGTCAGGTACTGGAATCGGGCGAACCGCATTACTGGGAAATCACCAACACGATCTACGGTGCTCCACCGCAGCAATATGTTCGACTGCTTTTACCGATTTACGACAAAGCCGGCGTAATGATTTCATTTTTGGGTAGTTGTGTGTGGCTCCGCTAGGGCCTGTGTAACCCTAAATTCTAATACTCGGAGAATTGCTCTCGAAGCATGCGGAGCTTTGGGTCGATGTATGTTCGGCAAAACGGACGCTCGGGATTTGTTGAATAGTAATTCTGAAAACGCTCATCTGATGGTTTGAATTCTCTGTGTGGCAGAACCATCGTTATCAACTGCTCGTCGAATTCTGGTTGTAGTCTTTCAAGTACATTTTTGACCAATGCTGATTGATGATCGTTGAAGGTATAAATCGCGCTGCGGTACTTACCGCGCATCTTGTGCTGGGACATACTGGCGTGGGTGCGCAGATGAACTTCAATTAAAATCGCATAGTCAATTTTTTCCGGATTGAACGCCGCAATTATTGCCTCAGACCATGACTCGTGGGGCGGATCGGAGCGGATAAATCCTTGTGAAACCTTGCCAACACCCGCCAGATTTTGAAACACAGCTTCTGTACACCAGTGACACCCGCCACCCAGGCCAATTTGTTCGGCTTCTTTCAGCATTCCATTGTCATTTGTTGTCCAATGCGGAAACCAGATCCGCCAGATCATCTGCAAGCGGTTGGAGCTGCTTTTCATATATTCGCCATTTTTGGATGGATGACGAGTAAATCTCCTGTCGCACCAGCCACGCGGACGCGGTTTTAACGTCGCGTTTGGCCTTCGTGTGATCAAGACAGGCAGGATCCCATTCCAAACCCAGCGCACTAATCATTTTACGTGCCACATCCTCGGGGTCCGCAATCACGTTTTCGTAGCGGATGTTGTGGATTTCAATCGGCAGGACATCCTCCCAATGCTGCATCAGCCCAACGTATTCGCGGTAGTATTTGCCAATCTCGGCAAGATCAAACGCATAGTTGTCGTGATAGCTGCCAAGATTGTTCCGGTAGATTGAAAGTGCGCAATCCATAGGGTGACGCTGGCAGTGGATGATTTTGGCGTTTGGAAACACCAGTGCGATCAATCCCAGAGCCAGAAAGTTCTGAGGCATTTTGTCGATTTTCAGAATTCCCGGCAATTTTTGAAATTCATGCAGATTGATGTAACGCTCACCCAACTCCTGGAATCCCTGGATGGGTGCTTGCATTAGTCGGGTTTTCACAAAGGAGGCAGTGTTTCCCCGAGTGGGTCCGGAGATGCCATCAACGCCGAGCGTGTGAAGCTCCCGAACAAAGAATTCGAGTTCTCCAAAATCGCGTGCGGATGGATGATTTGCCAGTATGCTTTCAACCAATGTCGTACCGGAACGCGGCATACCAACTATAAAAACCTGTTCGGCTGAAAGATGTCCCTTTGACTGAACGGATTTGAACAGTTCGGGCGTGAAAGTTTCTTTCAGGATTTTGAATGCATCCATCCAGCGGGTTGCATTTGGGGTTGGCTTGGGGACTTTGTTACCCGCTTCAAAGTGTTTGAATGCCTCGTCATAGAGTTTGAGTTTTTCACACACTTCGCCAAGCGCAAAATATGTACCTGCCAAATGTTCCTGTGTCCGAAACAGTTGCGGGGATTCGATCAGCAATTTTTCAAGTTGTGGTTTTAAAGCCAGCAAATCCTGTTCGGTATTATCCGGTAACTGGGCAATCTTGTCTGCCACTGCAAAAGCTGCTGATGGTTCAAGTTCCTGAACGATTTTGTAATGTTTTCGGGCGCCGGTACTATCCCCCATCCGAAGGCAGCATTGCGCTTTTAACGCGTTAATTCTCGCCTTGTCGGTTACCAGTTTTTCTGCCCCGTCAAGCACTTCAAGGGCGCGGTCCGGCTCCCCAAGTTCAAGATGGCTGCTTGCAATCAGCATGTGTGTCTGGGGATCGTTGCGATTAAAGACCAGTTTCTTGCGCAGGTACTTGATGGCTTGATTGTGCTCTGAAGTTTTTTGAGCAAAAACAAAGGCAAGCGTTCCCAAGATCACCTCAGAAGATTTGTGAAGCTTGAGTGCTTTTTTAAGGGTTGCTATCCCTGGCTGATACTCGCCAAGTTTAATCTGCAGCAACCCGGTGAGGAACAATGTTGCAACGTTGCGGGGGTCTTTTTTGAGCGCACCTTGTGCGTCTTGCAGTTTAAGAGGCGCCAAATTGAACGGCAGCGCCTCTACCTGTCGCTGAACCCCGATCAGGACAGCATTATCGGGAACATTCTTTGCCATCGGATCTCAAATTTAGCGGAGCAGCATTGTCTCCTCAATGCCTCCCTCAACCAGGCCGAGGCGTTTGTCCAGGTAAGATGCACATTCATCCAGCAATTCCTCGTGTTTGCCGGTGAAGAAGTGGTTGCAGTCTTCCATGGTCTTTTGCGTAATCATGATACCCTTTTGGGTCTTCAGCTTGTCGACCAGGCCTTGAACATGTTCACCTGGGGAAACCTGATCTTCCTCTCCGTGGATAATGAGGCCTGATGACGGGCAGGGGGCAAGGAAGGAGAAGTCATAAATGTTGGGTTGAGGGGCAATCGACATGAAGCCTTCAATCTCCGGGCGCCGCATCAGCAATTGCATGCCGATCCAGGAACCGAACGAAAAACCTGCAACCCAGCAACCGCGCGAATCCGGATGAAGGGTCTGAACCCAGTCCAGTGCTGCAGCAGCATCCGATAATTCGCCCTGACCGTGATCGAACTCGCCCTGGCTACGCCCAACACCGCGAAAATTGAAACGCAGTGCCGCAAAGCCGCGTTCAACGAACATGTAAAACAGATCATAAATAATCTGGTTGTTCATCGTGCCGCCAAATTTGGGATGTGGGTGGAGGATCATTGCGATCGGTGCGGTTTTGTCTTTTGACGGTTGGTAACGGCCTTCGAGCCGCCCGGTTGGGCCATTAAAAATTACTTCGGGCATGTATGCTCCTGGTTGATAACTCCGGCACAGGGAAATTCCTGGTTCACCGGCGGGTCTTGGATACGCTGCCACTTGACGGCGAAAGGCTGGCTTTCTAGTAAACAGTTTAGAATGGTTTAAAACTGAAGCGCTGCTTCAATCTCTTTGCGGCGCCTTCTTAGCCAATCGCGGTATCAAATTACAAGTAAATTACGCAATATGCCCGTTTAGGGGCAAAAACAGGGTAAAAACAGGAAAATGCCAGCGGTTTCGCGGACATATTTGGATTATAATGCCAGTGCGCCACTGTTGGATACAGCTCGTGATGCGATGCTCGGTACCATGGTTCATGCCGGAAACGCGTCATCGGTACATTTTGAGGGACGTGAAGCACGCAAAGCAATAGAATCAGCGCGTTCAGCACTGGGAGAGCTGGTTGGGGCAGCTCCGGCACAGATTGTATTCACTTCCGGCGCAACAGAAGCTGCAAACCAGGCGCTTTGTCCCGTCATCCGGGCAGGAGGTAAGGAAGTTTCAGTTTCTGCTCTCTATCACAGCGCTATTGAGCATCCATGTGTTTTGGCGGGTGGAAGGTTGCCTGCAGGAGCTTGCAACGCAATTCCAGTGACAGAAGCGGGTATCGTGGATACCGCAGCACTTGAAGCGTTGCTGGAGGCACATGATCAGACTGCCGGGGCCCCAATGGTTGCCGTGATGCTTGCCAACAATGAGACGGGCGTTATCCAGCCGGTTGAGCAAATTTCGGAAATCACACATCGATACAATGGATTTATGCTTGTGGATGCCGTGCAAGCGCTGGGCAAAACGCCCGTATCGGTTTCGGAAACGGGGGCGGATTTTCTCATATTTGCAAGTCATAAAATCGGCGGACCACAAGGCTGCGGCGCATTGGTTTTGGCTAATCCATCGGTTTCCCCCATGCCGTTTGTAAGGGGGGGTGGACAGGAGAATTACCACCGTGCAGGGACCGAAAATACTGCGGCAATTGCCGGTTTTGGAGCCGCTTGCAGGTGGCATTTGGAAAACTTGACAAAAAAAGTCAAATTTTCTACGCTTCGGGACTCGATAGAGGACAGGATTAGCACTATATCGCTGGAGTCAGGCAATGGTGTTGCGCAGCCGGTCTTCTTTGGAAAATCCCAAAAACGGCTCGCAAATACGTCCTGTTTTGCTGTTGCTGGCATAAAGGCGGAAACGGCGCTGGTTGCACTTGATTTGGCCGGCATTTCGGTTTCGTCCGGGTCAGCGTGTTCGTCGGGCAAGGTTAAACGCTCCCATGTATTGGAAGCGATGAGTGTGAGCGAGGCGGAAATGGAAGGTGCGTTGCGCCTTTCGCTTGGCTGGGAAGATGATGATGCGGGTGCGGAGCAGTTTTTGAGCGCCTGGAAAGAAATTGTGGCCCGGGTGGCCTGATTTGCAAGTTGGAGAATGCTAATGCCTGCCGTGCAGGAAACCATTGATGCAGTCCGTGAAATCGACGTCGACAAGTACAAGTACGGCTTTTCGACCGATATTGAATCGGACATGGCCCCCAAGGGCCTGAATGAAGATATCATCCGGTTTATTTCAGCCAAAAAGGATGAGCCCGAATGGATGCTTGAGTGGCGATTGGAAGCCTATCAGCGCTGGCTCACCATGGATGAGCCAAATTGGGCACGGGTTAATTATCCCAAGATCGATTTTCAGGACATCTACTATTATGCCGCCCCGAAAAACTTCGAGGACGGGCCCAAGTCTCTCGACGAAGTCGATCCGGAGTTGCTCAAGACTTATGAAAAACTGGGTATTCCGTTGCGCGAGCAGGAAGTGCTTGCTGGCGTGCGCCGAATGGATGAGCCTAGCCCGATGGATGAGGATGGGGCGGACAATGTCTATGCATCCGGCCGCGTGGCTGTTGATGCAGTGTTCGACAGTGTTTCTGTGGTCACCACCTTCAAGGCGGAGCTTGCCAAGTCAGGCGTGATTTTCTGCCCAATTTCGGAAGCAATACGTGAGCATCCGGAACTGGTAAAGAAATATCTGGCATCGGTCGTGCCGGTTTCAGACAATTATTATGCAACGCTCAACTCTGCGGTGTTTACCGATGGTTCATTTGTATATGTGCCTGAAGGGGTGCGTTGCCCGATGGAGCTATCGACCTATTTCCGTATCAACGAGCAGAACACCGGTCAGTTTGAACGGACGTTGATCATTGCTGAAAAGGGTTCCTACGTTTCCTATCTGGAAGGCTGTACGGCACCGCAGCGCGACGAAAACCAGCTGCATGCGGCAGTGGTTGAACTTGTTGCGATGGAAGATGCGGAGATCAAGTACTCGACCGTCCAGAACTGGTATCCGGGTGACGAGACCGGCAAGGGTGGCATCTACAATTTTGTTACCAAGCGCGGCAATTGCCAGGGCGATAACTCCAAGATTTCCTGGACCCAGGTTGAAACCGGTTCAGCAATCACCTGGAAATATCCTTCCTGCATTCTGCGGGGTGATAATTCGCGTGGTGAATTCTATTCAATCGCGGTCTCCAACGGGGCACAGCAGGTTGATAGCGGCACCAAAATGCTGCATCTGGGCAAAAACACTTCAAGCCGGATCATCTCGAAAGGTATTTCGGCCGGTAAATCGCAGAATACCTATCGCGGACAGGTGTCAGCGCATCGTAAAGCATCGAACGCACGTAACTTCACCCAGTGTGATTCTCTGCTGATTGGTGATCAATGTGGTGCGCATACGGTGCCTTACATTGAGGCGAAAAACTCTTCTGCCCAGTTCGAGCATGAAGCCACCACGTCGAAGATTTCCGATGACCAGCTGTTTTATTGTCTGGCTCGTGGCATTCCGGAAGAAGAAGCAATTGCCTTGATCGTTAATGGTTTTGTCAAGGAAGTCATTCAGGAATTGCCGATGGAATTTGCCGTTGAAGCACAAAAACTGATTGGCATCAGTCTGGAAGGGAGCGTGGGGTGATGAGTGGCTCGGTTCAGCAACAAGCAGCTCAGAAGGCTCACATGGTCACCAAGTATGTGGCGGTGTTTTTCGGCAATTTCTGTGCAATCTCGGCGATTTATTTTGCTATTCGCACGAAGTTTCTGATGCCCGAATCGTTGCAGGTGTTCGGGATGGTGTTCGCGCTTTGGTTGGTGGCGGTGTTGATCGTACACACCGTGCTGCGACCATATCTTGAAAAACGGTATCTGCGCAAAATGGCAGCGAACCAGAACTAGACAGGTGTTGGTCGTGTCAAAAAACGTACCGCATAAGGAGTATTGGTTCGCCCGGGACGGAGATCGATGGTGGTTGCGTTATCACTATAGCCCAGTTCACTGGAAGGGATTTATCGCCTTGTTCGGTGCAATCATGGGTGGAATCTGGGTTCTGATTGGTGGTGTTCTGCTTGTGGTACTCGGTGGTAGCAGCGCGCCATCGCTGAGTTTACGCATCGCCAGCGTGATAGGTGGAGCAGCGTTGTTGGTAACGGCAGTCTTTTTGGCCGTTTTTAGCTATCGGCGACTGCGGGAACGGGTGGATCCGGTTAACACCAGCAGGTGGTACTGGCGAAAATTTTTTAAAGGACAGAGTGAAGAAACGAAATGATCGAAATTAAAAACCTACACGTAAAAATCGCCGAAGATGGTACGGAAATCATCAAGGGCCTCAACCTTTCTGTAGAGGCTGGTGAAGTGGCTGCCATCATGGGGCCGAACGGTTCCGGTAAGTCGACGCTTTCCTATGTGCTGGCGGGCAAAAGTGACTATGAGGTCACCGAAGGCGAAGTGCTGTACAAGGGTAAGAACCTGCTCGAGATGGAGCCGGATGAGCGCGCTGCTGAAGGCGTGTTTCTGGCGTTCCAGTATCCAATGGAGATTCCAGGCGTTGCCACAATGAACTTCCTGAAGGCTGCAATGAACTCCCAGCGCAAGGCGCGCGGTGAAGCCGAATTCACCACGCCGGATTTCATCAAGAAAGTAAAAGCTGCTGCAGGCGGGCTTGGCATCTCAATGGACATGCTGAAGCGTGCGTTGAATGTCGGATTTTCGGGTGGCGAAAAGAAACGCGCTGAAATCCTGCAGATGGCATTGCTTGAACCTACGCTTTGCGTGCTGGACGAAACTGATTCTGGCCTCGACATTGATGCGTTGAAAATTGTTTCTGATGGCGTCAATGCGCTGCGCTCGCCGGATCGCGCTTTCATCGTGATTACCCATTATCAGCGGCTGCTGGAACACATCGTGCCAGACAGCGTGCATGTGCTGCATGAGGGGCGAATCATTCAGTCCGGTGATAAGGATCTGGCGCTGCATCTGGAAGAAAACGGCTATGCCGACGTGATCGCGAACGCGGCTTAGGAAAAATAATGAACGTTGCCTTGAAACATACTGCTGCTGAAGAAACCCTCCTTGCGATGGGCAATTCTGCTGCTGCCATTGCCAAACTGCAGGCGATTGGCTTGCCGACGCGCCGAGTTGAGGCCTGGCACTATACGGACTTGCGTAATCTTCTGAAAACCGTGCCAGCAGCGGCAAGTGCTGTTGATGCAGGCAAAGTGGAGGCTAGTTTCAACACCTACAAACGACTGACCCATGCAACCCGTCTTCCATTCATGAATGGCAGTTATATTCCGGCACTTGCAGACGAAACACCGATTGGTGTGCTGGTCTCATACGATGAAGCAAAATCAAGTGATCCGGGCGCCGATGACGATGCGATCGGTCTGATCAATTCAATTGCGGGAAGCAATGGCCTGTCGCTCAACATTAAAGACGGCACCAAATTTGATAAGCCAATCGGCTTGGCTCAATTGGTTGATGATAACGTATATTGCGGCACCAACCATTCCGTTGCCATCGGCAAGGATGCCAAGATTTCGATTATCGAGCGACATATTTCCGCTGATGGCATTGCTGGTCACGCCAATGCGATTACCAATCTGACGGTGGGCGAGAACTCTGAGGTTTTGTGGGCAATTGTCCAGGAGCATGGAGACAGCGCAACCCATCTGGGTCAGTTGAACATCACATTGGCGCAAAACGCCAAATTGACCGTGCTGGCGCTTAATTGCGGTGGCAAACTGGTACGTCAGGAAATCAATGTGGATTCAAACGGCGAGGGTGCGCATCTGGAAATCCTGGGTGTTAATCTGGTAGGCGACGGTTCGCATATTGATGTGACAACCAGGCTCTCCCACAATGTGCCCCATACAACCGCCAATGAGACTTTCCGCAACGTAGTAACCGGAAACGGCAAAGGCGTGTTTCAGGGACAGATCAAAGTGGCGCAACCTGCCCAGAAAACTGATGCGCAGATGGCCTGCAACACGCTGCTGTTAAGCGATGACGCCGACTTCTCCGCCAAACCGGAGCTTGAGATCTTTGCCGACGATGTGATTTGCGCCCACGGTGCAACTGTTACAGATATCGATGAAGATCATTTGTTTTACCTGCGCGCGCGCGGCATTCCTGAAACAGATGCAAGGGCGCTGCTGGTAAAGGCATTTGTGGATGAGATTTTTGATGATCTCGAAGATGAAACCTTCAAGGATGCCCTGGTTGGTTTGATCAATGAGTGGTTGGATAATAACGGTTAGAACGGACGGATATAGTGGAACAACCTGCTCCAACAACATTTTATGACATCGATGCAATTCGCGCCGACTTTCCAATTCTTTCGCGTGAAGTGCACGGAAAGCCACTGGTGTATCTCGACAGTGGCGCATCAGCGCAAAAACCCCGTGCTGTCATCGATGCAATAGCACACACATACGAATACGAATATTCCAATGTTCACAGAGGGTTACACTATCTTTCTAATGCAACAACTGAGGCATATGAGCATGCGAGAGAGAGCGTGCGCCGTTTCATCAATGCAAAATCCGCCGATGAAGTAATCTTCACCAAAAGCGCCACCCAGGCAATCAACATGGTCGCTTATGGCTGGGCAATGCAGGAATTGGGCGAAGGTGACGAGATTATCCTCACTCAGATGGAGCATCACTCGAATATTGTTCCGTGGCATTTTCTGCGTGAGCGTCAGGGCGTCAAGTTGAAGTGGGTGCCGGTTGGCGATGACGGCAGCTTCAATATTGAAGACTTTCGCGCTGCCATTACCGAACGCACTCGAATGGTGGCAATCACTCATATGTCGAATGTGCTGGGTACGGTGGTTCCGCTGAAAGAAGTTGTGAAAATTGCGCACGAGCACGATATTCCGGTTCTCGCCGATGGCAGCCAGGGCATTGTGCATATGCCGGTTGATGTGCAGGAACTCGATATCGATTTTTATGCATTCACTGGCCATAAGCTTTATGGGCCTTCGGGTATTGGCGTATTGTACGGCAAGATGGACAGGCTCAAAGCCATGCGCCCATTTGAAGGTGGTGGCGAGATGATCCTCGATGTGTTCGAGGATGAAATTACCTACGCTGATCCACCACACCGGTTTGAGGCGGGCACTCCGCCGATTGCGCAGGCCATCGGGTTAGGCAAAGCGATTGAATACATTGAATCAATTGGCCATGCAGCGATTGTCGCTCATGAAAATGATTTGCGCGATTACGCCCACCAGGAATTGTCGAAGATCAACTCGTTGCGGATTTTTGGTACGACACCAGACAAAGGGGCGATTGTTTCCTTTGAACTGGAAGGCATCCATGCCCACGATGTATCGACAGTGATAGACCGGGCAGGCGTAGCGGTAAGGGCAGGGACCCATTGCGCCCAACCGCTGCTTCAAAGATTTGGCGTCACCTCCACATGTCGTGCCTCATTTGCCATGTATAATACCCGGGCGGAAATTGACGTGTTGGTGGCCGCACTTGAAAAGGCACGCAGCTTTTTTGCGTGAAGAAATTATGGATGACATAAGCGAAAAACCGGTTGAAACTATTGAAGAGCTACCCAACGCAGTGACGTTTGGTGCTGAGCAAGCGTCTTCGATTCCGCCTGAGGAAATCGAGCGCTTGACCCGTGATATGATTACAGCGCTTAAAACCGTTTATGACCCGGAGATTCCGGTCGATATCTATGAGCTTGGCCTCATTTACAAAATTGACATTGAGGATAACCGCCTGGTGAAGGTAGATATGACGCTCACAGCACCTGGATGTCCTGTAGCGGGTGAAATGCCGATCTGGGTGCGTGATGCTATCGCTACCGTGCAGGGCGTGATGGATGTAGAGGTTGATCTGGTGTTCGATCCGCCCTGGACGCCGGAACGCATGTCTGAAGAAGCGCAAATCGCGTTAGGCTGGTATTAAGACCAAAATGTTCCCATATGGGTAGAATACCGTTTGGAGATTTTAAATGGCTGGATTTGAAGTGATCACACTGACTGAAGCTGCCCGCGAGCGGGTTGGCGATATCCTGTCTGCAAATGCGGATTCGCATGGCATTCGCATTGGTATCAAGAATGGTGGCTGTGCGGGTATGGAATATACTGTGGAGCTTGTCAGCGAGCCAGTGAGTGGTGAGGACAAGGTCATTGTACCGGAAGGTACGGTCTACGTTGCGCCGCAGGCTGTTTTGTTCCTGTTAGGTACTCAACTCGATTACGAAGTCACCAAACTTCGCACCGGATTTGTCTTCAACAACCCGAATGTCAGCTCCGCCTGTGGCTGTGGTGAATCAGTGGAACTTACTCCCGCCGAAATGTCGCCGGAACTGCTGCAGGAACTGGAAATCAACCGTCAGGCATGAAGGTAGTTGAGCAATTCACCATTGAAGGTGCGGGCAAGGGCAGTATCAGACTTTCCTCCGGAGAGCATATTCGGATCATCAACATTGAGGGTTCGCAGGTTGTTGACCTTTGGGCTTTTGGGCAAGCTGACCCTTCAGAATTCCTTTCAACCGAACATACGCGCTCGTGCTTACAAAAGCTGATTCCTGCGGTGGGTGACACGCTTTACTCCAATCGGCGAAATCCAATACTCACGGTTATCGAAGATACTTCTCCGGGCATCCACGACATGTTGCTGTCTGCGTGCGATCAGCAACGTTATGCGTTGCTGGGGCATGAGGGATTTCACAAGAACTGCGTGGACAATCTAACCGATGCAATGAAAGACGCCGGATGTCATCTGCATGAAGTCCCCAGCCCATTCAACATATTTGAACGGGTGGAAATTGATAAAGATGGTGCATTGAATATTGAGGCACCGGTTGTTCAGGCCGGACAGTCGATCACATTGAGAGCAGATCAATCCGTTTTGATTGTTTTATCTGCCTGCCCGATGGACCTTGCGTTGACCAATGGTCCGGATAAACGATCAAAACCGGTTCAAATCCAAAGACTGGGATGAGCGGCCCCCCGGCTGTAAAGCAAGCTTTGCCCGTCAGCCCTTCGGGGAAGCCAACAACCGATTCACAACATTTTCAGTCAATGAGCCCGAGACAACAGGATTTGCAGTCCTGATTGCCAAATTCCGCTTCAAGGGGATTTTTTTATCAAATAACTGGACAAGTGCTCCAGATTCCAGCTGCGAGCGAACCAGATGTTCATGCCCGATCATGATACCAGCGCCGTTTTTGCATTCCTCCAGAGCAAGTGCGTACAGTGAAAACTCCGGGCCGCTTTTGTTGAGGTTCTCCCCGGCGCAAACTTCGGAAAACCAGATGTCCCAATCGTCTTTCCAGGTGGTGTCGTGCAGAAAAACTTCATTCGCGAGATCTGCAGGCGTGTGTAGCCGTTGTGCGACAGCCGGGCAACACACCGGGAATATGTTATCTTCACCTATCACAATTGAATTGTTTGCCGGGGAAAGATCCTCATAAAAGACAGCCAGGTCAAAAGGCTCGCGTGTCATATTGGGCGGTTGCTCCAATGCGGTGACCGAAATCGATATTTCAGGCATTGCATCGCGAATTTCAGGAAGTCGTGGTGACACCCATAGCTGTGCGATACTTGGCAGCGCTGCGATCCGCACGTCGCGGGGGGTTGCGTTTGATCGAAGACTGCGCACCGCATCCCCCAGCCTGTCGAAGGCTGTGGTAAAGTCAGCCAAAACTCCCACACCAAGAGCAGTAAGCTCAATACCCTGGGGGTTGCGCTTAAACAGCTTTTCACCGGTCCATGCCTCCAGGGATTTTACGTGCTGCGCTATTGCACCGGCGGTGACGTTGAGTTCCTCTGCAGCTGCGGAAAAACTTCTGTGCCGCGCCGCTGCTTCAAAAGCTCGCAGCGCATTAAGAGCCGGCATCCTTGGTCGTGGTGGTGATATTGACATCTCTTACCCATAGATTTTCTACGGGTAATTAATAGCAAATATGGTTTGCGAACCGCAACCCATCCTGTTTTATGACTCCAACACTTGGAGTGCGAGAAATGACAGCCTTGAAAAAACGTGCCTGGGTTCCGGAGAACTGCGAGAGCTACATTCAGAACCTGGCTGAAAACACCTGCAATTCTGATGCTCCTGCGATTTCAACGCGAATTGATTTCCTGATTGACCGCAACCGAGAGATTCACGAGCGGGACTGCTTTAATCTAAACCCGGCCACCAATGTCATGAACCCAAAAGCCGAGGCGGTTCTTTCAGCCGGACTGGGGTCGCGTCCCTCGCTTGGCTATCCCGGTGACAAGTATGAAATGGGTCTGGAGGCAATCGAAGAAATCGAAGTCATTTGCGCTGAACTTTGTGCGGAAGTTTTCAATGCCCAATATGCGGAAATCCGTGTAGCGTCCGGTGCGCTGTCGAACCTGTACGGGTTCATGGCAATTTGCAAACCTGGAGACCACATCATTGTGCCACCGGCTTCAATCGGTGGTCATGTCACGCATCACAATGCCGGTTGTGCCGGGTTGTACGGATTGCAAATTCACGAAGCACCGGTAAACGCAGATGGGTACACCATCGATGTGGATGCCCTGGGAGTGATGGCGCGTGAGGTAAAACCGAAACTCATCACCGTCGGGGGCAGTCTCAATCTGTTTCCCCATCCGGTTAAAGAAGTTCGCGAAATTGCTGATGAGATTGGCGCAAAGGTTCTTTTTGATGCGGCCCACCAATGCGGTATTATTGCCGGTGGTGCCTGGCCAAATCCGTTGGATGAGGGTGCTCATCTGATGACCATGAGTACCTACAAAAGTCTTGCGGGCCCTGCGGGCGGATTAATCGTCACAATCGATGCGGATATTGCGGAACGGCTGGATGCAATTGCTTTTCCTGGCATGACGGCAAATTTCGACGCGGCGAAATCAGCCAGTCTTGCCCTCACGATGCTGGACTGGAAATCCCACGGTGCAGCCTATGCCAAGGCAATGGTGGATGTTTCCAAATCGCTTGCGGGTGAACTTGATGCGCTGAATATCCCGGTATTTGCAAAACAGTCGGGCTTTACAAATTCTCACCAATTCGCTGTTGAAGCCGCCTCATTCGGCGGTGGACAAGCCGCCGCAAAGACACTTCGCAAGTCCGGCTTTCTGGCTTGCGGGATTGGTTTGCCAATTGATGAAGTGGAAGGTGATATGAATGGCCTTCGAATTGGTACACCAGAACTTGTTCGATGGGGTATTAACGAGACGCACACAAAGGCGCTCGCAGGCTTGATTTCAAGAGCGCTCACCACGAACGATCCCGCGTCAGTGGCGAAAGAGGTTGGGGATATGCGGGCGCAATTCAACCAGGTGCATTTCGTTTGCCATCACCGACCCCTCTTTCCAAACACCGGTTTTTGTCTGGCGCGTGGTACGACTGATGGTGGGTTGTCGGTGGGAGTAGATCGCGGGTCATTTATCTCGCTGTTTTCTCGTGCATGAACCTGATTTGCATCCCCGAGCATATTGATCGTTTGCACTCTTGTGGATTTGATCGGTGTCTTTTCTCCAACGAAGCGGACTCCGACAGAATTGCCAAATCGCCTGACTACTTCGCAGTCTACCTTGTAACCATCCAATTCATTATGGAGTGTGAATTGATCCGGAATCAGCAGTCCGTCATTAACATTAATCAATGCACCGGTTTCCGAGATATTCCTCATTACACAATCAACAGAAATTGCACCATTGCCGTATGAGACGCGTGCGCGTTTTAGTATACGACGTCTTTCGATGCTTCTTTTTTCCATGCAAATCTCAACCGTTCCATGGGCTGGTAGCGGTTTCAGCAACGCAAGTGAAGCACATCACTGGAGAGATCCATGCAGATTTATGCATACAAATAACAGAAAATTCGATAATTCCAGCCCCTTGGTTTTATCTTGCCCGCTTATCTTTATAGCCGTATTCGGGTTTTATATAAAGACCGGCATATTTTTGTTTGGTGGACAAATTCGACACCCTGGATGTACATGGATTAAAGTTCACGATTGTCTCATGAATAAATCATTGTGGGGTGTATATCCAATGTATTTGAAGCATAAAAATTATGCATTACATGAACATTGAGCATCACTTCAAATCTACAAAAAGGGACCTGCGTAATTGTCCGCATCATTTACTCTGTTTGACCGCCTTAAAGCAGATTGTGCCGAAGACTGGAACGCCTATTGCCTGCATCCCTTTGTGGAAGGGATGGGTGATGGCACCTTGGCAAAGCCCTCTTTCCAGCATTATTTGGTGCAGGATTATTTGTTCCTGATCCAGTTTGCCCGTGCCTATGCGCTTGCGGTGTACAAGGCGCCATCTCTCACATTGATGCGACATTGTCTTGATGGATTGAAGGCAATTCTCGACGAGGAAATGCAGTTGCATTTGAAGCTATGTGCAGATTGGGGGCTTTCACCAGACGATGTTGAAAAGACACCAGAGGCAAGGGCCACGCTTGCCTACACCCGCTATGTTCTTGAAGCGGGGCAGGCGGGTGATCTGCTTGATCTGTTTACGGCCCTATCGCCCTGCATGATTGGCTACGCGGAAATTGGTGCTCGCTTGTCAAAATTACCGAACGGCCTGTCTATTGATAATCCTTACAAGGTCTGGATCGCTGAATATGCCAACCCAGGATATCAGGAACTGGCTGAGAACACGAAGGCATTGCTCGACACATTGGCCGAATCGAGTTTGACAGATGCGCGTTATCCGCGACTGCTTGAGCTCTTCCGACAGGCAACCCGACTTGAAGCGGACTTCTGGCAGATGGGGATTGATATCGCCGACTAGCGCGGATTATGCACCATCGAATACCGCACGCGCTGCATCTTCCAAAGTGGCGATCATTTTTCGATAGGGAACCGGCCCATAGCTGATGCGACCAACGCCAAGTTCTGCAAGTCTGGCATTGGCGGGTGCTCCGGGTATCGCAATAATATTCACCGGCAGATTAACCGCCTTGCACAGGGTTTCAATCATCGATTCATCAATCAGCGCAGGGGCAAAAAAGCCGTTCGCCCCAGCACCTTCATAAGCTTTCGCGCGTTCAACTGCCTCGTTCAGCATTGCTGCGTTGTGATCTTCCGGCTTTGATTTCAAAAACAGATCGGTTCGTGCATTGATGAAAAGGTTTACGCCGGATGTCTCTGCAGCCTTGCGGGTGGCCGCTACGCGTTTTGTTTGCTCGTCGATTGGGTGAAATCCAGAACCACCAACTATCTGGTCCTCAAAATTAATTCCGACAATGCCTGCGCCAATAGCCTTTTCGACATTTGCCTGAACGCCATCCGGATCGACTGCATACCCCCCTTCGAAGTCCAGTGAGACAGGCAGATCAACCGAGTCAATAATTCTGCGCACGTTATCCAGTGCGAATTCCATCGGCAGGTTTTCACCATCATCAAAACCGCTTGCCGCAGCCACTGGCCAACTGCCCGTAGCAATTGCCTTTGCACCGGCACTGGCAACAGCTTTGGCACTTCCAGCATCCCAGACATTGTACAGGATGACAGGGTCGTTCTTGACATGCAGGGCGTGAAATTCATTTGCTTTGGTGTTTTGGTCGCTCATGATTTGTCCAGATTTACTGTTTGCGGAAGCGGCAATCCTTGATGATTTTTCGAACTTACACAATCCCCTCCAAGGTAATGGTTGCCACAATATTGTGATAGACTGATGTCAGGCTAATGTTCAGGAGGAAAGTGCGATGCCCAATGGAACCCCTAGCATCATGTCCCATGTCTCTATCGGCACAAACAACTTTGAAGCGGCGACCGCGTTTTATGACCAGGTAATGCCAACGATTGGTGCAAAGCGCGTCTACGAACCGGTTCCCGAGGCAGTCGCCTATGGTCGTGAATTCCCGGAATTTTGGGTTCAAACCACAGACAATGGTGCGCCAGCAGAAACAGCAAACGGTGTGCATTTCGCCTTTCTTGCCCCCTCACGAAAGGCCGTTGGCGCATTTTGGGAGGAAGCACTTGCGGCCGGTGCCACACCGGAAGGAGAACCGGGACCGCGCCCACATTACGGTGCACCCTACTATGGTTGTTTTGTTCGGGATCTGGATGGTCACAAGATCGAAGCGATGTTCTGGGATCAGGAACTGGCTGCAAACACAGTCGAAGGGTAGGTCAGATGGCAGCGGACAGTGAGTTTCAAAGCTTCCTGCAAGAGGCATTCGAACCAGTTGGTTCGGTAACGATACGTCGGATGTTTGGTGGGCTCGGGATATTCCGTCATGGCCTGATGTTCGGACTGGTGGCAGACGGCCGCGTTTGCCTTAAGGCAGATGGTGAGACCGAGCAGGACTATATCAATGAAGGGCTTGAGCAATGGGCCTATGACGGCAAGGGCAAGCCAGTGAAAATGGGCTATTGGTATGTGCCCGAGCGCTTGCTGGAGGATCCGGACGAGCTCAAGGACTGGTCGTTAAAGGCGTTTGAAGTGGCGGTGCGAGCTGACATGAAAAAGCCACCCGCCAAGCGCAAACTAAAACAGTAATCTAGCGCAAGAACGCTGGAATATGTTCCTCGCCACCGAAGGCGTGTTCCTTGTCGCTTTGAACAACATTTTTGTGATGCTCGTCTTTATGCGGCTTGTTACGCTCCCGATCAGGCTTGGCACCGCGACTGGGTTTAGCCGATTCATTAGGTTCTTTGGGAGCTTTTGTCTCAGAAACAGGCTTTGGAGTAGAATCGGGTTTTGAACGGGATCTTGCAGCCGGTTTTGCGCTGGATTTGGCGGCAGGCTTGCCGCGGCCGCGTCGTCCAGCCTTTGCATCCCATTCAACACTGTCTTCTAGCCAATTGATCTTGAGTTTGATCAGCTTCTCAATTGCGTCAAAACCTTTTTGATCCAGGGGGGTGACAATCATGTAGGCAGTGCCTTCACGGCCCGCCCGTCCGGTGCGCCCGATGCGGTGCACATAGTCTTCCGCGTTGACCGACACATCGTAGTTGAAAATGTGACTCACATTCGGAATATCGAGCCCGCGCGCTGCTACGTCGCTTGCTACCAGAAGCGTAATCTTGTTTTCGCGGAAACTGTTCAGCATCGTTGTGCGGCTTCGCTGATCCATGTCGCCATGCAATGCGCCACACGAATAACCGTGCTTGTCGAGGGACTTGAATACAGTTGCAACATCACGCTTGCGATTACAGAAGATGATTGCGTTAGTGAGGTTTTCTGAATTGTCGATCAGTTTGCGCAAGGTAGCCCGTTTTTCAAAATCCTCATGGGATGACGCGACCGCATGTTGGGTAATCGTTTCCGAGGTGGAGGCGGCGGCAGAAACTGAAACCTGCACCGGATTTTGTAAAAACTGCCCTGCCAACCGCTCAATTTCTGGTGGCATGGTGGCTGAAAAGAACAGGGTCTGGCGGGTAAACGGCACCATCTTACAGATGCGTTCAATATCGGGAATAAACCCCATGTCGAGCATGCGGTCGGCTTCATCGATTACCAGTACCTCAACGCCGTTCATCAGGATTTTGCCGCGCTCAAAACAGTCGAGCAGTCGGCCGGGTGTGGCAATCAGGATATCCGCGCCGCGATCCAGTTTGCGGAATTGATCTTCAAATGAAACGCCACCAATCAACAGGGCAACGGTCAGTTTGTGGTTCTGGCTGTAACGGTTGAGGTTTTCTTCAACCTGAGCTGCCAGTTCGCGAGTGGGTTCCAGGATCAATGTACGCGGCATACGCGCGCGCGCGCGTCCTTTTTCCAGTAGCGACAACATGGGAAGGGTGAAAGAGGCAGTCTTGCCGGTGCCGGTCTGGGCAATGCCTAGAACGTCACGGCGCTGCATCACATGTGGGATGGCTTGCGCCTGAATTGGGGTGGGTTCGGTGTAACCGGAGGTTTCAACCGCCGCCAGGACTTTCGGACTTAGTCCGAGATTTTCGAAACTCATATAGGTGTAGTGCTTTCAGTGTAATTTGCCGGTTTTTATTTGAGGGCTCCGGCCAGTCGCCCAGTTGCCGCACATAACGCAGCAAATCTGGGCCTGCGATACGGGAATCGGTAGCGAAAGTCAACGGGAAGTAGGGTGTAACCGGAGTTGGGGTTAAGAATTAAGCTGAATTTACATCTGCTAAGTAACTGTTGGTATCTGCATCTACTTTCCAGTGCTGATCTGATGCAACTGTCAAATAACTTTGCAATGACAGCTAAGCGGACGAAGCTGCCGTTGGTGATGTATTGTTCTAGACATTCGGTCGAGATTTGATTGTATTTCGCGTTTGGACAAGACTGTCGGGATGTGCAGATAATGCTTGATTCGGCGGAGATTATCCAAGTTGGGCACTCGCCATCGATCAATTATGCCGGAGAAAGAAACTTATGAATAACGATATGTCAGAGTTATCTGAGTATATTCATGGTAGTTCGCCGGAGGAACAACACCGGTTGTCCTTACTTAATGACATCTTGAATGCGTCTTGCTTGAGAGAGCTTAATCTCCAACCAGGAGAGAATGTCTTGGACCTTGGCAGCGGACTTGGTCAGTTTACCCGTCTAATTGCACGGACAGTGGGCAGCAAGGGACATGTGGTCGGAATTGAGCGAGATCGACATCAAATTTTGCAAGCGAAAACACTCGCCGAAAGCTCAAAGGAGTCGAAGCTTGTGGAGTTTCGCAAAGGTGATGCGCTAGAGCTCCCGTTGAGTGGGGCAGAATGGGGAACGTTCGACGTTGCGCATGCTCGGTTTCTTCTGGAGCATGTTCCCAACCCAGCGTTGGTCATTGCACAGATGGTTCGTTCGGTTCGTCCTGGCGGAAGAGTTTTTGTCTGTGATGATGATCATGGTGACTTTCGTCCGTGGCCCGAACCCTCAGGTTTCCATGCCCTTTGGCAGGCGTATGTAAGTTCCTATGAAAAGCTTGGCAATGATCCGTACGTTGGGCGTCGCCTCGTCTCGTTGCTCCGAGAAGCTGGACTAAGCTCTATTCGCAACAATTGCGTGTTCTTTGGGGGGTGCGCAGGAAATGAAAGATTTCAGGCTATCGCTGACAATCTGATTGGGGCTCTTGAGGGAGCCAAAGACGCAATGTTGTCTGGAGAACTTCTGGACGAAGAATCTTTCGCCGCTGGCATAGAGGGGCTTCAGCAATGGAAGACGGATTCCTCTGCTGCTTTGTGGTACTCGGCGTGTTGTGCTGAAGGGATCGTACCAAACTAGATTTGGCGAGATCGCTTGGGGCGGCATTTCGCCCTCAGCCGCAAAGGACCCTTTGAAGGTCAGTCCTTACTGATTCATATATCTCGAATTCTAGAGGCTATTCTGGATAATTTTTAGCGATTGTATGATTATACAACCGCTCAATCAGTGAAATGAGTAAAATCGGTCAATATGGGCTCAAAGCAGACGTAGGTGTCTAGGCCTTCGCGCATGCTCTCGTCCTTTGACAGGCTCAGGATGATTTTGAAAATGTTTCAAACATCCAGCGCATCATCTGCAGCGAATTCGGCATTTTCCTGAATGAATTTAAATCGAGCTTCCGGCTTGTTACCCATCAACTGATCCACGGTTTTGCGTGTCGAATTTTCATCCGCTTCGGCAATTTCGACCCGCAACAGCGAGCGCTTCGTCGGATCCATCGTGGTTTCCTTCAACTGCGCCGGCATCATCTCACCAAGGCCCTTGAAACGGCCAATATCGACCTTTTTGGTGCCAGTGAATTCGGTTTCCATCAATTCCTGCCGGTGGGCATCATCTCGGGCATAGAGCGTCTTGCCGCCTTGCGAAATCCGGTAGAGCGGTGGGATCGCCAGATAAAGGCGACCGGAACGGATCATGTCCGGCATTTCCTGGTAAAAAAACGTAATCAGCAGCGAAGCGATATGTGCACCATCCACATCTGCATCGGTCATGATGATGATGCGGTCATAGCGCAGATCATCATCGCGGAAGTTTGAGCGTGTCCCGCAGCCGAGTGCCTGAATGAGGTCGGAAATCTGCTGGTTGGCGGCGAGCTTCTCACGCCCTGCGTTGGCAACGTTGAGGATCTTGCCACGCAACGGCAATATCGCCTGTGAAGTACGATTGCGCGCCTGCTTGGCGGAACCACCGGCACTGTCGCCCTCGACGATGAAAAGTTCCGTGCCGCCCTTGGCGCTGGCGGAACAATCGGCAAGCTTGCCAGGCAATCGCAGTTTGCGGGTGGCAGACTTGCGGTTAATTTCCTTTTCCTTGCGGCGGCGCAGGCGTTCCTCTGCCCGGTCTACTACCCAGTCGAGCAGCCGGTTTGCTTCCGCAGGCGAAGCTGCCAGCCAGTGGTCAAATGGATCGCGAATGGCATTCTCGACGACCCGCTGGGCTTCAACGGTTGCCAGCTTGTCTTTGGTTTGACCAACGAACTCTGGCTCCCGAATGAATACCGAGAGCATCGCAGCCGCCGACGTCATTACGTCATCGGTGGTGATGATCGAAGCCTTCTTGTTACCGACAATTTCGGCGTATGCCTTGAGGCCACGGGTAAGCGCAATGCGAAATCCCGCTTCATGGGTACCGCCCTCGGCAGTGGGAATGGTGTTGCAATAGGAATGGACGAACCCGTCATCGCCATGCCAGGTGACTGCCCATTCAATCGTGCCGTGGCCACTTTTCTGGTCCGACTTGCCAAAGAATGGCACGGCGTTGACCTTGTGGGCAGAACCAACGGTTTCGTCCAGGTAATCGCGTAATCCACCGGGAAAGTGAATGACTGCCTTGTCTGGCGTCTCGGAGCCTTCCTTGAGCAGCGTTGGGTCGCAGGCCCAACGGATTTCAACTCCACCAAACAGGTACGCCTTGGAGCGTGCCATGCGGTAGAGGCGAGCTGGGTCGAATTTGCAGTTCTTGCCAAAAATTTCCGGATCCGGCTTGAAACGGATTTTGGTACCGCGGCGATTGTGAACTTCGCCCATTTCCTTGAGCGGAGCCTTTGAGATGCCTTTGGAAAATTCCTGCACATACAAGGTGCGGTTTCGCGCTACTTCTACGACCAAATGTTCGGAGAGCGCATTGACAACCGAGACCCCAACCCCGTGCAATCCGCCGGAGGTTTCATAAACGTCGGAATCAAACTTACCACCCGCATGGAGCGTGGTCATTATGACTTCCAGCGCGGATTTATCCTTGAACTTGGGGTGTGGATCAACCGGGATACCGCGACCGTTATCGGTTACGCAAAGCGCCCCATCCGCTTCCAGCTCGACTTCAATCCAGTTGGCATGACCGGCAACCGCCTCATCCATGGAATTGTCGATTACTTCGGCAAACAGGTGATGCAGCGCTTTCTCGTCAGTACCGCCAATATACATGCCCGGGCGGCGGCGGACTGGTTCAAGCCCTTCAAGGACCTCGATGTCAGCAGCCGAGTAATTGGCCTCAGCGCTGCCTTTGGCGGGTTTCTTGGCGCGAACAGGCTTTGCAGCCGGGCGAGGTGTCTCGTCGGCGCTAGTCACAGGATCGCTGCCCGAAAACAGATCGTTTGCATCATCCATAGTTGCATCACATAAATAGAATCACTGTGGCTAACCTATTACGCGTTAGAAGGAAAATCGACCATTGCATGTGCGCCCGACATGAATAATCTTCAAGATTGATCAAATTAGGACCCCGGAGACCTGTGTGACTGTGAAACCATCCTACAAATTAACGCCCCTTGTGGCCAAGTTGCCCGCCACGGTGCCTTTTGTGGGCCCCGAGACCCAGGAGAGAATTGCCGGCAAACCGTTTCAGGCGCGAATTGGTGCCAATGAAAATGTATTTGGACCCTCGCCGCTGGCTTTAAAGGCGATGCAGGAAGAGGCGGCTGGCATCTGGAAATACGCCGACCCTGAAAGCCATGATTTACGCGTTGCATTGGCTGCTCATCACTGCGTTGCCCCTGAAAACATTGTCGTAGGTGAGGGGATCGACGGGCTGTTCGGTTATGCGGTCAGAATGTTTGCCGGACCGGGTGTCAACGTGGTTACCACGCTTGGCTCCTATCCAACCTTCAATTTCCATGTGAACGGTTATGGTTCGACCCTGCAGTTTGTACCGTTCAAGAAAGACCACGAAGACCCGGTGGTGCTGGTTGAAAAGGCGCGTGAGACCAATGCGGCAATGCTTTATTTTTCAAACCCGAACAATCCAATGGGTACCTGGTGGCCGGCAAAAACAATTGCCAAGCTGATCGATGATGTGCCGGATGAAACCGTGCTGGTGCTGGATGAAGCCTATATTGAGGCAGCACCGGAAGGCACCGCTCCACCACTTGATGTCAGCAAACCGAATGTTTTGCGTTTTCGAACCTTCTCAAAGGCCTATGGCATGGCAGGAGCGCGGGTGGGCTATGCGATCGGACACAAGGACTTGATTGTCAATTTCGACAAGATCAGAAATCATTTTGGTATGAACCGGGTTGCCCAGATTGCTGCGCTCCATGCCTTGCGGGATCAGGATTATCTGGTTGATGTGGTTGGCAGGATTGTCCGCGCAAGAGAGCGAATTTATAAAATTGCCGCGGCTAACGGCCTGAGTACGGTGCCATCTGCAACAAATTTCGTCGCAGTTGATTGCGGGAAAGATGCGGCTTTCGCAAAATCTGTGCTGGAGGGGCTGGTTGAGCGTAGCGTATTTGTTCGAATGCCTGGAAGTGATCCTCAAAATCGATGCATTCGTGTGAGTGTGGGCACAGATGAAAACCTTGATCTGTTTGAACGTGAGCTTGCAATCGTTCTGTCTGAATTGAGATAAATTTCCGGACTGGAATCAAAAGGCAGGGCCGTAGCCCTGCCATTTTGCTTATTGTGATTGCAGTCTTTGATTAAAATACTGCGACCAAGATGCCAAGTGCTGATGCGATCATGATGGTTGAAACGAGCACGATGCTTACGATTGAATGCTCTTCTGGGTGATATTCATCCCTGATCTGATCTTGCGGGAATGTCATTTTAAACTCCTGTGGCCTAATTTGCCTCCGATGACCCTAATATGGCGCATAAAAGGGGAGGCTGAAGTGCCAAATGTCACACGCCAACGCACTTTTTATGTGAGAAATGTCACAAATCCCAAGCTAACAACGGTCAAAAGGGTGGAAACCACCAATACACGCGCAACCGGGTGATTTGTTCCTGTAACGCCTTGCCGGGCGGTGCGGGTAGAAAAAACCATGTGAATGTCCTTCCATCTGTTTGCTACATTTCCATCAAATGGTGTCGGGGTTAGGGTGCTGCAATTCACTTGGAATAACGCCTGCGTGATAAAAAACCGCCAGTCCGGGTGTGAACTGGCGGCTTGTCAGGGAATTTGAGGCTGGTGCTTACTTCGGGGTGCAGAAGTGGTTCAGACCATCATAACCCAGATATGTGCCCTTTTGCGGGTCGAAGCTGCGGAATTTCTGGCTGCAATACTCATACCACCCTTGAGTCCAAGGTTCGAGCGAGACAGTTTCCTCATACGTCACCACACGTGGTCCGCTGTTTGAATAGGGCTGTGAAACGCCACCATTGGAATAGTCGGAGAGCGGCTGACGTTGAACTGTGCCGTTGTTATAATCGTTGCCCTGGTAATCATCGTAATAGGGTTCCTGATAACCATAGCTGGTTGCTTCTGGTGGCACCGGATAATTGTTGTAATCGTTGTAATAGGCATCAGCCCGGTGGTTGCGATCATTGGCAGAGCCGGCGATGATGGCACCAATTGCAAGACCAATAATGCCAGCGGCAATCAAGTCACCATCATTGTTGCGGCGCTTATGACGCTTGTGATGTTTTTGAGCGTGCTTGTTGACCTTATGGCGGTGGCCAGCAGAAGCTTCGGTTACTGGTAACAAGCCAGTAGACAAGAAGGCGCCGGCCAATGCGACAGTTAGGAATTTGGAGGTTGTTGAGCGTTTTGATTTCAACATGACGATTTCCCTGAATTTTGGGGTTGATCCCCGTTTCCAATCATTGTGTTCGCAAATAATGGCAAAACAAGGCTGAACAGAAACTGAACAAGGTGTTCAGGTAAACCGGTGCTTGCGGCGAGACTGCAGAATCTGTAAGTTTTTCAGATGCTTCGCGAATGGTTCGTGAAGTGAAATTGTTCTCAGGGCGGGGTGAAATTCCCCACCGGCGGTAATCAGTTTGGTCTCTCAACAAGACTAACATGAAAGCCCGCGAGCGCTTTTTGGCAAATGTCAAAGAGGTCAGCAGATCCGGTGAGAAACCGGAGCCGACGGTTAAAGTCCGGATGGGAGAGAATAATCAATGCGCGGCGTCCGTTGTTGGCGTTGCCATTGGTTGCACGCCCTGATTCACGTCTAATGGAGAAATGACATGAATCAGCCAAACCAAATCAAAAACACCAAAATTGCATTCATCAAAGCCAATTGGCATTCAGATATCGTTGATCGCTGTCTGGAAGGTTTCAATGCAGAGTTGAGCCAGCACGGCTACACCGAATATCAGGTAGGCGTGTTCGACGTTCCAGGGGCATTTGATATCCCACTCCTTGCAAAGAGGTTGGCGCAGTCAGGTCGATTTGATGCAATTGTTGCCTCAGGATTTGTCGTTGATGGTGGGATTTATCGTCATGACTTCGTATCTGGCACGGTCGTTGACGCATTGATGCGCGTTCAATTGGAGACAGAAGTTCCAATTATTTCTGCCGTACTCACTCCCCATCAGTTCCAGGAAACCGCGGCACACAAGAAGTTCTTCCGTGAGCACTTTGTCATTAAGGGGAAGGAAGCGGCAGAAGCCTGCCTGAAGATACTGGACAACTTTGAAAAGTTGAAAAATGAGAGCCATCCCACGCTTTCCTTGGCTCAAACATAAATGCGGGTTGCGTCGAATTTCATTGCTGCATGGCTGTGCGGTAGCTATCTAGGTGGGGATGGTATCGCCGATCCCCGGAGTCGAATAATTGAGCAAACCTCCTGACATTTTGCGCATTGCGATTGTGCAGGCAAATCCGACGGTCGGGGATGTTGCGGGTAATTTAGTACTTGCTCGCAAAGCCCGAGCTGACGCTGCCCGTGCGAAGGCAGATTTGGTGCTGTTCACCGAGCTATTTATGTCTGGCTATCCACCTGAGGATCTGGTGCTCAAACCTGCATTCGTGGAAGAATGCATGGAGGCAGTCGAAGCGCTTGCAGGCGATACTTCCGATGGTGGCCCCGGTGTCATCATGGGGTCGCCGGTTCGTGACAAATCTGGACTGTACAATGCGGCCGCCATGTTGGACGAAGGCAAAATCAAAACTTGGCGCATGAAAGTTGATCTGCCAAACTACGGCGTATTCGATGAGAAGCGGGTATTTGATACAGGACCCATGCCGGGCCCGGTAAATTTTCGTGGTGTGCGGATAGGTATTCCAATATGTGAAGATATCTGGGGCGATTTCGGCGTGTCTGAAACCCTGACTGAAAGTGGTGCCGAGTTTCTGTTGGTACCCAATGGTTCGCCTTACTACAGCGAAAAGATGGATGTGCGGCATCAGGTGGTTATCCGTCAAATCATCGAAAGTGGATTGCCGATTGCTTATGCCAATCAACTGGGTGGGCAGGATGAACTGGTATTTGATGGGGGTTCGTTTGTGATCAATCGCGATCATCATCTGGCGGTGCAAATGAACCAGTTTGAAAGTTCTGTGATCGTCACAACCTGGCGGCGCGGCGAGAGTGGCTGGTTTTGTGAAGACGGTGTCAAAGCCAATTTGCCGGACAAGGAGGAGTCCGATTGGCGCGCCTGTGTCTCTGGCCTGCGCGACTACGTAAACAAGAACGGTTTTGCCAATGTGGTGTTGGGCCTCTCCGGCGGCATCGATTCAGCAATTTGTGCTGCAATGGCAGTTGATGCACTTGGCGAGGAACGGGTTCGCTGCATCATGATGCCTTATGACTACACATCTGAGGAAAGCCTGGATGATGCAGCCGCCTGCGCAAAGGCGCTCGGGGTGAAATATGAAACTGTGCCGATTGAAAAGCCGGTTGAAGGATTTTCCGCCGCGCTTTCTGATTTGTTTGAAGGAACCAATGAAGGGGTGACAGAGGAAAATCTGCAATCACGCGCTCGCGGTGTAATCCTGATGGCGGTGTCGAACAAGTTTGGTTCGATGGTTGTGACAACTGGAAACAAGTCAGAAATGTCGGTTGGATATGCCACGCTCTATGGTGATATGAATGGCGGCTATAATCCGATCAAGGACCTCTACAAAATGCAGGTCTATCGTTTGGCAGATTGGCGAAACAGGAACGTGTCGCCCGATTGTTTGGGTCCCAGCGGTGAAGTCATCCCGCAAAACATTATCGACAAGGCGCCATCTGCGGAATTAAGACCGGATCAGACGGATCAAGACAGCCTGCCACCTTATCCGGTACTTGATGAGATATTGGAGTGTCTTGTTGAGTTGGAAATGTCCGTTGATGATATTGTAAACAAAGGCCATGAACGGAAGCTTGTCGAGCATATCGAGCACCTTCTCTATATTGCCGAATACAAACGCCGGCAGTCCGCGCCTGGTGTAAAAATCACCCGCAAATATTTCGGCAGGGACCGCAGATATCCGATCACCAATCGGTTCAGGGATCGGTAATCGTGCTTTGAGCTATATAGTGTTCATACGTGAGAATTTGCGCTGGCTTGCCGGTGGTCTGCTGCTCACTTTTTTTTCGTCCTTCGGGCAGACATTTTTCATTTCACTTTCCGGTGGCGGTATCCGCAGCGAGTACGGACTGTCTCATGGTGACTTTGGCCTGCTTTACATGGTTGCCACCTTGGGCAGCGCGTTTACGCTTCCTCATATCGGCCGAATTGTGGATCACATCACAGTTGCGAAAACCGTTCTGTTGATTGTTCCAGCCTTGGCACTGGCCTGTATTTCGATGGCCTATTCCAGTTCGATAGTCTTGCTTGCCCTGACGATTTATGCGCTGCGGCTGTTTGGCCAGGGAATGATGACGCATACCTCGATGACGGCGATGGGGCGGTGGTATTCTGCCCAGCGGGGCAAAGCGGTTTCTGTTGCGACCATGGGACATCAGTTGGGTGAGGCTGTTATGCCGACGATCGTCATATTCGTCTTCCTCTGGGTTGGTTGGCGAAACACCTGGCTGATCTCAGCCGGTGTTCTGCTTCTCATTGCATTGCCGATACTTTTCGGCCTGCTCAGCGTGGAACGTACGCCGCGTGCCAATGATCCAAGAGAGAGAAGTGTTGCCGCCCGAAACTGGACCCGTGCAGAAGTGTTGGGTGATCCATATTTCTGGCTGATGCTGGCGGGGGTTATGTGTCCCGGATTCGTCGGAACGACTATATTTTTCCATCAAATTTATCTGGTTGAACTGCGCGGCTGGTCGCCGGAGCTGTTTGCACTCTCCTTTACCGGCATGGCAATCATGACAACCATTTTTGCGCTGGTTGCCGGATGGCTGGTGGACCGGTTTTCCGCCGTCGCGCAATTGCCATTGTTTCTGGTTCCTCTTGGTGCAGCCTGCCTGGTGCTTGCGGGAGTAAGCGAAAGCTATTCAATGTTCGTCTTTATGGGCTTGCTCGGGGTGTCGTACGGTATCTCATCAACGCTGTTTGGTGCGCTGTGGCCGGAAGTATATGGAACCAGACACTTGGGGTCGGTTCGTTCGCTGGTGATTGCTGTTATGGTGTTTGCAACCGCCATGGGCCCGGGCATTTCAGGTTATCTCATCGACATTGGCATTAAATACACCTCTCAGGTTGCCGCGATGGGCATCTACTGCCTTGCGGCAAGTGGTATAATGTTGTTTGTATCCTGGCGAATTGCGGCAAGACTGCAACTGGCTTCTAATCCTCAATAACCGGACCATTTATCGAATGACTGTCACCGTTCGCTTTGCGCCTTCACCCACCGGCAATATTCACATCGGCAATGCACGGCCGGCCTTGATCAACTGGTTGTTCGCACTGCAAAATGATGGCGAGTTTATTCTGCGTTTTGACGATACCGACCTTGAGCGTTCACGTGAGGAATATGTCGAGGGTATCACTCGCGACCTCACATGGTTGGGTATCAAGCCGCACCGGGTAGAACGTCAGTCAAGTCGTGTTGAACTGCACGACACAGCAGCGCAGAAACTACGCAATGCTGGTTTGCTATATCCCTGCTATGAAACACCCGAGCAGCTTGAGCGCCAACGCAAGCGGCTGGCGGGCAGGGGGTTGCCACCAATCTATGATCGCTCAGCACTGGCGCTGGATGATGAGCAGCGCAAGGAACTTGAATCCGAAGGGCTTAAGCCTCACTGGCGTTTTCTGTTGCCCAATCATGAGGGCGACCCACATAAGACCCGGCGTACTGAAGTGCATTGGGATGATGTAATTCGTGGCAGGCAAACGGTTGATCTGGCTTCCATGTCTGATCCCGTTCTGGTTCGCGGTGATGGCAGCTATCTCTACACATTACCAAGCGTCGTAGATGACATTGATTTTGGCATAACCCATGTGTTGCGGGGTGATGATCACGTAACCAACACCGGCGTGCAAATTGCTCTGTTTGAAGCGCTTGGCGGCAAGGTTCCAAACTTTGGACATCATAACCTGCTCACCACGGAAAGCGGCGAGGGGCTTTCCAAGCGGCTTGGTTCATTATCACTGCACACCCTTGCTGAAGAAGGCTACGAGGCAATGGCGGTTGCTTCACTTGCGGTTTTGACCGGCACCTCCGGTCCTGTTGAGCCCGTGCCAAATATTGCAGCGCTCGCTGAGCGTTTTGATCCACAATCCGTTACGAAATCTGCTGCGAAATTTGATTCACTGGAATTGGACAGCCTTAATCGTCGCCTGGTGCATGCGCTTGATTTCAATGATGTTGAAACACGCCTTGTCGCTATGGGTGTAGGTGGAGGTGAGGCATTCTGGAAGGCGATACGCGAAAACCTGGACCGGTTTAATGAAGCGGCAGACTATTGGGCGATGGTAGAAACTGCAAAACCGGTAATTGATGCGGAAGACTCGGATTTCATTGGGCAAGCTGTGAAGCTGTTACCGGCTGAACCGTGGGATGGAGATACCTGGTCGGTTTGGGTATCTGCAATCAAGGAAAACTCAGAGCGAAAAGGAAAAGGGCTCTTCATGCCGCTTCGAAAAGCTCTCACCGGTCGGGAGCACGGGCCTGAACTGGATAAGCTTTTACCGCTTATTGGACGGGATAGAACGCTGGCCCGACTACTCTGATCTTTCGGTCAGACGCTACTGCAATTTCGGTTCCGATAATGCTGGATTCAGGGTCTTGGGTCATCAGCGCAATTTTCGCGAATGTCAGACCGCCCATCCGGTTGTCATGGGTGTCAGGATCAAGTGCCGGATCCTGGCGGAAAACAGGCAGTCCAATCCGAACCGGGTTTGCAGGTGATTCAACTTCATTCGTTTGATAATCCCCTGCGGTTGCCTGCAAATTGGTTCCAGTGGAAAACCGGCAACCGCATCCCGGTTTGATTTCTTTGCGATAACTGAATGCATAAGGTTCTTCCGCGTAGGGAATTTGCGTTCGGTAGGAAATCATTTCTTCGCTATCTTCAAGCGGCATGCGGTGATGGAAAAGTGAGACTTCGGTGCCCGGGCACATGGCCTGACAGGTTTGCTCATCGGTTTCAAAACGTCCCGGCACGGTAGAAAAACTGATAGGAAAATAATACCCGTCGCAGGAGCGTACACAAAGCGTGCGGAAGGTGCCGTATTGGTTGGCCAAATCGAGGTCAACGCCATATTCGTCTATCCCGCGCCTTCCGTCATCACCATAGGTGCGGACGCCAAATACCTGCTCAACCAGACTGCGCCGACGGTTGGGATCTTTCCTTACCTCGCGCGTGTCGATTATCCCGGAAAGGTTGCAGCGACGTTGTTGCATCCGTTTGATAATGCGATTGCGTTCGCGCGAGCCACCAATCTGTTGGGGCGCAAATCTTGCCCTGGTTTCTTTCAGCCTTTCCAGATTGATCTCCATGCGATCAATACCATCCAGAATTCGGCCGCACCGGCTGTTGTTTTTGCTTAACAATCCAAAAAGGCCGCGCTTCAGACAACCACTACGCTGGGCGATTTTTGAGGTCTTGGTAAGTTGGACCTGTTGCTGGCGGACCGCGTCATCATACTCGCGATAGCGGGGATCAGTAGCCTGAATATTACTGCCGGATTGAAGTGAAGCCAATTGTTCGCCGAGCTGGCGGCAGATGCTGTTTTGGGCGCTTGCCTCCTGAACAATCCCGAACATGAGTGCCATAGTTGCAAGGACAGCTGATGCTGCCAGTCTCTGGCCGGAACAATGCCGGGATTTGAAGGCGGAAAACACGCTAAACAAGGACAATGCACTCCGTGCAAATCAATCAAGATGGAATCGTAACTCCTTCTGATTAATCCATACTTTCTGAATGTGACAATTCCATGTGGGCAAATTTGTCCACATTATTTTGTATAATCAAGCAAACAGGCTCTTTTGGTGTGCTTTCTCATCGAGCTGAATAGCCTGTACAGCGGCCAGGGCTGTCATGTTGAGGACGCCGCGGGAAGTAACTGCGGGTGCAAGAATGTGCGCAGGCTTGGCAGCTCCAATAATAATCGGCCCGACATGCAGACCATCGGTTGCGGCTTTCACAACATTCATGGTGATGTTTGCCGCATCAAGATTTGGAAATACCAGAAGATTGGCTCTTCCCCGTAATTTGCTCAACGGGAAAACCTTGTTTCTGATCATCTCGTCGAGTGCTGTGTCGCCGTGCATCTCGCCGTCTACTTCCAGTTCAGGGGCGGTTTCAAACAAGATTTCTGCAGCTTCGTGCATGATTTTTGAGGTTGGCATCGGCCTGGAGCCAAAATCGGATGCAGACATCAGTGCGGCTTTTGGCACAATTCCGAATCGCGCTATTTCTTTCGCCGCGAGGCGGGTCATCTCCGCAATCTGCTCGGCATCAGGGTCTTCGGCAATGTAAGTATCCGTCATGAACAGGGCGCGTCGCTGGTCAATCAGCAGGCTCATCGCGTAGAGAGAACGGATGCCGGGTACTCTGCCGACGATTTGGTCAATATACTGGCAATGACGGATAAACCGGCCTTCAAGGCCGCATATCAAGGCATCTGCATCATTGCGAACCAGAGCCAATGCACCAATCACGGTTGGGTTGGTGCGGACAATCGTCTTGGCGGCTTCCGGTGTGATGCCATTGCGACCACAGCGTTCCAGCAGCGTATCGACATAGGTCCTGTAGCGGTCGTCTTTTTCCGGGTTGATAACCTCAAAGTCCTTGCCAGGTTTGATCTTCAGTCCAAAGCGTTCGAGTCGCTTTGTGATCACGTCTGGTCTGCCGACCAGTATTGGCTGACAAATCTTGTCTTCCATTGCAATTTGTGCTGCGCGTAACACGCGCTCATCTTCACCATCGGCAAAGAGCACCCGTTTTGTTGCTGATGAACATGCCTTTTCGATAATTGGCTTCATCACCATGCCTGTGCGGAATACGAACCGGTTCAGCAAATCATGATATGCATCGAAATCAGCGATTGGGCGGGTTGCTACGCCACTATCCATTGCGGCTTTGGCTACTGCCGGAGCCACCCGCATGATCAGTCGCAGATCGAATGCAGAAGGAATTAGATAATCCGGACCGAATGTCGGGGTATTGCCGCCATAGGCGCCAGCAGCAGCTTCTGAGGGCTCTTCACGGGCAAGTGATGCAATTGCTTCCACTGCCGCAATTTTCATTTCTTCGTTAATGGTTGTTGCGCCAACATCCAGCGCGCCACGAAAGATGAACGGAAAACACAGAACGTTATTGACCTGATTTGGAAAGTCCGACCGGCCGGTACAAATCATTGCGTCCGGCTTGGCTTCACGGGCAAGGTCTGGCATGATTTCAGGCGTGGGATTGGCCAGTGCCATGATCAGCGGTTTGTCCGCCATCTTGCGGACCATGTCCTGTTTGAGTGCGCCGGCTGCCGAGAGCCCGACAAACACATCTGCGCCATCCATGGCATCGTCCAAAGTTCGCAATTCTGTTTTCTGCGCGTAGGCCTTTTTGTGTTTGTCCATTCGTGTGTTGCGGCCTTCATAAACCACTCCGTCACGGTCAGTGACCCAGATATTCTTTCTATTTGCTCCCATCGAAACGAGAAGATTAAGGCAGGCAATGGACGCAGCGCCTGCACCGGAGGCGACAATCTTGGCTTCACCAAGTTTCTTTCCGGCTTGCTCAAGACCGTTCTGGACACCGGCAGCAACGATAATTGCAGTTCCGTGCTGATCATCATGAAAAACCGGAATTTTCATGCGCTCGCGTAATTTTTCTTCAATGTCAAAGCATTCTGGAGCCTTGATATCTTCCAGATTTATTCCGCCAAAGGTTGGTTCCAGGGCTGCCACAACATCGCAGAACCGATCTACATCAGTTTCGTCTACCTCGATGTCAAAAACATTCACGTCAGCAAACTTTTTGAAAAGTACCGCCTTGCCTTCCATCACCGGTTTTGAGGCAAGAGGACCAATATTACCGAGCCCCAGAACTGCAGTACCGTTGGTAATCACCGCCACCAGATTGCCGCGTCCAGTATATTCTGCTGCCATGTCCGGGTCTGCTTCGATATGCAGGCACGGAGCCGCTACCCCTGGTGAATAGGCGAGAGCGAGGTCCCGCTGGTTGCCCAGGGGCTTTGTGGCACTGATTTCCAGTTTACCCGGTTTGGGGTTCGCGTGGTAAAACAGCGCGCCTTCTTCCAGTTCATTGGCGGGTTTGTAGGTTTTCTTCGACTTCGACATTTAAGCTCCAGAGGCTGGTTTGGAATTCGTAATTGAAATTGGGCGGCTAACCGTCTTCACCATGGGTTGTGATCGAGTTGCGGGTCAATCAGAAAGTTGCGCTGGTTGATGTAGCTGGGTATGAGCAAACACTCAAGTTCGACAAAGGGTATGATTACATGGTGGCAACTGTTCCAACAATTGCGGACGTTGAAAGTGCCGCGCAAACGATATCCGGTCATGCTATCCGGACACCCTTGCTCCAAAGTGGAGCGCTTAACGCTATCACTGATGCGAATGTGTTTGTTAAACCTGAAAATCTGCAACTTACCGGTTCATTCAAATTTCGCGGTGCATACAATGCCATCGCAAAGCTCAGTGAAGCAGAGCGCACAAAGGGCGTGGTTGCATGTTCTTCCGGTAACCACGCACAGGGCATTGGTGAAGCGGCAAGGCGGTTCGGCGTCGCCGCAACCATCGTAATGCCCGCCGATGCACCATCCATCAAGATTGAACGAACATTGGCGAGCGGCGCAAAAGTAATTCATTACAATCGGGAAACCGATGATCGCGACGAGATTTCAAACCGGCTGGTCAGTGAAACCGGTGCGGTATTAATTCATCCATACAACAATGCCGATGTAATTGCCGGGCAGGGGACCTGCGGCCTCGAGATAGCTGAAGACCTGGAGGCACTTGGAAAAACAGCAGACCGGGTTTTTGTATGTACGGGTGGTGGCGGGCTGACGGCAGGTGTTGCAATTGCCATTCACTCACGTTTTCCGAATGCCAAAATTCATACGGTCGAGCCCGAAGATTTCGACGATTACAGACTGTCACTCGAGGCTGGTGAAATTCGGGAGACTCCACAACGCTCCGGTTCGATATGTGACGCCATCCTGGCGCCAAGTCCCGGCGCAATCGGATTTGAAATCAACCGTAATTTAGTGGCTGAAGGATTGGTGATAAGCGACAGACAAGCGCTTGCTGCCGTACATTTTGCTTTTGAAGAACTGAAACTTGTCGTCGAACCCGGCGGTGCAGCGGCGCTTGCTGCACTTTTGAAAATGGGTAAGCAATGCGCCGGTGAACACATCGTTGTGGTGATATCCGGTGGCAATGTAGACCCTGATGTATTCATGCAAGCCATCAGCGAATAAATACTCACCGGTAGTTTATGCTGCGTTGCCCAATCTCCCCGCAGCATGTGCAAGCATGGTGTAAACCTTGCCGGTGTCGGAAGTAAGATAGGTCTGTGTCATCATACTATCACGGTCATTGACGGATACATCGCGCAATAGGCGTTCAAAATCTTCGACGTAGCGATCAACAGCTGCATGGAATTCTGGTTCCCGCAGGTATTTGTCGCGGATCTCGTCGAAAGTCTGCTGGCCCTGCAGGGTGTAAAGCCTGCGGGTGAACACATTGCGCTCGCCGCGCTGATAACGTTCCCACAGTTCTACTGATGTTTCATGATCAATCGCCCGAGCAATGTCCATTGATAAAGAATTTAGTGATTCAACGACATGCAGCGGTGAGCGGTTGTCACCCGGCTGCTCAGTGCGTGCGCTTGATGGCGGAGCTGGCGGAACGGTTTGGCCTTCATTGGAGGCCCTGCGCAGCAAGTCGCTAACCCAGCCTTTGCCTTGCTGCGGTTCGTGGCCCGGATGTGCGTTTGGTTCACCGGCATATTCAGCTACCGGATCGACCGTACCGCGTAAATGCGCATCAAGGGATGGTGCGTGAGCGGCTTGTCGTGGCGGTTGCCGTGGCGGTAATGGCGGTGGGCCTGATTGGGCTGTGCGCGGTGGCAAGGGTGGCGGAAATGCCGGTTGTTGCGGTTCAGCCAATGCATGGCTTCCGTGAGCCGGGAATTGCTGCTGCACACCTGCACGGGTTGCAGCTGGTGTCGCATCAAGCATCTTGCCGGATTTCTGGACGATATCTGAAAGGTCGCGAAGTGCTGCAACCTGATCGGCGACAACGCGGCGCATGGCGGTGGCGCTTTGGTGTGTCTCATCGGGCAATTCAAGAACGCCCCTGCGCATTTGTGTACGCGTTTCCTCAAGCTCGGAGCGAACGGCTTCTGCTGTTACCCGCATCGCATCAGCGGCTTCGGAGAAGCGCTGTGTCGCGTCATCAATTGCCGCAGAAATTTCAGCGGAAACCGCTCCGCCAACGCCCTTCGAACGCACGTTCACATCTTCGACCATTGTCGTAATCATCTCGCCGAAGGAGCCCATGGTTTTATTGATTTCATCACTTCGGGAAACCAGGCCAACTGCGAGATCCTGAAGGCTTTGCTGTTTGGCTTCAAGCGTACTTTCAAAATTTGTCTGGGCAGCATCTATCAGGCGCGTTGCCTCGTGCAGCACACCGCCTTGATTTTCTAAACGTTCCGCAATGTTGCTCATTCCGGTGAGTACGTTGACAGAAGTTTCTGCCAGTTTGATTTGAGTGTCCTTTGCAATCTCGGCAGATTCTTCAACCTTTGATTTGGTGTCGAACACCGCCGCCGCAAATCTTTCAGTTTCGCCGCTGATGTCTTTCTGCATCGCTCCCAAGTTGATGGAAGTTTTTTCAATGAGTGACTGTAGTAGGTCGGTAGAGTCACCTATACGCGCAAACAGGACATTGGCTTCGTTGGCGACCTTGTCGTGGGATGCGTTAAGTTTTTCATGGACGGCACTTCCAGCGGCCTCGATTGAGGCAACAACCGGCAATGCGTCATTTTCAATGATGCCGGAAAGCTCATTCATTCGGTTTGCCAGCAATTCATTGAATTCTTTGGTTTTGTCTTCCAGTGTGCGCTGGGATGCTGCCAGGTTTTCACCAAGGTCAGCGTGAATTGCTTTTGTGCGTTCGGCAAGGACATTTGTTATGTCCTCTGATTTACCAGCAATGGTTTTCAGGTTTTCACCAATGGTGTTGGCAAGATCGACAGTGCCTTTTTTCAGCGCGTCTTCAACACTCTTGGTGCGTTTGGTGATGATGTTTTCAACGTCTTTGGTGTTGTCTTCAAGTGCTTTGGTTTGCTTTTGTAATTTACCTACGGTTTCATCTACTTGACCTGTCAGAGAATCCCCAAACCCGGAGAGGCTGGTGGCGATGGTTTGTCCAATTACATCTGTGCGTTCCTGCAGTACTTTGTTCAGTGCTGCTGTTCTTGTACCAAGTGCACTGACCAAATTGCCGCCACCAGTTTTCAAGCTGGCATCAATCGCAGTGATTTTATCATCCAACGTTGACTGGATAGCCTCACCGGCTTCAGCGATGCGGCTGCTGAATTCATCGGAACGAATGGTAACGGTATCACTAATTGCGTTGGTGCGCTCTTGAAGCAATTTGTCCAGTTCTTGCGCTTTTGATCCCAATGCGCTGACCAAATTGCCGCCACCGGTTTTCAAGCTGGCATCAATCGCGGTGATTTTATTATCCAGCGTTGACTGGATAGCGTCACCGGCTTCTGCGATACGGTTGCTGAATTCATCGGAACGAATGGTGACGGTATCACTAATTGCGTTGGAACGCTCTTGAAGCAATTTGTCCAGTTCTTCTGCTTTTGACCCCAGCGCGCTGACAAGATTGCTGCCCTGGGTAACCAATCGCGCATCAATCGCGGTAAGTTTTTTGTCCAGCGCTGATTGCACTATATCGCCTGCTTCGCTAATTCGGCTGCTAAACTCGCTGGAGCGGATTGCGATACTGTCTTCTAAACCGCGTGTGATTTCTTCACCTTGCTCACGCAGCGTTACGGTTCTTGTATCAAGAAGGGTGGCAACCGCCTCACCCGTCATCGAAATCATTTGCGATATTTCGCTGGATTTTGTCGTCAGGTTGGTTTCCAGATCGTCCTTGCCAGCTGCAATCTGTGAACTGACCGCATCAGCGGTAGCCACAAGTGAGGAAACGATATTTTCACCTGATTGATCCAGCGTGGCGGTCAGAACTTTTGCACGGTCATCCAGCACTTCATTTAATTTATCAGCAACGTGTCTGGCGGTGTCCTCAATTCGGGACCCGGCGCTCTGCAGTTCACTTGAAAGGCCAATATGTGTGTTTGAGATTGAGTTGTGCAATTTTTCTGCGTGACCAATAATTTCTTCACGCTCATTGGTGATTTCCTCAACCAGCTTGCGCAGCCGTATTTCAGAATCGCCATAAGAACGCTCGAGATTCATCACCTCGTTTTGCACCAGGAACTCCAGCTCTCCAGCGCGGGCAATTGCGCGCTCAACACCATCACCAATTGCAGCTACTTCTCGTCGGATTGCACGGCCAACCGTTGTAACGGACTCATTGGCGACATTATCGGGTTGCAAAAGTCGAAGTGCGGCTTCACTCATTGAACTTGCAGCGTTGCGCATCTCTTGGGCGCGTCGCATCAGCACTGCAAATGCCCACAACAACAATACTGGAACCGTTGCTGCTCCAATCGTCAACAAAACTCGCGGATCGCTAACGCGTGCTAAAAGGGATTGGTTGCTGGATAGATCCACAAAAGAGCTGCTGTATGCGTAGAAAACGCAAAGCGAAATCCAAAGGCCGGATGCAACGGCTGCGAACCAATAAACTTGCCTGGATGGTTTTTGTTGAAGGAGGTGGTGTAACTTTGCCAGATGTTCGTCGTGATCGTCATTTGCCGGCAGCGGAGTAATATCCGGAGTGAAATCCTCGGTAATTTCATCAACCGCAAAGCCTTCATCAACCGTCGCGTCTTCGACTGTTTGTTCGATACCAGGGTTTTCGGTCTGAGTTTGTGCCTCCCCGGTTTCGTCATCGCGTAGAGCATGCGCGGCTTGAGCGAGTTTATCTTCAAGATTCTGAAACTCGGGATCGGCAACCGTATCGGTTTCCTCTTCCTTTAAATCAACTTCATTGAAGTCAATCGTAAGCGCATCTTCAACAGCCTGAAGTGCTGCTGCGCCAGCTTGATCCTTTTTGGCTTTTCCCGCCATAAACCGTCCCTCACTACCCAGAAATTCCCTGCCGGGAAACTCATTCCGCCATCATCGCATCGCGCAATTTAATGACATAATTAAGGTAAACGGACAAGCAAGCCGGGGGTGTTTGTGTTCGATAGTTAAAACAAGGTTAACGTGTGTTTAGATAAGATATTGACATGAAACAGGTTTTTTTGAACTGATTGGGCTGCAAGGCATTGCAAATTAACCGGTATTTCATCTCCTGTTGCTAGACTGCGTGGGGTATGTAGGGAGTTTTAGTAATGGCAATGGCACTAAAGGCAGATGTGGTTCAGGCATGTCGAGAAGCGGGGACCGCAAAACCTATCGATCTGGTGCATCTTTCCCGTCAAACGATGGGTGATCGCAATCTTGAAATCGAGGTTTTGAAATTGTTTTCTGCCCAGTTATCGCAATATCTTGAAATGGCTAAAAGTGCCGAGAGTAGCGAAGAGATTTATCGCGTTGCGCATACGATCAAGGGCGCGGCGCGGGGTGTTGGTGCCACTGAATTATCCGAAATTGCATTGGCGGCTGAACGCAGTGAACGGTTTGATATCAATCAACTTAGCGATGAGTTTGATCGCATTTACACATATATTCACGAGATTTGCATCCCCGGCTGATGGCCCTGGAGTTGCAAGTGGTAATTTATCACCAGTCTTTTGCTTGACTTGAAGGTATAACTGTTTAAATCGCGCGGTTGGTCCTTTCGAACAATTCCCAACCTACCGGGCGCAAAAAACCAATGGCTAAAATAACCTATATTACCCATGACAATAACAGTTTCGAAGTTGAAGCTGTTAACGGTTCCACTGTGATGGAAAATGCGATCAAGAATTCAGTTCCGGGTATCGAGGCAGAATGCGGTGGTGCGTGTGCGTGCGCAACTTGCCACGTATATGTTGATGATGCGTGGAAGGAGACAGTTGGTGACCCGGAGGTGATGGAAGAGGACATGCTCGATTTTGCCTGGGAAGTGCAACCTACGTCCAGACTGTCCTGCCAGATCAAGGTTACTGACGCGTTGGATGGCCTGGTTGTCAGAATTCCTGAAAAACAGGCGTAAAATACAATACCACTGTAATCGCAAGCTACGTTGAGGGATTATATCAATGGCTGAAGTGGTTGAAACAGATGTTGTCATTATTGGAGCCGGGCCCGTTGGCTTGTTCGCAGTATTTGAACTCGGGCTGTTTGATCTAAAATGTCACCTGATTGATATTCTTGATCGCGCTGGTGGTCAGTGCGCTGAACTTTACCCCGAAAAACCAATTTATGACATTCCCGGCATGCCTATCGTTTCCGGGCAGGAATTAACTGACCAGTTGATGGAGCAGATCGCGCCGTTTGATGCAAAGTTCCACTTCAACCGGATGGTAACTGGCCTTCGCAGAGAAAATGATGGTGGGTTTGAAGTTGAGACCGACGAGGGTGAAATTTACCGATGCAAGGTCGTGGTGATTGCTGCGGGCGGCGGATCATTCCAACCCAAGCGTCCGCCGGTTCCAGGTATTGAAGATTATGAGGGCAGTTCAGTATATTATTCCGTGCGCCGAATGGAAGAATTCCGCGATCATGATTTGGTGATTGTAGGGGGCGGGGATTCTGCACTCGACTGGACCCTCAATCTTGCCCTGATCGCCAAGTCACTGACGTTGATTCACCGGCGTGAGGCATTTCGCGGAGCGCCTGAAAGTGTCAACCAGATGCGGGCGTTGGTCGATGCCGGTAAAATCAACTTCCAACTTGGGCAGGTTACAGGTCTCAAAGGGGATGCCGGTGTACTTTCCGCGGTAAGCATTAAAACCAATGAGGGCGATGAAACAGATTTGCCTGCAACTCGCCTGTTGCCGTTCTTTGGGCTTACAATGAAATTGGGGCCGGTTGCGGACTGGGGTATCAATCTTGATGAGAACCTTATTCCGGTCGACACCGAAAAATTCGAGACTTCCGAAAAAGGGATATTCGCCATTGGCGATATCAACACCTATCCAGGGAAACTAAAACTCATTCTGTCCGGCTTCCATGAAGCGGCACTAATGACCCAGGCGGCAAAGCGAATTGTCCATCCCGATGAGAAGGTGATTTTCCAGTACACAACTTCGTCTACCAGTTTGCAGAAGAAGTTGGGCGTACGAGATTAAGAAACCGGCCCCAGGGAACTGCCCTCGACGATGGATGTCGGCAGTTTAATATGTTGGCGGTACGACCGGTCATTGACATTTTGCAACAACACGCCGGCTGCCAGTTTGCCCATTTCCCGATGCGGTACATGAACCGTTGTAAGAGCCGGTTCCAGAATGGTTGCCAACTCAAGATTGTCAAATCCGGTAATGGAAACTTCGTTCGGGATATTCAAGCCCATTTCATGGCCCATTTTGGCAGCACCAGCCGCCAGAACATCATTCCCACACATTACAATTGTTGGTGGCGTCGGGGTTTCCATAATTTTTTTGAAACATTCTCCACCTGCTGCGATCGAATAATGGCTCTCGATGATATCCATGCTTGAAGCGTCAATATTGTGCTCATTAAGTGCGGCGATAACACCACGGATGCGCTCCCGGGCCCGGTCATTTCCTGCCTGATGGGCTGATATAAATCCGAACTTTCGGTGGCCAAACTTGATAGCGCGTTCTGCAAGTTCAAAGGTTGCCTGATAGTTATCAAAACCCACATACGACCGGGTTGGTTCATTAGAGTAGGCCCAGCAAATCACCATCGGAATTTGCCTGTCCTCAATGAATTGGTAAATGTCCGGGCTTCGCTCTGTGCCAATCAACAGCAGTCCATCGGCACCTCGTGCAACGAGTGCTCGAATTTGTTCCTCTTCAATTTCAGGGTCATAGGAAGAGGAGGCAACCAACAGCGTCGCTCCATTTTTCACCAGTTCTTCCTGAAACGCCTGCAGACCACGAGCGAAAATTGCGTTGTCCATGGTGGGAATTACTGCGCCAAAAGTGTTGGTTCGCTTGGCCGCCAGGGCTCTCGCACCAAAATTTGGGGAATAACCCAGTGTCTTAACGGCCTCAAGAACCTTATCCAGTGTCTTTGCTGCCACACGTTCCGGCGTGTTGAGGCACCTGGAAACTGTTGCGGTGGATACCAGGGCAGCTTTCGCCACATCTTCCAAGGTTGGTAATTCCAGTTGGGTCATTTTAGTGGTTGTTTTGAACTTGATTATCCTAGTATCAAGAGCAAAATCTGAAGCCTTTCCTGGTTTCACATAACTGCAGGTGCGAAGAAAATGTAAGCGCTTGCATATTGGAGTATGATGCTTTATCGCAAATGGTGCAAGCGCTTACATCGAGAGTGGTAAACTGACACTACCTGGAAGTTTTACAAATACGAGAACCGGCCCATGACCTATGAATACCTGAAGAAAGCCAGTTTAACTGCGACAGGTGATACTAATGACGTGCGCGATACCGTTCAGTCAATTCTCGACGATATTGAAGCTGGTGGGGATGAGGCGGCGCTCAAATATGCAGCTCAATTCGACAACTATTCGGGAAGTCTCAAACTCAGCGCGGAGGAAATTGAAACCGCGTGCACATTGGTTCCAGAAAAATTAAAACAGGATATCCAGTTTGCGCATGCCAATGTCCAACGGTTTGCCGAGGCTCAAAAAGCAACCCTCAAAGACATTGAAGTTGAAATTATTCCAGGCCTGATTGCCGGTCAAAAAAGCATCCCGTGTCAGGCTGCCGGATGCTACATACCCGGCGGCCGCTACAGTCACATTGCTTCTGCTATCATGACGGTAACAACCGCAAAAGTAGCCGGTTGCGGTAGTATTGTTGCCTGTTCCCCGCCAAAGCCGGATGAGGGGGTGGCGCCGGCGATCATCTATGCAGCGCATATTTGCGGAGCCGATACGATTTTGTCGATGGGCGGAGTCCAGGGCATTGCGGCCATGGCTTTTGGCCTGTTTGGTCTTCCCAAGGCGGATATTCTTGTTGGTCCCGGCAATCAGTTTGTTGCAGAAGCAAAACGCATTTTGTTCGGGCGTGTTGGTATCGATATGTTTGCTGGTCCGACGGACAGTCTTATTTTGGCAGATGAATCGGCGGATCCCAAGATTGTTGCTGCTGATTTGGTTGGTCAAGCGGAGCATGGTTACAATTCCCCGGTTTGGCTGGTTACCGATAACCGCGCTCTTGCTGAAGAGGTTATGGAGCTGGTTCCGGGATTGATTGCCGATCTGCCAGAACTCAATGGTAAAAATGCTGAGGCCGCATGGCGAGACTATGCGGAGGTAATTTTGTGCTCTGACCGGGAAGCCATGGCGGCGAAATCTGATGAGTACGCGCCTGAGCATTTGACGGTTCAAGCGGAAGATCTCGACTGGTGGCTTGAGCGTCTGCAATGTTACGGATCGTTGTTCCTGGGTGAAGAAACCACCGTTGCTTTTGGTGACAAAGCGTCCGGCACGAACCATGTGTTACCCACGTCGCGGGCTGCAAAATACACTGGCGGACTTTCCGTGCACAAATATATGAAAATTACCACATGGCAGCGTGGGACACGTGAAGGTGTGAAACCTGTGGCGGAAGCAACAGCGCGTATTTCCAGACTGGAAGGGATGGAGGGTCACGCGCGAACCGCTGATATCCGTTTGAAAAAATATTTCCCGGATGAGCAGTTCGATTTGAAGGCAGGCGTTTAACGCTAAACAGATCAGCCGCGACCTTTAACCCACTTTTCAACTTTACCAAGAATGCCCCAGCCACCAAGTGCGGCAAAAATCGGAGTCAGTATGGATTTACCGGTTTCCACCTCCTGCAAGCCTCCACCAACGAGTTCAGGGGTGGTTGCTCCAAGCGACTTGAATATTGCCTGTATCGGCGCAAGCTCCGGGAACAATGCGGGTAGCAGATAAACCGACAACATACCGAGAATACCTATCCCGGTTTTTTTTCCATTTAGAGGCTTGCCAAGTGTCTTTCCAAGCCAGCCATTGATTGGCGTTAGTTCTGGATCTCCTGATAGGGCAGCTGGAGCGGCAGGAGGACTGGTTTGATTTCCCACCGAAAATCCGTTTGAAGTTAATGCAGTGAGCAGGGTTACAAGGGCTTGAGCCATCGCTGCGTTGTTATCCTGCGAGCCGCCCGCATCGCCAACGCCGCTTGCTCTGGTGTCATCGTTTGCCATTAGACTTTCTCCTGTTGTGCCATTGGGCTCTGACCCGGGCTTGGGTCGGCTTGCGGTTCCACATCTGTCCAGTATCTGCTGATGAACCCGGTCAGCTTTGTCGATTTGAATATGATTGAGGTCCGGGAAATTAAACTCGTTTGCACCTGGAACAGCCTTGTCACGCCAATCGGAAGACCGGAAGTTATCGGACACCACACCGCTCGGCGTGGGTCTGGGGCCTGTCGCGTCAATTGTTGCAACATAGGCTACATCCAAACCCGCATCGGTAAGGTCATTTGCCATGTAATTGGCTGAATTACCGCCGAGAGAATGGCCAATCAGGGCGAGTGGGCCTGCAAGTGCTGAATTCGCCAGCACTTGCGACTGAATGAGTTCTCTCTCCATCCAGCGGTGTACGGATGTGACATGGCCCTGACTGGCAAGCTTTTCCGCCAGTGTATCCATGCCTTTGGAGAACACGCCGCCAAACAATCCGCGGAAAAGATATATCCTCATTTGTTTTGCTCCATGTTCATTTGCCTTTTACCCATTTTTCGGTCTTGCCAAGCACACCCCAAGCAAGCAGCGCAGAAAGCAAGGAGGTCCATGCGGTACCACCGTTCTCGCTTGTCATTGAAAGTGCTCCGGCCAGTTCGGGCGCCAGTATTGGCAACAAATTTGTTGCAAGCAGGCCAAGAATACCAAGTCCAGTTTTTTGACCATCCAGTACTTTACCAATCGTTTCACCCAGCGCAGCATTCACCGGCGTCAGGTCTGGCGGGGATTTGCTGGAAGGTGAGGGGGCAGATGAAGCAAGTTTTGGCTGTGTGGGCTGTGCTTGCGCCGGTAAAACGGGAAGGGACCGTGCAATGTTGCGCATGTCGTTGAGACGATTAAGCCAACCCTTACCAAACGTACCCCAGGTCCCGAGGCCTTTGAGAAAACTCTCGTAGCGGTCAAAATATGCGCTTGCCAGCGCCTGGGGATTAAGTTGGCGAACCGCGCCAAGCGTTTCGGGACCGATTTCGCCATCAACATCGATGTTTTTGCCAAAGGAATTGACACTTTGCTGTAACCATTTTGAAGCCCGGGAAATACCACTCAGGACACCAGAATTATAAACTGCAAGTGCCACGGGTCCTGGTAACTGGTCTCCGCTCACCTTGTCAAAATACCAGGTCTTGAAAATTAACCGGGCTTCGGCGCTTGTTAGTTTTTGCACCTCTGCCTTTGAAACTTTACGTCCGCGCCACTTCGAAAGTGTACCAAGAGTAATTCCCATGTTGGTTGCGCCCCCTGGATCCTTGGGATGGTCGACATAACCACCTTCCCATTTTTCGATTGCAGGATGAATTGACAAGAATTGGCGGGAGAGGGTGTCGTTGTTAGATGGCATGGGGGCTGCCTCCATAGGGTTTTGGCCGGTCTTCAGATGCGCGGGCGCATTTGGTGCATTAACTTCCAAAATGGTTGGAAGGATGGAACCGGTAGGCAGCACATCTGTCTTTACAGGCAGAACATACGCCAGCAGGCGATTGCGGGGATAAGTTTGAACGCTAACCTTGTCGCTTTGATTGCCACCGAAAATCTGGATGCCCTTTGAAGTTTCACCAGCATAAAATCCGATATGGCCACTGCCGGATTTTTTGGACTTGCGCCACAGCACAACCAGGCAACCCTCAACAGGCTTGTCGAGGACCTCGCCAAATTTTTCGTAGGAGCGTGCAAGCAGGCTTCCGGTACCTTTGTAACCCGACAGCTTCAGTGTTGCGCCGACAAAAGCTGCACACCATGGCACCTCATCATTCTTGACTTCCGCGTGTCCACACAGCCGGTACATTTCGACAATCCTGGGATTGTCCTCAGAACCCTGGATTTCACTGACATCTTTCAGGGTACGCGCAACGTCCATCCACGGAAAACTCAAGATATACTCTCCACTAATTAGATCTGAGGCCCTAAAAATTACTCGTCACAGTTTTTGAATCATAACGCAGATCTTTCCGCTGTTATTTTGATAAAATTGATCCCGCGGAGCAGCTCGCAGCCATGTTATGGGCCAAATCGCAACCGCGTCGTTCACGTACAGATGCAGTTTACCCGTACCTGGTGCAGTGAACCTCAATTTGTTACTGCCAAGGCCTGCATATTTGCCGCTGTCTTGTCCGACTTCACCTATCAGCGACATCCAGTTGGAGAACACATGTCTCTTGTAAGGTGCTCCCGCCCAGAATTTCCAGTCAAAATAACGATCAATCCAGCTTAAGCCCTTCGGGGAAGCCTCGAGTGAAGCATCCAGCCAATCAAAGTTGACGCCACTCCGTTCGGATTTTTGCGGTGTCTCGGTACAGATTGAAGGTTCGTTAGTTTCGCCTGCCCCAAATTCTTTGGCAGGGCGGAGATGGACCCGGTACTGCAAGCCCTCATCCAGGCGAATGTCTGTCACTGTACAGGGTTTTGATATGTCTATGACGACCCAATTATCGTGACTGAATGACTGGGTTGGGTTCCCATCAGTCAAATATTCGCAAGCCCCGGATTCCCACAGGGTTACTTTCAGATGATAGTACAATCGAGAGGACAGGAAATATGCGAGCAACACAACGATCACCACAAACAGGATACGGAGCACCCAGTTTTTCAAGAAGTTCATCAATGTGTGCCAGAACTTGTGTTTTCGTATTTTCTGCGCGCGCATCTCGAACCAGTTAATGCGTGGTTCTTTCCAATTTTTACTGGATCGCAGTTTTTGCAGTTCCTCACTTGATCTCAGGTGATACCATCCAAATTCCGAAACACGCTGGATATTTCCCTGTATCCATGTACTCCAGCGATATTCCAGATACAGGACGATGGCTGTGCCAAGAAACAGAACGGGCGATTGTGCCCAGGCCTTGGTCCAAGTGGACACCGGGCCAGCTAAAATCCCTGGCAGAATGGAAGTCAGCGGTGTTGTTCCAGTATCTACAAGCCACGAGAGCCAACCTTGAGATATCTCTGTAAGTGCTGGATCGTAGGGCCAGAAGAGAGGTATCAAAAACAGGAAGAACAGGGTTATCAGCATTATGAAGTATGCGGTGCGTCGCCACCAGATGTGTGCGGCGGCACGATCTTGCGCTTTTATTCTTGCTTCTTTCTGTTTGGCGATTTCTTTTTCCTCAGGGAATGCACTTGATGTGCCGAATTCGCTGACATCTCCATTGGGTCGAAAAACATTGAATTTATTGGTAAACCCGGTCGGTGCGTAGCCGACGATACTTTGTTGCAGGCGGTCGATTACCGAGTAGTGGACAATTGGTGTCGGAATGTAGGGATATTTGACGGATTTGCCTTCGCCAAAATCTTCTTTCCTTTGTTTTTTGGCGGCGTAGTGGGCGACAAGCAGTGGGTCCTTGTGTCCACATAATTCAGGCATGCTGCGGGGTTTGTAACGATAAAATGTTGCGAAACCTCTGCGGGAATCGTGCATTTTTCCGGTAGGCTGGGCACGTTTCTTAATTTCTTCAACAGCGTGAGGGAGAAATCGCAACCCATCTTTGTCCGGGTCCAGGGTCTTAACCTCTGCGATCATCCAATCCAAAGAGATGAGTGCAAGTGTATCCTCTGGATAACCACCCCCGATATCTGAGTGCATGCCGGCAAACCAGACCTGACGTAGCCTGACTTTTCCTTCGAACTTGTTGTCGCTACCAAACAAGCACTCATCCCACGGGAGAGGCGTAAATGAGTGGCGCGCTTCGTCGATTGCCAGAGCCTGCCGAGCGAAAGTAACGTCAGGACCAAGCACATGGTCTGGAAATTTATAGGGATACAGCGCGCGGTCAATGACATCGGACAGTTCCTTGATCGGCATGCCAAGCGCGTCGACGGTATCCCAAACGCCAACAAAATAGATTACAGGTTTTGTGCTTTTGAGCTTGATCGCCTTTTGTTGGCGAAACCCATCGGGAGTGGCGACCTTGATACGCCAGAATTTATACCAGAAACTGCGGACACATTTTGCAATAGAAGCTGTTGGGTCTGCGTTATCCCAGTACCATTGTCGATAACTGCGGTAAGCGTCCTTGACGCCGCTTTTTAACCCCCGATCTGAACTCATTTTTCGATCGGAAGGTTGATCGCAGATACTTGTGTTAATAGCGTCACGGGTTCGATCAAGGATACCGCAAAGCCCTATGAAATGCGCCAGCACACGCGCGGTAAAGGCACCGCGGCTGAAGCCGAAAATGTATATTTTGTCACCGGGCTCATAGTGTCGGCAGAGTTGCTCATAAAGATCACGAACATTTCTCGAAAGACCAAACCCAAATGCCCCCACAATTTTTTGAACAAAAATGGGGCCGCTGGTTCCAACTCCATTGTCGTAGAATGCCAGTTGCTCTCGGTGTTTTTTGTCGGAGAGAGAAACGTCCAGTGCTTGCATCAGCCGCCAGACGTTGGATTTGTTTAATGCATTAGAGCTGTTTCCAGTTCCATCCGAAAGCAAAATTATGTTTTTCGCCATGCTGAGGTTTCCCACAAGCCCCGAAAAAATATTTAATCACAGTATTTGGGCAATTTCAATTATTGGGTTCTTTCAGCTGAAATCACATGGAGATGTTTTTGGCTGGTGGACGTCGAAAATTTGCCAGAAATACTACCGAAATTGTTGATATGATTTGATCGGCCGATTGATTGTAGTGACGGTTTGAAAGCTGACAAGAACGGTGAGGCAGATGTCGACCGCCTTAATCTCATGTCTGGAATCTCGTTCAGTCATGCCCAAGTATAAACATTGGTTAAGCCAAAATTTACCAAAACTCGACCAAAGTCGCAGCACAGGTTGCAGCAGATTACCGATTCTGGGTAAGTCCAGCACCCATCCAGGTTTACTGTTTGTAATTTGCCGTTTGGGTTGGCGGTGCCGATTTGGTATTGCGCAATAGGGAATGACCAATGGGCATAGATGTGGGTAACAGTGTGCCGAATGACGTTCTTGGCAATGGCCCGGTTTGTCTATTCAAGTGGGAAAACATACCCGGCGAGTGGCCGGTCGTTGAAGTCACCAAAAACATTGTAGCGTTAACCGGATGGACTGCGGAGGATTTTTTGTCCGGTGCCAAAGGTTTTTCAGATCTAGTTCATGATGATGATCTTGCGCGAATTAAACAAGAAGAAGAGGAGTGGGCTGCCAACAATTATCCTGACAACACCAGTTCGAGTTACCGGATTATCGATAAAGCTGGCGATGTTCGTCATGTATGTGAATATTCTCAGGGGGTTTTCAATCAAGACGGCAAGGTGACCCATTTGGTTGGTTATCTTCTCAACGTGTCGGCGGTGCGCAGGCAGGAACTTGATCGCATTGGCCATGAAGCAGCGCATGCCAAGAGACTGCTGCATGAATCTGTCGGCGCGATGGCGCAAGGGTTGATGATCCGCGATGACGAGAAGATCCTGCACGCAAATCCCCGAGTTAGTGAGCTGCTGGATATTCCGCCAGAGTATTTTGTAGTTGGTCGCCCCTGGACTGACTACATACGTTTTGCAGCCCTTCGGGGGGATTATGGTGATGGGGCTGATCCCGACGCTGTAATTTCCGACATTCTAGAAAAAATGGCGGGTGGTGATGCTTATTCTCGCACACGCCTGACAACCGGTGGGATGTACCTGCGTTCGGATGTGCAACCGAGAGAAGATGGTGGTGGCATTGTTACTTACACGGACGTGACTGAGGCCCGTAAGCGCGAGGCTGAATTTGAATTGATTAGCCAGGAGGCAAAAGCCGCCGCCTCTTTGGTGGATGAGGCCATCAATTCCATGCCGCAAGGCCTGCTGATCCACGATAAGGATACCATATACCGTTCCAGTTCAGATCTTGTGGAAATGCTAAGTATTCCGCCAGAATTGGTGAGCCCGGGTAGTTCGCTTCGAGAGTTTGTAAAATTCTGCCTGGATCGAGGGGATGATGGCGAAAATATTGACGTAGAAGCTACTTTAAACCACTCGGAAAAGATGTGTTCCCTCGGCGAAATGTTTTCAGCAGAGCGAGTGCTTCCGGATGGAAGAATCATCGTCGTAGACATTCATCCGCGAAATAACGGTGGCATGGTATCCACCTACTCGGATGTTAGCGAAGATCGTAAGCGTGAGGCTGAGCTTGAAAAGGCGCGCCGGGCCGCCGAGAACGCGGATCGTGCGAAGTCGGAATTTTTGGCGAATATGAGCCACGAGATCCGCACGCCGATGAACGGTGTCATGGGGATG
>JAJFHV010000020.1 GCA_021775415.1 Hyphomicrobiales bacterium | reverse complement strand
ACATTGCGACTGGGTATTGTGAGTTATCGTTTTGTCGGTGACTTCCGGGTATTTCATCCACAGGCGAGCTGATTGTGTGGCCAAATTGCCACTTTTGATCCGGAAACAGCGTGGCAGAGGCGAATTTCAAGTGATTCTGACTTCAGGTGATTGTGAAAAGCGCCGTGTTTTGTATGTTTGCTCTCAGGTTGAGCGCGTGTGGGGCGTCCTATCCCAATGGTTCACGGGTTTTTCATGGGGTTATTCCAAATAGCTGGAATCCTGGAAAATCCAAATTAAGCGATTTTGACTGGGGGTCAAAACAATGAAAATCAAAGCCCTTCTTTTGGGTTCTGCAGCAGCCATGGTTGTTGCAACCGGTGCTCAGGCCGCCGACGCTATCGTCGTTGAGCCGGAGCCAGTAGAATACGTACGCATCTGTGATGCCTACGGTTCCGGGTTCTTCTATATCCCGGGAACAGAAACCTGCATCAGCTTTAACGGCTTCGTGCGATCAAGCTATGAAAAAACGCACCTCAAATCGAATGATGTAGCAGGCAACGGGCTCCAAGGTATTGGTGGTGTTCTCGGTGGTGGTTCAGAGGCGACTGGTTTGATACCAACACGTAACGATATAAGCTTCACCCTTTGGGGCCAACGGGCGCGCTTGAACATCGACACCCGTAACGAGACTGATTGGGGCACATTGCGCGCCCAGTATCGTCTTGAAGCAGGTCAATCCAACGTTGACGTTGACGTCGACATGGACCGGGCATTGATCTCAATCGCCGGTTTCCGTTTCGGTTTCTCCGACAACTACTGGACAACCAACCACGGTTACGGCTGGATCAACGCTGAATCAGTAGCGTCAGTTGCTTCTGGTATTATTTATCCAGATGGCTTCTACGGCTTTGATGACGCAACCCTTGCTGACTACACTTGGGCAGCAGATGGTCTTGCAATCACAGTTGGTGCTGACGATCCACGCATCGACTATGGTCGTGATGCATTCGGTAACGCTACCAATGCTGGTGGTACCGATGGTCGTGCAAACTTCTATGCTGGTTTCAACTACTCCGGTGACGGATGGGGCATTGCTGGTACGGCAGTACACGATTCACTTGCACCTGAAATGACTCTTGTAGTAGGCGGTGCACCCGCTCCAATGACAGTTACGGATATTGGTGGTTGGGCATACAAAGTCAGTGCAAATGTTGATCTCTCCAGCATGGCACCTGGTGCAACGCTTTGGGCCATGTACATGGCTGATGGCGATTACAACACCGCCTATGTCCACTCTAATCTGCTGACAGAAAACGCTGAAAGTGTTTGGGGTGTCGCTTACGGCATGGTCCTGACGGATGAAGTTCAGTTCTGGGCCAACTACTACCACATCGAAGGTGGTAACGCTTGTCCTGGTATTGCTGGCGGTAGTTCCCTGCGTCCGGCAGGAGCGGTAACTGCAACCGGATTGGGCTGTGTGAACGCTGCGGGTGGTGCTTTTGTTTCCGGCATCAAGGAAGGCGACACAGACCAGTGGTCTGTTGGTCTTAACTGGTATCCTGCAGCAGCCCCGGGCTTCCACGTCAAGGCATCCTACACCCAGGGTGAGTCCGAAAATTCGGCTTCCTACCTGGTTAACGGTGCTCAGCTGTTCGGGACAAGCTTCGACTACAACAACTGGGAAGTTACGGTTCGCCGCGACTTCTAAGACTGAGACTCCAGTGGTGCTACGAACCAGCGCCTGAAATAGAACATTTACTAACCCGCCAGGCTTGCTTGGCGGGTTTTTTGTTGATCGCTGAATGTCCGCTTTGGGTCATTAATGGACATAAACTGATCTTCATCCGACGCCCGCTTTATCTCCGAAAGCAGCCATTTTCCGTTACAGTCACCATTCCCTGTTAGATAAAAATTATTCCCTGTTTTTCAGGTTAATTTCCCTGTTCTAATGTTTAGGGAATTTGAGCCCTAACCCTTTGAAATTCCGTTGGTATTCCCGCATTAATATGGGTGTTCTGACCAAAACTGCAAAACTTCCCTGTAAATTCCCCTATAACAGGGAAAATTTCAGTAGAGACCGTTTCGCATTGGACTGACTGCACAGCCAGTAAAATCAATTAATTTGACGGTTTGAGCCGCTCCACCAAAACCAGCGTGCTCTCCCAGTACTGAAATGCCCTGAATCCTGCCAGATTGGGCAATTAATCATAATCCTCAAATTGTGGTAAAACTCACATCTCTGGATTGCAGAAATGATAAATAAAGCGTAGAGTTTAAGGGATTAGTAAGGAATTAGCATGTCTGGCAAAAGCGGGGGCGCTTTTGACGGGGGGGTGGGCCCGCTGTCTTCGATGTTCTCGGACGTGCAAAGCACCAACGGGAACTCCTTACACGACTCCATTAAAATTGTTAACGGTGGATTAGCTGAGGCAATTCATGTCGAGGCAGAATTGCTGTTTACCGGAGATTATTCCCGGGACGGCGACCACCTGATCATATCCCAAAATGGCGAAAGCCTCGTCATTGAAAACTATTTCGGCTCTGACACCGGCGGCAACCTTACCGCACCCAATGGAGCGTTCCTTCCTTTTGATGTGGTTTCGGCGTTAGCTGGCCCGGCCTCACCAGGCCAGTATGCGCAAAGCGACGAGATTGCTGCCGGATTGATCAAGATTGGTGAGGTAGTCAAGCTAACCGGCACAGCTTCAAACAAACAACTGGATGGGGTTGAGGGACAACTCGAAGTCGGTGCACCCGTTTATCAGGGAGACGTGATCAATACCGGGGCGGATTCCGATCTTGGCATCTCATTTACTGACGGCACTGTGTTTACGATGTCCGGCAATGCAAAAATGGTGCTGAATGAACTGATCTATAATCCAAACAACGAAGCTGAAAACTCCATGGTGTTCAACCTGGTTCAGGGTTCGTTTGTTTTCGCCACTGGGGCCATTGCCCCTTCCGGTGGCATGAAGATAGAAACCCCGGTTGCAACCATGGGCATCCGCGGAACAACACCCAGTTTGAAAATCAACACCGAACTGGGCCTCGTAGAATTTACAATTCTGCCGGACCTTACCGCCGAAGGCGGAGTTGAAACCGTTGGTAGGTATGACCTGTATGACAAAGTCTCCGGCGAGCTCATCGGCACGGTAGAATCAACCGGCACCAAATGGTTGGTAACAACCCTCTCCAAGGAAGCCGTCGAGATTGGCAAGTCTGGGCTCGATTTGCTCGAGGACAAGGCAGCACTGGATGAAATCCGCGATGTTTATGCGTCTGCCTTTGGTGAAAAGGCTGCGGTTGATAGTTCCAATTCGTTTAGCCAGGTTGCCTTCAATGCAACCGCATCTTCAAACGAAGGGGATGGAAGTCTGGGCGATGACAGTGGCGGTCTGGGGGACGAAGGCGGGCAAGGTGGCTTGGATACGGGAGACAAGGATGACCCCCCCATTGCCGGCGATGACCTGTTTGAAACAGATGAGGAAACTGTTCTTGCTGGTGTAAATGTGATTTCGGCAGATGGCGGTGGTCCCGATGTCGACCCGGATGGATTTGCGCTGAAAGTAACCCAGGTCAATGGCAATGATCTGGCATTTACTCCAACGATCACCGCAACCATTATTCCTCTCCCTTCCGGCGCAATCCTTGTGATCTCTCAAACCGGCGGCATAAGTTATAACGCGAATGATGCGTTTGATTTTCTCAGTTTAAACGATCAGACCACCGATTCCTTCACCTACACTATCGCTGATCCAAACGGGTTCACGGATACCGCGACGGTAACCATTACTATAACGGGTAGAAACGACACCCCGGAATTTACGAGTATAGCAACAACCAAACTGTCAGACTCCTTTGTCGAAGCAGACAACACTACTGGCGACACGGTCACGACCCGTACAGTGATGGGTTCAGCAACCTTCCTGGACATTGATACAAAGGACTCGCTCACCACGTCTCAAGGTTCAACGGGTGTGACCTGGACCAAGTTTGATGCCACCACGGAATCGATTGCTCCCGTCGGCTCGTTTCAACTGCTACTAAGTGAAACAGGCGTACCTGCAGGAACAGAGTCGGATCTCGTATTAAATCCGGATGGCACGGTGGCTTCGACGCCAGGACCCGTAACCGGTGACGTTAAATGGACATACACCGTCCAGGAAAACGAAATTGATTTCCTGGGCGAAGGTGAAACGCTCGAACAGGTTCTCACAATTATAGTAACCGACAACAGTGGCGTTGGTGCAGGGGATGCAACTAACGAAACTGATACTAATACTATAGACGTGATGGTCACCATTACCGGCACCAACGATACACCGACGATTGTCGCAGCAACAACGGATGCTGAAGGTGAGGTTACGGAGATTGTAGATAATTCCACAGCACCAGCCGAGCTGACAACTGACCTTGTGGACATGGGTACGATCACATTTAACGATGTGGACCTTACTGACACGCATCTTGCGAGCATCGTTGTGGATGCCACGACGACAGCAACGGGTGCGACGGTTACCGATGGCGCAGGCCTTCTTCCAACAGGTGTTACCTCACTGGGCGTATTGACGCTTGATCCGGTGAATGATGGAACAGACACGGTGAAGTGGACGTTCACGGTCAGTGATGCGGATGTGGACTTCCTGGCGGAAGGCGAGAGCATTACTCAGGAATTCACGATCACGATTGATGATCAGAACACGGCCAATCCGACGGTTACGCAGGTGGTGACAATTGTCATCAACGGCACCAGTAGCACCAATGATGCGCCGACGATTGAATCTTTGGCAGCCGATCATGCAGGTGCGGTCACGGAGATTGCCGATAACGCAACTGCACCGGACCCTGAGCTGACATCTGACCTGATGGACATGGGTACGATCACGTTTGCGGATGTGGACCTGACGGATACGCATACCGCATTGGTTACCGGCCGATCCGTCACCGATGGGGGCAGCCTGTTGCCAACCGGTGTTACGGAGCTCGGTGCGCTAACGCTTGATCCGGTGAATGATGCGACAGACACAGTCAAGTGGACCTTCACGGTTAATGATTCTGCAGTTGATTTTCTGGCTGAGGGCGAGAGCATCGAGCAGGAGTTCATCGTTACAATCAACGATGGCAACACGGCCACTCCAACCGTTACCCAGGTAGTCACGATTGTCATCAATGGCACCAATGATGCGGCAATTATTGCAGTCAAACCCGTAGCGCCGGAAGGTGCTGTGGTTGAGGATGTTACCGACCCAACGCTCACAGACATGGGATCCATCGGCTTTACCGATGTTGATCTCACCGACACGCATACGGTTTCGGCTGTATTCAAGGAAAGTGACCACCCGTCCGGCTTGGCAACCCAACTGGGCAGCATCTCGACGGTCACTGTCTCTCCAGACACGACCGGCACAGGCCTGGGTGGTGAGATCGACTGGATCTATACGGTTGCCAATTCGGCAGTACAGTTCCTGGCAGAAGGTCAAACCGTCACCGAGACCCACACCATCACGCTCGATGATGCGAATACCGGTGGCATGGTTACCCGTGATATCGAGGTCACCATTACCGGCGTCAACGATGCGGCAATTATTGCAGTCAAACCCGTAGCTCCGGAAGGCGCTGTGGTTGAGGATGTTACCGACCCAACGCTCACAGACATGGGATCCATCGGCTTTACCGATGTCGATCTCACCGACACACATACGGTTTCGGCTGCATTTAAATCGAGTGATCATCCTTCGGGTTCCGCGACGCAACTTGGTTCAATATCTACGGTGACAGTCTCACCGGATACGACCGGCACCGGCCTGGGTGGTGAGATCGACTGGATCTATACGGTTGCCAATTCGGCAGTGCAGTTCCTGGCAGAAGGTCAAACCGTCACCGAGACCCACACCATCACGCTCGATGATGCGAATACCGGTGGCATGGTTACCCGTGATATCGAGGTCACCATTACCGGCATCAACGATGCGCCCGATGTTTTAAATCCGCCAATAACGGTTGGTGTCACGGAAGATGGCAGCAGTTCAACCGTTGATCCACTTTCGAATGCCAGTGATGTGGACGGGGACGCACTGTTCATATCCAACGTCGACGTTACGCTCCCGGCGGGCGTCACCTATTCGGGTAATAATCCGACAGTCCCGGAGCCTGCAGGGTTCACACTGACCAACACCAATAACATTACTCTGTCGGGCGCCCAGATCGAAGTTGGAGGCGACACCAGCGACAACCCGGACGTCACAGGTGGCAATGCCGGCACGCTGCTAGCCTACACGGCGAGCGGCGATTTCTGGGCCGCGCCCACCCAGAGCCCCGTATACGGAGTTCACAATTTGAACGACGGAGATGTCGGGACGGGCGTTCCAAGCGATGGTCTTTATGCCATTGCCGATGACACCGGAAACCCGATTACACTCGACTTTGGCGGGGCAACCATCGTTGGCTCGATTGCGATCTATCATGGTTATGATCACCGCGACAACGGCAGCTATACCCTGAAGGACGGCGCTGGAAATGTGCTTGGGTCCTGGGATGTCACGGGCGCAACAGGTGTAAGCACAAACGACGGAGTTCATTCCTTCTGGCTGACTCTCGATAACCCGGTCAGCACAGACAGTCTTGTGCTGGAGTACAGTTCAACGGAAGTCACGGCTTTCGGCGAAGCAAGCTTCCGCGAAATCCAGGTCTTCGCACCGACGGTACAGGAGTTCTCGCTTGACCCTTCTGATGCATCTTTTCAGGATCTTGCAGATGGAGCGACCCGGGATGTCACAGTTGCCTACGACGTTAACGATGGCATTGACACTACACCAAATTCAATCACCTGGACTGTAACTGGCGTAAACGATGCGCCAGTATTGTCTGGCGGCCTCGCAGCAACAGTGGATCAATCAGCCACAGTTGCCATCACCACAACTGATCTGAACTTCACGGATGTGGACGACGGTGCTGCTGATGTGACCTTCACAGTAACGAGTGAAACCAATGGCTCGGTTCTGGTCAATGGTGTTGCCGCGACCAGCTTTACGGGAACGCAACTTGCAGCCGATGAGATTTCCTTCCAGCAGGATGGTAGCTCGGGCACGACGGCGAGTTTCGATGTCAGCGTCGAAGATGGCAATGAAGACAGCTCAGTTCCTGTGGCGCAGACATTCAATGTAACGGTCAATCCGGCTGCTGCTGGCGAATTCGTCCCAGTCGGCTCAGAAATTCACGTTGATGCGGCTCTTGGCGCCACCTTTGAAGGTTCGCATTCAATTACACAGCTTGATAATGGCGGTTATGCCGTGGCGTGGCATTCTAACGATGGCGATGATGATGTTTTCATCAGGGTGGTAGATGCAAGTGGCAACGTGGTTGTCAACGGAGCTCAGGTCAACACTGTAAATTCCTTCGGTAGCCAGTTTGACCCGTCGATAACTACCGTAAGCGGTGGATTTGTCGTGACCTATACATCCGACAACGGAAATGATGTTTTCTTCCAGCGCTATGACAATGCAGGTGCAAAGCTGGGTGGTGAAATACAGTCAAATGATTTTGCAACTGGTGATGCTTCGCACTTTGATATTGCTGGACTGTCGGGTGGTGGGTTTGTAGCGACCTGGGAAACCACGGTTCAAGATGGGAACGGAACTGCAGTCGCGGCCCGTGTTTATGATGCAACCGGAAATCCCATTACTCCCGCTGGAAACCCAACGGGTGCAAGTTTTGTTGTCAACACCACCACCACCGGCAACCAGTCTGATCCGTCTGTAACGGCCCTTTCCACAGGTGGGTTTGGCATCACTTGGAGGGGTGCTGATGGAAATCCCTACTACCAGCAATTTGATGCTTCGGGCGGCGCTTCATTATTAGTTACTGAACTGCAACTAAGCACATCCGGAGCTGGACTGTCTGCACCTTCTATTACTGAACTGACCGGCGGCGATTTGCTGGCGGTTTGGGAAGACAATTCGGGAGCTGATGGCAGTGGGGCTGGTATCCGTGCTGTGATATTCCCAAATGGGCCCCCTGCATCAATAGGGACTGAATTCACCATCAATACCACTACAGCTGGTAGTCAGACTGAACCCTCCGTCACGGCGCTAGCCGATGGCGGATTCTTCGTAGTCTGGGATTCTGCTGACAGCAATGGGACAGGTGTTTTTGGTCAACAGTTTGCCGCAAATGGTGATCCTGTTGGCAGTGAAATTCTGATTAATGAAAATGAAACTGGTGATCAATTCACTAATCGGGATAATGGCGGCGAAGTTGTTACCCAGCTGGATAATGGAAACATAGCAGTCACCTATACCAATGGTACCGATGTCTTTGCCCGTATTCTTGAGCCGAGTGATGCGCACCTCGAATCCCTCAAACTGACAGCCTTTGATGCAGCAGCGGGTAATGAGTTTGGCAAGCAGGTAAGCATCAATGATAACGGCGTATTGGTGGTTGGCGTAGAAAACGACGATGATAATGGTCTGAATGCCGGCGCTGCATATGTATATGTCCCCAATGGTACTGGTGGTTTTAAGGACGCAATCAAGCTAACGGCGTCAGACGGCGCGGCAGATGATCTGTTTGGCCGGGCCGTATCGATCAACAACACTGGGACTGTTGTGGTTGGCGCACACTTTGATGACGACAATGGCACTAGTTCAGGCTCAATATATGTCTACAAGCCAGATGCCTCCGGCGTATATACAGAACTGGTCAAATTAACCCCGCCAGACGGTGTGGCATTCGATGTATTCGGCGAGTTGTTGGCAATTAATGACAGTGGCTTGATTCTTGTTGCCTCAGTTCTTGACGACGACAATTCATTTACAAATTCTGGATCGGTGTATCTATACACGCCGGATGCTTTGGGTGGATACAGCAATGCTCCGCTGAAGCTGACCGCACCAGATGGAGCGGCCGATGACAATTTTGGCAGATCGGTAGACATAAACAGTTCCGGAACAGCCGTGGTTGGTGCATCGCATGATGATGAAACATTTACAAATTCCGGTTCGATGTACTTCTTTGCATCTGATGGTGCTGGCGGCTTCAACGCGCCGATTCGCTTTTCAGGAGGTGATCCCAACACAAACGCCCAATTCGGTCACGCGGTAGCGATAAATGACAACGGAATAATAGTGGTTGGTGCGCCCGGTGATGACGCCAACGGCGCATTTTCCGGCGCTATATATATCTTTAAGCCAGATATTGCGGGCGGTTTGGATTTAATCGGCAAGTTTTCACCATCTGCATCTGATGGTGCACCGGGTGATAATTTCGGAATTTCGGTTGCTATTAATGCCAACGGCGAGATCGTGGTTGGCGCTGATCTTGACGATGACATCGTAGCCGGAGCTGATTCTGGTTCCGTGTATGTATACCAACCGGGGGCACTTGGTGATTACTCCGGTACACCCGTAAAAATTACGCCGCCTGATGGTGCAGCGGGCGATAATTTTGGGACCAGTGTTTCAATCAGTGATGATGGAACCATTGTTGTTGGTGCAAATCTTGATGATACCAACCCAGTTGATGCCGGTTCCGTTTACATCTTCACTCCAGATGGTGCGGGTGGTTACGACACGACGCCAAATGCTGCGCCGGTTGTGACTGTGGCGCAAGCTTCACTCGGCCTGACCACCGTTGCAGCTTCGCCACCAGATGGCCCCTCTCAACTCGTTCCCGCTGGAGCTGACAGCGCACCGGCGGCGGAAATGCAGACCATCCAACCCTTCCTGGATCCGCTTAATATTGCTTCACAGGCAGCGGGCGCTTCCGCAGCGGTGGTGTCTGACGTCTTGGCTACTCATACAATTTTGCATGATGCCGCTGGCCTCAATGATAGCACCTATGGAAATCCGTCTTCATGGGTTCCAAATGACGACGGTGCTGGTACGACTGACTGGTTGAAGATTGAGCTGGCACAAAGCGAGATAATTGATACCGTTTTACTCGGCCATGACCGGACCAACAACTTCGGCGGCCGTGATCCGGGGCAGATTAAAATCTTTGTCGCAGCATCTGATGACGTTTATGCAAGCGGTAATACGAACAACGACACTGTTGAATATAATCTTGTGTTCGATTCGCTTACTGACGTGAGTTACGTCAATCAGGACGATACGTTATCTGTGAAGTTTGATCCGATTGAGGCTCGTTACGTAAAGATTGAGTTTTCCGCCCGCGATGTAAGCATAGATGAAGTACAGATACATAAGGCCGTCACGGGTGGCGGCGTATTGATTTATGAACACAATACCGGAAATTCGACTATCCTTAGTGCGGGCGCGCAGGTGATCGATAGTGCGATTACCGTCACTGATGCGGACGACACCATGCTAGTCGGTGCCACGGTTTCGATAACCCAGAATTTCGATGCTGGCGGCGACATTCTAGGCTTTGTAAACCAAAACAGCATATCCGGTGCTTACGACGAAACAACCGGTATTTTGACCTTGACCGGTGTTGACACGGTTGCAAATTACCAGACCGCCTTACAGTCAGTATCCTTCATCAACAACAGCTCAAACCCAGTCACCGCCGATCGGGAAATCAGCTTTGTTGCCAATGATGGAACAGATGACAGTGTTGTTGCAACCAGCACGGTTGTTGTGCCTGACTTGACCATCGTTGCTGATGGTGGCGACAATATCCTTACGGGAACGATCGCAGGCGACACCCTTATGGGACTTGCCGGTAACGACATCCTCATCGGCGGCGAAGGTATCGATATGTTGACGGGTGGTCTTGGCGCTGACCAGTTTGTCTTGTTGGATGATACCGACGGCACTTTGGAAGTCGACCAGATATTGGACTTCAACACTTCCGAGGATATCCTCAATATCGAGGAACTGGTTTCGGTTGGATTTGACCCGACCATGCCGGGTAACGAAATCACCTTTGAGCAGCCGGGTGGAGCGGGCACAGACATGGTTATGTCTGTCGATGGTCTGGCGGTCGCATCTCTTGCGGGAATTTCATTTGGCAATACGGTTGACGTGATTTTTGACAGCTCCATGGAAGCCATTCAAGTCCAGGTTATGATGGGCGGCGGGATTTCCTAAAAGCATGCACAGCTAGGGGTAACTATTCAAAATGAGTGTATTGCGTTGGAGTGCAGCATTTCTGGCCTTCTCACTACTCCTTGTCCTTCATCCTGCCGAATCACGATCTGCCGGGAGCAAGGCGATTGGCGCCGTAATCAAGGAGATATTTTCTTCTGAAAGTGCCGACACCGGATTTGACAACATTGACACAAACTATGAATCGGTCCGCACATTTTATGCGAGCCGGTTTTTTAAACCCGTCTGGACGCGGGACACCGGGCCCAAATCCAAGGGCAAGGCTTTGCTGGAAGAATTAAAGCGGTCATCCGTCCACGGTCTCTCACCGGCATTCTACGATGTTGATGAAATCGAACCGCTGATGGGCGTTCTGGAGCCGACCAGTCTTGCAAAACTGGACCTGCTACTTTCCGCAGCATTAATTGAATATGCCGATGATCTTTCGAATGGGCGCATCGGACCGGATGATCGACCTTCCCACAACCTTGTGCAACCGCACGCCCATCGTGCAGATGAACTGATAGAGGGCGCGGCAGCAGCAGGAAACTTGCGCGAATTTGCCAGCAACCTACTCACAACCGATAGCCGCTATTTTCGATTGATCGCCAAATTGGCAGAGTTTGACCGGATTGAAAAATCCGGATATTGGCCAAAAATCCCGGCTGACGGTCCGGATATACAAGCTGGAGCGGATGATCCGCGAATGGTTGCTATCCGTAGGCTGCTGGTTTTTATCGGTGATCTACCAGCCTCGGAAATGGAGAATGGCTCTGTTCACGACACCGAAACCGTCAGGGCAGTTCACAGTTATCAAAAGAGCCACGGCATTGAATCCTCAGGAATAATAGACCGCAACACCCTGCTTGAAATGGCCGTATCGATACCTGATCGCATAACAAAAATCCTGCTCAACCTTGAAAGACGGCGGTGGCAAAATCGGGATATCGGCGACAATCACATCTACATCAATTTGGCGGACCAAACTGCCAAATTGGTTCTCAATGGCAAAACGGCAGCATTTTTTCCGCTCGTTGCGACTACGGAACTGCGTGATCTCCCAACATTTTACGGCAGGATCACCGCCATAAAAACAGGAAGCGACGAAACACCTGATATCTCGTTGGCTGTGGAATCGTCTTTTCCGGACAATGTCCTTTCCACAGACACTGCGCTGGCACTCAATGTGACAGACCCCAAACACCTTCCAGGTATTATAAAGAATTTCAGTTTCAAGGAATTGCTTACAGATGCTGAAATTGCCAACTCTCTTCAGTCTCGAACCCTGGAATTGAAGGAGCCGCTTAATCTTTTCGTCAGCTATTTGACTGCCTGGGCCAACAAGGACGGTAGTGTAGATTTCAGGCCTGATATTTTTGAGCGAGATGAAGAACTCATCGAATTACTTGAGCTTGAGTAGCTGAAGCTGATGTTGATGCTTCATGCCAAAATCCGGCTTAGTTCGGTTCGCGAAGTGCCCGGTCCCGAATTTTCAACACCGGCTTGAGCAGGTATTCAAGCACCGTGCGTTCTCCGGTCTGGACATCAACCGTGGCAATCATGCCTGGAATAATTTTGATCTGCGACGGAATTTCCTGAAACTCATCCGTTGCCACGATTACCTGATAAAACGTCTCCTGATTTTCATCGGTAATCGTGTCTGCACCAATACGTTCCACAACACCGGACAAGGTACCATACTTGGTGTAATCGTAGGCGCTAAGGCGAACGGTTGCTTTCAAGCCCGGACGGATAAACGCAATATCCTGCGGGCGTATCTTGGTCTCGATTAACAGCTGATCATCCAGAGGAACAATTTCAACCAAAGTGGCACCTGCCTGCACCACTTCCCCGATGGTTGCGACGTTGATCTTGTTGATAATGCCACTAACGGGTGAACGGAAAACCGCACGTGTGACCTTGTCCTGTGCGGCCCGCAAACTTTCGATTACGATCGACATGTCAGCCTTGACGCGGGAAATGCGCTCACGAGCAATTGCAACAACAGCAATAGTCTCCGCTCCAACCAGCCTCTCGGCTTCACTCACCTCCGCAGCAATACGAACAATTGCTGCATTCATGATTTCCCGGTCGCCACGCAATTCTCCAACAAGTCTTTGAATGCGCAAATACTCAAGTTCTGTAACCGCTTTTTTCTTGAAGAGCTTTTTTGTCAACTCAAGTTCACGTTCCGCCAACTCTAGAGCAACAGTTTGTTTGGCAGATGTTGCCTGAGCCTCGGCAAGGCTTTGGCGGCGCTGAACAAGTTGATTTCCAAGAATTGCAATTTTTTCTTCCAGATGCAGTTGTTCAGCAATAAACACCGCTTCCTGATCCAGATAAAAAGGCTTCGTATCTCCGTCAACATCGGCCGGCATTTCAAATGTTGAACCAGGTGAGGCCTGCGTTTGAAGACGATACAGTTCTGCAGTTAAAGCAGTTTGGCGCTGTCGCAATTCGCCAAGCCTTGAACTAACACCCGTATCATCAATCCGAATGAGGCTTTCGCCCGCCTCTACCTGATCCCCTTCGCTCACCAGGATTTCGATAACGATACCAGACTCGAGACTTTCAACACGTTGAACTTGCTTTGAGGGAATAACGCGACCAGCACCGATTGCAGTTTGTTCAATCTTTGCCCATGACGCCCACCACACTCCGGCACACATCAGCACGGCAACAACAACCAAGAGCAACCAGGCACCCGGCAAACTGGAATTTTCCACAGCATTACGGGCATCGTTTGCATATTTCAGGTCTTCATTGCGCATGATCGACTACTTGCCTTTCTTTGCCTGAACGAGATTGGTCTTCCCAATTGATTGAAGAACCTTGCCCTTGGGACCATCCGCAATAATTTTTCCCTTGTCCAAAATTATCAGGCGGTCCACCAAATCAAGCAGCGCCATCCGGTGTGTTGAAACCAACAAAGTTGTAGCCGGGTCCAGCCATGGCTTGAACCCGCGAATGAATGCAGCTTCGGTCAAATTGTCCATCTGGCCGGTCGGCTCATCCAGAAAAAGGATTTTGTGGTTGGCGAGCATGGCGCGCGCAATTCCAACGGATTGGCGCTGTCCACCCGACATGTCTTTGCCTCTCTCGCCAACCGGCATTTCATAGCCAAGTGGGTGGGTTTGCGCGAACGCAGCCACACCAGATACACTTGCACACTCCAAAACAACATCAGTCGGTTTCGGGCCGCTAAGGGTCAAATTGTCTTTCAAGGAACCGGAAAAGAGCTCGGTCTCCTGTCCGACATAGCCCACAGCCTTTCGAAGATCGGCAATTGAGTAATGCCTCGTATCCGTATCATCAATGATTATTGCGCCATTGTCCGCCTGATAAAGTCCGCATAGAAGTTTTCCCATTGTGGATTTTCCGGACCCGACCCGACCCACAATGCCGACCCTTTCACCGGGCGTTATTCTCAACGAAATTTCATCCAGAACATTTTCACCCGATTTGTCATAAGCAAATTCCAGTTCCCGGAATTCAATTCCCCCCTTGTCAACTTTCGCCTTGGCGTTAAATGCAGGCTGGTGGTCACGCTCAAGCTTCATCAACCGGTTTAGCATTCCGAATGCATTAAATGATTGCTGCGCCCGCACAGCCGTCATCGCAATACTTCCCAGCGGCGCAAGCACGCGCCCTGCAAGGATATTGGAGGCAATCAGTGCACCGATTGTGATGTCACCAGCCGCAACGAGAAACACACCCCAGACAATGATTATGACACTGACTGCCTGTTGGGCAAACATTGTGAAATACATCGCCAGCGAAGACCAAAAATGAGTGGCAGAGCTGGCCCGAACAGAACCGGCGACTGCACTTTCCCAACGTTTTTGCATCGCGCCTTCAATCGAAATTGCCTTAACCGTTTCGATACTCACCAGCGACTCGATCAAAATGGAATGCCGGTTTGCTGAAGTCGCCTGGGTTTTGCGCACGGACTTGGCTAAAGGAATTTGCAGCAACAGAGTTACAAGAAGCACGCAAGGGACCGCGAACAGAGCAACCAGTGCAAGGGGACCGACAATTAGCCAGAGCAGTCCCAAAAACACGCCTATGAACAGGAGGTCTATGAGGGAGGTCAGTCCAGTCGAAGTGAAAAAGTCCCGTACGGACTCAAACTCCCGAATCTGATTTGCCAGTTCACCAGCATGCGATCCGCGGGTTGCCATTTTTGCATCGAGAGCGTGCTCAAACAGGTCTGAAGAAACACTCATGTCCACTCGGCGGCTTGAACTGTCAATCAACTTCGAACGAATTACGCGCAATACAAAATCAAATACCAGCGCGATGGCTACCCCAACCACCAAAGCCCAAAGAGTTGATATAGAGTTGTTTGGAATAACACGGTCATAGACATTCATGACAAACAGCGGCAACGCCAACCCAAGCAAATTGATGATCAGGGCGGCAAACACAATATATATCCAAGTGGGCCAAAACTGAATAAACTTTGACCAAAACCAGTGACCGGACTGGAGTGTATTTAAAACCTTCTCACGGTTACCAACGGCGTCCAAATCTTTCACCGCCGCATAAATAACTGTGTTGGTACAATCGTGATCCATCTCTGAAGGACGCATCTTGCGAATACCGGGCACACCATCAATCATAACGGAAATCGACTGGCCATTTTCCCGCTTTTCCAAAGCAATCCCGACATCACCGTTGTTAAAAAACAGCACGAAGGGAAACACAATCGCGGATACTTGAGAGGGACGCATAGCGACAACTTTTGCGTCCAGACCAATCCTGCTGGCACTGCGGACAAAAAGATCCAGCGTCAATTCATCGTTTGTCAGAGGCAAACCATGCAGCGCCCGCTCTCTCGAGAATGGCAAATCATGAGTTTTCGCCAAGGCCTGCAGCACAGACAATAGCTTTTCGCCGCTAAATCCCGTTTCAACGGCAATATTGGACGGTGTTCCCGGTTGTGTCGCTTTATCATCCAATGCAACAACTATGCCTCTTATTCCGGTGTAAAAACTGCAGACTTAAATCATACAAATTCTGAACTATTGCAGTGGCGGAATCAGGAACTTTCCGCCTGAAAAACCAAAATTTACACTGGCAGGTGCTTCAATGGGACTATCCCCACCCTCTGGGGGAGCGATACCAAGGCTTTCAAGCAACATGCCCATTTGCGCTTGTAACTGATAGCTCGAAAATATATGCAGCGCGCGGGTATTATAAAACACAAATTCACTGCCAAACAATTCGTTTTCTGCATCAAGAACATCAAGCAGGCTGCGTTTGTCTGCATCGTATTCATTCTGGTAGGAGGCTACGACCTTCTTGTTCTGAACGACCTGTTTCTCATTCGCATCCACTTCCGCCCTGCCCTTGGTCAACCGGGCCCAGGATATATCGATTTGCTCGGTCAAATCACGAACCAGAATATGCCGCTCAGCAATTTTTTCAAATTCGCGCTCGGTGAGTTCCGCTTCGCGACTGCGCCTGATTCCGCCGTCAAGGAGTTTCCAACTAAGAACCAGCTTGGCCTCATATTCATCATTTCGTCCGGGAGTACCTTCAAGGTCATCGCCGCGCGTGGCGCTTCCCTCAAAGAACAGCTGTGGATACAGACTTGAACGAAATTGTTCCCTGTCGAAATTGGCGACATCGGCCTCAGCCACTAACGCGCTCACCCGCGGATTGTTTTGCAGCGCATGGTCAACAATACTGGCCTGAGACTTTGGAAGGCCTTTCGCGTAACTCACCGGCTTGAGTTTGCGAGGTTTTTCACCGACTGCGCTCTTGTATTTCGCTTTTGCCGTGTCGAGTGCAACGTCGATCTGGGAAACGAGCGCATTGGCGGCCTCGAGCCTCGCCTGCGTCTGTTCAAGGTCGCTCGCTGGTGCCCTGCCACCGTCGATGCGTTCGCGAATTATTTGTAACAAAGAGCGGTGGCGTTTCACTTGCCTCATGGCAAGCGACAACAGTTTTATATGGCGCTCAATGTCGATATAGGCTTCGATAGCGTTTAGTGCGACTGCCTCGGATCTGGCCAAAATCTTGTAGGACGCGGCTGAAATTCGTGCTTGGGAGCGATAGATGTCATTTGCCCGATCCCATCCATCGAAGAGTACCTGGCGAAGGCTAAGTGTGACCTGGCGCCTGTTCTGCCAGATGTCATTAACACTGGGACCCAATCCCTGGGGTCTGTCAATCCGCTGCTTCCCATAGTCTCCACTGAGATCAAGTTCCGGGAAAAGACGGCCTTGAGCTTGATCCAAAACCCGCTGCGTTGCCCGATGACTGGCCTGGGCAGCCTCAATTCTGGGGTTTGTCTGCACAGCTTTTTCTACCGCCTCACGAAGTGAAGTGGCATTAACAGGTTCACTTGCAAACAAGCAAAACAAACAAACGAAGCTGTACAAATTACGCGGCCGCATACCGTCCCCCATGAACGCAAAGGTATTCTACATGTGCCCCGATGCAAAATGACACATTTTCGCGCCAAAGAATGCCTTACAAAAAGATAGAACCAGTGACTGGTCATCAAATCAACTCAAAAATCACTTTAATACCAATTAGATAAAATTTCACGAACCAACGGTTAGGCCAAAAGTAACCATACTTTTGTGCCATTCACGAACGATCTTGGGGCTTATCGACTAATCGAGCTGTTCAATCGGAGCTTCGTCTTTTTTCCAAGCGCCAAAACCACCCTCGATATGGACGACCGGTGACAGTCCCATCTCCATTGCAATTTTCGCACTGAGTGCCGATCGCCACCCGCTGGCACAATAAAACACATAGGTCTTGTCCTGATTGAAAACATCCTTGTGGTAAGGACTTTCTGGGTCGATCCAAAACTCCAGCATGCCACGAGGACAGGAAAATGCGCCCGGAATTTTGCCTTCGCGTTTCAATTCCCGAACATCGCGCAGGTCGATGAAAACATGATCATCACTGTCTACCAGCCCCTTCGCATGGCCTACTGGAATCGCGGTCACAAACGAATTTGCCTCTGCCAGCAGAGTTTTCACGCTTTTGGTTATTGTCTGCGCCATATCATCAAATCCCCAAATGCAGTTTCGGTTTCCAGAAAGGCCGGAACAGCTCGATCTTGGGGCAACGGTTCATGACCACCTGCATGCCCGCTTCTTCCGCAATACGAGCAGCATCCGGATGCGTGACTCCGATTTGACCCCATAAAACCTTGGCACCGATTGCGACGGCTTCTTCAGCAACTCCGGGCAGATCTTCCGCACGGCGAAACACTCCGACCATATCCACTGGTCGGTCAATCGACGCCAGGGACGGATAGACTTTGATGCCACGAATTTCATCAAGTCCAGGCCGCGGATTGATCGGGATCATCTCGTAGCCCGTTTCATGCAGCACACGCAGGACACCATAGGAAAACTTGGTCTTGTCCGGACTTGCACCTACCATTGCGATGGTTTTGACCGAGCTCAAAATTCCCTGCAGATACTCGTCCGTATAGGGTTCATCATGGTTCATTTGTGATCCTCCATCGGATCGACCTTTGAGCAGTGACTGTGGTGCTTGAATGTAACCTTGCGCATCATACCCAAATATCCGATGTGCAGTCGCCGCCGGGATAGCGGGTTTCATGGCAACGGGAGGGACCATTTGGTTCTTTACCAAAGTCCACTACGAAGTTCGGATCGATTTCCATACCACCATTTTCAGTGTCGCAATTGACCATCAACATGCAACCGCCATTGGTGCGAATTTCGGGGTAGAATTGATTATCCCAGGTGGAAAACAGTGACGTGGTGACGAAGAGCCGTTTACCGTCCAACGACAGCTGGATCATTTGAGGTCCGCCCGTGACTTTCACGCCGTTGACCTCCGGTGCCTTTTCCAGCAAACCGCCCATCCAGACCTGCCCGGTAAGTTTCGCATTGTGCGGATTGGAGATGTCGTACTGGCGAATGTCGCCATGAAGCCAGTTACACAGATAGAGGTATTTGTCGTCCATGGACAACAGAATGACCGAAATCACACCGGGAATTGGAATCGGCCAATCTGGATGCGGTTCATTCTCCACATCCACGATCTTTTCCCATTGCCACTCACCCGCATCATCTTTCCACCAGTGAATGATGTTTGCTGAAAGTGCCGCTCCCACAAATCCATGTGTGCTGTCCGGGTCGTGATGAAAGCGTACCTCCAATGGGACCAAACCATCCTCACCCAGATACATGGTCTGCTTGGGTTCCTTCTTCTCAAAATCCCAGAAATGCAGCTCACGCCCGTATTTTAGATGGCCAACTTCCTCCAGATCAAAACCAGGCATAAACGTGTTGGGAGCCGCCCATTCAGACGACACCATCACATTGTGGCGCGGTTGATACCAGAAATCGTAGCCGAACTTGATGTCGCCCATTGAGTTTTCCCAACGATCGACAATCTCAAAATCCTTGTTGATATGCAGATAACCCCCAGGCGCATTTCCCTGCGCATCGCCCAGCATTGATATGATGATGTCTGAACCCAGGCAATGCACCGTATGCGGTGCAGAAAGGTTCGTTTTTGCCTTGATCTCAGAGCCTTCAATCACTTTGAAGAGGGTCGGATTGCGTGGATCGGTGGCACAATCAACAATATGCAGATTGGAAGAACGTACGCCCGGTACAATCATGTATTTGCGTTCCATTCCCGCATCGCCATGACAGGATGAACAGGCATTCCAGCCCATGTGGTGAAGTTCGTCCCCAATTCCCGGCATTTCCAGACGGGAGATTACCTGAGAATAAGTGTCGCTCTTTGTATCCGCATCAATTGTGCACAGATAGTCCGGCTTCTGGATGCCGGTCCCGGTGTAAATCGCAATTGTGTAAAGCAGCTTCTCCCGAGGAGCCTGCATCGCCTCTGCCGGTGACGCGTAACCCGGTCCGCAACATTCCTTCGACATATTTCATTTACATCCGGCAAAATTAAAAGTATGGGTATTCTTAATACATGAGACACTTGTCTGTAAAGTGAGAAAACAATTATTCGTGGAATCCCATGCATCTTGACCGAATGATATCCGTTTTGGAAGCTGTTGCAGTTGCTGGAAGGCCGCTCAGTGCCTCCGAATTACAACAAGCCACCGGATTGCCAAGGCCCACCTGCTATCGGCTTTTACAAACATTGGCAGAGCACCGCCTGCTTGACCTGGTTGATGGAGAATCGCGCTACCTCATAGGCGATCGGCTTAAGCGGTTGGCTATGCTGGGCCAGACGGACATTGACGTATGCAGTACTGCCGCGCCAACGATGAAACAGGCAGCAATCGAGTTTGGTGAAGCCGTCTTCCTGTCCCGGTTCAGAAACAAGGGGGTTGAAATCATTCATGTCGAAACTCCGGAAGATCCTACCCGCTCCTTCACTCACCCCGGCTTGGGATTTCGACCGATGCATGCATGCTCCTGCTCAAAGGTTATTGCAGCTTTTGCCGAGGAGGCATTTAAAGAGGAAATCATCAACGGACCGATGCGGCTATACACGCAGCATACAAAACAGGACGGTGACGACCTCCGGCGGGAATTCGGTGCCATTCAAATGGCGGGTTACGCAGAGTGTGTTGAAGAAATCGAAATTGGTGTTTCTTCTGTTGCTGCTCCCATTCGGGTGGGAAATATTGGTGTTACCTTTTCCATCGGTGCTACTGGCCCGGTCCGGCGCTTTACGAACGAACGCCGCGCTGAAATTGGCACAGATTTAAAGCAGCTGGCCAACAAGGTTGCTGCCGCACTTCAACTCTATGCTGCGAGCAGTCCTCAGACCGCCGGATTATAGCTGCCGCATCAAAAAATCGCTGACATGGCCCGCCACTTCGCCAGGGCTTTCGACAAGGATTGAATGCTTGAGCTCGGGCAAGATTACCAGGTCTGAATTCTGCAGTTCCTCATGAATGAACTGGTTCAACCGCGGATTACAACCACCGTCCAATTCGCCGGTTAAAACCAGTGAAGGTGCGGCTATCTCATTCAACCATGGTCCCATCTCGGTTTCCGCATAGATGTGAAACACATTGAGGAACACATCCGCTGACGTATCAACAACCTGCTTGATCCGCGCCTCAATCGCGTCGGGCCGTGCCTCGATAAATTCATCCGTGTACCAACGTTGCACCAGCGTATTGAGAACAGGTTCAATGCCCTTTTCTTCCATCGCGGCGATCACCGCCTGCAATTTTGAGCGATCTTCTTCCGTGCGACCTGCAGCCGTTGAGAGCAATCCCAAAGATAAGACCCGATCCGGATGGGCTCGTGCGTAAGCTGGACCAATCATGCCTCCGAGCGAATGACCAATAACGTGCGCATGATCAATTCCGAGTTTCTCGCGCAGGGCTTCAAGGTCTTCAACCAACTCATCAAGCCCGAACGGAGATTCAGTAAGTGGAGACTCCCCATGCCCACGTAAATCATAACTGACACAGGTGAAGCGGTCCTCAAGTTGGTCTATCAATGGTTCCCAGGTTGAACGCCGCGAACCAATTCCATGAATCATGAACAGCGCCGGTCCGCTTCCCCGGATGGAATACGTACAATTTACAGCATTCATTTACGCATCAACCGATTGTCTGTGCGCGGATTGCCCGGCAAAATGTGGCATTACTTCCTCTGCAAAGCGCTGGATTGATTCAAGCGTTTCTTCCTGACCTGCGCCAAAATTTATGTTCAATATTATACGGTCGACACCCAATTCGGAATACGGGCCGAGCTTGTCGATCATCTCCTGTTTCTCACAAATCAACAATCCTTCGCCCAGTTGATCCGCTGTTTGTTTGCGCGGCAATGGTTCAATCATTCCATTTTCAACAACCCCCGGTCCGGTGAATACATTGTCGAACCGGCTGTAGTAGCTATCCGCCTGAAGAATTTTCTCCCGCTTATCCGTCTCATTCCTGGCCAGAAATCCAACCCGAGACAGGGACAAGGTCAGGTGTTCACCTGCATCTCCCAATTCTGCCTTTCCGCGATTATACGCATCCACCTGATTGACCATGTGTTGATAATCGCCAGATAGCGGAGTGGTCTGAATATGAAACCCGCGCTTGGCACAATGATAAATCGCTTCCGGCACCAGCACCGCCATCATTAACGGTGGGCCCTTACCGTTTGCTGGACGCGGCATGACTGTCAGCGGGGCAAATTTGTAATACTTCCCATCCCACGAAACTTCTTCTTCACTCAGTAATGCCATCAGAACATTCAAGGATTCATCAAACTTCTCGCGACTGGTATCCAGCGGAACCCCAAGACGATCCATCTCAAACGCATAGGCGCCGCGTCCAACACCCAGCATTAGCCTGCCATCGGTCAGCATATCGGTAACAATCACCTGCCCCGCATAGGTTCGCATGTCGTGAATTGGCAGCACCACAACTGCGGTCATGATCTTTACATGTTTGGTTGCGTCCGCAATCTTTACCGCCATTTGCAATGGCGCAGGCTGCATCAGGATGTTGATCAGGTGATGTTCTGTCAAACAAACGGATTCATAACCGGCCCTGTCGGCAAGAACGGCTTGCTCCAGCATGTCCTTGTAGACTTGCGCCCCGCCATAGCTTTTATCCGGAAAATACGCCGATAACTGAATGCTGAAATCCAATTCTGTTCTCCCAAAATCTGTTGACCACCAACTCTGCGTATCTGTATGGAGCGATTTTTTGTATTTGAAAAACGATTTATTTTGCTAAGATAATTCGAATTTATCGATATGACTGAATTGCAATCCGAATGAACTTCCAGACGTTACAGACATTTCTCGCAATAATTGAAGCCGGCAGCCTCGTTCGCGCAGCTGAGCGTTTGCACGTGACTCAATCCACCGTGACTGCGCGGCTCAAAAACCTGGAAGACGATCTAGGGCAAAAACTGTTTGTCCGTCGAAAATCAGGAACCGAACTTACCTCTCCAGGGTTCAAGTTTCAGCGCTATGCGCAATTGATGAGTGACCTGTGGCGTCAGGCGCGGGAAGAGACTGCACTACCAGCCAACATTGATACAATGTGCAATATCGGATGCCATTTTGATTTATGGCCAGGCCTCGGCAAGACCCTGTTTGATGAAGTGAAAAATGAACACCCGGGAACCGCATTGTCTGCCTGGCCGGGAGAGCAAACCGACATCGATCGCTGGTTGGGTACGGGACTGGTTGATGCAGCAATTTGTTACGCGCCCAAGGTGCATGAAAACCAGACCATAACGACACTTCACGAAGAACCGCTGATTTTGGTCTCCACCAGAAAACGTGAACTAATGCGCTGGGATCCAGATTACATATATGTCGATGGTGGGGAGGAATTCAGGATCCAGCACGCTGCAACTTATCCGGATGGAGATACCCCAACCGTAATTTTTGGTTGCGCGGTTTGGGCGCTTGAATACCTGCTGGAAACCGGCGGCTCAGCGTACCTACCTCAACGACTGGTCGATGAGCACCTGATGAACCAATCACTTTTTTCAGTCCCGAAAGCTGAAACCTTCAAACGCCGGGTCTATTTGATCACAAACGATGGTGCAGCAAAGGAGTGGCCATGGCTGGGCGATATATTGAAAAAACTTACCCAACATTTGGCTAACGACGGAAATTTTGATGCTTCCACCGCATCCAGAATGCGGTAAAGATGATCCAATTGAAACAACACGAACCAGTATGATGAACTCTTTCCCAGATAGACTTCTTGAAGGATATCACGACTTCCGCAGTGAAAGCCTTTCGCATGAACGCGAACGCTATCAGCGATTGGCAGACGACGGGCAGACGCCGGAAGTGATGGTAATTGCCTGTTGCGATTCCAGAGCCGCACCGGAAATGATTTTCCATTCTCTGCCGGGCGAAATTTTCGTGATGCGAAACGTGGCAAATCTCGCTCCACCCTACAAACCAGACGGCGCATTCCATGCTACATCCGCAGCACTTGAGTTTGCAGTGCAAAGCCTAAAGGTCAAGCACATCGTCGTTTTGGGTCATGGCCGTTGTGGCGGTATTCGGGCTGCACTGGACCCAAAATCTGAGCCACTTTCTCCGGGTGATTTCATTGGCAAATGGATGGAACTTCTGGGACCGGCTGCAGAAGCAATTGCCAAGAATGAATGGATGACCGATTCAGAGCGTCAAACAGCGCTTGAGCACATATCTGTTCGACACTCGATCGCGAATTTGAGAACCTTTCCCGGTATTTCCAAACTTGAGGGCAAAGATCAATTAAGCCTGCACGGCGCCTGGTTTGATATTGCCCTGGGCGAACTTTGGACAATGGATCCAGAAACCGGCGATTTCAAACGCGCGCCATTTGACCCGAATTAGGCAGAAAACGACTTTATAATCGGGCAGTCCGGACGGGAGTCACCGCGACAAGTTTCAGCCAAATGCGCGAGTTCATCGTGCAGTGTCTGCAATTCTGCCATTTTGTGTTCAATTTCTTCAATGCGCTGCAGTGCAATCTGCTTGACCTGCCGGCTTTCCCGGTTTCGGTCTTGATAGAGGCTGAGCAATTCACGGCACTCATCCACTGAGAACCCAAATGTGCGTGACCTGCGAACAAAGATCAGTTTTTTGACCTCCGCTTCCCCATACTGACGGTACCCGGCCTGTGAGCGTTCGCTTGGCGTAACGAGATCAATATCTGCATAGTAACGTACGGTTTTCACGGGCAATTCTGCTGCCTCCGCCGCTGCACCTATATTATACATGGAATTCTCCTTGACCTTCCAGTTAGTGGAAGCCTTACATTGAGGCTATTCAATGTCAATTGGAGCTTCCCGTGACAGATACATCCGTGCAACCGGCCCTCGACTGGACATGCAAGCACACTTGGAAACGCGCCTCGGTGAATACGCTTTGGTGCCTGCTGGGCTGTTCTATTGGTGATTTTGGAACAATCCTGTTCTTTCAATTGACCGGCATTGCGTGGCCTGTCCTTTTGATCATGACACTTGCGATCATCAATGGCCTGCTCACCTCAATCGCACTGGAAACATTCATCCTTTCGCGACAGATGGCATTTAAACTGGCATTTAAAACCGCAATTGGCATGTCGATGATTTCGATGATCTCAATGGAGGTCGCGATGAATGTCGTTGATTACCTAGCAACCGGTGGTGCAATACTGGTCTTGTGGGTGATCCCATTAATGTTGTTCGCTGGTTTCATCACTCCCCTGCCCTACAACTACTGGCGCCTGAAAGCCCTCGGCAGAGCCTGCCACTGACAACTTAAATCTCGCTCGACATTCACAAAAGTGGTTGTTAATTGTCGAAAGCTGCGAGATTTAGGGGGCTTCCTTGGCACTTTCACCAATCATTTCAGAACCCAAACGGACTACATATGATGTTGTAATTGTCGGCGGTGCGATGATGGGTTCATCGGCTGCGTGGTTTTTATCCAACAATCCGGATTTTGATGGATCCGTGCTGGTGGTTGAGCGCGATCCGACCTATGAGTTCACCTCCACCGCCCACACAAATTCCTGTATGCGCCAGCAATTCTCGACAGAGATAAACATTCGAATTTCGCAGTTTGGCGCGGAGTTCGTCAAAAATTTCCGCAAGTTTATGGGTGATGATCCAGAGGTGCCGGACATTCCAATCCAAAGCTACGGCTACATGTATCTGTCGGACAATGAACCATTCTCCAAGATCCTGCGTGAAAATCAAATCTTGCAAGAAAAAATGGGCGCCGGCACCAAAATCCTGACACCTGATCAGATCGCTGAAGCTTATCCATTTTACAATCTCGACGGCATTTTAGCCGGGAGTCACAATCTCGTCGACGAGGGCTATTTTGACGGCAATACCCTCTTCGACTGGTGGAAACGCAAGGCACGCCAAAATGGCGTTGAGTACATCACCAATGAGGTGGTCTCGATTGGGAGAAGCGGCAGCCGTGTTGAAAGCATAACGCTAAAATCCGGTGAAATAATTCCTGTTGGAAAAGTCATTAACGCATCCGGCCCACGTGCAATTCTGACCGCACGAATGGCCGGGGTTGAAATACCGGTTGAACCCCGAAAGCGGTTCACGTTTATTTTCGACGCCGAAATCCCACTCGACCGTGATCTTCCATTAACAATCGATCCATTGGGCATTCACGTTAGAACCGATGGCCAGTTCTATCTGGCGGGTTGCCCACCAAATGAAGATCCTGCTGTAGATTACAATGACTTCGAAATGGATCATTCGATTTGGGAAGAGAAAGTCTGGCCGGCGATCGCCAACCGTATTCCGGCATTTGAGGCAATCAAACTTGTAAACAGCTGGGCCGGACATTACGCGTTTAACACGCTTGACCAAAATGCAATCATAGGTCCACACGATGAGGTTGAAAATTTCATTTTCATGAACGGCTTCTCCGGACACGGATTTCAGCAATCACCCGCCATGGGTCGCGGTATTTCAGAACTTGTAACCTATGGAGAATTTCGCAAACTCGACCTTTCGCAACTCGGATATGAGCGCATCGCGAACAACAAACCATTTCTCGAAAAAGCAGTGATTTAAGGAAGCACAACATGACAACGATAGCATTGACCGGAGCCGCAGGGCGTCTTGGATCATACCTGCGCGAACCTCTGGCCAAAATGTCAGATCGGTTGGTATCAACCGATATCGCAGACGAAATTGGCAAACTTTACGAAGGCGAGGAATACATCCAGGCTGATCTGGCCGACAAAGATGCAATCATGAAAGTGCTGGAAGGTGTCGACATGGTGGTGCACTTTGGCGCCATCGTCGATGAAGGACCGTTTGAAGAGCTGTTGGGGCCAAACTTCATTGGCGCTTACAATATCTGGGAGGCAGCGCACCAGCACGGATTGAAACGGGTGATCTACGCAAGCTCAATCCATGCAGTTGGCATGTATCAGGTAAATGAGTTTATCGGCACCGATGTACCGCACCGGCCCGACACATTTTATGGCCTTGCCAAATGCTTTGCCGAGGATCTGGGGCGAATGTACTGGGAAAAGCGGCAGTTGGAATCGGTTCACCTGCGGATTTTCTCCTGCACCCAAGTAAACGCCGCTCGAGGATTGAGCGCCTGGCTATCATATGATGATCTGGTTCAACTGGTGGTTCGATCCATTGAAGCACCTGTGACCGGTTTTGCAATTTGCTATGGTGTCTCAAACAATGACCGGATTGGGCTCGACAATTCTTCTGCCAGTTTCCTGGGTTACCGGCCCAAGGACAACGCGGAAGTCTATGCCAAAGAAATGCTCGCCAAGGAACCGCCAATGGACCCAACCAATCCAAAACACATGTGTTTTGGCGGTGCGTTTGCTGAAACACCCCTTGGTGTGGGTGTGACCTCCACCATGGGCATTACAGATGACACAAAGAAAACCTGAGGCTTAACCCGGACAATCAGCGTGATTGCCGAGTTACCTTTGTTGGCGCAAAACTCTGGAACAATCGCTCACAACCGTATAGAAAAAGGAAGGGCTGAAAGTCAGAGGGATTATCAGCACAGGTTGATCCTCATCAAATAATGAATGCGGACAATCAACGATAACAGATGAAACTGGTTCACTACCTACGGAGGATACCAATGAAAAAATTGCTCTTGGCTCTTGCAGCCACAACCATGCTGGCGGGACCCGCTATGGCAGAAAACGTCAAGCTTGGCGTAATCCTGGGCTTTACCGGCCCGATTGAATCGCTAACGCCTGATATGGCTGCAGGTGCAGAACTTGCGATGAAAGAAGTTTCTGACAGCGGTGCCTTGCTCGGCGGTTCAACGGTAGAATCGGTTCGCGGCGACAGCACTTGTGTCGATGCTGCAGCAGCACAGGCTGCCGCAGAACGTTTGATTACATCTGACAAGGTAAGTGCCATCATGGGTGCGGACTGTTCCGGTGTGACAACCGCAATTCTGCAAAACGTTGCAATGGCAAATGGTGTTGTGATGGTTTCACCATCCGCCACATCTCCGGCACTTTCAGACATTGAAGACAATGGCCTGTTCTTCCGTACCGCTCCTTCTGACGCACGTCAGGGTCAGGTACTGGCGGAAATCCTGAAAGAAAATGGTGTCAAATCGGCAGCGCTTACCTACACCAACAATGACTACGGCAAGGGACTTGCTGAAAGCATCAAGTCCAATGTGGAATCCATGGGTATTTCAATTACCATTTCCGCCGCTCATGAAGACGGTAAAGGCGACTACTCTGCCGAGGTTGGTGCACTTGCCCAGGCGGGTGGCGATGTGCTGATTGTTGCCGGTTATCTTGACCAGGGCGGCAAGGGTGTCATCCAGGGCGCGCTCGATTCAGGTGCATTTGAAACATTTGTGCTGCCAGACGGTATGATTGGTGACAGCCTGCCAATCGCTATCGGCGACGGCCTCAATGGTTCTTATGGCACTGTGCCGGGTACCGACAGCCCAGGTGCTGCCAAGTTCGGAGAGATGGCAACAGCAGCCGGCTTCAAGGCAGGTCCGTTTTCGGCTGAATCCTACGATGCAGCGGCTCTCATCTTGCTTGCAATGGAAGCTGCCGGTTCATCCGACAGTGGCGCTTTGAAAGACAAGGTCGAGATGGTGGCAAATGCGCCGGGAGAGAAAATCTATCCAGGCGAGCTTGCCAAGGCGCTCGCCATTCTTTCAGACGGCGGTGACATCGACTATGTCGGTGCAACAGCAGTTGAGTTGATCGGTGCGGGCGAAAGTGCCGGCAACTATCGCCAGATTCTGGTTGATGGTGGCAAAATCACCACAACAAAGTATCGCTAAGACAGCATAACGATTATAGCGGCCCGGGCTTTACCTGGGCCGCAATCGTTTAGCGGTCGGTATCTCCATGATCGTCGTTGACGACATCCATAAATATTTCGGGGGCATCCATGCAGTGGATGGAGCATCCCTGACGATTGAAGGTGGTTCAATAACCGGCCTGATCGGGCCCAATGGTGCGGGCAAGACCACCTTGTTCAATGTAATTGCCGGTGTTTACAAACCGACTTCCGGCAAAGTTTATCTGGATGGCGAGGATATTACCGGCCTTCCACCCCATGAACTCTTTGCAAAAGGCATGTTGCGCACCTTTCAGATTGCCCATGAATTTTCGACGCTAACAGTTCGTGAAAACCTGATGATGGTACCCGGTAACCAGTCCGGTGAAAGTTTGATAAATGCCTGGCTGCACCCAACCAAGGTGCGCAATGAAGATGCCACCATTCGCGAAAAAGCCAATGAAGTAATAGAGTTTTTGCAAATCTCTCAGGTTGCCGACGAATTTGCCGGCAATCTTTCCGGCGGTCAAAAGAAGCTTCTGGAACTCGGACGCACCATGATGGTGGATGCGAAAATTGTGTTCCTGGATGAAGTGGGCGCTGGAGTTAACCGCACACTTCTTAATACAGTTGGTGATGCAATCCTGCGCCTTAACAAAGAGCGCGGCTACACCTTCTGTATGATTGAACACGACATGGAGTTTATTTCACGCCTCTGCGACCCGGTGATTGTGATGGCGGAAGGGGCAGTCCTTGCACAAGGTACAGCCGAAGAGGTGAAATCCAACGAACAGGTTATTGAAGCTTATCTGGGCACCGGCCTTAAAAACAAACCTGCACCCAAAAAGGAGAAAACTATATGAGTTTTCTCGTTGGTGAAAACATGACTGGAGGCTACGGCGGAGCCGATATTCTGCACGACTGTACAATCGGTGTCGAAAAGGGTGAAATCGCAGTTGTTGTCGGGCCAAATGGTGCGGGCAAGTCCACTGCCATGAAAGCCGTCTTCGGCATGCTGAACTTGCGCGAAGGACATGTTTTGATGGAAGGCGAAGATATCACAAAGCTCACCCCTCAGGACCGGGTACAAAAGGGCATGGGGTTTGTTCCGCAAAACAACAATGTCTTTACCTCGATGAGTGTTGAGGAAAACCTCGAAATGGGAGCTTTCATCCGCGACGATGATATCTCCAGCACAATGCAACAAGTGTTTGAACTGTTCCCGATCCTTAAAGACAAACGCGGCCAGCCCGCCGGAGAACTTTCCGGGGGTCAGCGCCAGCAGGTGGCCGTTGGCAGAGCTCTGATGACCCAGCCCAAGGTTTTGATGCTTGATGAACCAACGGCCGGCGTTTCACCCATCGTCATGGATGAATTGTTTGATCGGATCATTGAAATTGCGAAGACCGGAATTGCCATCCTGATGGTTGAACAAAATGCCAAACAGGCACTCAATATTGCCGACAAGGGGTATGTGCTGGTGCAGGGCGAGAACCGACATACGGATACGGGCGAAGCGCTGCTGGCCAATCCGGACGTACGCAAAGCGTTTTTGGGGGGCTGATGGAAAACCTGTTTAACGCCATCGTGTTAATCGCAAACTACCTGGTGATTCCAGGTATGACCTATGGCTGCCAACTGGCGTTGGGTGCACTTGGCGTCACGCTGGTTTTCGGCATATTACGCTTCTCCAATTTTGCCCATGGCGAAACCATGGCTTTTGGGACAACAATTGCCATTCTAACGACATGGTGGCTTCAATCCGCTGGTGTCTCTTTGGGGCCTTTGCCAACTGCGTTGTTGACGTTGCCGATTGCAATTCTTGCAGCAATTGTACTTTGTCTCGGCACCGACAAGCTGGTTTACCGGTTTTACCGGAGCAAGAAATCTGATCCTGTCATATTCCTGATTGCCTCTCTGGGGGTGATGTTTTTCTACAATGGTCTTGTACGCTTCATTATCGGCCCGAAAGATCAGGTGTTCACCGACGGTGATCGTTTCTTGATTACCGCCCGTGAATTCAAGCAAATAACCGGGCTGAACGAAGGTCTTGCAATAAAAACCACACAAGCGATCACCGTAGTCGCAGCTGTAATGATCGTCGCGGCGCTGTTCTGGTTTCTTAATAAAACCAGATCCGGCAAGTCCATGCGGGCGTATTCTGATAATGAGGATCTTGCACTGCTTTCCGGCATAAATCCCGACCGTGTGGTAATGATTGCCTGGATTTTGAGCGCCGCACTGGCGACCATTGCCGGCACGCTTTATGGCCTCGACAAAAGCTTCAAACCCTTCACCTATCTGCAGATATTGCTGCCGATATTTGCCTCGGCAATTGTTGGTGGTCTCGGTAACCCGCTGGGCGCTATTGCGGGTGGGTTTGTGGTCGCATTCTCTGAAGTTTCGGTCACATTTGCCTACAAGAAATTTCTAACCTACCTGGTGCCGGAAAGTTGGGCGCCGGAAGGACTGGTTCAGCTGTTGTCGACCGACTACAAATTTGCAGTGTCCTTTGTCATACTTGTGTTGGTCCTGCTGATAAAACCGACAGGCTTGTTCGGCAGGCAATCCTCATGACCATAAATCTCAGAAATATCGGCATGTTTGTCCTTATGGTGGGTCTGATTGCGCTGGTCGGTATGTTGCAAAGCTGGTCGGTTGCCTTTGCAATCCTCAATCTTTGTTTGATTTCGGCAATCATGTCTCTCGGTATAAACATCCAGTGGGGATATGGCGGGTTGCTTAATTTTGGCGTCATGGGGTTTGCCGCGTTGGGCGGACTTGCCGGTGTTCTTGTTTCCATGCCACCCGTTTCCGAGGCCTGGTCGGCCGGTGGAAACGGTGTAATTCTCGCGCTGGCAATTGCCATCGCAACCATCATTGCCGCAACGCTCAGTTATATCAAACTCCGCAATCGGGGAACTTATAGGTTAATCGTCACCGGCCTTATCGTTGTTGTCGGGTATTTTGCAACACGGTGGTTCATGGACCCGGCAGTCGATGCCATTGAAGCTGTGGATTCGGCCCGAACCGGATATCTGGGTGGTCTTGGATTACCCATTCTATTTTCGTGGATTATCGGTGGTTTGTTTGCAGCCGCCGCCGCATGGGTGGTTGGCAAAATTGCCCTCGGCCTGCGGGAGGATTATCTTGCGATTGCAACACTCGGTATTTCTGAAATCATCGTCGCGATGTTGAAAAACGAGGATTGGTTGACCCGGGGCGTAAAGAACGTCAACGGCATTCCTCGCCCGGTTTTATACGAAGTTGATATTCAAAAGTCGGACTTCTTCCTTAAAATTGCTGCCGACTGGAACATGTCGATTGTTGATTTGTCGTCGATTGTCGTCAAACTTTCCTACGCCAGCCTGTTTCTGATTGTACTTTTGTTCATCTTGTGGCTTTCCGAAAAGGCGCTGCACTCGCCATGGGGCCGGATGATGCGCGCCATCCGTGACAATGAAACCGCTGCAGAAGCAATGGGCAAAGATGTTACCTGGCGATATCTGCAAATATTCATTCTTGGGTCCGCGGTAATCGGAATTGCCGGCGCGATGCTGATGACCCTTGATGGCCAGTTTACGCCTGCCTCCTATCAGCCGCTTCGTTACACATTCCTGATTTGGGTCATGGTGATTGTTGGTGGTTCCGGCAACAACTGGGGTTCAATTCTCGGTGGCTTCGTCATCTGGTTTTTCTGGGTGGAGGCAGAGCCGTTGGGGTTGTGGCTGATGGATGTGATTACTGCCGGGATGAGTGAAGACAACGCCCTGCGGATTCATCTGCTGCAAAGCGCTGCCCACATGCGTTTGATGACGATGGGAATCGTCCTTCTGCTGGTCCTGCGTTTCACCCCGCGAGGACTTATCCCGGAGCGATAATCACTGTGAAGACCATCAAGAAGTTTCCGCGAAAGATCGATGTCCATCAGGACTGGGGCATTACCATGCCGGATGGATGCCGCCTCTCCGCCCGTATCTGGATACCAAAGGATGCTGAAAAGAGACCTGTCCCGGCAATTCTTGAGCACCTCCCTTACCGCAAGCGCGACGGCACAACTGAACGAGATGAACTCACCCACCCCTGGCTTGCAGGTCACGGTTATGCCTGCATCCGGGTCGATATGCGCGGCAATGGGGATTCCGAAGGAACCATGCAGGATGAGTACACAGCGCAGGAACTGCAGGACGCCTGCGATGTAATTGCCTGGGCGGCAAGCCAGTCCTGGTGCAATGGCAATGTTGGCATGATGGGCATTTCCTGGGGTGGCTTCAATGCGTTGCAGGTGGCAAGTCTTCAGCCCCCTGCCCTCAAGGCAATCGTGACGCTTTGCTCAACCGCTGACCGTTACAATGATGACATTCACTACAAGGGTGGATTGGTGCTCGGAGAAAACCTTGGTTGGGGTGCAACCATGCTATCCTTTTCCTCACGCCCCCCTGACCCGGCACTCACTGACAACAAGTGGGGCAAGATGTGGGAGGAACGGCTTGAAGCAAATTCAATGCTGCATGCCCGCTGGCTGAGACATCAAACCCGCGATGCATACTGGAAGCACGGATCAGTCTGCGAGGATTACTCCAAAATCAAGGCGGCAACACTTGCAGTCGGTGGTTGGGGAGATGCTTACAAAAACACAGTCAGCAATCTGGTCGCAAATCTCGACGCGCCTGCCAAAGGCATAATTGGTCCGTGGATCCATAAGTATCCACATTTTGCCAAGCCCAATCCAATCGGTTTTTTGCGGGAACTCAAGCGATGGTGGGATCACTGGCTCAAAGGCGAGGACACTGGTGTCGACAAAGATCCGGACATGCGGTTGTTCGTGATGGATTCAGAACGTCCCAAGCCTTGGTATGAAACGCGCAGCGGCACCTGGATTGCCGAGAAAAACTGGCCCTCAAAACGCATCAAACATCAGCAGCTTAATCTCCACAAAAATGGTGCATTGGAGAAAGGCAAGGCCAGGAAATTTGAACACTCAATTTCTTCACCTGCCGATACCGGCCTTTATGCCGGCGAGTATTGTGCAATCTATTGGGGCCCGGAGTTACCCGATGATCAGCGCAGGGATGATGCCCTGTCTTTGTGTTTTGATGGCAAGCCGCTCAAGAAGCCCGTCTCGATTGTTGGCAGGCCTGTGGTTCGCCTGCGCCTGAAGTCGGACAAACCAATTGCCCAAATTGCAGTCCGGCTGAATGATGTGTATCCGGATGGCGCATCAACCCGCATCACATACGGGCTCTTGAACTTGTGCCAGCACAAAAGCCAGTCAAAGCCGACAAAGCTCAAGCCCGGGAAATGGATCGATGTTGAAGTGGAACTGGATGCAATCGCCTGGCGAATACCGGCTGGCAATCGACTTCGCATAGCACTCTCAACCAGTTACTGGCCACTGGTGTGGCCATCCCCGGAGCAGTCAACGCTTACTCTTGCTGGCGGATCAATTGAGCTACCCACCCGGTCCGTTGGCCAAAAAGACGAAGTCATTTTTGAGGCCCCGGAAGCAGCAGCACCGTGGAAAACCAAAACCCTGCGTCCCGGTGGAAATTCACGCCGCGTGGAACACGATCAAATAACCGGCATGGTTGCACTCCACCTTGAAGATGATTTCGGCGAGGTTGAGGATTTGGATCACGGCCTGGTAAACAGCAGCAAGGTCAGCGAAAAATGGACCATCCATCCAGATGATCCGTTATGCGCTTATGGTGAAGCAAACTGGGAACAAACCAACCGCCGCGGAAAATGGTCAACCAGAACTTTGGCAGCGACCGCAATGTGGTCTGATAAAACGCATTTTTTTCTGAACGGAAAAGTTCAGGCGTTTGAAGGTAAAAAACTGATCTTTGAGCGCCGGTACAAAGATAAGATCAAGCGGCGTTTCATCTAAGCCATGACCCCGCACCACCTGCCAATGGGATGAAGACATGTCCAAAATTACTGCTCAGCGGATAGGCGATCAGCCGCTGATTACAAGCGCCCTTCACCCGGACATTGGCGAAAATATCAATGGTCCCTCGGTAATCGAGATACCCTCATGGGTGCCTGAACCATTGGGTCGGTACTACATGTATTTCGCAGCCCATGAGGGACACTTTATCCGCCTGGCTTATGCAAACGAACTCACCGGTCCATGGAGATATCACCAATCCGGATGCCTGCATGTAAAAGACAGTTTGTTCTGTTCTACCCGTCCCGATTCCGCTGGACCGAGACCAGACTGGGTCGCGCCAGGAAGGGATTGGCTGTACCCCCATGTGGCCAGTCCGGATGTACACATCGATCATGTCGCCAAACAGTTCAAAATGTACTATCACGGGCTGCTGCCATCGGGTGATCAAATGACCCGGTTGGCGCTGTCAGATGACGGCATTTCCTTCACCCCAATGCCTGAACTTCTTGGCCGGGCTTATTTCAGGGTTTTTAATTGGCAAGATCAACATTATGCGATTTCCATCCCTGACATTGTGTCGAGATCACGCGACGGCAACACCGATTTTGTAGAAGGTCCCCGGTTAGGAATCCCAGCAATGCGCCACACAGCAGTTCTGGTTAAAGGCTCCAGACTACACATAATCTGGAGTGAAATTGGGGACATGCCGGAACGACTTTATCACGGCACAATTGATCTAACTAAAGACTGGATGGACTGGAGGATCGAGCACAGATGCGAAATTCTGCGCCCAAAACTTCCGTGGGAAGGAAGTGATATACCTCTCGTTGCTTCAGTTGCTGGCGCTGCTTACGAGCGCAAACAGGAACTACGCGACCCATGCATTTTCGCCGCTGACGGAACCGCTTACCTTTTTTATGCTGGCGCGGGTGAGGCTGCTATAGGGTTGGCAACAATTGAAGGGTTTTAATTCAATTCCAGCATAAAGGTTGGGATAAAAAAACCGGCGGCCAGTTTCCTGACCGCCGGTTCAATTATTTCATTCAGCGACTGGTGCTTACGCGAACCACCAACGCTCGTGAGACTTGTTACCGTCATTTTCCCAGTTGCCTGCGATTTCCTCGTCATGGGCAACTTTCTTGCTGACTGCCATGATGTGGTTGGCAAACATTGGAACCAGAGCACCGCCATCATTGTGGATAAGCGTTTGCGCTTCAGCATACATCGTCCGGCGCTTATCATCATCAAGCTCACCGCGAGCCTGCTTGACAACCGCATTAAACTGCTTGGCTCCATCTGTGGTTTTCCAGGCAGTATCGTTCCACTCGGTGTCATCGGTGTAAGCAGATGAGAACATCCAGTCTTCAGTTGGACGACCACCCCAATAACATGCACACCAGGGTTTCTTGTTCCAAACGTTTGACCAGTATCCATCACTTGGTTCGCGAACAACTTCGATTTCAATACCCGCAGCCTTTGCAGAAGCAGCAATAAGCTGAGCTGCATCCACCGCACCAGCAAACGCTGCATCAGAAGCCGACAATTGGATAGGACCGGAATGACCGGACTTTTTGTAAGCAGCAGCTGCCGCATCAGGATCATACTCGCGTTGAGCAAGATCTGAGGCATGGAACTGGTTGGCTGTTGAAATTGGATGGTCATTACCAATCGCACCGTGACCAAGCAGGATTTTGTCCAGCATTTCCTGGCGGTTCACAGAAAGCTTCAACGCCATACGCACATCCGGATTATCAAATGGCGCAGCATCTACCCGCATTGGGAATGTGTAGTGAAGTGTACCCGTTTTCTCCAGAATATCGAGTGTTGGTACACGCGCCATCAGAGATACGGTTTTAGGGTCAACCCGGTTAGCTGCATCCACATCACCATTCATGATGGCATTTTGGCGGGCCGCAGCATCCAGCAAAACGAGGGTTTCAAGTGAATCAAAATGCGCCCGGCCTTCTTTGAAGAAGTTAGGGTTGCGTTTTGCGGTAAGCCGAACACCCGGTTCAAACTTCTCAATGATGTAACCACCCGTTCCAACACCTGAGGCAGCGTCAACCTTGCCATCCTTGGATGGCATAATCATCATGTGATAATCACTGACGATGAACGGGAACCCGGCATTGGGGGCATTCAGTACGAAAACAACTTCGTTTCCATTAGCGCTGACATCTTTGACCTGCTTGAGCAAACCAGCAGCAGCAGATTTTGATTCACCACGGTGGTGGTTGATAGAGGCAACTACATCTTCACCGCTCAGCGTCTTGCCATTGTGGAACTCAACACCGCTACGCAGTTTGAATGTCCAGGTAACAGCATCATCGGATGCACTGTAGCTTTCAGCCAAATCCGGAACAAGATTACCGGTATTGTCTACTTCGGTTAGATGGTTGCCGATCGTGTAAATGGTAGCTTGCATAAAGCCGTTCTCGGCAGTACCCGGATCAAGCGAGTCGGTTGTTGAGCCATAGCCGTAACCCTGGCGGAAATGGCCACCTTTCTTTGGGGTCATCGCCATCGCATCACCGGCCATTGTCATAGCTGATGGCAAAACCACACCAGCTGCCAGCGCAGACAAGATAAACTGCCGGCGGTCAATTTGACCTGCAGTCAGCTTCGCAGCCTGACTCTTGAGATAAATTTCTTTCTTCATATGGGTCTCTCCTCCCTTTGCAGTGCCAATTTCTCTGCCGCTCGCTGGTAATGGTGGCGACATGTGAAACTTTGGGCACAATTAATCATGCACATATAAATTAGCGCAGATATCCAGACGATCGAATTGAATCACTTCCGCTTCCGGATAACTAGCCTATTTGCGCCCAAGAACAAGATTTGATCGACGACATCATAATATCTGATTTTAAGTCCTATCCAGGTATCTAAATTCGAAACACCTTTGACAGTGTGACCAAGCCTCGCTAGTCTTTGAATGTTCGAAATTGAAAGTTGCCGCAAGAGACAGCAAAAAATTCCGGGCACAAAAGCAGCCACTAACATGGGAGGAGGGGGCGTGCATCCAGTTATTTCAACTGTCATACAGCGCTTAGCGCTTGGTGTGATGACGCTTTTCTTCGTATCGCTGATTATTTTCAGTTCTATCGAACTTTTACCGGGTGACTTTGGTGAGGCCGTCCTTGGACAGGCCGCAACAGAAGAAACCAAAGCTGCCTTCCGCAAAGAGCTTGGCCTCGATGAACCCGCTTATGTACGCTACATCAGTTGGGCTGGTTCCGCATTAACCGGTGATTTCGGCACGTCCTTTTCAGGCCGTAACGCTTCTGGCGTTGATCGCTCACGCCCGGTTGTGGAACTGGTTGCGCCGCGTCTTTGGAACACCCTGTTTCTGGCGGGTATGACCGCAATAATAGCAGTGCCGCTGTCGATGTTTTTGGGAATTACAACGGCATTGTACCGCAACTCAATTTATGACCGGGTCATGAACGCCACAACACTAACAACGATTTCCACGCCGGATTTCTTTGTGGCCTATTTGCTAATTCTGTTCCTTGCATCTCTCAATCCGATCTTTCCGTCACTCGCAAATGTAAGCGATGGGACAGAGTTTTGGGATCGAGTTTATCGCAGCACCCTGCCCGCGATGACACTAACCCTTGTGATTGTGGCTTATATGATGCGCATGACGCGCGCGGCAATCATCAATTTGCTCGCCAGTCCCTATATCGAAATGGCTCGCCTCAAGGGTGTCTCCAAAATGCAAGTTATTTTGAAACATGCCCTTCCAAATGCATGGGCACCCATTGCAACCGTTATCGCCTTTAACCTCGCCTATCTCGTGGTTGGTGTTGTGGTTGTCGAGGTCGTGTTTGTGTATCCCGGAATTGGCCAGTTGATGGTTGATGCGGTGACCTCACGCGATATTCCGGTGGTGCAGGCTTGCGCTCTCATTTTTGCCGCAACCTACATTCTCCTTAACCTCACTGCCGACATTGTTGGCATTGTGACAAACCCAAGATTGTTGCACCCAAGATGAGCGAAGAAGAAACATATTCCGCCGCCGGCGAAGTCGGTCAGGTTAAAATGCGCCGCACCGCTTTACAGCGGATGTGGATTGATTTGAAAAACGCACCCTTCTCGGCCTGGTTTGGATTAACCGTTGTTGTCGCATACTTGCTGGTTGCACTTTTTGCACCAATAGTAGCGCCATACGGTGAAGCACAGGTGTTCCCGGCACCCTACGCTCCCTGGAGTGCCGAGCATTACTTTGGGACAGACCAGATTGGGCGCGACGTTTATACGCGCCTGATTTTTGGCGCACGTAACACCATTGGCATCGCACTGATGACAACATTCCTTTCGTTTGCAATTGGAGGCAGTCTGGGACTCATTGCAGCGATAAACCGGAGTTGGCTGGACCAGATTTTCAGCCGGGTCGTCGATGTGTTGATGGCAATCCCCGGTTTGATCTTCGCCCTTATGCTGCTTTCGATTTTCGGTTCAACCGTATGGACGCTTGTGGTTATTATTGCGGTTCTCGATTCTACCCGCGTATTCCGCCTGACCCGTGCCGTATCACTCAACGTTGTGGTGATGGACTATGTCGAGGCTGCACATCTGCGGGGCGAAGGGCTTGGATGGGTCATGCGACGCGAAATTCTACCCAATATCTTGCCGCCATTGGTCGCTGAATTCGGTTTACGATTCTGTTTCGTCTTCCTGACAATTGCCTCCCTGTCATTCCTCGGTGTTGGTATTCAACCACCGACAGCGGACTGGGGTTCAATGGTCCGGGAAAACGCCTCACTTATCCAGTTTGCGCAATATGACATGACTGCAGCGATCACTCCGCTCTTGCCCGCAGCGGCAATTGCGCTTCTGACAGTTGGGGTCAACTTCATTGTCGACTGGTTCCTGCACAAAACAAGCGGATTGCGTGATGAGCACTAAAAACAAAAAAAGCGGTGCCAAAGGTACCAAAGGCGATATCCTGCTTGAAATGAAGGATATCGTCATCGATGGATATTCTGATGAGCGTTGGCACGAAATCGTCAAAGGCGTGGACCTGACACTGCGTCGCGGCGAAGTGATGGGACTCATTGGCGAGTCTGGCGCCGGTAAATCAACTTTGGGGCTCGCTGCAATGGGGTTTGTGAAACCTGGTTGCCGATTGACCAGCGGATCAATTGATTTTGATGGCGTGGACCTGATGAATGCGCCAGAATCCAAGAAACGCCAGTTGTGGGGTTCTCGAATTGCATATGTTGCCCAATCCGCAGCTGCATCCTTTAATCCGGCACACAGGCTGATAGAGCAGACGGTAGAATCCGCAGTTGGGCACGCAGTCCGCGAAGAATCGGAAGCCAAGGTAGATGCCCGGGAACTCTATGCTTCGCTGCAATTGCCGGACCCGGATAATATCGGCGACCGCTATCCACACCAGGTATCTGGTGGACAGTTGCAGCGTGTCATGACTGCAATGGCGATGTCTCCACGCCCTGACCTCATCATATTTGATGAGCCAACAACTGCGCTTGATGTTACCACTCAAGTGGAAGTGCTGGTAGCAATGCGCGAAATTGTTGAGAGGTTCAACACGGCCGCAATCTACATCACACATGATTTGGCGGTGGTTGCGCAGATGGCAGACTTTATCAAGGTTCTGCGCTACGGCGAAGAAGTTGAAGAAGCTGAAACACGCAAAATGTTGACCGAACCAAAAATGCCCTACACCAAGTCACTTTGGTCAGTGAGGGCATTGGAAAAACCAGAAGTTAAAGGCGATGACATCGTCATCAGCATCAAGGGCGTTGACGCAGCCTATGGCGGCGCAGTCAAGGTTTTGCATGACGTAAATATTGATGTACCGCGCGGCAGTACAGTTGCCGTGGTAGGTGAGTCAGGATCAGGAAAATCAACCACAGCGAGGGTTATCACTGGCTTGCTGCCACCCGTGAAGGGCGAAGTCCTGTTTAACGGTGAAGCGCTTCCAAATGCGTTGAAAGATCGAAACAAGGATCAGTTGCGGCGCATCCAGATGATTTATCAAAGTGCCGACACAGCAATGAATCCGCGCCAAACGGTTGCCGAAATCATTAGTCGCCCGCTTCAATTTTATCATGACATGAGTTCGAAACAGCGCGAAGCCCGCCTCGTTGAATTGATGAAAATGATTGAATTGGACGAAACCTTCCTGGATCGTCTTCCAAACGAACTTTCCGGTGGCCAGAAGCAGCGCATATGTATCGCCCGAGCACTTGCCGCTGATCCCGACGTTATCATATGTGACGAGGTAACATCAGCGCTCGACCAGATCGTTCAGGAAGGCATTTTGAAGCTGCTGTTGCGACTCCAAAAGGAATTCAACATCACCTACCTGTTCATCACCCACGATATTGCTGTGGTTACAGCGATCTCGGATGAGATCGTAGTGATGTTTCAGGGTGAGGTCGTTGAACAGGGGCTGAAGAGTGAAATCCTTTCACCTCCGTATCCTGACTACACGCAGTTGCTGTTGTCATCTGTTCCCGAAATGGATCCGGACTGGCTGACGCAACTTACCGACGCCCGTTCCGCGTAAACTGTAGATATCACCATGGAAAACAAACTGCTTCTTATTGTTGTGGACGGCGTGCCGTGGCGCAACTGGTGCCGACTGTTTGGCAATCTTGAGGGTTGGGTTCAATCCGGCGATGCCCGCAGATGGAAGATGACGGCTTCACTCCCCTCAGTTTCGGGACCCTGCTATGCCTCGATCCACACCGGTGTAAATCCGCAGACGCATGGTATTCTGTCAAATGATGTTCGCTTTCGAATTGACATGCCGGACATTTTTTCGGAAGTGGCATCTTCCAGTGGCAAGACTGGCGCTGTAACCCATTCATTTTGGTCTGAATTCTTTAATCGTGCACCTTTCGATCCGGTCCGCGATATTGAATATGATGAGCCAAAGGGCCCAATCCACCATGGCCGTTTTCACACCATGACAGGCTACGGGCATATCAACCAGATGACGCCTTCTGATGTTGACCTGTTTGCAACGCTCACCATGCTTACAAAGAAGCACAAAATTGACTATGGCATCCTGCACACCAGCACACTTGATTGCATGGGGCACCGCTTCGGCCATCAATGCACCGAAATGGACCATGCCTGTTACGTGATGGATGGCATGTTGGCAGCGTTTCTGCCTACCTGGCTGGAAGATGGTTATGAAGTGATTGTAACTGCTGACCACGGCCAGACAGACCGTGGCCACCATGGAGGCCATGAAGATTTGCAACAGGATTTCGCGCTCTATTACTTTGGCAGTGGCAAGGGACCGAAACAGGACACCGCTCTGGATCAGCTACAACTTGCTCCAACAATCCTTAAGCGCATGGGCATCAAGATACCCAATTCCATGAAGGCCAAGCCGTTCCTGAGTTAGCCTGTTAATACGGCCACTCACCAATTCCCAGCGCGGCGACTGCTCCGGTAATTCGCGAGAAACTATCGCGGGCGCGTTTTACACTGTGCCGCGCGCGCAGGTATCCGTGCACCAGTCCTGCCTCATTTATCCAGTGGGCTTTCCCTCCGGCATTGATGATCTGCTTGCAATATTCATCCCCATCATCGCGCATCGGGTCGCAATCGGCTGAAATGACGACCGTGGGAGGGAGGCCAGAAAATTTGCTATCCTGCAATGGCGCATAGCTTCGTACATTTTCGATGATCACCCCATTTGTCCGTATATGGGTATAGAAACTGATGTCCTTGGACTGCAGAAGCGGTGCATCTGAATGATCCACATAGGAGCCCTTGGTCATGTCACCTCCCAAACCCGGGTAGATCAAAACTTGCCCAACAGGCTGACGACCAGCACCCCGGACGTGATGACAGACCGCAGCAGCTAGATTTGCACCCGCACTGTCCCCCACCATGATAATCGGCAGGTCGCTCTTTTCGGCTGCATAGGTAAATCCAGTCAACGCATCCTCAAAGTCGGAAGGGAACAAGTTTTCTGGTGCCAATCGATAATCCACCGAGACCAACTCATATCCGGTATGCTCGCACAGCTCAGCACAGACATCATCGTGACTGTCCAGTCCGCCAAACACAAAACCACCACCATGCAGATAAACGATTTGCGCTTTGGCAAATGAACCAGTCTTTCGGTAACTGCGTATCGGAACCGGAAATCTTCCTTCAATCACTCCGTCGGTTGCCTCAACCCCCGGTGGATACCCCGCGAAAAATTCCTTGCACATCGCATCATAAAATTTGCGCTGACGTTCAATTGAAAACTCGGAAGTCTCAGGTGGATGCAAGCTGTTGGTCTTTTCGATGAACGCCCAGGTTTCAACATCTATCAACGTGTCATATTTTTTCTGGTAATCCGACATTTTCAATTTTCACCCGATAAATGAGACATAGTGAAAATACCACATCCGCACGTTGTGAATAGCGTAAAACGGAGATAAGATTTCCATAAGAGGGCTGACAAAGTGTATGTTTGGTGACTATGGGATTATTATTGAAATAGCAGCGACAGGGGCGGAACCTGTATTCCAGAAATTCCGGTAGGCAAGTTGTATGGGGGACAAAAAATCGGGAAATAGTTTCCTTGGCAGGGTTCGCGCTGCCTTTACGCCCACGCGTCTGATTGGGTTGGTGCTTCTTGCTGCCCTATTGGTATTGCGTGTTGAAGATCCGCTTTTTTTGCAGACATTGCGACATCAGGGATTTGACTTTTATCAACGCATGAAACCACGCGAATATGTGAAACAGCCGATTACAATCATTGATCTGGATGAAGAAAGTCTGAGAAAATATGGTCAATGGCCCTGGCCACGTACCCGCATTGCGGATCTGATTGACAAACTGCGGGAGAATGGCGCGGTCGCGACAGGCTTTGACATTGTTTTTTCTGAAGCAGATCGTCTTTCCCCGGACCAGATTGCCAAAGACAACCCCGATCTTGAGGAGAGTATCCGGGCCGAATTACAAACCCTGCCAACCAATGATTCTGTGATGGCGGCCGCAATGAAGAAACATCCCGTCATCGTTGGTCAAACCAGCGTCAGATCACAAAGCGATGTGGGTGAAAATACTCAAGAAATTGAGGAGTATGGGATAACCAAAATTGGCGAAGACCCACTCCCGTTCATCACACCATTTCCGAATCTGGTTCGCAACATGCCGTCACTTGAGGCAAGTGCAAGTGGACACGGAGTGTTCAGTGTCACGCCTGACCCGGATGGGATTTACCGCAGAGTTCCACTGATTATGCGTTTTGGTGACAAAATTCGTCTGGCGCTTTCGGCTGAAACCTTGCGCATAGCAACCGGCGGTTTCGGTTCCGCGACCAAGGCCAATGAGGCGGGACTGTATGGAGTGGTAGTTGCAGGCAATCTTGTGCCAACCGATCGTAGGGGAATGGTCTGGCCCTATTTCTCAAAGAGCCTTCGCTCCCGGTATGTTTCAGCCGGTGCAGCCCTGGATGGCACTGCCGATTATTCTAAAATTGCTGGCCATATACTTCTGGTTGGAACATCCGCCGTTGGCCTGGAAGATACTCGTGCAACCCCGCTTGGGGTGCAAATGCCCGGCGTGGAAATTCACGCCCAGGTCATCGAGAACATTTTAACCGGCCAAATGTTGGTGCGACCGCCATTGGCAACACCCATTGAATTGGCAATCGCACTTGTAGCTGGCCTGTTGATCATCATCATCGTTCCAAAACTTGGAGCCATCTGGTCGTTTGTAACGGCGGCTGGAGGAATGGGTATATTTGTGGCTGGCTCCGTCTGGATGTTCGTCCAGCATCGCACGTTGATTGATCCGATATTTCCAATACTCGTTGCAATAACACTGTTTATTCTGGCAGCGACCGCAAACTACATCCGGGAAGAGCGCCAGAAGCGGCAAATTCGAGGGGCATTCGGCCAGTATTTGTCACCGGCACTGGTTGATCAATTAAGTGATGATCCCGATCTGCTGGTGCTTGGCGGCGAAACCCGGAAACTATCGGTATTGTTCACCGATGTGCGCGGCTTCACGACGATTTCAGAGAGCTACCGGGAAGATCCCCAAGGACTTACCCGTTTAATGAACAAGTTCCTGACGGTTATGTCCCAACCAATTCTGGACCTTAACGGCACCATCGACAAATACATGGGCGATGCGGTCATGGCATTCTGGAATGCGCCGGTTGATGATAAGGACCATGCCTACAATGCCTGCATGGCTGGCCTTGAAATGATTGAAAACGTGCGCCAGCTAAACGAGACCCGGGCTGCCGAGCTTAAGGATTCCGACGAAACCTATCACGCAATCAACATCGGGGCGGGAATCAATACAGGTGACTGTGTAGTGGGCAACATGGGCAGTGACACAAGGTTCGACTACACGGCACTTGGTGACACCGTAAACCTCGCCTCCCGGCTTGAGGGGCAGTCAAAACCCTATGGTTTGCCAATCATAATTGGCGAAGGCACTGCCGACGTTGTCTCGGATAGACTGGCAACATTCGAGGTGGATCTCATTCGAGTGAAAGGCAAGAACGAGCCGGCCCGCATATTTGCCCTGGCCGGGGATGAAGCCTACGCCCAAACGGACGAATTCAAAGCAATGAGGGCAATGAATGCCACGATGATCGCTGCCTATCGCAACCAGGATTGGCAATCCGCATTTGAAGCAATGGAATTGCTTGAAGGTGTGGTTGAAAAATTTCGGTTCGACTTTTCAGAGTACCTGTTCATCTATGAAACAAGGATTGCGGAATTCAGGGCAAATCCACCGGGCAGTGCATGGGACGGGGTTTACACTGCAACGTCGAAGTAGCGCTAACTCTGTACTGAACGGCTGCAATCAATTGAGAGCGTCCAGCCACTCAAAAAGCGATTGGCGAGCCGGCAGTTCAACGTCGTCAGTACCGGTGAATGACAGTTTCAGATTTACAAGATCTTCCTTCGTATCAACATCAAGCTCCGTAGAGAGATAGTGTATCCGCCACCCGTCCTTTTTCAGCAATGTTGATAACTCATCAAGAGTTGTATCCTTGCTGTATGCGATGCCCTTCCAGATTTCAGAAGGAACAGGCCGCTTCGAGACAAGCAGATAAAACCCGCCATCCACTGATGGCCCAATGACGCAGTCATGACGACCACTTTCCAGTGCTGTCACTGCTCGAATGAATATATCCGGGGAAAGCTGCGGACTATCCGTTCCGATCATCATTACAAAGTCATGATCGACAAACAATTGCTCGGACACACAGTTAAGACGTGCCCCAAGATCACCCTCCCCCGTCCATATTGAGGGAAACGTATTCCATTGGGGCAGTCCGACGGCTTCAGCTTCTGCCAATGCCCAGTAGGGTTGGATTTTGCCGCTGGAGCCATCCTGGACTTGCTTTAGTGTTTCAGCAGTTGCCGCAACACTAAACCGGTAGAATTCATCTGCCCGATCCCTGCCAATGCCCTCGGCCAACCGGGTTTTGACCGGCGTAAGTCCAAGTGTCTTTGCAAAAATTGCAATTGCCCCGTTCATGACAAACGCTTCCTTAGCAAAGTCACCAACTCGGGCGCTGCCTGTACCGCCCAAAGATAAATATGCTTGAGTGTTGTTTTAAGCCAGCCGTTTTTCGAGTACTTGCGTGCACTGGTAAAGAGCCTTGCACCGGTTGAGCGAACCGGCACACCCGCCTGCAGCGCTTGCCAGACCAGCAGGTGATCTTCCCCGTAAGGAGCGTCTTCACAATATCGGCCTATCTGGTAAAAGACTTCGCGACGAACACAAAACCCTTGATCACCAAACGGCGTCTTCAGCCAGTTTGATCTGAATTTTACGCCCCAGGCATTGATTGGCATAGTACTTGGTCCATCCGGCAAAAATGCCAGATCATGATAATACAATGCATCCTCTTCCTGATTGATACACTCAAGCAGTGCGGAAATGGTATTCGCATCCAACCGTGAATCCGCATGTAAAAACCACAGATAGTCTCCTTTCGCAGACTTGGCAGCGGCATTCATTTGGCCGGCCCGGCCAGAACTAACCGATATCGCACGGGGCTTCACGCATAAATTTCGTGCACCGGATTTTGGTTTCGCAGCGTGCTCATCATAAGCCAGTATGATTTCGCTATCTGAAGGAAGGCTTTGCAACTGGGAAACAAGTTCCGGTAATTCGGTCTCATCGGGTGCAAGGGGAATAACGACGGAAAGCATACCAATGCCCCTATTCCCGAAGCACGGCCAGCATCTCAAGCTTCTCAGGCGCGATCGCATCATCCGGGGTTAACACCGCCATTTTGAGTGCCTGTCGATATTCTTCGTCAATTTTCGGCAGTGGAGATTTGAGCAGCGCAATCAACAGTGTTTTGGCAGTTTCCAGACTAGCCCCAAACCGCTCTATTACATCCGCAACACTCACATGATGTGCCGGATCATCCAGCCAGCAATCATAGTCGGTTGATATACCGATCGTCGCATAACAAAGCTGCGCTTCACGCGCCAAAAATACTTCCGGGATATTGGTCATGCCAACCAGATCGCATCCAGACTGACGCATGAAATTGCTTTCCGCTCTTGTACCCAGTCGCGGACCCTCCACACAGGCGTAGGTTTTGCCGGTATGCAATGGAATGTTGAGCGCCTTGGCCGTTGTCGCAATCCACCGGGTAAGATCAGGACAGGTTGGAACTGCGGTTGAAATATGTGCAGCAATACCATCACCAAAAAAAGTAAGTTCGCGGTTTCCGCGCGTCCAGTCAAAATACTGCTCCGGAATAGCAAAGTCACCGGGAGGAATTTCCTCCCTCAAACTACCTACAGCAGAAAACCCGAGAATCATCCGGGCGCCTGATTTTTTCAGTGCAAATATGTTCGCACGATAATTAATCTCATGCGGCAAAAACTTGTGGCCCGAGCCATGCCGGGGAAGGAACAACACTTCCTGCTCGCCAAGCCGGGCTTTCATGACCGGCGCAGACGGTTTTCCAAATGGGGTATCAACTTCGATCTCGGAAATAACTTCCAATGCGTCAACCTTGTAGAGGCCGGTTCCACCAATAATTGCCAGCACTTGTCGTCCCTCCAGCCCTCGAGATTATGAAATCTTGTATTTATTATTCACCTGCACTGCAGGCACCACCACCAAGAACGCAAAATTTGGAACAATGCGGATGATTAAGCGCAACAGGAACAGCCGCACCTTCCAGGGTGTTGCCTAAATTGAACTGTTCGTCGTAGGCAAGCAAAGTGCAAGCCATTACGGAAGGTTGATCCTGTCCCTTGTGTTTTACCACCATGCGCGAAGACGCACACATCATGTCACCGGGATCAACGTTCAGGATATCCCAGCAATCGACAGTAATTTCCGGCACTTCCGCTTCGGCATCCATTTCCGGAAACAACACCAGTTGTTTGTTGTCATGTGCATCTATCGCAATGCCATGATCCTTGAACAGGCTCGCAAAACCAACTCTCAACTCTGCCTCGTTTTCACCCCATCGGGTGCGTCCGGCCACATCAATTTGAAATCCGTTGCGAGCCAACCACTCAAAGCCGAGCATCATCGGGGCCCAGCTATGGGCTCCGCGTTCTTCTTCATGCAGTGATTTTTTGAAATGATCGACAGAAACCCTCAACGTCATCGCTGAGCCATAGGCCTCTTTCAGCCGTAACAATTCTTTTTCGCATTTCATCATCGGGCGCATGGCATTGGTCAATACCAACAATCGAAACCCCCGAGCCAGAGCCAGTTCCATGATGTCGATAATTTCCGGATTCATGAAAGGCTCACCGCCGGTAATTCCTATCTCCTTGGTACCCAGACTGTTATCCCGAATTTCATCAAGATACTGCTCAACTTCAGCGACACTTAGATAGACGAGCCGGTCATTTTTGGGAGTCGACTCAATATAACAGTTCGTGCAGGCCAAATTGCAAAGCGTGCCGGTATTGAACCACAGGGTCTTCAGTGCCCCAAGGCCAATACGGGCTCTTTGTTCACCTTTTGCAGTCACAGCCGGGTCTGAAAATTTTCCGGGCCTTTCCAACAGTGAAGTATCAAGGCCGATGGCCATATAACTTGTTCCTTCAAATTTGCGGTGGATGTAGAAAGCCCACTGGCGAATGATGTTGCAATGTACATACAAAACCCGCTCCCCGTTTGACAAGGGCACGCCATTCACCCGTAGATGTAGTTTATTCACATTGAATTGATGGTTCAGGGGTTTCATTGTACACCGACTCGCGGCAGATGGGCCGCTTCAAATCGCAACCGGAACCAAACAGAATGTCATCCAATCAAAATCCTACTGGTGCCCAACTGCTTGCCGCAACGCTTGCGGCACATGGTTGTAAGCGGGCATTCGGAATTCCTGGCGGCGAGGTTCTGGCAATCATCGAGGCGCTTGCCCATGAGGGCATCGAGTTCATTCTCACCAAACACGAAAATGCTGCAGGTTTCATGGCCGAGGGAGCTTGGCAGGCAGACGGTTTTCCACCTGTGCTGATTGCAACGCTTGGACCCGGGGTTGCCAATGCGGTTAATGTGGTCGCCAACGCCATGCAAGACAGGGTGCCACTGATCTTCATTTCCGGGTGCGTGGATGCCGAAGAAGCAAAGACCTACACGCATCAGATTTTCGACCATGGCGCGATGCTGGCACCGGTCGTCAAAGCCACGCTTACAGCCACGCCCTCAACCACCGCCCAGGTGACGCGTGAGGCCATCGCAATTACCCGGGAGTCACAATTAGGTCCGGTGCATCTTGATGTTCCGGTTTCCGTCGCTGAAAATCCGGCAACAGAACAGCTTCCTGAAACCATCGTGCCAAATGTAACGTCGACACAATCGATGGATGAAGCGCAAATTCCGAAATGCGCGAAACTGTTGGGCGAGGCCAAAAACCCAATCGCGATTGCCGGCGTTGACGCGGTGAATGAAAATGCGGGTCCCGCAATTGAAGCGTTTTGTCACAAATTCAACATTCCCCTGCTCACCACCTACAAGGCAAAAGGCCTGATAGACGAGCGAGATGGACTGGCAATTGGCGGGGCGGGGCTTTCACCGAAGGCAGACAAACTTGTTCTTCCTGCAATTCAGCAATCCGACTGCATTTTGTTGCTAGGCTATGACCCAATTGAAATGCGCATCGGCTGGCGCAATCCGTGGCCGACTAATGTTCCAGTGATTGAAATTACTTCAGTGGAACGCAAACACGCAATGCACGAGGTTACTCACACAATTTCAAACGCGATCGGCCCTGCTCTTGAAAAGCTCGGCACGGCAATGAACCCGGGCAGGAATGATATTCCCCAATATGCAGCAAACTTGCGCAGCGCCCTGCACGAGACGTTCGCATCTGGTGATGAATTCGGACCGGATGTGGTATTTGAAACACTCCGCACAATTATGCCGACAGAAACTGTTGCAACAGCCGACAGTGGCGCGCACCGGATTCTGTTGAGCCAGATGTGGCACTGTCCATCTCCCAAAACCCTGCTGCAATCTTCCGCCCTTTGCACAATGGCCTGTGCGGTGCCCATCGCAGCCGGCTACAAACTTGCCAACCCCGAAACACCTGTGATCGCTTTTGTTGGCGACGCCGGACTTGAAATGGGCCTGGGTGAGCTCGCAACACTTCGCGAATATAACATTCCCGTTGTGATCGTGGTGTTGGTCGATGAAAGCCTGACGCTCATCGAGATGAAACAACGCGCCTCTGGAAGACCCAATCTGGGAGTCGATTTTACCGGCTCAGATTTCCCCGCCATTGCAAAAGCACTCGGGGGTCATGGTGTCTGGATAGACAATACATCTTCGCTGGAAAAAGAAACGTTATCCGCCCTCCAGCGCGATACATTCACAATCCTTGCCTGCCGAATTGGTCGCAAATCCTATGACGGAAAATTTTGACCTATTCCGCAATTCCCTGTGCCGCAATCGCGGTCTCGAACAACAGCAAAATCGCCACAATTATTGCATATGCCTGAACTGGACTTGGGTGTTGTGTGGGTAAAAACAATGCAATTTCCTGTTTCGACCGTTAGCTTATGCCGGTTCAACTGTTTGTGTAATCGTTATTCTGTCCTTGAAGCCTGCCTGTGCAATCCTCTATCCAATCAATAGACCGTGAACAGTGTGTGACGCACACTCACCTATCTTTGAAATCACCGCGCGGGCAATGCTTTATAACTAGTTGAGCCACTAAGAAATATAATATGCGTAAATCGGAGAATGCGATGACTGATGACGACCTGTTTGGATGCTGTGTAACCCTAACCGACAAGGCGTCACTGGTTCCCTGGAATGAAACTCTGCGAGGTTTCCTGGCTCATTCCGCTTCCACGGCACAATCACTTGGGGATACACTCAAGATTGAACCAGATTTCGCGCTGGGCCATACATGCCGCGGCTTGTTCTCCTTGCTTCTTGCGCGTCGAGAATTGTTTGATACCGCCGCACAAGCCCATGCCAAAGCCGTAGCCTGTAGCACTGAAAATCCAGTCACCAAACGCGAATCCCTTTATATCGATGCTCTGGGCAGCTGGTTGAACGGCAAACCCGGCGAAGCCGTACAGGCAATGGAACAGGTTCTGGCCAAATGGCCCCATGATGCACTTGCCATGAAAATGAGTCAGGCAATCCGGTTTATGTTGGGTGATGGCCCAGGCATGCGACGCTCATTGGAGCGAACCGTAGATGCCTACCGGGAAGACCATCCCGCCAGTGGATATTTTATGGGTTGCCATGCATTCGCCCTCGAGGAAGCAGGCGAGTACAGGCTTGCGGAAGCTACCGGCCGCAAAGGTCTGGAACTTGCCCCCGACGATGCCTGGGGCCTCCACGCGGTGGCCCATGTTTACGACATGACCGGGCGACCACAAGATGGCTTGTCGTGGCTTGGCGGCAAGGAACAAGCCTGGGAACACTGTAACAATTTTCGCTATCATGTCTGGTGGCACATCGCCCTGATGCATCTCGATCTTGGGAATTTTGACGAGGTACTGGCTTTGTACGACGAGAAAATCCGCTCCGACAAAACTGATGACTACCGCGATATTGCCAATGCCACATCTGTACTCATGCGCCTTGAGTTCGAGAGTGTCGATGTGGGCAATCGTTGGCAGGAACTGGCCGAACTGGCAGCACATCGGACAGGCGACAATTGTCTCGCCTTCGCCGATCTCCACTATCTGATGGCACTTTGCGGCAACAACGACCAGGAGGCCGCAACCCTGTTGGTCGGTAACATGGAACAGTGTCACAACCACAGAAACGGATGTGAAATGTCTGCCATAATTTCTCATCCAGGTTTGGCCGCAGCAAATGGCCTTGAAGCATTCCGGGACCAGAATTTTGAAAACGCCTATCACAATCTGATAGCGGCACGGCCCGAAATGCAATTCGTCGGTGGCAGTCACGCACAAAGAGACGTGTTCGAGCGACTGACAATCGAGTCTGCAATCCGCGCCGGCCTTGGGCCCCAGGCCCGCAATTTGCTGCGCGAACGCGATTTGCATCGCGGACATCGAGACGGGTACTCTGAGAGCCGATGGGTGGTACTTGATAGCAACCGGATGCCATCCAGGGTTCCGGACAATAATGATCTTGCCGCAATCGATGTTGCCTGATCTGCAAAAGAGTTGAAAACCCGGACCGGGCAGTTTTAAGGTCACTCTAATACGATGAACGATATGAAGCACATTCCTGATCCAGCAGAGCGCACTACGACCATGCGGGACCCACGCCTCGATTTTTTTCGCGGTATCGGCATGTTCATCATCTTTATCGCCCATATGCCCGGAAATTATTACACCTTGTGGATTCCGGCCCGATTTGGCTTTTCCGATGCTACCGAAATTTTTGTGTTTTGCTCCGGCATGGCCTCAGCGATCGCATTTGGAAAAATATTTTCAACCCGTGGATGGATGATGGGGACAGCCCGAATCCTGCAGCGCATCTGGCAGGTTTACTGGGCACACATCGGTCTGTTTTTTGTCGTCGCATTCATGCTGGCCGGCCTCGATGCCACCGGCGCGTTTGAAAAAAACTACATCAGTGGCTTGAACCTTCAGCATTTCTTCAAGGATACTGTACCCAACCTGTTCGGTTTGATGACCCTTACCTATGTGCCGAACCTGTTCGACATCCTGCCGATGTATATCGGCATCCTGTTCATGGTGCCGATCGTTATGGCACTTCATCGTATCGGATTTGCAGCCGTTGCGTTTTTTGTGATTGCCGTATGGCTTGCAGCGCAATTTTCACTGGCGCAGTTTCCAGCAGAACCCTGGTCGAACCGTGAGTGGTACTTCAACCCGTTTGGCTGGCAACTGGTGTTCTTTACCGGCTTTGCTTTCATGTCCGGTTGGCTGCCGGCACCACCGATCAACCGCAAGATAGTGATAGCCTCAATCGCCATGATCTTGATTACCATTCCATTTGCCTATTTCAGACTACTGCGGGAGTTTCCCGAACTTGCGCAAATGCGTGGTTTCATCAAGCCGTTTAAAAATTCTTCGGATTTCAGCTACCAGTATATTGTTCACGTCGGTAAGTCTGATTTCGGTCTGCTACGATACATTCATTTTCTTGCCATCGCTTACCTTGCATGGCTCCTTGCCGGTCCTGGTGGAAGCAATCTTACATTTGGGCGTTATGGAAGATATTTCGTTCAAGTGGTCCACAAGGTAGGCCAACAGGCGCTTGCGACCTTCATGTCCGGCCTTGTCATCGCCAGATTTCTTGGATTTGTTCTGGACCAGATTGGGCGCAACTGGACAACTGTTACGCTGGCAAATTTGACCGGCTTCACCGGCATGATCGCAGTGGCCTATCTGGTATCCTGGTACAAAAAAACACCATGGAAACAACCCGCCTCCCAATCCACGCCTATACCGCAGCCAGCAGTTGATAACGTCGTTGGGGTAAAAGTGCCCGAACGCGAGACGGCGATTTGAGGGAATGCGAATGGCTGATGTAACAAGAAGAAGCGTATTGGGAATTGCCGGGAAAGCAGCGATGCTATCCGGTGCCAATGCGTTTGGACTTACAAGTGCCATGGCAAGCGGGCTTGTTTCAAGCGACGTCGGCCCACTGATGAAACTGGGGGAACCAACGCCATTTCATTCTTCGCTTGTTGCTGCCAAAGCACGTGCCCTTGCCCAAGTTTCCTATAAACCACGACCAAACGTTCCAAAGCCCTGGTTAGATCTGAATTATGACCAGTATCGCGACATCCGCTTTCACCCCGGCTCCACCCTGTGGCGTGGCGAAGATACCCCCTTTGAAGTTCAGTTTTTTGCTCCCGGATTGTATTTCACCAAATCGGTAGACATTCACATTGTTGAAGACGCAACTGCGCGGCCGGTTCACTTCAGCCTTGCGAATTTCAAACTGGGTCCCCATGTACCCAAGCTCCCCGAAACCGGCTCGCTGGGGTTCTCTGGATTTCGTGTTCATGGTGACATCAAGGGCACCAAAAAGCTGGAAGAATTTGCGGTTTTCCAGGGGGCAAGCTACTTCCGTGCCATCGGGCGAAATGACACCTATGGGCTTTCTGGCCGGGGTCTTGCATTAAATACCGGTGACCCGACGGGAGAAGAGTTCCCGGATTTCATCGAGTTTTGGATAGAGCGCACAATATCTGGCAGCGAGCAGGTAACCGTCCACGCTTTGCTCGATTCTCCAAGCGTGGCAGGCGCTTATCAGTTCGAACTGATTCCTGGCACAACAACGATTATGGATGTGAAGGCGACACTTTATCCAAGAGTTGATCTTACGCATGTCGGTATCGCGCCTCAAACCAGCATGTTCCTGTTTGATGAAACCAATCGAAAACGGTTTGATGATTTCCGCCCAGCCGTACACGATAATGACGGGTTGATGATAGCGAATGGTGCCGGTGAAATTTTGTGGCGGCCGCTTTCCAACCCCAGTCTCCTTCAGATAAGCAGTTTCGTCGACAATAGCCCACGCGGTTTTGGCTTGATGCAGCGTGCCCGCAAACTGGACGATTTTGCCGATCTCGAGGCCCATTACCACAACCGCCCCGGCATGTGGATTGAACCGGGAGAGGATTGGGGCAAGGGCGCGGTAACATTGGTGGAAATTCCTGCGAACCGCGAAATCTATGACAATATCGTCACCTATTGGCGACCCGCCAAACCGATCGCTGCCGGTAGTGAACACCGGATGAGCTATCGCCTTAATTGGGGCAAAAACTGTGCACCTGACGGCAATGTCTCGAAGGTTTTAAACACCCGTTCCGGCGCGCGCTATGGTGGCGGGCGCATCATGACCATAGATTTTGCCCCGCACGACAAAATTCCAACAAATCTCGATGATCTACATCCGGTGATAAACATCCGGAATGGTAAAATCAGCCCGCCAATCGTTCAGCGCAATCCTGCAACCGGCGGGGTACGGGTTGGATTTACCTATTATCCAGGTGACCTTGCAGCAATGGAAATGCGGGCCCAGTTGATGGTGAACAAAAAAACAGTTTCGGAAGTCTGGTTATACAGGTGGACAAAGTAAGCGTATGAGCACATTTGCACCAGATACAGCCTTGGAGGCAGACAGAATTTCCCTCGATATCGCCGGGGAATCCTTATCTGATGTGCCAAACGAAACACCCCTGGCAATGACTGCCCAACGGTTTGATCGAAATTTTGTTGATAACGAAGTACCTGTTTGGGATCGCCAACCCGTAACAACACTTTGGCGGATACTTGCTTTCCTTCCCGCCTTTTTGATGACAGTTGGTTTTGTCTACACATTCTACGATTTCTTTAAGGCCGAAGGTGTGAACGGTCTTGAATTTTCAATCATGTTCCTGACCGCATTTGCATTTATTTGGATTGCGATGTCGGTCGGGTTCGCATTCACCGGTGCACTGGTTGTTTCATTGCGGAAATTTTTCAAACCAGCCTCACTGGCGCCACCGAAGCCGCTGAATGTCGCACTGCTCGCTCTGACTTTTAATGAACAGCCGGCGCCCGTGTTTGCCAATGGGATCGCGGCATTGCAGGACCTCATGCGATCAGAAACATCGCATCGCTATTCGATTTACTTTTTGAGTGACAGCAATGACCCTGATATTCGCGAACAGGAACTTGAGGTATTGAAGATCACCCGGCAAAAACTACCGTCGGGTACCAGTATTTTCTATCGCAACCGGCCAAACAACATTGGCCGCAAAGCGGGTAACATCGCCGACTGGTGCAGACGTTGGGGAGCATCCCATGAGGCTTTCCTGATCCTCGATGCGGACAGCTTGATGAATGCGGATTGCATTAACATGCTAGCCGACGAATTGGGCCGTGATCCGGCGGTTGCCCTTGCCCAGTCACTCCCAAGACTGCTTGAGGCAAAATCAATTTTTGCCCGTGCCCAGCAATTTGCAAGTGCCACTTACGGTGGAACATTGGCCGCGGGCATTGCTCGCGTCTACGGCAATCAAAGCAGCTATTGGGGACACAATGCGATGATCCGCACCCGTGCTTTTGCCCGCAGTGCCGGATTGCCTGACCTGCCCGGTCGCGCACCACTTGGCGGCATGATCATGAGCCATGATTTTGTTGAAGCAGCTCTTCTATGCCGCGCTGGCTGGAAAGTAAAACTGTTACCGGGTCAGACTGGCAGTTACGAGGGAACGCCACAAACCCTGGTGGATTATTGTCTTCGTGATCGGCGCTGGTGTCAGGGGAATCTGCAACATCTGCGCGTATTGGGCGCTAAACGACTACGCCCGATTAGCCGTTTTCAGTTGTTTCAGGGCGCAATGATCTATGTCGCTCCATTTGCCTGGTTTCTGTTGCTTATTATCTGGGGCGGTCTTGGATACTATGAGCTTGGCAGGGAAATCACCTACTTTAGTGAAGCCAATCCATTAATGCCCCTATGGCCGGGCATGGCGAGCATGCAGGCAACAACTTATCTGGGTATCGTTTATGGTATGTTACTGGTCCCCAAACTGGTTGGTGCGGGGGTGACCCTTTCAACCAACCGACTGTTTGATCTCGGTGGTGGATTGCGTTTTGCAATCTCGATAGTTCTGGAAATTTTGATCTCGGTTGTGCTGGCTCCAATCCTGATGGTCCAACAAAGTATGGCGGTCGTGAAGACAACGCTGGGTTTTGATGCGGGATGGAAACCGCAAAACCGAAATGGCGATCTGGCCTCTCCACTTCAATTGATGCGATTTCATGCAACAGAAACAATCATCGGCTTGGCACTTACCGCAGGGATTTTCTTTGGTGCAATATCCTTTTGGTTGCTACCAATTGCTGCAAGCCTGTTACTCGCAGTACCGATATCTTTTGCCTGTTCAGTTCAAATAGGCCGTAATGGATGGTTTTGCTCACTGCTTGGCAGTTATGAAGACTTCAATGAGCCTGATGTTGCCGAACAATCTCACCGGAACCGGGAATATATCGAAAGCCAGATGGCTTAATTCAAGCCGCTCCAAACGCCACAAACCCTTCCGGATTATCTCCGCCCGGCTTGCCGTAGGTCAACGCAGACTTGTCATGATTGAGCACCCGGCCTCCCGCTGCACGCAGCACTGCATCACCTGCCGCCGTGTCCCATTCCATCGTGCGTCCAAAGCGTGGATAAATGTCAGCTTCTCCCGCAGCAATCAGACAGAATTTGAGGGATGAACCGGCGCTGATCCGATCTTTAATGGTGAATTCTTCGAGATAGGCTTCCATCTTCGCGTCCGGATGCGAACGCGAAACCAGAGCAGCAAGCCCATCACCCGGCGCACCGCGCGCCTGGATTGGTTTCGAACTGCCATCCCTGTCTTCACAAGCCTGCCTTCTGGCCGGAGTGTAAAACATCCTCGAGCAGGCGGGCGCATACACCACACCCAACACGGGCACGCCATGTTCAATCATGGCGATGTTGACAGTAAACTCACCATTGCGGTTGACGAATTCCTTGGTGCCATCAAGCGGATCAACAAGAAAAAACAACGAAGATCCACCTGACCCGTGCGATGTCTCATCCTCTTCCGAAACAACTGGAATATCAGGAAACGCCTCGCCGAGTTTGGTGGCAATGATTGCATGGGCAGCATGATCGGCCTCGGTTACCGGAGATCCGTCGGATTTGCTGTCAACTTCAAACCCGGCCTCGTAGATTTCCATAATCCGCGCCCCTGCTTCCAGGGCCGCTTCTTTCATGGTTGAAGCGATTGTTTTGTCATCCAAATTCATGGTTCTGCCCTGTTACCCTCGCGGCCGGTGCTGCGTTTGGCGGATTATAGTTTTTCCTGTGTGTATTTCTTGAGCTCTGCCCTTGCAACCTGTCTGCGATGCACCGCATCAGGACCGTCTGCCAGTCGCAATGTGCGGACATGCTGCCAGGAACGCGACAACGACAAATCCTGCGATATCCCCTGTGCGCCATGCAGTTGGATTGCTTCATCAATAACTTTCAGTGCCATCAACGGGGCAGATACCTTGATCTTGCTGATCCAAGGCGCTGCTGCACGGGCGTCCCCCTGATCCATCATCCAGGCGGCCTTCAGGCAGAGCAAACGGTTCATTTCGATTTCCATGCGGCAGTTGGCAATAATATCGAAATTAGCCCCAAGCTGTGCCAACGGTTTGCCAAATGCCTCGCGGCGGACAGAGCGTCGACACATCAGTTCAAGAGCCCGTTCCGCCTGCCCGATCGCCCGCATGCAATGATGAATGCGACCGGGGCCAAGCCGGCCTTGCGAAATCTCAAAGCCCCGCCCCTCTCCCAACAGCAGGTTTTCTGCGGGAACACGCACATCACTGAACCGGATATGCATATGGCCATGTGGAGCATCATCACGTCCATACACTTCCATGGGACGCAGCACTTCAATGCCTTTACTGTCAGCAGGCACCAATATCTGGGAGTGTTGCTGGTGCTTGGTGCGCGTTTCATCCGGTGTATGCACCATGACAATGTACAAGGCGCAGCGCTTGTCACCAGCTCCCGACGCCCACCATTTTTCACCGCTTAACACATACTCATTGCCATCACGGGCACAGGCAAAGGAAATGTTGGTTGCATCGGATGAGGCGACATCCGGTTCTGTCATCAGATAGGCAGAGCGTATTTTCCCTTCAAGCAGGGGTTCGAGCCATCTCTTCTTGTGATCATCAATCGCATAACGCTCCAGCACTTCCATGTTGCCGGTGTCTGGCGCACTACAATTGAAAACCTCGGCTGCCAGATGGGATTTTCCCATCTCCTCAGCCAGATAGGCATATTCAACCGTCGACAAACCGTAACCGCGTTCGGAATCAGTTAGCCAAAAATTCCACAATCCCCGTTCTTTGGCTTTTGCTTTCAAACCTTCCAGAATTTCAGCCTGTCGCCCGGTCAGCTCCCAGCGATCACCCTTTTCAACTTCAACCAGAAATTCCTCGTCCAACGGCAGAATTTCATCCGCAATCATTCGTAAAACCTGATCATGGATCGGTTTCAGGCGTTCGCTCATCCCAAGGGCCATGGCACCGCCGCTTGCGTTAGACATAATTATCTCCTGGCTGAAAACTTCACCCTTTACGAATACGTCAAATTAGGAGCATTGTGGCTGGTGAATTGTCAATCACCAAACTGATATCAAGCCAATTTCTGGGAGTTTATATGAGTATTTTCGACAATCTGTTTTCCCTGAATGACAAAACTGCATTAGTAACCGGTGGTGCCACCGGCATTGGCCGAATGACGGCTACTGCACTCATACAGGCGGGCGCCAATGTGATGATCGCCTCACGCAAAGGCGAAGACTGCGAACGCACAGCAGCAGAACTCAACGCACTCGATGCAACCGGAAATGCTGAAGGATTCGCTGGTGATGTGGGTACCGAAGAAGGCATCACCAATCTCGTGTCAGAAGTAAAATCCCGCACATCAAAATTGGACATCCTGGTCAACAATGCCGGTGTCACATGGGGGCAGCCGCTGGAGGAATTTCCCCATGCTGCCTGGGCCAAGGTCATGAACGTAAATGTCGCCGGCCTGTTTCAGCTGACCCGCGACCTGCTGCCCCTGCTTGAGAAGCCCGCAAGTTCTGAAGACCCATCAAGGGTAATTAATCTGGGCTCCATCATGGGAACATCGCCGATTGGCGATGGGGCATATTCCTATGCTGCATCAAAGGCCGCAGTCCATCACCTTACAAAAATTCTTGCCCGTGAACTTGCCGAAAGACACATTACCATCAACGCATTTGCGCCCGGGCCGTTCCAGAGCCGGATGACGGCTTTCGCCACATCAACAGACGGCCAGGTTGAAAAGGTCGGCAAATGCGTGCCCTTGGGGCGCATGGGTTCGCCGGATGATATTGCCGCTGCAACGCTGTTCTTGTGCGGGCGCGGTGGTTCATACGTCACCGGTGCAATTTTGCCGCTCGACGGCGGAATGCATGTAACCGGCCAAAGTGAAGTGTTTGGTGATCAAGAGTAGTTTAATGCCGAAACTCCCAATCAAAAAACTCCTGACACAAGCCGGAACGCTTGAATGCACCTCGCCATGGATGACAGTCACCCAAGGGATGATCGACGGGTTTGCAGACGCCACCGATGATCACCAATTCATCCATGTAGACGCAGAGCGTGCGAAGGCAGAAACATCGTTTGGTGGAACAATTGCCCACGGCTTCCTGACACTCTCCCTTTTGACAAGTTTGGCATCAACCTGCGTGCCTCACGCCGAAGAAGCGATTATGGGAATTAACTACGGGTTTGACAAAGTCCGCTTTCTGGTCCCGGTTCCTGCTGGTGCGAAACTGAGAGCACATTTCAAACTGTTGGAAATGAATGAACGAACTTCCGGTGAGTATTTGTCACGTTACGGGATTTCTGTTGAAATGGAAGATGTTGAAAAGCCGGCACTTGTCGCTGAATGGCTTACTTTGACGATCACAAAAGACAAAGGACTTTGATGGCATGACTATTTCGTTTGAGGATCAGGTTGCCGTCGTGACGGGTGCCGGCAACGGCCTTGGAAAATCCCATGCGCTTGAACTCGCAAGGCGTGGCGCAAAAGTAGTCGTAAATGATTTCGGCGGCGCCCGAGACGGCACTGGTGGCTCTCTGTCTCCAGCAGAAGAAGTAGTTGCGGAAATCACTTCTAACGGTGGTGTGGCAATGGCAAATGGAGCCAACGTTACCGATTATGAACAGTGTCAGACGATGATTACCGATGCAGTTTCAAAATGGGGGCGTGTCGATGTCCTCATAAATAATGCCGGCATATTGCGTGATAAGTCCTTTGGAAAAATGGAAACCGCTGATTGGGATGCGGTGGTGAATGTGCACCTCAACGGTTCAGGAAATTGTTCGCGCGCTGTCTGGAACCAGATGAAAGAACAGAACTACGGCCGTATTCTCATGACCTCCTCCACTTCTGGAATCTACGGAAATTTTGGTCAGGCAAATTATGGTGCTGCCAAAATGGGCGTTGTCGGTCTAATGAGCACGCTTTGCATTGAAGGGGCCAAAAACGACATCCAGATCAATTGTCTGGCACCAACTGCCGCCACCCGCATGACTGAGGATGTTTTGACCCCGGACATGCTGGAGCAGCTGGACCCGAAATTCGTCACTCCCGCAGCCGTTTTTATGGTCAGCAACAAGGCACCCAACCGAACCGTGATGTTCGCCGGTGCCGGCAGCTACTCGACTTTGGAAATTCGTGAAAGCGGTGGCTTGCATTTGCCACTTGATAAGCGCAATGCCGATGGCATTGCTGAAAACTTTGAAACTATAAACGACATGTCAAATGCAATGGTTTTTCAGTCAGGCACCGAACATGTCATAAAGATTGTCGAGATGGCCTCCGGGCAATCCTAGTTAGCAGAAAGAACTTCGATGAGATCAGCAGTTATCGTTTCAACCGCCCGCACTCCGATTGGCAAGGCTTATCGCGGTGCATTCAACGACACCCAGGCCCAGGAACTGGGCGGCCACGCAATCTCTCATGCAGTGAAACGCTCAGGTGTTGATACTGCGGAAATTGACGACGTGATCATGGGCGCAGCAATTCAACAAGGTTCTACCGGCGTAAATACTGCCCGCCAATGCGCGCTACGAGCCGGTCTACCCACATCGGTTGCAGCAATGACATTGGACCGCCAATGTTCTTCCGGGTTGATGGGAATAGCAACCGCTGCAAAGCAAATCATCAGTGACGGCATGACGGTCACCGTTGGTGGTGGACTTGAATCAATTTCGCTCACCCAAAATGACAAGATGAACCTCTATCGCAGCACGGATCCATGGCTGAAAGAAAACATTCCCTCAACCTATATGGCGATGATTGAGACTGCCGAGATTGTGGCCGAACGCTACAACATCTCCCGCGACGCCCAGGACGAATACGCGCTTTCCTCCCAGATGCGCACCGCAGCGGCTCAGGAGGCAGGCAAGCTTGATGATGAAATCGTGCCGCTAAAAAGCGTTATGAAAGTTATGGACAAGGAAACCAAGGAGGTTTCTGACGTCGAAGTCACGCTGGAAAAAGACGAGGGCAATCGACCGTCCACCACGCTTGAAGGCCTTCAGCAATTGCAACCAGTGTTTAAGGGCGGCCTACAGGTTGCAGAAGGACAATTCATCACCGCAGGCAATGCCTCGCAGCTTTCCGATGGAGCATCAGCAGCGGTATTGATGGAAGAAACGGAAGCGCAAAAGCGCAATGTTGAACCACTCGGTATTTATCGCGGCATGGCGGTCGCCGGCTGTGAACCGGATGAAATGGGAATTGGCCCAATCTATGCGGTACCAAAACTGCTGAAGGCCAACGACCTGACAATCGACGACATTGATCTGTGGGAACTCAATGAAGCATTTGCGAGTCAGGCACTCTATTGCCGCGATACGCTTGATATCAATCCGGATATCCTCAATGTGAACGGCGGCGCAATTTCAATCGGTCACCCCTACGGTATGTCTGGAGCCCGCATGACTGGCCATGCATTGATTGAGGGCAAACGCCGTGGTGCAAAATTTGTGGTGGTCACCATGTGCATTGGCGGTGGTCAGGGCGCAGCCGGGCTGTTTGAAGTGGTCTAGGTCATGAACCCCGAAGGGCTTTACGAACCTTGGCCGCAAGCCCGGCAAATGCCTTGGTTTCAACTGTTGAGGCATCGCGCTTGTTTGGCAACGTTGATGCAAACTGTTCAACAACCCTCCCCGGGCTCTTTGAAAGCACAAGTATCTCCGACGAAAGATAAACCGCCTCATGAATGGAGTGGGTGACAAAGCAAACTGTTTTCCCGGTCCGTTGCCACAATGCGTAGAGTTCCCGGTTCATGCTTTCCCGGGTAATCTCATCGAGCGCTCCAAACGGTTCATCCATTAACAACAGATCCGGATCCGTAACCAAAGCCCGGGCAATGGAAACCCGTTGCTGCATACCGCCGGAAAGCTGCCAGGGATATTTGCGCTCAAAGCCTTGTAACCCCACCAGCTCCAGCACTGACTTCACCTTGGCGGCACGCTCTTTCTTCGCCACGCCTGAAAGTTCGAGCGGCTTTGCTATGTTTTTTGCAACGTTGAGCCAGGGAAACAAAGAAGGCGCCTGAAAAACAAATCCACAACGTTCATCGCCATTCCCGATAATCAACTCGCCACCCGTTGGCATCTCAAGACCTGCAATCAGCCGTAGAAACGAAGTCTTGCCGCACCCGGAAGGTCCTATGATCGACAGGAACGCACCACGCTCAACCGCAAGATCGATATTCTTGAGCGCTTCCAGGATTCCATCTTTACCCCGATAGGAAAATGAAAGACTACTCGCTGTGATCTGCGAACTACTCATGCTTTTGCGGCAAGCGTTTTTCCAGGAGCAATATCATTGGCATCAAGTTTCAGATGAATAAGAGCCGGGCCATCAACAGCAAATGCCTCTGTCAGTTTGCTCTCAAACTCCGCATCCTTCTCAATGGTGAAACTCTTCGCACCATAGGCGTGTGCCCATGCAGCAAAATCCGGATTTTGGAGGGTTGTAGCCGATATCCGTCCTGGATAATCCCGCTCCTGATGCATGCGGATTGTGCCGTAAATACTGTTATCGCAAACGAGTAGCTTGATATTGAGGTTGTGCTCACACGCGACACCAAGTTCCATACCAGTCATCTGAAAACATCCATCACCCGCAAGTGCTACGACAAGACAGTCCGGATTGCGCTTGGCAGCGGCAATTGCTGCGGGAAGCCCGTACCCCATGGAACCTGATGTCGGCGCGAGCTGCGTTCCCCAGCGATAGCGGTAAAACCGGTTTACCCAACCCGCATAATTACCCGCACCATTGGTAATGATCGCATCCTTTGGAAGTTTGTCACGAAGCACTGATATGACATGGCTCATCGTCACAGTACCTGTTCCGGGCGGCGGGGTATCGGTCCATGCAAGATAGGCAACATGGCCTGCCGCAGCAGATTCCTTCCAGGATTTGGTTGCTTTGTGCTTGAGAGCGTTTTCAAGAAATGCACCTGGAGCGGCATTGATACTGATTTCCGGTACATAAATGCGGCCAAGTTCCTCAGGGCCTGGATGGACGTGCACAAGGCCACTCGCAGAACCTGGAATATCCAGTAGCTCAAATCCCTGACTGGGCATCTCCGAGAACCGGCATCCCAGCAGGATCAGCGCGTCCGAACCGATAATCCTGTCCTTGAGTGAAGGGTTAATGCCTATCCCAGCTTCACCAGCATAGTTCCCGTGTGTTGCATCAAACAGGTATTGGCGACGAAAAGATGTTGCGACAGGCATCTCCCAGCTTTCACTGAATGTCTCAAGGTTACGAACCGCCGCTTCATCCCAGCGTGATCCTCCAGCAATGATGAGTGGCGAATTTGCTTGCTCCAACAGATTAAAGAACCGCCCCATATCTCTATCGCCTGGTGCCGGTTCTGCAACCTCGACCATCGGTCCAGCTAAACTGGAAACTTCATCCCTCAACATGTCTTCCGGCAGGGCAATCACAACCGGTCCAGGCCTGCCCGACATCGCTATATGCCAGGCATGGGATATGATTTCCGGTATGCGTTCAGCACAATCTATTTCTTCCACCCATTTGGCGATGGAGCCAAAAAAAGCCCGATAATCGACTTCCTGGAAGGCTTCCCGGCCTCGCATTTCCCTGCCAATCTGACCGACAAACAGCACCATCGGGGTCGAATCCTGCATGGCGATATGAACACCGCTGGAGGCATTTGTTGCGCCCGGTCCGCGCGTCACAAAACAAACACCGGGCCTGCCAGTCATCTTGCCATCGGCTTCCGCCATGATTGCCGCACCGCCTTCATGGCGCGCCACAACGACCTCCGGCTTGCCATCATAAAGTGCGTCGAGCACCGCTAGATAGCTTTCACCAGGCACACAAAATACGCGCTCGACACCCTGGGATTCCAGGCATGAAACCAACAGTTCACCAGCACTGCCCATGTTCACTGCTCCTCAAAAGCGTGTAATTTTTGCTGTTATCACAAAATTCCGTGAATTCCAGTTACCTTGCGTAAGTTTATATTGGATTTGCACCATAAACGTGTATTATTCTTGTGCGGAAGGTCGGGGCGCCCCAGCCTATCAAGCCTTGACCACCGAAATGGGGAAGTTCTTTGGACAACTTTGTTTTGATAATTCTGCACGTGGGATCGAAACCGAAAGGATCTTCGGTCCCACACTTTATCTTGGATCATCCTTCCGGCTTCATTGACCAGGGCGTACTTCATCCGAAAATTCCGGCAGTACGCATCTTGGTAATCTCACCTGGTTCAAATCCCAGTTCCGCAAGCACCAGCTCGTTATCCTGACCCTGCAACGGTGGTTCCCTGCGTATTTCGGCCGGGGAATCGCTAAACGTAACCGGATGGTTGATTGCCAGGTATTTACCCTCGGTTGGATGGTCGCGTTCTTCGATAAATCCGGTATCACGCATTTGTGGATCGTCGAGCACACTTTCGAGCGTGTGCACTTTCATGCACGGAATGTTTTCGCGCTCCAGAACTTGCAGCCACTCCTCTGAGGTGCGTTGTAACGCAATCTCTTCAACCTGATTGTAGAGCTCGCCAATATTCTCTGTTCTTTTCGCGTACGTGCTGAACCGGGGATCTTCAAACAATTCCGGCCGGCCGCCCAATTTGAAATAGCGGCGCCAGTTTTCATCTGAGTAAGGCAAGATAGCCAGATACCCATCCTTGGTTTTGTATGGCTTGCGCTGTGGGTTCATGGCGCGTGTGTAGCCAGTAGACCCTTTTGGTGGCACGAAGGTGTGTCCATAAAGATTTTCTACCATTGTGAATGAAACCATACATTCCATCATCGGAACTTCAATAAACTGTCCACTGCCGGTTCGCTCGCGGTGAAGAAAGCCCCCCATCATGGCATAGGCTGCGTGAAGTCCTGTCGTTTTATCAGCTATAACGCCTGGATAATACCGCGGCTCATCAGAGCCATCCTGTCTCGGCAAAAGCGTTGCGGCACCTGAGGCGGCCTGTACAAGATCATCATAGGCCTGACGACCGGCATAAGGCCCCTCAGCCCCAAAGCCCACTGCATGAAGATAAATGATCTCAGGATTTATTTTCCTGACGGCATCATAATCAAACCCCAGCCGTTTGATCCCGCCCGACCGGATGTTGTGGATCAGCGCATCCGCACTCTTGATCAGGCGAGAAAGCACTTCCTTTGCGCCATCTTTTCTCAGATCGAGCGTCACAGACTTTTTGTTGCGGTTTACAGTCAGATAAATTGAACCCATACCGGGTGAAACATGCGCTCCCGCGTGACGCATGACATCCCCTTCCGGTGCTTCAATCTTGATAACATCCGCACCAAGATCACCCAGAAGCTGGGTGCAGTAGGGACCCAAAACGACAGCCGATAAATCAATGATGCGGTAACCGCTCAAAATTCCTTGTTTGGGGTTTGCAGTCATGTAGGTCTATCCGGTTGGTTGGGTATCAATGATGCAATGCGCGGCAGGACTATCAGCAATTTCTCCGCAAGTTCAAACATAATTTATCCAAATTTCGTCCACTCGCGCAAAAATTCCAGATCAGTGGCATCCAAATGGAATGCCTTGCCAAAACCCCCATTTAACAAGGCGCGGTCAACCAGCAACCGGTAGAACGCAAAATCGGCGAAATCCACATAGAGATTTGCCTTGGGGTGACGTTCCAAAAAGATATCACGCATGGATTGCCGTTGCGGATCAGAATTCTCAATTCGATCCACCGAACCAACGAGAGTGACCCGGGGGTGTGCTAGCCCGTCACCCTTGCCGGGTTCCCCCAACAAAAGCGAACAACGTGGGTCTGTGGCAAGGCATTGTGAGTGGGTGGAAAGATCAGATGCACAAAAGAAGAGGCCCGTATCTGAGCCATAAGAAACCGCGACCCGGCTCACCAGGGGAAAGCCCGTATCTCCTTCGTTGACGGCAAGTGCTGCATACCGCGTAGTGTCAACCAAAGATCGCGCAAGTGCGCGTGCTTCATCATCAGTTTCATTTATTGGGTTGGGTTTATCTGACATAACCTAAATCACGAGATTTGCGACAATTTCATTTTCAGTGATGTCCTGATACCGCATTCCGGCACGGACCAACTTGGTCTGCAATGCTTCAAAATTTTCAGGTCTTGTGGTTTCAATACCAATCAAAACCGAACCGAAATTGCGTGCGGATTTTTTCAAATACTCAAACCGGGCAATATCGTCATCTGGTCCAAGCATGAACAGGAAATCCTTGAGCGCGCCAGGCCGCTGTGGAAACTGCAAAATAAAATACTTTTTCAGACCGGAGAACCTGAGAGCCCGTTCTTTCACCTCGGGTAAACGTTCAAAATCGAAATTACCGCCTGATGTAATACAAACAATGTTTTTCCCGGCGATCTCTTCGGCAGGCAATCGCTTCAACGCATCAATTGCAAGCGCACCGGCTGGTTCCAGCACAACTCCCTCTACATTCAACATTTCGATCATTGTTGAGCAAACCCCATTGGTGGGTGCCAGAATGACGTTCTGGACGCTAAATTGCTTGAGCCACCGGAAGTTCTCCTTACCAATGGCTTTTACAGCCGCACCATCCACAAAATTGTCAATCTCGTCGAGTTTCACCCGCTTGCCAAACTCCAAACTGGCTTCAAGGCTTGGCGCACCATCCGGCTCAACAAACCGGAATTTGGTCTTGGGCGAGTTTTCCGCAAAGTACCGCGTCACTCCAGCCGCAAGACCGCCACCGCCGACTGGCAGGATCATCAAGTCGATGACCGTTCCTTGAGGAATTTGTTTCAACACTTCACTGGCAACGCTTGCCTGCCCGCGAATGATCTGCGGGCTGTCAAAGGGCGGCACCATCAAGCCGTTGTCAGATTTGCAGTAATCAAGCGCTGCCTGGTTCGCCTCATCAAAACTGTCCCCATGCAGCTTGACCTGCACGTAAGCCCCACCAAAAGCGGAGGTTTTCATGATCTTTTGCTGAGGTGTCGTCACCGGCATGAAGATCACGCCCTTCTTTTTGAAGTGATGACAGGCGTGGGCAAAACCCTGAGCGTGATTTCCAGCCGACGCACAGACAAACAGTCTGGTTGAGTTGTCTTTCGCCATGGCATCATTAAAAAACGCGTAAGCGCCGCGGATCTTGTAACTGCGGACAGGGGAAAGATCTTCCCGCTTGAGCCACACCTGGGCGTTGGCACGATCGCTCAAATATGCATTGTGTTGAAGCGGAGTGGCTTCGAACACATCACGTAGCGCATGTTCAACCGCTGACACATCACTGGTAAATTTTGGCATGCAGGTTCAACCTCCTGTATCTTGCCCATACCTAAAGACTGTTGTGCATTCGCACAATTCGAAAAGATAACATTCGCTTGCCGAACCGGTTCACAGCGGGACCACCTAAAGCTATAAACATTTCAAAAATTGGGGAGAGAGTTGTATGCACGGACAAATGATGGATCAGCCGCTGCTGATTTCGGGGATCATTGATCACGCTGCCAGATATCATGGGGACACTGAAGTCGTCTCTGTCAACATTGATGGCAGCCGCCATCGCAGCACCTACCAGGATATCCGCACTCGCTCTTTGAAACTGGGGGCAGCTCTCTTGAAACGCGGCTTGAAGCGCTCTGACCGGGTTGCAACGATTGCCTGGAACAATTTCCGCCATCTGGAATTGTACTATGGCGTTTCAGGAGTGGGTCTTGTCTGCCACACCGTTAATCCACGACTTTTCCCGGAGCAGCTCGTTTACATAATGGGGCATGCTGAGGATCGGGTTGTATTCTTCGATCGCACTTTCTTGCCTTTAGTTGATGGCTTGCGTGATAAACTTCCCCTCGTTGAAACCTGGATTTTGATGGAAGCGCATGACGCAGATCTGGCAAAAGACCGGGACTGGCTCGAATTCTACGAAGATTTCATCGCTGAGGGTAGCGATGATCTCAACTGGCCAAATGACATTGAAGAACTTGATGCGTCGAGTCTTTGTTACACATCCGGAACGACTGGCCACCCAAAGGGTGTTTTATACTCACATCGCTCAACGCTTCTGCATGCGATGATGTCAGCAACTCCGGATGTCATGGGGTTTTCTGCCCGAGACTGCATGGTTCCGGTTGTCCCGATGTTCCATGTCAACGCATGGGGCTCACCCTATTCGGCTGTACTTGCCGGTTCAAAACTGGTGCTGCCCGGCCCCAATCTTGATGGCAAAAGTCTGGTAGAATTGTTCAACGACGAAAAAGTCACCATAAGCGCTGGCGTACCAACCATCTGGGCTGGCTTGATACAATATCTGGAAGATTCGGGCACAAAGTTACCCCACCTCGATCGCACCGTAATCGGCGGCTCCGCCTGTCCACCGACGATGATTGAAAAATTCCGCAACACCTACAAAGTGGATGTGCTGCATGCCTGGGGGATGACAGAAATGTCGCCACTTGGAACCGTCAACAATCTTAAAAACAAACATTTGGAACTGGATGAAGAAGCACAAAACGAAATTCGTCTCAGCCAGGGCCGCCCGCCATTTGGCATGGAACTTGGCATCTTTGATGATGACGCTAACCAACTGCCGAATGATGGCGAAGCCCAGGGTGATCTTTATTGCCGTGGGCCATGGGTGTTGAGCGATTATTATCTGGCCGACAAGGGCACCACGTTGACAAAAGGCTGGTTCCCCACCGGTGATGTTGCAACGCTTGATGAAGATGGCTTCATGCAAATCCGAGACCGCTCGAAAGACATCATCAAGTCCGGCGGCGAATGGATTTCTTCTGTTGATCTTGAAAACCATGCAATGGCGCACCCGGATGTGGCAGATGCGGCCGTGATCTCTGCCCGTCATGAAAAGTGGGATGAACGCCCACTTCTTGTGGTGGTTCGCAAGGAAGGCTCCACAACTGACGCCCAGGCATTCCTGGACTTCTACAATGGCAAGGTTGCCAAATGGTGGATACCGGACGCGGTTCAGTTTGTGGATGAGATCCCGCGAAATGCCACCGGCAAGGTTAGAAAAAACCTGTTGCGGGAAGAGTATGGCGAATTGCTGATAGGCAAACAGTGATTTGAAATCAAATTTCTTTGAACCGCGTTGTATTGGGTGTTGCAGGCCACCACCTTACCTTTTAGTAAAGCCAACCAACCGGTTAAGAAAACACAAGGAACTCTCATGAGTATTGAAGCAGCAGCAGAAGCAATTCGCGCCAAAGTAGGCGACAACAGCGGTCTTGGGGCAACTGTCAAATTCGATTGCGGCAGCGATGGAGCCGTATTCGTTGATGGCACTTCAACACCCAATACGGTGACGACAGAAAACAAGGAAGCGGATTGCACAATCTCATGCGAGTTGGACACGCTGAACGACCTAATCGCCGGTGACCTCGACCCAACCGCTGCATTCATGCAGGGCAAAATCAAGGTTGATGGCGACATGAGCGTCGCAATGCAGCTGAGCTCCGTTCTTTAAAAGAGCTTCAAAACTGGCAGAAACCACATGATTGAACTTTCTGCACTTGTTATTTTTGCAGGCGCGCTGATTGTCACTGCTGGCTCCCCCGGTCCAAGTATTGCGGCTTTGGTTGCGCGCGTATTGGCAAGAGGGCCTGTCAGTGTTCTGCCCTTCCTGGCGGCTATGTGGATAGGCGAAGCTATCTGGCTTACAGCCGCTGTTTGCGGGCTCGCGGCACTTGCGGAAACTCTCAGCTCGGTGTTTTTCATTCTCAAATGGATCGGCGCAGGCTATCTGCTGTACCTGGCATGGAAGATGTGGACCGCCCCAACAGGCTTTGATCCATCCAGCATTCCCGACCACACATCACCGGTAAAATTGTTCGCCGCGGGGATGGCTCTCACCTTGGGCAATCCCAAAATCATTGTTTTTTACCTGGCCCTGCTTCCGGCAATTATTGACCTTCATACACTGACCATCGCCGGCTGGGTGGAACTAACCGCAGCCATGTTGTTCATTTTGATAGTGATTGATCTGATATGGGTCATGTTGGCTGCAAGCGCCCGTCGATTTCTTAAGACCCCTGCTGCCATACGCATAACGAACCGTTGCGGTGCCGGGATGATGGCCGGGGCCGCAACGGCTATTGTGGCAAGATAAATCGAAAATTCAGATGATCAGCTGTTCTGATCCAGAAACGCCTTGCGGCGGTCAGCAACTTTGGTCCGGTCCAGTGTATTTCCAGCCTTGCGCATGTTCTTGTAAACACTACACGTCGTACACGGCACGTCTGCACGAGCCTCGGCGCCATCGGTCAGCATCTTTCGCGCATATTGCATCTGCTCTGAATTTAGTGCGCCATCAAGTCCGTCTTCAAACACATTCCCGTCAAACGCCTTCCAATTGTTGCGACAACAACCCCAGACCGTCCCATCGAAGTTAAGCTGCGGTGAATCCCAAAGCTGATCACAAATGTATTCCGTATAGCTGGCACCATACATTTCCTTGAATTCCGAGCGGGACGCAGCACCTGCTGCCATTTCCTTGCGTACCATTTCTTTGTCGCGCACCGGTGACCAGTTTTCATCCCAATTGAGTTTTGTTTCAAACGACATACCGAGGTCATGGGCCATCTGACGGGCTTTGACGATCTCATGTTCGTTATGGCCAAACACCACAAACTGCCACGTCAGCTTCGGGTATTCGGAATTATATTGCTTTTTATAGGCATTGATTTTGTGAATGTTTTCCATCACCTGATCGAATTCACCCCGTACCCGGTACTGGCTGTATGTTTCCTGGCTTGCTCCATCGATTGAACATCGAATGTTACGGAAACCAAATTTCACCAGCGCCTCAAGCGTCGCCTCGCGCACGGTATTGAGGTTTGCACCATTTCTGGCACTCAGTTGCACATCTTTTTCATGCGCATATTCAATGATTTTCGGGAGTTGGGGATTGAGAAATATCTCGCCAAAATTGGAAAGTTCGATTTCAGTGACCTGCGGGTTTTCATCCACCAGGCGCTTGAAATTATCAAACCTCAAAAAACCCAATGCCACGTGTTTGTAGAGTTCACCGGTGGCAGTCTCACAAGTCGGACATTTAAGCTGGCAATGGGTGGAAGCCTCGAGCCGAATACGGGTAGGCATAATCCGCGCAGTATCATCTCCCGCCAGCACATTTGTGTTTGCTTGTACCGGGGGTTCTTCCAGATTTTCGACAGTCATCTAATTTTGCTTTCAATCAGTCACTCAAGACCCATGGCCTCATAAGGGTGTTGTCACATATAGTATTGAAATTGTCACGAAAAAGACCCCACTTTGACCGTTGACCGTACCACGATTTTTCTATCCATTGCGGCTAACAAAAAGAATACAAATGATTGGGAGAAAAGAATGTCAAAACACGGGTATGAATCCGGCCGGTTAAACCTGCCCTTTGTTGGACATGCAACCTTCGGCAAAAAACCTCCATGCCTCGATTGGGATGACATTGATGCAGATGTGGCAATATTAGGCGCACCCTTTGATTTCGGTACGCAGTATCGCGCCGGTGCACGCTTCGGGCCACGCGCAATCCGCGAAGCTTCCACCCTATTCTCATTTGGCCATGCAGGGGCTTATGACCACGAAGATGATGCGGTCTACCTGCCCGGTGACGTAAATATTGTCGACATGGGTGATGCCGACATAATTCATACCGATACCGAAACGAGCCACGCAAACATAGAATTTGGCGTCCGAAAAGCGCTTGCTGCGAATGCATTGCCGGTCGTTCTGGGCGGCGACCACTCCGTCAACATTTCCTGCATTCGCGCCTTTGATGATCAAGAACCGTTTCACTTGGTGCAAATAGATGCACACCTTGATTTTGTCGATGAGCGACACGGAGTGCGCCACGGTCATGGCAATCCGATGCGCCGGGCAGCAGAACAGGAAAATGTTTCAGGCCTTTCACAAATCGGTATTCGAAATGTCTCTTCGACGGCAAAGGAGGGATATGATGATGCCCGTGCCATGGGGTCAGATATATTGTCTGTCCGCCAGTTTCGAAAACTGGGTGTTGAAGAGGTTTTGAAAAGAATTCCTGAAAAAACCCGCTATTACGTCACCATTGATATCGACGGATTTGACCCTTCGATTGCACCTGGAACCGGAACACCAAGCCACGGCGGGTTCCTGTATTACGAAGTTCTGGAACTGCTTCAAGGTCTTACCAAACGGGGAAATGTAATCGGAATGGACCTCGTTGAGGTCGCCCCCGACTATGATCACTCCGGCAGCACCAATTTTCTTGCGGCCCAGATTTTGCTGAATTTTCTTGGATTCATATTCCATAATAAATCCAGGTAATCGCATAAACCCTGCGTTTCAGCGCTGAGCGTTAACCGCTTTCAAAACTGACGCAATATTTTTACCTCATACTATTGACGTATGGTCTCATTAATGTTCATTTCCGAGCCGAGAAGGGGAAGCGCAACATCGAGCCCAAAGAGCTTGAGTTGTAAAGGGAGTTGTTCAGTATACATGGCCGCAAAGAAATCCGGCAAAGGTGGAAGTGCCAAAAACTCCGCCACAGACAAATCCTATGTACGTTTTGAAAACGTGCAAAAAAGTTATGATGGCGAAGTTCTTGTCGTCAAGGATTTGAATCTCGACATTCCAAAGGGTGAGTTTGTCACTATGCTAGGGCCATCAGGCTCCGGCAAAACGACCTGTCTCATGATGCTTGCAGGATTTGAACCAGCCACGCATGGTGAAATTTTCCTGAATGACAGCCCGATCAATATGGTGCCTCCGCACAAGCGCGGGATAGGCATGGTCTTTCAAAATTACGCCCTGTTCCCCCACATGACCATTGCTGAAAACCTGGCGTTTCCACTCCAGGTGCGTGGCATGTCAAAACCGGACCAGGAAGAACGGGTCAAGCGCATTCTGGATATGGTGGAACTACCTCTGATGGCCGGTCGTCGCCCGGCTCAACTTTCTGGTGGCCAGGCACAACGTGTTGCGGTTGCCCGCGCGCTCGTATTTGAACCGGATTTGGTTTTGATGGACGAGCCGCTTGGTGCGCTGGACAAACAGCTGCGCGAGCAGATGCAATATGAAATCAAGCACATTCATGAAAGTCTCGGGGTTACGGTTGTTTATGTGACCCATGATCAGACCGAGGCTCTGACGATGTCGGACCGGGTAGCGGTTTTCAACGACGGTGTGATCCAGCAGCTTTCCTCGCCGGAGAGCCTCTATGAAGATCCCAAAAACTCATTCGTTGCTCAGTTTATTGGTGAAAACAACAAGCTCAATGGTGTCGTTAAAGGTATTAGCAAGGGTATTTGCACGGTAAAATTGGCAAATGGCACAATAGTCAAGGCTGATCAGGTAAACGTGGACAATGTCGGCGACGGTACAACACTTTCAATCAGGCCTGAACGTATTGAGCTCCAGCCAAAGGACAAGATGGACAATATTATCGAGGGTCGAATTGAAGAACTCATCTATTTGGGTGATCATATTCGGGTCCGCATGAACGTTGCTGGCAACGACGAATTTATCGTGAAAGTTCGCAACCGCGGTCAAAAACGTAATCTGTCAGAAGGCCAGAAAACAAAAATCGGTTGGGCCAACACGGACTGCAAGGCACTAGATTTGGTTGCCTGACAGTACTTAGAATTCGCTCCCAATAACAGCTGAAGAGTGAAGTGGGAGCGTATCGCATACCTCACCAAAGTGTGGGGTGTCGACAAGAGAAGAGTGAACGAAAAATCAAAGGGAGAAAACTCATGAAACTCAAAACACTGATGCTTTCAGTTGCAGTAGGCGCGTTAGCTACTTCTGCTGCTGTTGCTGAAGATATGACGATCGTATCTTGGGGCGGAGCTTATTCCGCATCTCAAGATGCTGCTTATCATCAGCCATATATGGCCAACAACGCCGGCGTAAACATCATCAATGATGAATCTGCTGCTGAAGCCATCGCCAAACTTCGCGCGATGAAAGAAGCAGGAAACGTTACCTGGGACGTAGTTGATGCGGTTGCCGCTGATGCACTGCGTGCTTGCGACGAAGGTCTTGCAATCGAACTTGATGCAGACACTCAGCTTGCTCCAGCACCAGATGGCACACCTGCTTCGGAGGACTTTGGTGATCTTCTTGTTTCACCATGCTTCATTCCACAGATCGTGTACTCAACCACATTTGGTTACCGCACCGATAAAGTTGGCGCTACACCACCAGATGACATCTGTGATGTGTTCGATCTTGCTGCTTATCCAGGCAAGCGTGCACTTGAGAAGCGTCCAATCAACAATGTTGAATGGGCTCTGCTTTGCGACGGTGTTGCGAAGGAAGATGTGTACAAGGTTCTTGGTACACCTGAAGGTGTTGACCAGGCACTGGCTAAACTCGGCACCATCAAGGACAGTGTTGTCTGGTGGGCTTCAGGGTCAGAAACACCACAGCTTCTGGCTGATGGTGAAGTTGTAATCGGTTCGACCTATAATGGTCGTCTGTTTGCCCTGATTGAAGAGCAGAAGCAGCCTGTTGGCATGCTTTGGGATGCTCAGGTGTTTGACCTTGATGGCTGGATTATTCCAACCGGTCTTTCACCAGAGCGTGAAGCTCGTGCGCTTGATTACGTCAAGTTTGCAACCGGCACCCAGCAACTGGCAGACCAGGCCAAGTACATCTCGTATGGTCCTGCGCGTGCATCTTCTGCACCACTGGTTGGCAAGCACGCCACACTCGGTATCGAAATGGCACCACATATGCCTACCGATCCGAACAATGCCAAGAACACGTTCCTCTACAATTACGAGTTCTGGGCGGATAATCGCGACGATATCGACGCGAAATTCCAGGCTTGGCTTGCCAAGTAAGGTCTAATGAAATCGGCGGAACGGGACTTGCTCCCGTTCCAGCCACCTCAACCAAGAGATTCGTTTTAGGGATTTTAAAAGAGCATGACTGATATCGCAGCAAGTGAAACAGGTACTACAAGTGAAGTCCTGACCACGCGCGATGGCGTGCCTCTTAAGCGCAGCCTGGCGCGTGCCCTACGCCGTGAAAAAATGCGGGCGCTGATGTTAATCGCGCCGTTGCTGTTGTTTATTTTGCTAGCTTTCGTCGCCCCGATTGCAGACATGCTGTTCCGCTCGGTGGAAAACAACATCGTACAAAACACCTTGCCCAACACCGTGGTAGCATTGCGTGATTGGAATCCGAACTCCGGTGAAATTCCCGGCGAACCCGTATTCGAGGCGCTTGCTGGCGATTTGAAGATCGCTGTTTCGCAGAAAACCCACACTCGATTGGGCAGCCGGCTAAATTACGAACAACCGGGCATCGCAAGCATGTTCCGGAAATCCGGTCGAAAGGTGAAAAACCTCGAAGAACCGCCTTACCGGGAACAATTCATTGAAATCCACGAAGGTTGGGGAACGGTTGAAAACTGGGCAACCATCAAGCAGTTCAGCTCAAAATACACGGATGGCTACTTTCTGTCTGCCATCGACCGGGAGCGAACCGAGCAGGGTATTGCCGAGAAACCCGAAAAAGAACAGATCTATCTGTTTCTGTTTGGTCGGACATTCTTTCTCAGCGTTACGATCACCATATCCTGCATTTTGTTAGGTTATCCGATAGCATTTTTGCTGGCAAACCTGCCCCTGCGTTCATCCAACCTGTTGATGATCATGGTGTTACTGCCGTTTTGGACTTCCCTTTTGGTGCGGACATCCGCCTGGAAAGTGTTGTTGCAACAGCAAGGTGTCATCAATGATTTCCTCGTCTGGACAGGGCTGGTGACTGATGCCGGCCGACTGGTGATGATCAACAACCAGACTGGCACCATCATTGCCATGACGCATATTCTTTTGCCTTTCATGATCCTGCCGCTGTATTCGGTGATGAAAACAATCTCGCCCACTTATGTAAGAGCAGCCAAAAGCCTTGGCGCAAATGACTGGACCGCGTTCTGGAAAGTGTATTTCCCAAATACCATTCCTGGAATTGGTGCCGGATCAATTCTGTGTTTCATCCTGTCAATCGGCTTCTACATCACGCCGGAACTGGTGGGTGGTACATCCGGTATCTTCATCTCCAACCGGATCGCCTATCATATCTCTTCCTCACTGAACTGGGGGCTGGGGGCAGCGCTTGGCGTAATCCTGTTGGCAATCGTCATGCTCTTCTACTGGATGTACGACAAGATTGTCGGCATCGATAATGTGAAACTGGGTTAAGGAAACAACATGTCAGGTCTTCCACCTTATGCGTCACCAGTACAGAGGTCATGGTATTATGGCTTCCGTATTATCTGCGCTTTGATCTTCTTTTTCCTGATCTTTCCGATCATTGTGATCATCCCGCTTTCCTTTAATTCGCTGCCGTTTTTCACGTTCACAAAGGAAATGCTGGCGTTTGATCCGGCTGGATACAGCTTGAAGAATTACGAGGACTTTTTCACGAACTCTGACTGGAACAACGCGGTTTATAACTCCTTCCGGATCGCACCGGTAGCAACACTACTTGCAACCGGATTTGGTACCCTTGCTGCGATCGGGTTGTCTCAGTCACATGTACCGTTTCGCGGCACCATTATGGCAATATTGATTTCGCCAATGATCGTGCCTTTGATCATATCTGCCGCGGGCATGTACTTCTTCTATTCACGCATCGGATTACAGGGAACCTATTGGGGCGTAGTACTTTCCCATGCCGCTCTTGGCACACCATTTGTGATTATTACCGTCACCGCGACGCTGGTGAGTTTCGACAAGAGCCTGACCCGGGCTGCCGCCAATCTCGGTGCTGATCCGGTTCGCACCTTCTTCAAGGTTCAAATGCCATTGATCATGCCCGGCGTTGTTTCCGGCGCGCTGTTTGCTTTCATCACGTCATTTGATGAGGTCGTCGTCGTGCTGTTCGTTGGATCATCGGGTCAAAAAACCCTGCCATGGCAGATGTTTACCGGCCTGCGCGAGCAGATTTCACCGACCATCCTTTCAGTTGCTACACTGATGGTGGCCTTTTCGATCGTCCTGCTGACTACACTGGAACTGTTGCGCCGTCGTTCCGAGCGTCTGCGCGGTCTGTCACCGGGCTGATCAGGCTCCAAACACCGTTACTTCATTGCCCTCGTGCCATTGTGGATACTTGTCCATAATGTGCTCGAATTGTTGGGACGCAAGAAATGCTTCCAGCCAGCGTTTGAGATGTGGCCAGTCCTCACCGTCAAACCAGTCTCGCTCGACATTTGCAAACTGGCGCACAAACGGCAGGATTGCAGCATCAGCGTAAGTCATGTGTGACCCGAACAGATATTGCTGGTCTCCAAGGCGTGCGTCCAGTTTCCGAAGAAACGCGCTTGCCTTTTCCCGCTCCGCAAGTGGATCATTGTCCTCATAATGTTCAGGGTATTTGAACCGGTCGAGCGCCTCCTTGAAAGGGCCATCCGCTTCATCCGCAAGCGTTTGCATGCCTTCCACGGTTCCAACCTCCGGCGAAAGCCAGTCCTGTGGATCATTATGTGCCAACACCCAATCCATCACATCGCGGCTTTCCTCGTACACACGACCGTTGATATCAACGATGATTGGTACCGTACCCTTGGGAGAAACTTCCAGCATGTGTTCGGGTTTTTCGCGGAAAACAACTTCCCTCAACTCGACCTTTTGCCCGCTTACGGCAATCGCCAGTCGGGCCCGCATCGCATAAGGGCAGCGTCTGAATGTATAGAGAATTGGCAATTTGTTCATATCGTCCTCGGCCAGGTGTCACTTAACCGATAACCTTCCGGCCACGGGTCATTGGGATCCACAATATGCTGGTGGGTACCAGTAATCCAGCCACGGCCCTTTACGGACGGAATGATGGCCAACCGATCACCAACACGGGTTTCTGAATGAATTGAGCAGTGAAATTCAGAATCAATCACTGAGCGGGCCAGATAATTGTCCCCGACTTTCATCTCGCCTTTTGCGTGAAGAACTGCCATTCGCGCTGAACACCCGGTTCCAGTCGGAGACCGGTCGAGCTTTGCAGGTCGGATCGAAACGGTGTTTTTCCCTTCAAAGCCATTTTCCGATTTCTTCAAGGGTCCGGTGAACTGGCAAAACGAAATATGGTTCCATTCCATTTCCGGATGAGAGAATTTAAGCTGCTCATTTGCAGCCTTGGTAATTTCCACCCCGGTCCGCGCCAGATCAGCAGCTTCGTCTGGAGTTATTGCAAATCCCAACGCTGCCGCATCAATCAGCGCAAAACTGTCACCCCCAAACGCCGTGTCGACCTGGTATGTACCAAACCCCGGTATTTCCAGATATGCATCCAGCCGGTCAGCAAACGAGGCAACATTGTTGAATTTGACTGAAAGAACCTTGCCATCGCGGCATTCCGCCTCCACCTCGATCAACCCTGCAGGAACTTCAAGTTTCAGTCGGGTGATCGGCTCGCGCATTTCAACGATACCGGTTTCAAGCAATACCGTAGTCACACATATGGTATTGGAACCCGACATCGGCGGTGTATCTTCCGGCTCCATAATCAAAAAAGCAGCATCTGCCTCAGGGTGAACTGGTGGCACCAACAGATTCACATGCCGAAAAACTCCACCCCGTGGCTCATTGAGCATCAAGTTCCGTAAAGACTGGTCTTTCTCAATAAAATCCCGTTGTTCCCACAGCGTTTTGCCGGGTGGCGCTTCGATGCCGCCAACAATTACATCGCCCACTTCACCTTCCGCGTGACAACTGACCGTCTTGATTGGCGTGGGATCAGGCATCCGTCTCAATCCCGTTACTCTTTTCAATTTGGGCCTTGCGTGCTGCCTGCTTCGCCTCGCGCTGCGCCTGTTGATCGGCGGCAATGTGGGTCTCTCCCCTAGCCTTGGCCAGCTCTATCTGGTGTTGTCGTTCGGCAAATCTAAGCCGTTGATCATCAGACAATTTGTCGTGGCACCGTGGACAGGAAATGCCGGGCAGATAGGAATCTGCTCCCTTGTCCTGCTCGGTGATGGGATGTCGACAAGCGTGGCAAAGATCATAGGGCCCCTGCCTCAAACCGTGACCAACACTGACGCGCTGATCAAATACAAAACACTCACCTTCCCACAGACTTTCCTCCTCCGGCACTGTCTCCAGATATTTCAGGATCCCGCCACTGAGATGGAAAACATCTTCAAAGCCCTCGGCCTTCAAAAATGAAGTGGATTTTTCACACCGAATACCACCCGTACAAAACATGGCGATTTTCGGCTTCTTGTGCAGATCCTTTTGGGCTCGAAACCATTCAGGAAATTCCCGAAAACTGGTGGTTTTGGGGTCAACAGCACCCCTGAATGTTCCAATTGAAACTTCATAGTCATTACGGGTATCGATCACCACCACATCTGGATCACTGATCAGCGCGTTCCAGTCCTCCGGGTCAACATACTGCCCTGCCTGATTGACCGGGCTGATATTTTCAATTCCCATCGTGACAATCTCTTTCTTGAGCCGCACTTTAATGCGGTGGAAAGGATTGTCTGCGGCCCGGCTTTCCTTGTGTTCAATATCCTCAAACCGCACGTCAGAACGCAAGAATGCAAGCAGTGCTTTTACACCCTCTTCCGGCCCGGCGACCGTCCCGTTAATCCCCTCATCCGCAAGCAGGATTGTACCCATCACCTGATTGGCTTTGCAGCACTGCAGGATCGGTTGCTGCAATTCTGCAAAATCCGGCAGAGACACAAATTTATAAAGTGCTGCTACGAGAAAATCTGACATTATAACTCACTAGAATTTTCGCCGTGATACTCCCTTTCAGCGGGACTTTCAAACCTCTTTGCATTTCCAGTGAAATTTCAATTGGCATTCGAATGATTTGGGTTCAAATTGCGCTACAATGACAAGCAGCATAGACAGGAATTCAGCGATGGTTGTGCATGTAACTCCGGATCAGGTCGGCTCCTATGAGCGCGATGGGGCGGTATTGATACCCGGTTTGTTTACTGACTGGGTGGAGACTCTGCGTACGGGCGTGGAGCACAACATGTCTGAACCAGGCCCACATGCTGCAGAAAATCTGGAACAGGGTGAAAACGGCAGGTTTTTTGACGACTACTGCAACTGGACCCGGATACCGGAGTTCGTGGACTTTGTTGAAAATTCACCGGCAGCGCAAGCTGCCGCAGCGCTGATGAAATCCAAAACCGTTCAAATGTTTCATGATCATGTGTTGGTAAAGGAACCCGGCACCTCAAAACCCACACCCTGGCACCAGGATGCCCCCTACTACTTCACCAGCGGCAGGCAGAATGTCAGTTTTTGGGTGCCGCTTGATCCGGTCAAGGAGGCAAGCCTGAGGTTGGTAGCCGGTTCGCACAAATGGGAAAAACAGGTTTTGCCAACCCGATGGCTTAGCCAGGAAGATTTCTACGCCGGCTCTGACCAATACATGCAGGTTCCCGACCCAGACGCGGAACCGGACAAATACTCGGTGCTAGAGTGGGAAATGGAGCCTGGAGATGCGGTAGCATTCCACTACAACACTTTGCATGGCGCGCGGGGCAATCTGTCCGGCTCTCGCCGACGCGCATTTTCACTTCGCGTTGTGGGCGATGACGCACGTTACGTGACCAGACCCGGACCCACTTCACCGCCGTTTCACGGGCATGACATGAAGGAAGGCGAGCGGCTTCGCGAGGATTGGTTTCCTTTATTGAGAACAGATGGTTCGTAGAGGACAAAAGCGTGGATATTCACACACCAAATAAATTTATCTGAAATTTGAACTGCAATTTCATCGTAACTGCCCCATATTAGGGTCAGAACCTGGAGGATATTATGGGAGAGAACAAACCGGTCAGGGACATTGTCGCTCCGGGGAAAATCTCACTCGAGGACAAATATACCGCAACTGAGGGCAAGGTGTTCATGAACGGCACCCAGGCGCTGGTTCGTTTGCCCATGGTTCAAATGCGCCGGGACAAGGAAGCAGGCCTTGATACCGGGGCATTCATATCCGGATACCGTGGTTCTCCAATTGGGGCTTATGACTTTGCGCTTACAAGTGCAAAGAAACACCTCAACAAGCACGGAATTGTGTTTCAACCCGGCGTCAATGAGGATTTGGCGGCAACCGCAATCTGGGGCACTCAGCAATTACACACCTCCCCCGGCGCCCAAAAGGACGGTGTAGTGGGCTTTTGGTATGGCAAGGGGCCCGGCGTTGATCGCTCAGGTGACGTGTTCAAACACGCAAACTCTGCCGGAACCTCGCCCCATGGTGGTGTCTTGTGTTTTGCTGGTGATGATCACACGGCCAAATCCTCTACCGTTGCTCATCAATCTGACCACGCCTTCATGGCCGCTATCATGCCAATGCTGTTTCCCTCCAGCGTTCAGGAGTTCGTTGAACTGGGCTTAATGGGCATTGCGATGTCGCGCTACTCAGGCTGCTGGGTTGGTTACAAAGTGATTTCAGATACGATCGAGACCACCGGCGTAGTCGATCTTGCCAGTGAACAGCGTTCATTTGTTATACCTCAAGATTTTGAGATGCCTGAAGGCGGTCTCAATTTGCGTTGGCCGGACGCCATTCTTGAACAGGACGAGCGGTTGCAGGAACACAAAGCCTACGCGGCCATTGCATTTGCCAGGGCAAACGGCATTGACCAGCTTGTTTATGACAGCAAGAAACCGCGCTTCGGAATTGTTGCTTCCGGCAAGGCCTATGAAAATGTTCGTGAAGCCCTTCGTCATATCGGCATTGATGCAAAGATTGCGGACGAAATAGGTCTCAAGCTTTACAAGGTGCGCATGCCCTGGCCGCTGGAGCCGGACGGAATTCGTCATTTTTCTGAAGGGCTGGAAGAAGTCCTCGTCATTGAGGAACGCCGCGAGGTGATCGAACATCAGATCAAGCAACAGCTGTTCAACTGGCGCGCAGATGTACGCCCGCGGATTGTCGGAAAGTTCGACCACGAAGATCGCCATATCCTCAAGCTCAACGAGGAGATGACCGCCGGTGTGGCACTTCGGGCAATTGCGAGCCGATTGTTGACATTTGATCTACCCGGCGGCTTGGCAAGCCGGATTCAACAAAAACAAGCCTATTACGAAGAACGCGCCGCTATTCGTCAAAACCATGAAGCGCCGATTACCCGCACCGCGCATTTCTGCTCCGGCTGCCCACACAATACCTCAACCAAAGTACCGGATGGCAGCCGTGCAATGGCAGGGATCGGCTGCCACTTCATGGCGGTGTGGATGGATCGCAAGACCGAAACCTTTTCGCACATGGGCGGCGAAGGCATGAGTTGGGCCGGCATGTCCCACTTCACCAGCGAAAAGCACGTTTTCGCCAATCTCGGTGATGGTACGTATTTTCATTCCGGCCTCATGGCAGTTCGTGCCGCCGTCGCATCCGGCGCTAACATTACCTACAAGATCTTGTTCAATGACGCAGTCGCAATGACTGGCGGACAACACCACGACGGACCCTTGTCACCGCCGTTGATTTCACATCAGATCAAGGCAGAAGGCGTAAAGGAAATTTGGCTGGTATCTGACGAGCCTGAACGCTACGCCAAATCAGAGCTCGCAGCCGGTACAAAGGTCCGTTCCCGTGAATATATTGATGAAATTCAAAAGCACCTGCGTGAGGTGCTCGGTTGTACAGCAATTATCTACGACCAGACCTGCGCGGCAGAACTTCGCCGCCGTCGCAAACGGGGCTTGGCACCAGACCCCGATAAACGTGCATTCATCAATCCGCTGGTCTGTGAAGGCTGTGGCGATTGCTCGGTCCAATCAAACTGTATCTCGATTGAGCCGCTCGAAACCGAGTTTGGCCGCAAGCGCCAGATCAACCAGTCTTCCTGCAACAAGGATTTTTCCTGCGTAGATGGGTTCTGCCCGTCCTTTGTCACAGTACACGGCGGGATGTTAAAGAAACCAGCCTTGCCTGAACTCTCAGGTACTGACCTGCCAGAACCCAAAACACCAAAGCTCGACGAGATATACAACATTGCCATCACCGGTGTTGGCGGCACCGGTGTTTTGACAATTGGTGCAATCATCGGAATGGCGGCTCACATCGAGGACAAGGCGGCAAACATTCTTGACATGGCCGGTCTTGCCCAAAAGGGTGGTGCGGTACTGAGCCACGTGCGTCTGGCATCAGCGCCCGACCTTGTTGCATCACCGCAGATTGTCACCGGCGAGGCTGATCTTTTGTTAGCCGCTGATACGGTTGTCGCCGCAGCGACTGGCAGTATTGCTCTATATAGCCCGGAAAATACAAACACCGTTCTCAACACCCATTTGAACCCGGTGTCTAATTTTATCTTTGATCGTGATTTTGACTTTCGGGAACAAGGCGTTGTCGACACAATCCGCAAGCATGTTAAATCTGACACCAGCCAGATTGACTTCACAAAGCTTGCTGAAACCGTATGCGGAGACGCAATCGCCACCAACATCATGATGATTGGCTATGCCTGCCAGAAGGGTTTGCTACCGATCGCACCCGCTTCACTGGAACACGCGATTGAACTTAACGCGGTCGCGGTAGAGGCAAACAAACGCGCGTTCAGTTGGGGCCGTCGATTTGCGGCCTTCCCGCAAGAAGCCCAAGACTTGCTCGACAAGGCCCGCCCGGTAGCGCAGGAACCGGACTCGTTGGAAGCAGTAATTCAAAAGCGCGCGGATTACCTGACGAACTATCAAAACAGGCAATTGGCGGACAAGTATCGCTCTCTCGTTTCAACCGTTGAATCCGCCGAGACAAAACTTGGCAAACAGCGTGATTTCACCAACGCTGTCGCGCGATATTATTTCAAACTGCTCTCATACAAGGATGAGTATGAAGTGGCACGTCTGTTCACCAATGGTGAGTTTGAAAACCGGATCGCAGACACTTTTGAAGGTGATTTCAAACTCGCCTACCACCTTGCGCCACCAATCTTTGGCGGCAAGAAGTTGCCAAATGGACGTCCACGCAAACGCCAGTTCGGCGCGTGGATGCTTAGTGCATTCAAACTATTGGCACGCATGAAAAGTCTGCGCGGCACAATGTTTGATCCATTCGGCTATTCATCTGAACGCAAGATGGAACGCCATCTTGTTGAGGAATACGAGACGTTAATTACAAACCTTGCCAGCAGACTCACACCGGATAATCACCGTTTTGCGTTGGCTCTCGCCCGCATACCCGATGAAATCCGCGGATTTGGGCCGGTTAAGGCTAAATCAATTGTGAAAGCCGAAGAGGTGAAGGCAAATCTGCTCAAGCAATTTGAGAAACCGGAATCCGAGAATCTAGAAAAGACCGAACCAGCAGAGTGAAATATTACCCATCTCGCAATTCGCGGCGTAAAATCTTGCCAACATTGGTTTTTGGCAATTCATCGCGAAATTCGATGTATTTTGGCCGTTTGTAATTGGTGAGGTTCTTTTTGCACCAGGCGGCCACATCCGCTTCACTCATCGTCGGGTCCTGGCGCACAACAAAAAGTTTCACGACTTCGCCGGAACGCAGGTGCGGCACACCAATGGCTGCTGCTTCCAAAATACCCTCATGCATCGCAGCAACTTCTTCAATTTCGTTTGGATAGACATTGAAGCCGGACACCAGGATCATGTCCTTCTTGCGATCGACAATCTTGGTCTGACCCTTTTTATTCATAAAACCCATATCACCGGATTTGAAAAATCCGTCTGCCATCATCACATTCGCGGTTTCCTCTGGCTGGTTCCAGTATCCAGCCATCACCTGTGGGCCACGAATGCAAATTTCGCCAACTTCCCCAAGTGGCAAATCCTTGCCATCATCATCACGGATCGCAATTTCGGTCGAGGGAACCGGCAGACCGATTGTGCCTGAAAATTCGGTCGCATCAAACCGGTTGGCCGCTGCAACCGGTGAAGTCTCTGACAAGCCGTATCCTTCAGACACGACGCAACCGGTTAAATCCTGCCAGTCCTGAGCGACTGGTTGCTGCATCGCCATCCCGCCACCAATTGTCAGCGATAATTTACTGAAATCAAGTTTGCGAAATTCTGTGTTGTGAAGCAGTGCGTTGAACAAGGTATTGAGACCGGGAAAAACGTTGAATTCCCACTTGCCTAGTTCCTTTACAAATGCCGGGATATCACGCGGATTTGTGATCAGCACATTACGCGCGCCCTGCCGCATGCCCATGATCGCATTCACCGTCAGTGCAAAGATATGGTAGAGCGGCAGCGCGCAAATATAGATCGGCGCTTCCGGAAAATTCTTGATCGCTTTCATCCATTCATCATTTTGCACCGCATTGGAAAGGATGTTTCGGTTGGTAAGTGCGGCACCCTTGGAAAGGCCGGTTGTGCCACCGGTATATTGCAAAAATGCAATATCGTCATGACCGGTATCAACCGGTTTCAAACTGCCAGTACCGGCTGAAAATATTGATGTGTAAGCCGTATGACCGGGCAGCGACCAAGCCGGTACCATCTTCTTGATCTTGCGTACGACAAGGTTGATGATCATTCCCTTGAGTCCACCAAACATGTCGCCCATTGAGGTCACAACCACGTGCTCAACCGGAGTTTTGGAAATCACCGTTTCGACTGTATCTGCAAAATTTTCGAGTACAAAAATCGCCTTGGCCCCACTGTCCTTCAACTGATGTTGAAGCTCACGTGGCGTATAAAGCGGATTGACATTCACCACTGTCATGCCTGCTCTCAAAACACCTGCAAGCACTGCCGGATACTGCAGTGTATTTGGCATCATGATTGCGACGCGGTCACCTTTTTCAAGGCCTTTTGATTGTAGCCAGGCACCAATTATCGAAGATTGAGCCAACAAGTCAGCATATGTAATGGTTTTACCCATGCATGAATAAGCAGCGCGATCACTGAATTCGCTACAAGCACTTTCAACCAGCCGCCCGACAGACTGAAACTTGAGCTCTGGAATTTCCGCCGCAACGTCAGGAGGGTAAGATTTGAGCCATGGCTTGGCTGATATTGCTGGTTTTTTGGCCATCACGGTTTCTTTCTAAAGCAAGCTTGGAATTCCAAGATTCCTGCCTGTATGAACAATGAATCTATTGGTTCAGATACATAGCGTCAATGAACCGGCTTACAACCGCTCTGCATGCCAGGCAATGTGATCTGCCATAAATGAGGAAATAAAATAATAGGAATGGTCATAGCCATCCTGCATGCGCAGGGTGAGCGGGATGTTCGCCTCCGCACAAGCGGCTTCCAGCAATTGAGGTCGCAGCCCGGATTCCAGAAATTCATCGCCGGTTCCCTGGTCCACCAGAATATCACCAAGCCGATTACCATCCTCTATCAGGCTGACACTGTCATAAGCACGCCATGTGCTCTCATCACCCAGATACTTGGAAAATGCATTGCTGCCCCACTCCGTGCCGGAAGGCGCGCAGATAGGTGCAAAAGCAGAAACCGATTTATATTGATCCGGATTTTTCAAAGCGATCGTCAGCGCCCCATGCCCACCCATTGAGTGACCGAAGATCGACTGGCGATCCATATCCGCGTTGAAATTGTCACCAATCAAGGTTGGCAGCTCCTGCGTAACATAGGAGTACATATTGTAGTGCTTGGCAAAGGGCTCTTCCGTGGCATCCACGTAGAAACCGGCACCACTACCAAAGAAATACGCATCCTCATTGACCACATCATCGCCGCGCGGACTGGTATCCGGGCAAACAACGATGATCCCGCGCTTTGCAGCAACTGCACGATACTCGCCCTTCTCCATGACATTGGCATGGGTGCAGGTAAGACCGGAGAGATAATACAATACCGGGCATGGGTTGGATTCCGCCTGTGGCGGCACAAAGACCGAAAAGGTCATCTCGCAATTGCAAGTGGCGGATGCGTGCGAATAGACGCCTTGAACACCACCATGTGAATTGTTTGTGGATACGGTTTTCATGTAGCTGCCTCGAATGAATTATTTGCGCTGTTGTATCAACCTGTCCAAAGCCTGCAAGAAGTTTGAACGGTCAGCCTTGGTGAAAGACGCATTGTAGGTTTGGGTTTGCTGGCTTTCACGAATGTGTTGTTTCAAATCCCGCATCGCCATCGCCATGCCGATATTAGCCTCATCGAACAGTTTTCCATTTGGTTTGATTGCTACTGCACAATTGTCCAGGCAGCGTTTGGCAAGTGGGATATCCGATGTCACGCAGATGTCGTCCTGAGTGATGTTCTCGGCAATCCAGTCATCGGCGGCATCCGCACCCTGTGCCACAATCACATTTTCCACCAATGGATCACGCGATGGACGCAAGCCACCATCAGCCACCTGAAAGACTTTCAGGTTACGGCGTTCAGCAACCTTGATGACTTCTTCCTTTACCGGACAAGCATCCGCATCGACGTAGATTTTCATCGGGCGGCCAAACAGATAGGAGATAGTACCCAGTACATTAAACCCCAATCGGTGGTTCGATGCCTTTTTCGAGCAATTCCCGCTTTGCTCCATCAGTTTTACGCAGTTCACCAGCACCAAGGAGTTTCAGCGCACCCTGCTGTTTTACAAACTGAATGTTTTCATATGGCACGATCTCCACTCGGTTGCCCCATGGGTCAATGAAATCCAAACGCTTTGGTGTGACAATTTCCACACCTGCCTCCTCCAGCTTTTCACGTAGACCTTCCCGCTGATCAACCACCAAACCAAAATGCCGGCCATCGTCACGAGACTGTTTACGCGGCGTTGACAGCGCGATGAATTGATCGCCCATCTCTATGAACGCCATTGTACCGCTTCGGCTCTGGAGGGTGAAATCGAAAAACTGCCCGTAGAATTCAAGGGCTTCGTCTATATTGCCGACCTCGAGTGCTACGTGGTTTATACCGATGAACTTTGGTTTCGCCATACTAGAACTTCACCACACCACGAATGCTCTCGCCCTTGTGCATCAGGTCAAAGCCCTTGTTGATGTCTTCCAGAGGCATGGTGTGGGTAATCATCGGATCAATCTGGATTTTGCCATTCATGTACCAATCGACGATTTTTGGAACATCCGTGCGCCCCTTTGCGCCGCCAAAGGCAGTACCGCGCCAATTACGACCAGTGACGAGTTGGAAAGGCCGCGTGACAATTTCCTGTCCGGCACCTGCGACACCGATAATAACACTGGTGCCCCAACCCTTGTGACAACACTCAAGTGCCTGACGCATGACATTCACATTGCCAATACACTCAAACGAATAGTCAGCGCCACCACCGGTCAGATCCACGATGTATGGCACCAAATCACCCTCAACCTCAGTCGGGTTGATAAAGTGTGTCATGCCAAACTTCTCACCCCATTCCTCGCGGGCAGGATTGAGATCAACGCCAACAATCATATTGGCACCAGCAAGGCGCGCACCCTGAATAACATTAAGACCAATGCCACCAAGACCGAATACGACCACATTGTCGCCGGGCTGAACCTTGGCCGTATTGATGACTGCACCAATGCCGGTTGTCACACCGCAGCCGATGTAACAAATCGATTCAAACGGTGCGTCTTCCCGCACTTTCGCCAGGGCAATTTCCGGCACAACCGTGTGATTGGAAAATGTAGAAGTGCCCATGTAGTGGAAAGTCTTCTCACCTTTTATTGAGAAGCGCGAGGTGCCATCTGGCATCAGACCCTGGCCCTGGGTGACACGGATTTTCTGGCAAAGATTGGTCTTACCGGAGGTACAATAATCACACTCGCGACACTCTGGCGTGTAAAGCGGAATGACATGATCTCCCTTTTTGAGCGACGTGACACCCGGTCCCACATCAACCACAACGCCTGCACCCTCATGGCCAAGGATTGCAGGAAAAATACCTTCCGGGTCTGCACCGGAACGGGTGAATTCATCCGTGTGGCACAAGCCGGTCGCCCTGATTTCCACAAGGACTTCACCTTCTTTTGGACCCTCAAGATCAACTTCACATATTTCAAGAGGTTTCCCTGCCTCGAAGGCTACGGCTGCGCGTGTTTTCATGATTTTCTCCCGGTATGAATTCTAGCTTGATAAATTACCCGATTTGCGAAGAGTTGCAATGGGTCGGCTGTACACCATCTAACGTAGGTTGTTGATTGCCTGTTCCGCTGAAAGCCCAACTGACAACAAGCACATTTCGGTGAGCGGTGCGCCCATAAACATGATACCCGAGGCGGGTCGATTGGTTGGTAGTGTCAGCGCGCAAAGTCCAAGCATGTTTCCAAATCTTGTGTTCCTCAATCCCTTGAGATTGGTGGATGAAAACAGCTCATGATCGTTGAGCAGCATTTCAACATTTGGTGGGCCAACCGGAACCGTTGGCGCAAGCACTGCATCATAGGCTTCAACACGAGCCAAATAGGATTTACGCAATTGGCGAGTGGCATCCCATGCCTGTTCGTAGTCAGCCATTGTTACTTTTCGGCCAACCAGGAAACGGTCACGAACCGGTTCAAACATCAACTCCGGCGAAGCTTCAATCTCCTCACCCCACTCACTGTACGCTTCATAGGGAAACAACTTAAATCCCAGCGGAATGGTGTCCTCAAATTCAGGGATTTGGCCGTATTCAATTGTCGCGCCAGCCTTGCCAAGCGCATCAACTGCGGCATGAAAGCCAGTGAGTTGATCCTCACCACATTCATCCAGCGTGATGGTTTCGCTAACCAAAAATTTGCATTCTGAGAGCGGTTTTGCTTCTGGTAATTTGACAGGCTCACCTGCCAAAATGCAATGCATCAGTGCAGCGTCCTCGACGTTGAGACACAATGGACCCACTGTATCAAAACCCCGGCACAGGGGGATAACCCCACCGGTCGGGATCAGGCCATGGGTAGTTTTCAATCCCACCAGATCGTTCCAGGCAGATGGAATTCGCACCGAGCCCCCAGTGTCAGAGCCAATACCAATCGGCACAAATCCGAATGCAACTGATGCACCTGCACCCGAAGACGATCCACCCGGAGCCAACTCGCTGCCGTGAATGTTAGGCGGTGTTCCTGTATTCGGGTTGATGCCTAGACCGGAAAAGGCAAGTTCCGACATATGGGTTTTGCCGATGCAAACCGTTCCAGCCTCCACTGCCCGTCGCAGCACTTCGCAGTCCTCGTCGGGAGTGCGGCCTTCCAGCAGCAGTGTCCCGGATTCTGTTGCAATATCCTTGGTATCAAACAAATCTTTCCACGACACCGGCACGCCATCCAGGGGACCAATACGCTCACCTGATTTTTGGCGTTTGCATGCCGCTACCGCTTCTGTCTTCGCCCGGTCACGGGTGAGCCGCGCAAACACATCCGATGCAATTCCGCTGGTTTCAATCCTGTCAAAGCATTCTTCTGCCAGTTCAACTGGATCAAGCTTCCCAGCACCAATTTCCTGGCCGAGTTGGGCCGCAGTCTTGTGATTCATCTTGTCCCTTAAAGCAGTACGTTGTTGGCTTCCAGATCGCCGATCTCTGCGTCACTCAATCCAGCTTCCGCCAACACCTGTATACCATCAATGCCTGTGGTTGTGGCAGGTGCGGGTTTATCCATCGCGCTGCGGTTAAATACCGGTACCGGGCTCGTCTGCGTAACCCCGGCATTTTCAAAAAAAGTCCCACGAGCCACATTGTGGGGATGTTGTGCCGCCTCTTCAAAATCAAGCACCGGCACAACACACCCATCCCGCCCCTCAAAGACTGCGGCCCATTCATCGCGGGGCCTTTGCGCAAATGTTGCTTCAAACAACGCTATCATCTCGGGCCATTGTGAACGGTCCCATTGCTGTTTACATAATCCCGGATCAAGCTCAAGCAGACTGATGAATTCCTCAAAAAATTGCGGTTCAAGCGCACCAACCGAGATAAACTTTTCATCGCTGGTTTTGTAACACCGGTAAAATGGAGCAGCGCCATCTAGCCGGTTACTCTCGCGCTCCATACTCCAGTTTCCGCTCGCCAAGGCGGTCTGAATCAATCCCATCATCGCGGGAACCCCATCTATCATCGCCGCATCTATGACCTGTCCCTTGCCTGAAACCTGTCGCTCAAAAAGCGCTGAAAGCACGCCAAGCAGCAGAAACATGGTTCCACCACCATAATCGGCAACCAGGTTGAGCGGCGGAACCGGTGGTTCGCCGGCTTTGCCGATCGCGTGTAGATATCCGGTCAACGCCAGATAATTGATATCGTGACCTGCAGTTTTAGCGAGCGGACCCTCCTGCCCCCAGCCAGTCATCCGCCCGTAAATCAAACGGGGATTTGCCGCCAGACAAATATCTGGTCCTAGCTCCAAACGCTCCATCACACCGGGCCGGAAGCCTTCAATCAGCACATCACTTTTGCGCACAAGTTCCATCAAAGTCGCAACGCCACGCGGGTCCTTGAGGTTAAGCGCGATTGACCGTTTGCCCCGCCGATTCACTTCTTTTGCCAACGGAACCCCCGAAGTCCGGTCCACAACAATCACATCAGCACCAAGATCCGCAAGCAACTGTCCGGCCAAGGGACACGGCCCGATACCTACCATTTCAATAACCTTGAGATTGGCGAGCGGCCCCATGTCACTTCTTCCCAGAACGTTGTTTTGTCATAAAGCCTTGCAATGCCTTCACCTGGCTTTTGTTGAATGCAATGCCGAGCTTGGTGCGTCGAAACAAGATATCTTCTGCTTCTACCGCCCACTCGTGCGTCATCAGGTATTTGACCTCCACCTCGTAAAGCCCGTTACCAAAATCCCGGCCGAGCCCTGCAATTGATTGAGCGTTACCCAGTAAAATCTTGGCCCGTAATCCATAGACGCGCACCAGCCGTCGGGCCATCTTGTCTTCAAGAAAATCATACTGGATTTTGAGGGCGACAACTTCATCTTCATAACCGGTTTCAACAAACTCACCGCCGGGCAATTTGGAACTGGCAGTCCATGCGGTGCCACGTGTGCCGATTGCGTCTTCTACATGTTCGAGTGCAGTTTCTGCCAACTTGCGATAGGTTGTGATCTTGCCCCCGATAATGCTGAGCATTTGCCCTTCACCGGCAATTCCATCCTGTTTGAGGACAAAGTCCCGGGTCGTTTCCTGTGCTTTTGATGCCCCGTCATCATAAAGCGGTCGAACCCCTGAATAGGTCCAGACAATTTCTTTTGGTGTTACGGGTTCCAGAAAATAATCACTCGCTGCTTCACAAAGATAGTCAATCTCTTCTTTTGAGATTTCCACCTTGTCGGCAGATCCCTCATGATCTGCATCCGTAGTACCAATCAGCGTGTAATGCTGCTCATAGGGAATGGCAAAAATGATCCGGTCATCTTCATTCTGGAACATATAGCTGCGCTCATGATCAAACAGTTTGTTGACAACGATGTGGCTGCCACGCACCAGCCTGACATTGCGCTCATCCTTTTTGCCAACCACGCCAGCTATAATCGTGTCCACCCAAGGACCCGCGGCGTTGACCAGATATTTGGCATGGAAAGTCTGTTTTTGTTTTGTTTGGGTATCCTGAACCGTGATTTTCCATGGCCCCTGACCTTCAGCTTTGCTGCTTACGCGCTCTGCCTTGAGCACTTTGGTTCGGGTAAGAATTTGAGCGCCACGTTCTGCCGCATCCATCGCGGAAAGTACCACCAGCCGCGCATCATTGACCCAACAGTCAGAATATTCGAACGCCTTGGTGAACAAGGGCTTCAGCGGTTTGGATGCCGGATCTTTGCGCATATCAAGCACTTTGGTCGGTGGCAGTTTTTTGCGCCCGCCAATATGGTCATACAAAAAAAGCCCCAGCCGCAGCAGCCAGGCTGGTCTGAGCCCCTTGTGATGCGGCAACACAAAACGTAAGGGCCAAATAATGTGCGGTGCCATAGCCCACAGAATTTCACGCTCAATCAACGCTTTGCGCACCAGGCCAAATTCATAGTGCTCCAGATAACGCAATCCCCCATGCACCAGTTTGGTTGACCAAGATGAAGTGCCACTGGCCAGATCATTCATTTCTGCAAGGGCGACTGTATATCCACGCCCGGCTGCATCGCGTGCAATACCGCAGCCATTGATACCGCCACCAATAACAAATAAATCAACCGTTTTGCTCATGCTCAGCCGTGGCACCTTTCAAATGAAACCCGAACGTTAGATCACTATAGGCAAAGATTGAAAAGACTTATTGCGTTTGTCGAAAAATCGATAATTTGCGACGAATTGTCCGTAGATTTTGAGATTTTTCGAGCCAAGTTCTAGCCAAGTTAAACCTGCATCCTCAAAGGGGCTGAAGATGAAATTTCAATTGGCAGTAAATCTGGAGCGGCTCGACCCGAGCGTCGATATGCGCGATGCAGCCCGCCACAATCTTGAGATGGTTCAGACGGCTGAAACTGGTGGCTTCTCAACAGTTTGGTCTGCGGAGCATCATGCTCTTGAAATGACCGCCACCCCTGATCCATTTCAAATCCTTACCTGGTGGGCAACCCATACCAATACCATTCGGCTGGGTACTGCCGTTGCGGTCGCGGCCTATTGGCACCCGATCAAATTGGCCGGAACTGCAGCATTCACCGACCTCATCAGTGGTGGGCGGCTTGAGTTCGGTATTGGTTCGGGTGCCTATCAGCGTGAATTTGACCGGATGGCTCCGGGCCTCAAACAATCCGATGCATGGCGATACATGAATGAGATGATCCCGGTAGTACGCGCCCTGTGGAAAGGTGACTATGAACACAATGGCGAATTTTGGTCTTTCCCGGTGTCCACCTCCGTCCCTAAACCGGTCCAGAAGGAAATTCCGGTCTGGATCGCCGCGCGCGCACCCATTACCTATGATTACGCGGTAAAGAACAATTGCAACATCATGTCCTGGCCGCTTACCCGTGGCATGGATGAAGCCGAGGCCTACAAAGGCCGGCTGGATGAAGCAATGGCCAATAATCCAGGCTCCAAGAAACCAACCTTTGCGATGATGCGCCATACCTCAGTCCACGAAACACCTGCAGATCGCGAAGAGGCGATTAAATGCGTTCAGCGGCAATTGGGCCAGTTTGAGAACCTGTTCAAAAACCTCGGTGACGTTGATAACGGATTTCCAAAACCGGTTGAATTTACCGCACTCAAAAACCGCGACGAGTACGATCCCGATATGCTGCACAACAATTTGATGTATGGCACGCCTGACGAAGTAATCGCAAAACTGAAGCTTTACGAAGCCTTAGGTGTGGATGAGTTCATATTTTATTCCAGTACCGGTCAAGGCCACGCGGATCAAAAGCGTTCCTTGAAATTGTTCTGCAACGAGGTCATCCCGGCTTTCAATTAAGTTTCGAACGATCCGGTAATTCGCTGATTTGTGTTTTACGCTGGGCATTTAGTCTTGCCGCTTCGACAAGCGAATAGACCGTGCCCCGCCACGAGGGTGAGGCCTCGTTGTCCGGCCATGCCTGACGGTACTGGCTTGGCTTTTTTCCAAAACATTTGAAAAACGCGTGAGAAAAATGCGACATGGAATTGAAGCCGCTTGCGACCGACACCTGCCGTATCGATAGCTGTGTGGTGGTGAGCAAAACCCGCGCATATTGCAGCCTCATCAACTGGCTGAATTGTACGACAGAACACCCCATATAACGCTTGAAACAGCGCTCAAGCTGGCGTTGTGACAGGCCAATCTCTCGGGCAACCTCTGGAATGGTAAGCGGATCAGAGACATTTTCTTCGATGATTTTGACCGCTGCAGCCACGTCCGGATGGATGGTATCCGTTGTACCACCCAGTGTATGACGTTGAACCGCATCACCCTTGCGCGTTGGGTGGTGCATGATTTGATCGGCTACTTCCGAAGCCAGTTGTTCATTGTGGCATATGCCGATCATTTGCAGCATCAAATCTATGCCGCTCGTACCACCAGCGCAGGTGATAATATTGCCGTCAATTGTGAATAATTGTTCCTGTAAATCGATATTTGGAAATTGCTCCGCAAATCCGGGCATGCAGGACCAATGGGTGGTGGCAATTCTTCCAGACAAGAGCCCCGCTTTTGCAAGCACATAGACACCAAGTTCAAAGGCGCAAATAATTGTTCCCTTGCGCTCCTGACGGCGAACCCAGTTGACCACATTTGGACTTACAAAACGCTCACATCCCCAACTGCCAACAACAAAAATTATGTCAAAATTATCCGCGCTCTGTAGAGTCTCGCATTCAATTTGCATGCCGTTATTGGCAACAACCACCGGCTCGTCAAACGAGAAAAAATTCCACTCAAACAATGGTTCTGGTGAAAGATAATTGGCAATCCGCATCGGCTCGATGGTCGTCATCAAGGTCATCATGTTGAAGCGTGGAATGAGCACAAACGCCATTTTTGATAGCTTGCGCTCTGCCAGCGATTTCAGATCTGTCTTCATTTGCACTCCAGCAAGAATTCAGTCTAGCGCATCACAAATGGATTGCTCATCGGCTCCTTGGAGGTATTAATCCAGACCGTTTTCGGTCTGGTGTAATCATACATTGCCTGGAATCCCGACTCTCGCCCGTAGCCGGAACCTTTAAAGCCTCCAAACTCTGCAATCGGGGAAACAACACGGTAGGTATTCACCCACACTATCCCGGCGCGTACCGCTTTTGCGACCCGCATCGAACGCGCACTGTCCGTGGTAAATATACCGGCAGCAAGACCGTGCACTGTATCATTCGCAAGCCCTATAACTTCATCTTCATCCTTGAATCGCAGGACGCTCAAAACCGGCCCAAACAGCTCGGTGTCGATAATTTTCTGTTGCTGGCTTTTGCATTCGACGATGGTCGGTTCAAAAAACAACCCGTTGCCCTGGTCTGCCGGTTGCGTGCCGCCACACAAAACCTTGCCGCCTTCTTCAACCGCAAACGCAACTTCCCTTTGTACGGTTTCCAATTGCCCAACGGTGCACAGGGGCCCCATTTGGGTGTCTTCCAACAGCGGATCACCGATCCGGATTTGCTTGGCCAACGCAACCATGCGTTCAAGGAAATCATCTGCGATATCCTCATGCAGATAAAGTCTGGATCCGGCAACACAGCTTTGCCCAGCTGCACCGAATATCCCGGCAATCGAACCGTTTACAGCGCTTTCAATGTCAGCGTCCTCAAACACGATAAATGGCGACTTGCCACCGAGTTCCAGGGAAACCTCGGCAAAATTGTTTGCTGAATTATGGAGTACATGGGTTGCAGCCGTTGGGCCGCCGGTGAAGCTAATGCGTTGCACCAGGGGATGCGAGGTCAAAACCTTGCCACACGGGTCACCGTGCCCGGATACAATGTTTACTACTCCTGGCGGAATATCGGCCTGCTCAATTAGCTTGCCGAATTCAAGCATCGCAGCAGAGGCATGTTCTGATGCCTTGAGCACGATTGTGTTGCCAGCGGCAAGGGCCGGTCCGATCTTCACCGCAACCAAAAACAACTGTGAATTCCATGGTACCACCGCCGCAACGACACCCAGAGGTTCCCGCGAAGTAAATGCAAACATGTCCGGCTTGTCGATTGGCAGGGTATTGCCGTGGATCTTGTCAGCACAACCTGCATAGTAGTGAAAGAAGTCGGCAATATACTTTGCCTGCCAGCGGGTCTCGGTGAACAGTTTACCGGTATCCACGCACTCCGTGCGGCCAAGCGTTTCGGAATTTTCTGCCAGTAAATCTGCCAGTTTGCGTAACCGCCGCCCGCGTTCGGTTGGTGTAAAACTTGCCCACGGCCCCTCTGTGAACGCTGCATGGGCAGTTTCTACCGCGCGATTCACATCGGCAGCGGTCGCTTCAGGAATTTCCGCCCACGGTTCCTGGGTTGCCGGGTTCACACTGACAAAGGTCTTGCCATCTTCCGCATCCACCCATTCCCCGTTGATGAGCATTTGATAGTGTACAAGGTCTGCCATGCATTGTTTCCTCAAACGAACCGGCTGGAGTTCTCCGGTATTACAACAAATTTGCCAGTCTCAATTTTGTCGTTATATCTAACATCTTATCAAGATTTTTCGACACCGGTAGTCGAAAAACTTGTGCCACCGAATGTATTTTGCAAGCTACGTATCTTCTGCAGGAGACTACCGTGACAGAAAATCCAAGAGGCAAAAAACAAATTATTGGCGACCCGTTGGTGATAGGTGGACGACAACTGTCCCTGTCGCACGCGGTTCGAGCCGGTGATTTTGTGTTCCTCACCGGACAGGTGCCCTTTAAGGATGGGGCGTTGATGACCGAGGGAACAGTTGAAGACCAAACCCGCGCGGTACTCGATGAAATTAAAAACACTCTGCACCAGGCCAACTGCTCGCTAAAAGATGTGGTAAAGGCGATGATTTGGCTGAGAGACCGGGCTGATTTTCCGGGCTTCAACGCAGTTTATGGAGAATACTTCCCTGAAGAGCCGCCAGCGCGTTCTGCAGTCGTCAGCGAGTTGCTGATCGATGTGCGGGTCGAAGTCGAAGTAGTGGCATACAAACCCCAGTAATCCCAGCGAGTTGCACTTGAATATCCTGATGAACGAAACAGCGAAACGCACATCCTATCACTGGCATGGGAGTAACGGACCGGTTGTTGTATTGATCCACGGCCTCGGCCTCAATCAGGCTATGTGGCAGCAGCAAGTGTCCGCACTGGGGAAAGATTACAAAGTCTTGACCTATGATCTGTGTGGCCATGGTGAAACCCCAAATTGGGCTGCCAATCCGGACCTCAAACTTTTTTCAACCCAATTGAGGGTTCTGCTGGATGAGTTGGGAGTTGATACTTGCGCAGTCTTCGGATTTTCAATCGGCGGTATGATTTGCCGACGGTTCGCGATGGACCATCCAGAAAGACTATCTGCACTGGGCATATTATCGTCAGCTCACAAACGTTCAAAAATAGCACAAGAGGCAATTGTTGCCCGCGTCGAACAGGCAAAGCAAAGCGGACCTTCAGCAACAATAGAAGCAGCCCTTACACGCTGGTTCGGTGAAGCGTTTCGAATCGCCAACCCTGAAACTTTGGATCTTGTGCGCCAATGGGTGATGGCAAATGATGCTGCGGATTACCCCGGATATTACAATGTACTGGCCACGGGTGTTGAAGAGCTTGTGGCACCCGTTCCGGCAATTTCCTGCCCTGCACTGGTGATGACCGGAGAGGAAGATTACGGAAATTCACCGGAAATGTCCCGCGCAATTGCGGGCGAAATTCCGAGGTCAGAACTGGTAATTCTCAAGGGTCTCAGGCACATGGCCATGATGGAGGACCCGGCAATTTTTAATGAAAAGCTTTTGTCATTCCTAAAGCGGGTTTATTGATAATAGATGGCAAACGAATCAAACATTCAGCCCAATACCGCAATTGACCCACGGGATTTGCGCAATGCCTTTGGAACCTTCGCAACGGGGGTTACCATCGTTACAACCGTTGAGGCGAACGGCACGCCCCGCGGGTTCACGGCAAACTCTTTCACTTCCGTTTCCCTGGACCCGCCACTTGTGTTGATCTGCATCGGCAAATCCGCCGCCAGTCTGTCTGTCTTTTGTGATGGTGCCGGATTTGCCGTCAATATCCTGGGTGAAGGACAGGAAGACGTAGCAGGTATTTTTGCTACCCAGCGGGCAGACAAATTTGATGTGGCCGACTGGCATCCGGGCAAATCCGGCGTGCCGCTCATTGATGGAACTAATGCCTGGTTTGAATGCAGCCGTGAACAGGTCGTTGAGGCTGGTGATCACATCGTGCTCATTGGCCGTGTGAATGACTACGCTTATGAGCAGCGTGCACCGCTCGGTTATGTAAACGGCGGATATTTCACTCTTGAATTGGAACGCTCACTGGTTGAAGCCGCCAGCCGTACTGCAGGTACCATCATTGGAGCAGTCCTTGCGCAAAATGACAGTGAAATCCTGCTGCACGTTGATAAGGAAAGCGGGAAGCTCACCGTGCCGAGCACGGAAACTTGCAGCGCCTCCGCAAGTCCTGCGGCACTCGCAGACTCATTGAGCGAGGGCGGGCTCGAAGTTTCCCTGGATTTCCCCTTGTCTGTTTATGAAGACAAGAAAACCAAAAACTACTCGATTTATTATCGGGGTACTGCAACTGGAAAAGTACCAGAAGGATTGCGGTTTATTCCAATTGAAGAGATCGACTTTGACAAGATCGAAGATGGCGCAATGCGCTTTATGCTGCGCCGCTATGTAAAGGAACTGCGCCAGGGCCGCTTTGCGATTTATCTTGGTGACGAATATGCCGGTGAAACCCGGCAGGTCGAAGAAAAATCAGAAGCAGCTATTGATGTATGACATCCTTGATGGATTGAAGGTCGTGGAATTATCTGCGTTTGTCGCGGTACCGCTTGCCGGTCTTACCCTGTCACAACTTGGAGCAGAGGTAATTCGGGTGGATCCGGTCGGCGGTGGCATTGATTACAAGCGCTGGCCACTCACAAAAGACGGCACAAGCCTTTATTGGGCAGGCCTCAACAAGGGTAAGCGCACGGTCGCACTTGATCTGAAGGAAGAGTCAGGTCAGGAAATATTCCGCAACATTTTGAAGTCATCCGGCAGTGATGGCGGGATTTTGCTTACCAATTTGACCGGGCCTGCATGGCTTTCATATGACGAACTGCGCAAGGTTCGACCTGACCTCATCATGGTAAGCCTGACAGGTCACAATGACGGCTCTGCTGCCGTCGATTACACCGTCAATTGCGCAGTCGGGATACCGTTTGCAACCGGCAATGCGAGCAGCGATCAGCCAGTAAACAGCGTCTTTCCAGCCTGGGATGCAGTGGCCGGTATGACACTTGCAACCGGCATACTGGCCGCAGAACGCCACCGCAGAAAAACCGGCGAGGGGCAGCATGTCACGCTATCACTTTCTGATGTTGCCTACGCCATGGTCTCAAATCTTGGATATATGGGTGAAGCCGAAATTTTGAAACGTGACCGCCCCGCAATCGGCAATCACATCTATGGTGCATTTGGCCATAATTTACCCACAAGGGATGGTCGTCAGTTGATGGTGATTGCGCTTACAAAACGACATTGGCGGGCTTTGGTTACGGTAACTAAAACCGCTGAAGCGATGGCGACAATCCAAAGCAACACCGGTCACAATCTGGATACCGATGAAGGGCGCTACGAGGCGCGCGATGAGATATTGGCAACCCTTCAGATTTGGTCAAAGACACTCCAGTTGAGCGAAATCGCCAAACAATTTGATGCGGCAAAAATCCTGTGGGGACCGTACCAGACTTTCCAGCAAATGGTTCGAAACGATCCACGCGCATCAACAGATAATCCCCTGTTTGAAGAAATTGAACAGCCCGGCATCGGCAAACTTCGCGCTGCTGGATCACCTCTTACGTTCGCCGGCAAGGAGCGTTTGAAAGTGCGCCCCGCCTCTCCGGTCGGGTCAGACACAAAAGCTGTACTCGACGAACTGGGCGAGGCTGATGATGCTTGAGAAAAAAACCCTTCTCCAATCCATGCGACAGGCCGTGATCGCAGCACGTTCTTATTCCCATGCAATTCGTGAACGGCTTGTCTCCAATCAAACCTCCACTGACAATCAATTCGTCCGGCATGGGTTTGCCTGGATTTCCGCCTATGTCGAGGTTCTGGCGGCAACGCTGGAATGGGCAGAAGCGCTTGAGGGTGAAAACCGGTTTCAAAAGCTTGAACAGCATATTGCAGCGGCGCAGTTCAGTGAGTATCTGGCCCAGCTCCAGCATGGAATTGCCATGAGCCAGGATGAGATTATCCGCCCGGCAGACTTGGGCGCGGATGATCTTGCTTCTGAACTTGGAAATGACGCTTCTGTAATTAGTCTCAACGCCCTCAGTGTGGCAAAGCTCGCGCAGAAAATCGTTGAAGAATGCCTCACCCGAAAAGCGACCGCCACGAACGAATGGGGTGATAAGGGCCTCGACGAAACGCTACAACAAATCACTCAACAGTTTCAGGATTTCGCAGCTGGCGAAATCACCCCCCACGCCCATCAGTGGCACCTAGAAGATTGCCTCATACCGGACGCACTGGTTGAACAACTTGCCGGACTGGGAGTTTTTGGGTTGACGATCCCCGAAGAATTTGACGGCACGGGACTGGGCAAGCTCGCCATGTGTGTGATAACCGAGGAATTGTCCAAGGGCTATATCGGTGTCGGCAGTTTGGGCACCCGCTCGGAGATCGCTGCTGAACTGATCAGCAATGGCGGCACCGATGCACAAAAGCAAAATTACCTGCCAAAAATTGCTTCTGGCGAGATACTACCAGTCGCTGTGTTCACCGAACCGGATATCGGTTCCGATCTGGCAAGCCTTACAACCCGGGCCAGGAAACAAGGTGAGGAGTATATCGTTACCGGCAACAAGACCTGGATAACCCATGCTGGCCGTTCCGACCTCATGACGTTACTGGTACGCACCAATCCCGAGGAAAAAGGCCATCGCGGTCTCACCATGCTGTTGGCTGAAAAATCCCGTGGAGATGCCGAAAATCCATTCCCTGATGACAACATTTCAGGGGGTGAAATCTCTGTACTCGGTTATCGCGGCATGAAGGAATACGATGTAGCATTCGACGGGTTGCGAGTTCCCGTCTCTTCAGCCCTGGGTGAAAAGGAAGGCGAAGGCTTCAAACAGTTGATGAAGACCTTCGAAAGCGCCCGCATTCAAACTGCTGCCCGGGCTTTAGGCGTTGCGGGTAATGCGATGGAACTTGCGTTCGAATACGCTCAAAACCGAAAACAGTTTGGCAAACCCATCATCGAGTATGAGCGAATATACGGCAAGCTTGCGCGCATGGTCGTGGAAATCACCGGCGTGCGTCAGTTGAGCTATATGGCTGCACGCAAGAAAGATCAGGGTGGTCGCTGTGATGTAGAGGCCGGCATGGCCAAACTGCTGGCCGCCCGCCTCGCCTGGTCTGCTGCAGACAACGCTCTCCAAATCCACGGCGGCATTGGCTACGCACAAGAAACACCAATTTCACGCGTCCTGTGTGACGCAAGAATTCTCAATATTTTTGAAGGGGCTGCCGAGATGCAGGCCGAAATCATCACCCGCGGGCTCCTGCCCCGAACCTGACACATCCAGACAGAAAGTTAGAGACATGGAAAAACACATTCGAAAAGTTGTCACCTTCGACGAAGATATTCACATCGAAGGCGGCAAGGCTGCTGTGCCACCCCTACGCATGTTTGCCGTTGCTGCGGTTGTAAAAAACCCTTGGTCCGGCCGTGGCTTTGTTGAAGATTTGAAACCGGAAATCATGGCGCTTGGACCGGTGCTGGGAGAAATGCTGACTGAGCGGATTATTTCTCTTGCTGGATCGGGTGATAACATTGAAGCCTACGGCAAAGCATGCATTTCAGGTCTTGATTGCGAAATCGAATTGGCGTCGGCCCTCATCCATACCCTTCACTACGGTAATTTCTATCGCGAGGCAGTGGGCGCAAAGAGTTATCTTGGGTTCACCAACACCCGTGGCCCCGCCAACACTCAAATCCAGATTCCATTGATGGACAAGAACGACACAGGCCGCCGCTCCCACTATCACACAATTCAATTTTCAATCTATGATGCCCCGGCTGATGATGAGCTGGTCGTCGCACTTGGTGGAGCAACCGGCGGACGTCCACACCACCGTATTGGTGATCGTTATCAGGACCTGAAAGATCTTGGTCGCGACGCTGAAAATCCAGCCGATGTGTAAGCGGGGAGTCAGGATGGCTTCCTGAACATCTCCATCGCAAACAGGCTGGACAATACCAGTACAATTCCAACCCATTGTATTGTGTTCAGCCATTCGCCAACCAGCAGAACGGCAAACAGGATTATCATTACGGGCTCAACGATACTCAGCGTCGATGCGCGAGTTGGGCCGATAATCAATGCACTGACAAAGAACAACACATAACCCATGGTGAAGGTAACACCGGTCGCAACAATCGCGATCCAGCCAAGACTGGTTGACGGAAAAGCCATGGGTTCAATGATGCCAAAGCTCGGCAGAATGAGTGCAACAGCCGCATAGTAAAATGCTGCCCAACAGGTCATGAAAAAATTGGCTGGAGTTGCACCAATCGCACTCGATAGGCTGGATGCAGAAAAGACCATCGTTGCCATCGCAATCGCACCAATTATGGCAAGATAAACCCCACGCATATCCAACTCCCCAAATTTAACTCCCAACGCCAAACCCAACCCAACAGTTGCAACAATCATGCACCCAACAATCATCGGAGTAAGTCGGATATCGCCTCGCCAGTGGCTTATTACTGCCACGATAAACGGAAAGAAGAAGATCAGGAGGCTTGCCAGGCTTACATCGATATAGGCAACCGACCCCATGAAACCCAAGGCACAGAAGAACTGCGCAATGCCCGCAATCGCGCTTTGTTTTACATGGGTTCGGGCAATACCAAACTTTCGTCCGCGCACAATCATAAAAAGCGCCATTCCAAGTGCACCAAAAATAGTGCGAAGCAAGATTAACGCCAGCGGATTGGCACCATCCTGATAAGCAATTTTTGCCGCATTTGGCATTACACCAACAAATACCGAGCCGAGCAGAATCATACCAATGCCAAACGCCTGGCTTTGAGTGAAGCTCGTCGCAGTTTCAGAATTGGCCAATATTGAATTCCTCAGCACCCCATCAAGCAACTACCTATAAAGAAGCGAGAAGAAAACTACTACGCATCCGCCCAATTTAGCCAACAATCGTTACAACACACTGCTTTGACCATTGCGAAATGCCTATAATCCTGATTAACAGGGCACACTTTCCCGAAACTCCTGATTGGAAGTTATTTCGTGTCCAAATCGATGTTGGCAGAATTTGCCGCACGCTTTTCATTTGCTGATAAGACTGAGTCAGACTCCGGCAAATTCACCCCAGGCCGCATAAAAACCGAACTGCTTTCTGGTCTAACAGTTGCCTTGGCCCTTGTTCCCGAAGCTGTGGCGTTTTCGTTCGTTGCTGGTGTTCACCCACTTGTTGGGCTGTACGCTGCATTTATCGTGGGGTTGGTGACTGCCCTGATTGGTGGACGACCGGGCATGATTTCCGGCGCTACGGGAGCGCTCGCTGTTGTTATGGTGTCACTGGTTGCCCTGCACGGCGTTCAGTACCTGTTTGCAACTGTTGTGTTGATGGGCATCATGCAAATTCTCGCAGGCATTTTTAAGTTGGGGAAATTTATCCGTCTGGTTCCGCATCCTGTCATGCTTGGCTTCGTAAACGGACTGGCAATCGTGATATTTGCCGCCCAGCTTACACAGTTTCAGGTAACCGGCGCGGATGGTGCCAGGGCTTGGATGAGCGGTGTATCGCTGTTTCTCATGCTGGGTCTGGTCGGACTAACGATGTCGATCATCTGGACAATGCCCAAAATTACTAATGTTGTGCCTGCGCCCCTGGCGGGCATTGCGATAGTCGCCGCGATTGTTATCGCGTTTGGCATTGATGTACCCCGTGTTGGTGACCTAGCCTCCATTCAGGGTGGCCTGCCGGAGTTCGCCATTCCAACTGTGCCAATCACGCTCGAAACACTCAGGATCATATTTCCTTACGCACTGATATTGGCAGCGATCGGATTGATCGAGAGCCTGTTGACGCTCAATCTGGTTGGCGAGATTACTGAAAATCGTGGCGGGGCATCTCAGGAATGCGTTGCCCAGGGTATAGCCAATACAATTACCGGCTTCTTTGGCGGTAAGGGTGGTTGTGCAATGATCGGTCAGTCGATGATCAACGTAAAGTCCGGTGGACGTACCCGACTTTCAGGCATTGCAGCCGCATTGTTCCTACTTGTGTTTATTCTGTTCGCATCCGGCATGATCGAGCAAATCCCGCTGGCAGCCCTTGTGGGCGTCATGTTCATGGTGGTTATCGGCACGTTCGCCTGGCAAAGCCTGATGATCCTTCGCCGCATTCCCCTCACCGATGCCATGGTCATGATACTGGTAACGATTGTTACCGTGATGAGCGATTTGGCAATCGCGGTTGTGGTGGGTGTTATCGTTTCTGCTCTGGCTTATGCCTGGAACAATGCGAAACGAATTCACGCGAAGTCTGGGCTAAACGAATACGGTGCCCGGGTCTATCAAATAGAGGGCCCATTGTTTTTCGGCTCCACTGAGGGTTTTGCCGAAATCTTCGATCCTAAAAACGACCCCTCTCTTGTCATTGTTGATTTTATGAACAGCCGGGTTGTTGATCAATCCGCGTTACAGGCAATCGAGGCACTTGCGTCGAAGTATGAGGCGCAGGGGAAAACCATCCAGCTTCGTCATCTTTCCCATGATTGTCACCGCGTATTGAAGCGTGCAGGACAATTGGTAGTCGATTCAGAAGAAGATCCTGATTACGGGCTGGTTGTCGACTATTCAGTAAGAACCGGCATGCTGGGGCTCAATCACTAAATTAGCCACCCCGGTGTTTGAAACTGTCCCGACGGAAGCTGTAAAGCGCTGCCGGGTCAACTGCCACGTCAACGACAGCAGGTTTGCCACACGCCAGTGCCGCCTCAATCGCCTCAGCCATTTCAGGCAATGTGCTCGCCCGGAACCCTGCAGCGCCGTAGAGTTCGGCCAGCTTGTCAAACTCCGGGCTTGAAATGTCAGCGCCGATATAGCGCTCACCAAAAAAGTCACGCTGATAGGCTTTTTCTGCACCCCAGCAACGGTTGTTCATCACCACGGTGACCGTGTTGATGCCGTGATCAACCGCCGTTGAGAGCTCAGAAACAGTCATGCCAAATCCACCATCCCCCATCAAACTGACAACAGGTCGTTCGGGTTTTGCGAGCTTGACCCCAAGACCACAGGCAAATGAGAACCCGACCAATCCAAAATCCAGAGGCGTGAACAGGCTCTTTGGCTCCCAGTAATTCAGCGCGTCAGTTGCCTGCAAACACAAGGTGCCAGCATCCATCGTGACGGCTGCATTTTGCGGCAGCACATCGCGAAGTGTTTTGAATAGACCAGACGGATGGATCGGCATCGCGTCAACCTGTGCATCCGCATCCCGTTTAGCGAGATAGGCAATCCGTTCGGCCTTATAGGCCTCAGTCCATGCATCCGCTGTGTTTCGTGATTCAAGTTTCGCCAACGCTTCGCACAATTGTAATGCAACAGTTGGAGCATCTCCCCAAATGCCCAGCTCAACCGGGAAAAACCGGCCGATAGCGGTTGGTTCCAGTTCCACATGGATTATCTTCGCATCGCGGTTGATGTTGTCATAGCTGTAGAATGTTGAGTTAAATCCAACCCTCGTACCCAGCGCCAGGATCACATCTGCTTCGCGAACCAGACGTGAGGCAACTTCATTGCCGCGCGGACCCATCTGTCCTGCATTGAGCGGATGACCTAAGGGGATTGCGTCCCCATGGCCTGGAGAAGTCACAATCGGCGAGTTCAATGCTTCAGCCAAAGCAATTGCTTGTACATGGCCTTCAGTGTTCTTGATACCACCACCAGCGATTATCACCGGACGCTTTGCCTTGTGCAGAAGCGCAGTCGCCTGTTCAATTGTCTCTTGCGAACCGGCAGGAACCGATTGCACCCGGTAAGCTTCAGGCGCGCCAAAATCTTCATACTCAGCCTGAGCGGACAATACATCACGCGGTAGATTGAGTTGAACCGGACCCCGCCGGGGACTCATCGACACCCGGAACGCTTCACGAAACATTTCCGGCACCCGGTCTGCCCCGGTTACCGTCCAGGTCTTTTTTGTAACCGGCTTGAATAGAGACTGCTGGTCAACTTCCTGAAAGGCATCCCGATAAACATGCGACGAAGACAAGGCCCCGGCGATCGAAATCACCGGTGAGAAAGCCGCCATTGCCTGCCCCAACCCGGTCACAAGGTTGGTCGCCCCCGGTCCGTTTTGCCCGGCAAGTATAACGCCTGCATTGCCGCTGGCGCGTGCATAGCCATCAGCAATATGGGTACCGGTTCGTTCGTCATGCACACCAACAAAATTGATCTTCTTCGCATCATAAAGCGCGTCAAACATCTCCATTGTGGCAGAACCAATCAGCCCGAAGACATATTCAACGTTTTCAACTTTAAGCGCTTCAACCGCAGCTTGTCCGCCAGTGAGCTTTGCCATTTTGTGTTCCTTGTCTGTGTACTGGGTCAGTCGATCGTTCGACCAAGAAATTCTTCAATAGGGGCAGAAAAAAGCGCCGGTTGTTCAATCAATCCCAAATGCTGGAGGCCCGGTATAATAATAGTCTCAGCACCGGGAATTTCCGACGCAATACCGTAAGACATCTCCGGCGTACTACCGCTATCATTTTCACACGTCATCACCAGACTGGGTGTGGTAATTTGTGGTTCAGGCCGGATCAGTTCGATAACGCCATTCGCCAACACCTGGCGATGCCTGGCATAGTTATCGGGATCATTGGCCAGAACCCAATTGCGGATGCGCTCAACTTCACCGGGCCGGTTGTCGCGATAGTCTGTTGTAAACCAGCGCTCCAGCGTGGCATCAATGGTTGCTGCCGGTCCCCCTGCCCCAGTCTGGGCGGCACGCTCTTCAACCAGTATTTGCTCTTCAGGGCGTCGCTCGTGTGGCGAATTGAGGATCACCAGTGCGGTTGCCCGACCCGGATTATCCATGACAAACCGCCGGTTGATCATCCCGCCAAGCGAAAACCCGACGATGGCGCATTTTTCAATCGCCAACTCATCAAGCAGACTTCGCAACTGCTTCGACAACACGCCCAGGCTTGGGGTCTCCCGTGGCAGAACCGTTTGTCCATGCCCGCAAAGATCATAAGCCAAAACCCGGTATTTTTGTGCCAGCACCGGAGCGATTTGACCCCAGGTCTCCCGGTTCATCCCCAAGCCGTGTATGAGCACAACAACCGGCGCATCTTCCGAGCCAGATAAATCATAGGCGGTTCCGTCTTTAGTGATTGCGCTCACGCATCGGCTCCCTTTACGTGGGTTTGGATCAGGCAAATTCAGGCATGACCTTGTCAATGAACAGTTGAAGAGAGCGTTTTTGCTGTTCCATACCAAGCCCCATCGAAGCGTAATAGAGAAAAGCATCAACGCCCAGTTCTTCGTATTTGTGAAGTTTTTCGCTAACCTGTTCCGGTGAACCAAACATCAGGTTTTCCTCCAGCATCTTTGGCTCTACCCGAAAATTACCGTCAAGTTGTTCAAGCGGCACACGCTCTGGAAATCCATTGTGCACGTCGCCAATTTTCATCATCAAATTGCCGAACTGGCCGAGCACACTCCGAATTGCAACCATGGCGGCTTCCCGATCCGCTTCTGTTTCATAGACTGAAGTATGACGCATCATCGCGAATGTACCGTCAAACTTTCCATCATGCTTGGCAATTGCCTCGTCCAGCTGGCCCTTGTATTTTTCGGCTTCAGAAAATGGCATTGTCAACGGCCAACTCAAAATGTTGCAGTTGTGTTTGACTGCATAGTCAAAGGTAATCGGTGATCGGGCCGCAACCCAAACCGGCACATTTTCTTGAACAGGCTTTGGACAGGAAGTGGAGGTTGGGAACTCCCAAAACTCCCCATTGTGTTCCACATCACCTTTCCAGAGCTCTTTCACCACCGGTAGCATTTCCTGCATGTAGCGCCAGCTGTCCGGTTGGGCGAGACCCGGTTTCATCCGGTCAAATTCCCGCTGGTATGCGCCTGAGCCGATGCCGAACTCCAACCGGCCACCACTGATCAAATCCAGCATGGCAGCTTCCCCTGCCAGATTGATTGGATGCCAATAGGCAGCATTTACTACTCCGACACCCAAACGAATGTTGGGCGCATGCTCCCCCCACCACGTGAGCAACTGGAACGGATTGGGCGCAATCGTCATTTCAAGCGCGTGATGTTCTGCTGCCCAGGCAATCTCAAAGCCTGCAGCATCTGCCATCTTGACCATTTCAAGCGTATGATCTCGCACCGCGACCATATCTGTCTCCGGGTTCATGCGCTCCATGTTGATTGCAAGTTGGAACTTCATAATTATCTCCTGGGGTTCAAGTTGGAGGGTAAGAAATCAGCAAGCGACAAACTGACAGCCGGTTCATCAACGATCAAGCTGAACAGAACTGGCCCTGGTTCACTAAACTGATTGAACAACTTCAGTGATCGCCAATCCTTCAAGTTATAGAGCCTGCTCCATCACAGAACTCAATCGACGGGCAAATTCAGCTGGATCTGAGGGCACCTCACCATCGGCAATACGCGCCTGATCAAGCAATAGATGTGCTGCGTCCTTCAACAAGGCATCACTACCCGCTCCTTCCAGATCAGCACGTTCAACCAATTTGCGAACGATGCTGTGGTCCGGGTTGAGCTCCAATACACGTGGAGTGCCCCCTTGCAATTGCCCGTGTCGCTGTAGCAGGCGCTCCAGATTGACATCCATGTCACCTTCGTCTGCGATCAGGCAGACCGGACTTTCCGTCAACCGCTTGGATGGGCGCACGTCTTTAACCAAATCACCCAGCTCCAGTTTGATGGCAGCAATCAAGCCGTCGAGCGCCGGTGTGTCCGCTTCATCCTTTTTGTCTTTCTTTGGTTCATCGCCCTCTATGGCATCCAGATCCGCAGCACCCCGGGTGATTGACTTGAACGGCTTTCCATCAAATTCGGTGACATGCTGCATCCAGAATTCATCCACTGAATCTGACAAAAGCAATACTTCCACCCCTTTAGCTCGGAAACCTTCAAGATGTGGGGAATGGGCAATTTTTGCCGCATCATCGCCGGCAATATAGTAGATGGCTTCTTGTTTATCCTTCAGCCGGTCCACATACTCCTGCAGGCTTGTCAGCTCGTCACCATGGGTTGAGGTAAAGCGGCAGATTTCGAGGATTTTGTCACGCACGCCCACTTCCTCGACCAACCCCTCTTTCACCACGGCGCCGAAGTTTTTCCAGAAAGACACATAATCTTCCGGGTTCTTGGTCGCCTTCTTCTTGAGTTCACTAATTACCTTCTTGGTGAGACCGGAGCGTATCTTTGCAAGCTTGGGATCGGTCTGCAGCATTTCGCGCGATATGTTCAATGAAAGATCTTCTGAATCCACCACTCCGCGCAGGAAGCGCAAGAAATTCGGAAGTAGCCCTTTGGTATCTTCCGTAATGAACACGCGGTTCACATACAGTTTCACATGGCCCTTTCGCTCCGGATCAAACAAATCGAGCGGCTGGCTGGAAGGTACGTAGAGCAAATTCGTATAACTCACCAAACCTTCGACGCGGTTGTGAATAGTGAGCCAGGGCTCGTCAAATGCATGGGCGGAATGATGATAAAATTCCGTATGCTGTTCCGTGCTGACGTCTTTTGGCGGTCTCGTCCAGATTGCGGATGCAGCATTCAGGGTTTCATCCTTAAACAGAACAGGAAAGCCAATGTGATCTGAATAGGTTTTGACGATGTGGCGAATGCGGGTCTCTTCGAGAAACTCCTTGGCATCTTTCTTTGTGTGTAGAACGACTGTGGTTCCCCGTTCATCGCGGTTTGCCGGTTCGATGGAAAACTCGCCCTTGCCATCCGACGACCAAAGCCACGCTCCTTCTTCCCCGGCTTTCCGGGTGGTAACCTCAACACTGTCTGCAACCATGAAGGCGGAGTAAAATCCAACACCGAACTGCCCGATCAGGCTGAGATCGTTTTTATCTCCTTTTCCAAGCTGATCCAGAAAAGCGCCGGTACCGGACTTTGCGATTGTGCCGAGTGTTTCAAGCAAATCATCATGGTTCATGCCAATGCCATTGTCCGCAATGGTTATGGTTTTAGCTTTCTTGTCCACGTTCAGTGAAATTTGAAATTCCTGATTACCTTCAACCAGCGAAGGAGTGGTAAGCGCCGCGTGACGGAGCTTGTCACAGGCATCCGATGCGTTGGAGACCAACTCGCGCAGAAAGATTTCGCGGTTCGAGTAAAGAGACCCGGCAACAATGTCGAGTAGTCGACCAACCTCCGTCTGAAACGAAAAGACTTCCTTTGTGGCGGTGTCGTTCATGGCGGTCAAAGTCCCATAGATTTTGCAAGTTTACGATTTGTTTTAATAGGTGCTGATATAGGCAGACAGGAATTCAACTGCAAGTCAGCTTCTCGCGCCGTTGGAACACCCCGCCTCTTCCACCAGCCACTTGCTAACCAGCTCAATTCTTTTTATGCCAAGCTTCGCATTGGGCACCAGTACATAATAAGCACTTTTTGGAGTGCATTCGTGTGGATGCGCTTTTATCAAACTGCCATCGGTCAGCTCTCTTTCCACCAAAACACGCGGGACAAGAGCGATACCAAGCGCCTTTTTCGTAGCCTCAATCAACATTTCGAATTGACTGAATTTTGGACCGCCCGGAACTGTTTCCAGAGTTGCTTCAAGGCTGGTCAACCAGATATTCCATGACTGGGGACGGGTCTCATGCTGGAGGATTGGATAATCCCACAAGGCACTTACCGCACTGGTTGGTTTCTCCAGCAGGTCTGGGCTCGCCACAACAACCAGCGTTTCATCCATCAAATGTTGTACGTCGAAGCCCGGCCAGGACGGATCACCCTGGACAATGGCAATGTCAATATTACTGGCATCAAGCTGAGCGTTGTTGAGGTAGGTAATCGTATTGAAAGTGATTTCAGGATGCTGTCTGGAAAGATGCGCAATAATCGGCATCAACCAGCGGCTGCCAAGAGTTGGATAAATCCCCAAATTCAATGAGCCGCCTCTGTGATCGTGGGTACGCACCCGCAAAACAGTTGTCTCAAGCTTTTCCAGTTGAGGCACCAGTTCCCGCCAGAACAACCTTCCAGACGAGGTAAGTTTCACACGCTGGCGAACCCGGTCAAACAGCGGTTGGCGGACCTGTTCTTCCAGCAATTTGATCTGCCGGCTAAGAGCACTCTGGGTCATGTTCATTGCTTCTGCAGCCTGAACAAAACTCTCGGTACGGGCGGCGGCTTCAAAGCACAAAAGTGCGGTTATCGAAGGAATCTGTCGGCGCATGCTCGGATTACTCCTTTAAAATGAGCAAGTTAATCGAATTTTCGCAATAAGTCTTCCAATTTTCGAGACTGACAGCGCCTAATCGCCTGTATATCATCGAATAATATGATTGAATAGAAAGTGGTTGTACGCCAACGCTCCAGACGTAAGGAACCGGACATGCAAGTAGAAAAACTGATAACTGACAGGGATGTTGAGGCGGTCAAAAACTGGATGGCGCAACAACCAGAAACCCAATCCGTTGCTGGATTTGTTCCAGGCCCAGGCATCCATAGGCTTGATCTAAAGTTCGATACAAACAAACTGTGTGAGGCGCTTGATGAATGCCTGGAGCGAGAAGCGTTCAAGGGTGGAATGCAGGACCAGGGTTTTGCCGCGTTACCGCTAACTCAAAGACCCGGTCAAACCGAATGGACAGACAATGATCTATCCGGTCGATATTGGCTAAGAGCTGATGAGCGCTATGTGGAGGAACCGCGAGAAGATTTGGTGCCTGAAATACAATTTTCTGAGTTTAACCCCAAATTCAGGGGAACGTATTTCGAGCATGTTCACGCGGAACTTGCCAAGCGCTTTCCGATTGGGCGAACGAGAGTCCTTTCAAAGGGATTATACAACTGCAATTCCTGGCATCGTGATCCTGAGCCGCGGCTGCATATTCCGGTTGTCACCAATCCCGGCTCGCTGTTTGTAGTCAATCACCATGTAACGCATTTACCTGCAGATGGTTCAGTTTATTTCACTGACACAAGAGGCTATCATACAGCGCTCAATGGCGGTGAAACCAACCGCGTGCACATCGTTGCAGCACTTGCCTACGAGCAGATAGCAGCTTAGCGAATTTGAGTGCCGACACCGATACCGGCTGGCGAGACACATCACTCACCATACCGCCACATGCCAGCAAACAAGGCATAGAACAGAATGAAAGTTGCGATGTAGTTGTAATGGAAAATAGCAAACTCCATCATCGAACCGATGAGGAATGATGCGAGCACCAATCCAAGACAAAGCCGAGCACCCGGATCAATGGATTGATTATTCACTACATTTGCAGCTTTTATTATTGCGCCCAGCATCACCACCAGGCCGACAATGCCGAGAGAAACCAAAATATCCACGGATGAGTTGTGAAAATTATCCGCCCGGAAAAATCTAAAGTCCTCCCAAAATTCCCAAGCTGGTGAAAACTTGCCCGCATCAAAAAACGCAAAATATCCGTGCCCCATCCATGGATAATTGGGAAAGGCGGAATAGGCTCCGTCCCACAGAGCTGCCCGCCCGGTGAATGTTGGGTCCCGCCCAATTATCGACAGAACATCACCGACAGAAATAAATGGAAGGGCTGGGATTAACACCGCAATCAATACCAGGCATCCAAACAGCAATGCTCTCCAATTATGTGAAAATATCTTGATCAACAAGCTCAGTGCACCAAGAGCAACAACAATCACCATTGCAGTTGCGGAATTTGATAGGAAGACAGCGACAATCGCCATTACAAAAACCAAAAATCGCCAGAGGTTGGATATGCCGATATGCCCACCGTTCAATGCCAGGATGGCTGCGCTGGCAAATACAATCCCGGCGTAGTTTTTACTCGCCATTACGCCGCTGAATTCAAATTCAAACGGCCCGAGTTCAATCCATCTTTGGCTACCCGCCGCCTCTGGCCAGACAAAGTAGAGAATAAACGAGGCTGTCAGGATAAACGCACAAACAAAAAAGTAGTGTCGAACAAATAGTCTTGGCGGCAGGAAAGCTGAAGTCGTGTAGGCCGCCAACACCAGATAGGAAAACAAAACCGCCGGTGCCAAGGTCGTACCCGGACTTATCGACCAGAATATTGAGCTCCCAACATAGGCGCAAAATCCAATTGCAACGATCAACGGAATGCGAATGCCGTTGCGCAGCATGTGGAAAAACAAAAGCACGAAAAACAAGGAAAACTGAACAAGGAAGAGAGCCGCATAGGCAGGATTGGAGCGTGCGGTCGGCCGCTCGGCTAACCCTTCTGTAATTTGATCTGCAAACAGGAACTGAAACGAGTGGCTGGCAAACAACATGACCAGCACCAGGGCCAGACTTGCTACCCATCCGGTCCAGGGAATTGGTTCCCTCCTGGCGTAGAAACCCTCTTCAGCGATGTCCAAAGCGAATTTACTCCTCCAAAGCTTGATTTCAGCGGCCGCGAATCAAACAAATTGCAGGCGTTGCAGTTAAGCGGTGCTTAAAAGATGCCGCCGAAAAACACAATGGTCCGAAAATAAGATGACTGGTGAGCCGGACAACAAATGAGCATGCAGGGTCGTGATCCTGCATGACACAAATTGCTCGCAACAACCTGCAAACTTCACACGCTCGAATTAACCGATAATTAGCGTTGAAATGCGATGTTCCAGTCATCTGGGCAACTATGGAAAACAAAAATGTTGGACGTTATTCGCGAACAATGGCAGCTACAACAGTCAATTATATTGGCCGTACTGACTGCCGGAATTTCAGGACTGCTTATCCGCTACACGCTATCTGCAGTAGGGCAAAGATGGGTACGGACTTATCATCATACCCTGACCTTTATACTTCTTCCAATCATTACATTGGTCATCACCAAGGTCATATCCGGCAATTTGACCCTGTCAATCGGGATGGTCGGAGCGCTATCGATCGTTCGGTTTCGTAATCCGGTAAAGAACCCGTTTGAATTGGTAGTACTGTTTTCACTGCTTACCATCGGCATTGCAGCCGGTGTGACACTAAAGTGGGCGATAATGCTTTTAGTCCTGGTTCTGGGAGCGATTACCGGTGCGCATGTGTTGGAAAAAATATTCCTGCTTCGCAATACACCACTGTTTTCTCTCTCATTTGATGAGGGATTGCCGGCAAATCTGATCGAAACAAAAAGCAAGATGCCGATTGAGAGCCTGCTTGGTGCAGAAGCCCTGCAGAACGTGCAACTCGACAAGCAAAGTGACACCTACAACTACAGGCTCGCCTATCGAACCCGGCAAGAAACCGACGAAATGCTGGTGTTTCTTCGCGGCGATCCCGACGTTGAATATGTCAACGTGCACTACTCAAACAACCTCGCATAGATGAGCTTTCGTGTTGAAGAAAAGCTGCTTGTAAATTCAAGCCAGGTCGCTGGCTTGCACAAGTGGCTGTCGAACGAAAATGCGATTTTGCTGCATCCAAAAAGGCGAATTTACTCGACCTATTTTGATACCCTGTCGTTCGATATTTTTGCAGCTTCCGAAGAGGGTAGTGTGCCAAGAAAGAAGGTTCGCATCAGGACCTACAACGCGTCTGGTCACTTTGAAAACGGCAATTCACTGGAGGTAAAAATTTCTTCAGTAGAAGGACGCCACAAAACCATTCGTAAACTCGCTGACGATGAGGTCCGGCAATTGTTTTCAAACGGCCTTGTTGATCCCGACTACGGGTTTTGCAAGCCGGTTGTGACCGTTTCCTACCAGCGGGAATATTTTCAAGTGAACGATGTTCGCCTCACAATCGATACAGATATTGAATATTGTAGTGTAGGCTCAAGCTTCCCGGTTCGTGATGGTAGCGTCGCAGTCGAGTTAAAGGCAAATTTTGGTGTATCCATGGATATGTTGACGCAAAAATTTCCGTTCCGCCGCACCCGGTTCTCAAAATACGCACGATCAATTACCGCAATTAAAATGGGGTCGGCGGAATGGTTGTGAGATGGATGGCACTACTGGCAGCGATGTTGTTGGCCTGGAACGCCAATGCGGCAGAAAATGCCGAACTGACGGTGCCGACACCGTATCCAAAATGCAACGAACTGAATTACACTGATTCACTTGCAATCCATCCAGACGCTTTCGGTTCGCTCGAAATGGAACTGGTGATCGATGATTATCGGGGTTGGGTAAAGAAGAAAATCAAATCCTACGTTTCCCTGGCTAAACGGGGGCACGCGCGAAAAGAAAAACGCACCGGAGGGACCATCACCTTCCATACCAAGTCCGGGGTTTCATGCACTTTGAAAATAAAGTTCCGGCCCCATGGCGATTTGGACGATCATTATCCAGATGACATGAACGAGGAGCCTAGCCTGAATGCAAAGCTGGTGGATGGGCACATATTCGGAATTACCAAATTTGTCTTGTTCAGGCCAGAAACCCGAAATGGAAAGAACGAGGTTTTCGCTGCCACCATGCTTGGAAAGCTGGGCTTTCTTGCACCTCGCACCACCATGGCAACCCTTCGGGTCGTTGGAAATCAAAAACCAGCCGTAGGCGTGATATTTCAGGAAAAAATCGTCAAGGAATTCCTGGAGTTCAACAATGTCCGCGAAGGCCCGATTATCGAAGGTGACGAGCGTTTTGCGTTTGGACACAAATTCGCGCATCTCGAAAGGGGTGCTGCACTTGCTCGCATCTCGAACTTCAAATGGGGTCTCAAAGGGCCGACAAGCATGGCGATTGCTAATACTGCATTAAGCCAGATGAACCGGTTGTTGTTTAGGTACGACAAGGCTTACGCCACCAAATATGGCGGTAACATGTATGACATGGTTGAAATCGCAAACCGCCTCGAAAACGGCAAAAACCGGTTAAAATTTCCCGGAACCGCTGCATTTGAAGCAATCCTTAACAGCATGGGTGGGACGCATGGATTTTCTCAAGACGATCGCCGTGCAATTTATGATCCGCTGACCAACAGCTTCATCCCGATTTATTATGATGGCGGATCCTCAGTCCTGACAGCGCCGGATGAGGTTTTGAAAAAAATCACGATGACTGCCCAAAAAGGAGTGCCAGCCGCACAACGGCTCTTGGAACAGTTGGATGTTGAAGATTTTCGTCAATCGCTGATGAACAGGGGCGTGAATATTGCAAATAACGACCTCCAATCGACTCTTGAGACCATGAAAACCCGGTTGAGGCAGATGGAAACAACCGATCAGGTGAGATCGGTCAAGGTGAAAGCCCGAAAAAACTATAGTCGCAGTAACAACCGGCTGAGCTACGTTTTCACTACAGACAAGCCTGGAAAACTGGAAGTTTGCAGCGACTCGTTGACCGATTGCCGGATGATCGATGCGACACCGGACTTGCTGGTAAAGAAGCTGATGAGCCAAACTTATATTGATGCGGATGGTCTTACGGGAATTTACTTTGCCTTTCCCAAATCTCAACTGGATGAACCATTTACCGGATTTAGCGACCCCGACGATCTTGGCATATCGCATAAATCACTGGATACCCGGGAGTTCAACGTCGACTTGTATGGGCAAATTGACGGTGAACTGAACAAAGAAAACAAAACAATAAAATTGACAAAGACCGGAGCAAGCGGACGGGCAGTTGTCACTACGGGCTCAATGCGCGGCTGGTCAGTCTCATTGGATGATGTGTCGGGTCACGTGAAGGATGTCGCCGGTGGAGAACAAAATTTTGACCGTCTTGGCCTTACTGGATGTCTGACATTTATCGACATAAATTTGCATGATGTTGAAGTGAATGTGAATAAGGCGACTTGTGAGGATGGGGTAAATTTTGTGCGTGTCAGCGGTAATGTGCGGCGGGCTTCGATTGTTGATGCAGCATACGATGCCGTTGATGCAGACTTTTCTGAACTCAAATTTAGCGAACTGACAGTCGAAAATGCCGGTAATGACTGCCTGGACCTGTCCTATGGTAGCTACCACGGCCAAAATTTGGATTTGAACCGGTGCGGAGACAAGGCTGTATCGGTTGGAGAAGCCTCAATCGCAACCTTTCAAAACATCCTTGCCCGGCACGCAAAAATTGGTGTTGCAGTAAAGGATTTTGGCTCCGCACGCATATCGGAGGGCAAAGTTGAAAATACCGATGTGTGCTATGAACTGTACAACAAGAAACAAGAGTTTTCCGGCGGATTTCTTGAAATTGGCACCACCGGCCTTGATTGTGGCGGTGCCGAAGGAACTGTAGACACCAAGTCTCTGGTCAAGGGTAATTTTTACAACTGAAGTCCTGGTTAACAAGATACCGGCGATATTCCCTAAAATTTGAATCAAATTTTCAGCTCATTCCTTACGTGGCATGCATTTTGCTTGTTTAGGATAACTGGCTTGAATGTTGCAAAATGAAACATGGTTCGCTGTCGCTGGACCAGTCTTCATTTGCAAAATCATACCGGGACTGGCTATCGAAACCAAGGGATCATCAGTGGTGCGCAACCCAAAATCAAAGCAATCTTCGGTTCTGCTTCTTGGCAATTATCGGCCAACCCTGACCGTTGCATCGGCACTCGCTCAAATGAACTTTCGGGTGATCATAACCCGGGATTGCGGCGGCGGTTATGCGCAGTTTTCCAGGCACGTGGATGAGTGCTGGGACCATCCCCCGCTTGAAAGCGGTGAAGCATTTTATCAGGCCCTTGGTGACTTTTTACGCTCCCGCCCGGACATTTCGGTGGTTTATCCAATCTGGGAAAACTGCCTGCGGGACCTGGCGCAATACCAACACTTGCTACCCGAAGACCGTTTGTATGCAGGTGTAGATGCTGAAACCGTAGAGATCTGCACAAACAAGCCGGAAATGCTGAAATTTGCGGCCAATGCAGGTGTTTCAATAGCCAGTTATCAAAAAGTATCCGACTACAAATCGCTTGATGCAGCAAAAAATGCCATCGATTTCCCGTTGATCATTCGCCCGGTCGATTCCAGAAAAACCCTGATGGGCAAAAAGGCGCTGATTGTACACTCAGACGAGCAATTGGATGATGTATTGCCAGAGTGGCCAAAATCCCATTCAGAACTGATCGTACAGCGCTACGTAACCGGCCCACGGATCAATCTATATTTTGCCGCGCAGAACGGAAAACCCATCCGTTATCTTGCAACAGAAATACTGGAAACCGATGTCAGGGATGGCACCGGGTTTGCGGTGGATGGCCATACAATTGAACTGGACCATCAAGCCCGGTCAATTGGCGATCGCCTGATTGAAAAGCTCGATTACCACGGCGTCGGGCTAATTCAGTTTATTCGCGACAGCGCGACAAATGATTTGAGTTTTCTCGAACTCAATCCACGGGTTGCCGGAAGCCACGCGGTTGCCGAAGCGTGCGGAATGGAACTTGGACGTCTGACCCTTGATCTGGCGCGCTTGGAGCCACAACCATCAAAATTGAAGGTCGGCCTTGCTGGCAAACGCTACGTCTGGACCTATGGCGCGGTGAGCAGCATTTACAGATCACTAAAGTCATCTGAGATTGGTCCCCAGGAGGCAGCCTTACAGTTGTTCAAAACCATGGTGCAGGCCGTTAAGGCTGAAATCCACATGACCTGGCGCTGGAGCGATCCGATGCCAACGATTGTGGCATTTCTAAACAATCTTCCACTGGCATCCAGATGGATCAAAAAATTGTCAAAACAAATGAAGAAGGTTCTTCCTTCCCCGCAACTTCAGGTAACCCAATGATACCATCTCCGCTTCTCATCCGGCTCTACCGACAACTCTCCGTTCGCAGAAAACGTCAACTGACCGCTGTGATGGTTTTAATGCTATTTGGCGCTGCTGCAGAAGTAATGTCGCTGGGCGCGGTTATACCCTTTTTAACCGTGATGGTTGGTGCCGATGAAGCCGGAAAATTTGAATTCCTTGCACCTGTGCTAAATTTCTTCGGCTGGGGCGATTCAGACCAGATATTGATACCGGTGACAATGCTCTTTGCATCCGCCGCACTGTTTGCCGGATTTGTTCGGGTCGTGCTGACCTGGGCAAGCAATGTGTTCGTCTATGGGCTGGGCAATGATCTTGCGGCGAATGTTTATCAAAACATATTGTACCAACCCTACGCCTATCATCTTGAGCACAACAGCAGTGAAATTGTCGGCTCAATCAACAAAATCCAGGTCGTTGTAAACAACGTGCTATTTCATGCAATGCGTGCGGTTGTTTCAGTGATCATGGCATTATTTATCCTGTCGGCGCTCTTGTATATTGAACCGGTTGTAGCGTTTTCCTCGATGATCGGTATCGGGTCGGTGTTTGTGGGAGTGCGTTTGTTTACAGCGCGGTACTTGCGCAAAAACAGCCGTGTAATTGCAGAAATGCAGTCAAAGCGGATTCAGGTCGTCCAGGAAGGTGCCGGTGGCATTCGGGAAGTGATGATCGAGCGTGCGGAACCAATTTTTGTCAGTAAGTTTCGCCAACTTGACCACAATCTTCAACAGGCAAACATGGTGAATTATACAATCGCTCGCGCTCCGCGTTATGTGGTCGAGGCATTGGGTATGGTCATCATTGCCTTTATGGCCTTGTACCTAGTCAACCAGATCGGGGGTGCCGTAGCAGCGTTGCCAATTCTCGGGGTACTGGCTTTGGGTGCTCAGCGCCTTCTTCCCTTGATGCAGGACATGTACCAAGCATGGGCGCATATCACCGGCAATCATCAGGTACTGCGCGACGTGCTGGGATTGCTGGAATTGCCGGTTCTGCCGGAGCGCCTTGGAGACAAGCCTTCCAAAGGCTCGGCTTTCAAAAAAGACATTAAACTTGAGGGCGTAAACTTCGGCTATGACCGGGAACACGAAACCGTGCTGGAGGATATGAACCTGACGATCGCCAAAGGTACGATTGTTGGTCTGGTCGGAAAAACCGGAAGCGGGAAAAGCACCCTGGTGGATTTGATCATGGGGCTATTAAAGCCAACTACTGGAACCATTAAAATTGATGGCCGGACATTGGGTGAGGGAACCACAAGTTCCTGGCAAAGTGAGATTGCCCACGTACCCCAGTCAATCTTTTTGCAGGATGCCTCAATTGCCCAAAACATTGCGTTTGGAGTAGATCCAGATGAAATCGATCTGGAACGCGTAAAAAAGGCCGCCGAAGGCGCACAGATTGACGATTTCATCGAGAGCCAACCCGGTGGATATTCCGCAAGCGTTGGTGAACGCGGTATCCGCATATCGGGGGGACAACGTCAACGTATCGGGATTGCCCGTGCACTTTACAAACGTTCGAGTGTACTGGTGCTCGATGAGGCCACCAGCGCCCTTGATAGTGAGACCGAAGCAGCGGTGATGGACGCAATCAAGAAATTGGCCAGCGACATCACAATCATCATCATTGCACACCGCGTCTCGACCTTGGCGATTTGTGACACAGTCGTGCGACTTAACAAGGGAAAAATCCTGGACCAGGGCACTTATGAAAAAATTGTGGACCCAGTTTCCATCCGGCCAAAAAAACAAAACAACAGAACCACCATCAAGGCAAAATCTTATGCGCTTTCTTGAACGGGATTCCCTTGTTCCTACACCAACACTGCCACATTACAGCAGCCCACAGACGCTGGGGGAGTGGCAAGAAAATAGCGATTCCATAACAAGTGGATCCTATCAAATTGAGCCATTGACGCCGGAAAATTTCGATATTCTGGCGGCGGAATTTGATGACCTCAGCCTTGACCAAATTGCCGGTTACAAGACGCTGGTTCAGCAGGGAAATACCAAACTTTTCATTTCATACAGACAGGGCAGAGTGGTTGGCGGCGCCGTTGTCGTTATTTACGCGATACCCCTGATTGGACGGGGCGTGGTAAACGTTCGTTTTGGGCCATTTTGGCGCCGTCGGCATTGCCCGGTTGATCCATCCAACTATCTTGCAACCATAGCCCAGATGAAAGCTGAGTTCGTGGAAAAACAGGGGCACATGTTGACGATTTTACCCCGTCCAAATCAACAATATCAAGAAATTGAAAGCGACTTGCTGTTTTCGTGCGGGTTCACACAACGTGAGCCAACTGCTGCTTCATCGCGGTATGTTGTAAATCTCGAACTCTCTGCCGAAGAACAAATGAAAAGCCTGGGACAGAAATGGCGTTACAATCTTCGCAAAGCGCTGAAGAATAACCTGGTGATAGAAAGAGACGATGGACCTGGTGGGCAAGATGCTTTCGCCTCGGTTCACAGTAGTATGCTTTCGCGAAAGCAGATCAATTTGGTTGATCAGTTGGAAGTCGTGCCTTTGATGTGCCAAAGAGTACCGGAAGTATTAAAACCGCGCACCTATCTGGCCTGGCAGGGCGACGAGGTTGTAGCAGGAGCAGTGGCAGCGCCACTGGGCGACACGGTCCACTACCTGTACGGGGCAACCGCTGACAAGGGCCTTCCACTAAGAGCAAGCTATGCCTTGCACTGGCACATCGTGAACGAGTTCAGCGCAGAATCCTTCAAATACTATGACCTGGGCGGGTCATCACAATTTGGCGGACTGCGGCAATTCAAAAGCGGGCTGTCTGGTCAGGCTGGGTCTGAAACACAAATCCCCATGGAACATGACTATTGCGACAATCCGATTGGCCGTTTGAGCGGACGTACCCTGCATTCCCTGCGTTATCTGAAGGGCAAGGCTGTACGGTTGCGCAACGACAGATTTAGCAAGAAGGCCGCTTAAGTATGAATTTGACCAGACAAAGCCTCGATACACTGGTTGAGAATGAGAGTTCTGCGATTAGTGAAACCTATTTCACTCAATCAACGTATCTGAATTCTTTTGATTGTTCCGAGACAATTCTGGTCGGGTTCGTGACACCCGAAGGTATTGAAACCAATCTGTTGTTCCTGGATTTCGGTGACCATTTATATTGCTGCAACCGGACATCCCATATTTCCCGCGCCCAAATTAACAATCTTTGCGAAGAGCTTTTCCTTGTTTCTCAAGCACGTTTTGTGAAATTTGAGGATGTTGCAATTCAGCCCGGTGGCAATCTTGACTATCCGCATTTAACGGCCAGATATCAGGAAAACTGGTCACGCACGCTTGTTAAAGACGAGGCTTATTTATCTAACAAACAAGCCAGCAATTTGAGACGCAAAACCAGAAAATTGAAAGAAATTGCCGACAATGCGGTTCCAGAATTTGTGTTCAGGAAGTGCACGGCAGACGATATCGACTCGGTGATAGCGCTGAACGCTCAAACGCTCACAAATAAAGGGCGCAAACACAGTTTTGCGCAAAAGCAACAAGAACTGTTCAAGAAAATTTGCACTGACGTTGGATTTATTGCCGGCCTCTACATCGGTGACAAACTCATCGCAGGCGATATCATTACCATTCTGGGAAAAAAGGCATACTTCAATGTCGTGGGCTATGACCAGGAATTCGAAAAATATTCGCCAGGCACACAGGTGCATTTGCAAGCCCTGCCTGAATGTGAGGCACGAGGATGTACCCAGGCAAATTTTTTGTGGGGTAACAGCAGATGGAAATCAGATTTGGGTGGTGAACGTGTACCTCTGTCAACCGTCTTCGTTGCACGACACAAGAGGGTTTTGTTGACGGCGCGAATCTGGCTGGCCTTCATCCCTCATCTGAAACTGCAGGCCAAAGTCTTGATAAAGAGCGCTTTAACAAAATTGAATATCAAAAGGCTTTTTTGTGCGATTCACAGGCCCCTGCTTGTTGCTGGTAGTTTCAATTTTTCCAATCGGAATACATAGCACGGGTTCGTAGTTTGAAGCGAAAGCGAGTCTGTTGAACTGCCCAATCATCCCATTAACGATGAATCGCACTTTCGCATTTTAACCATTACTCCTTAAGGCGTGTAGGCTAGTATCCAATTCTCAGGATGCGGGTGTAGCTCAACGGCAGAGTGCAATCATTCCATGATTGAGGTCATAGGTTCAAATCCTGTCGCCCGCTCCAATTTTCCCCTCAGTACCCGTTGATGCGGCAATCCTTTCGTTTTCGAATTGGACTGTACGATCGACTCCAGCAATACGGGCAGCTTGTGGGGAAACTACCATCTATGATCAAAACTATTATCTGCCCGAATATCGCCGTGCAGCTATTTGAAATTGTTGAGAGCAAGAAGCGAGGCTATGGTGATCAACCTTCGTGGATAACCTTGTGTGTCCGCTTTCAGGAGTGAATCAGGCTTCGCATAATGACCCAAAGCAGAAGCTCGATCCAGGCGGTTTATGTCTGCCATATGGCGAGTTCTACCTTGGTCAGCGGGGTCACTGGCTCCCTTTTTCAGCTACCCCGCTTCAAATCATTGCCTTGTACTAATGGAATCTAGGCAAGCTGCTTGGGCGCAACAACTTCTTGGATTTTGCCGGTTTTTACATCGTAGATCAGGCCGGACACAAGAATGTTTCCGGGTATCTCGGATGCATTGCGTAAACTTTCAATATCAGTTTTGACGCTTTGTTCATGATTGTGTATGGCCGACGTGGAAACATCGAAACCAAGTTTTGTTTGTATCGCGCTTTGAAAGTCTGGATCGGCAAAACGCTCCGCACCGCACTGGGTATGCTGCAGGATTACCAGCTCAAACAGTATGGGTTTTTCACCACCCATCATGCTAACCATGAAAGCCAGTGTAGCCACTTCTTCTATCACGGCATTTGTGACGCGCCCGCCATTGTTGCGAATGACCACCGCATCCCCAAGCTCAAGTCCCAGCACATGCGCAGGATCAACCCGCGAGTCGACACAGGTCAATATGATCGTTCGCATTTTGGGCAGGATGGGGAGATCAGCCGAAGAAAAATCTGCTGCAAAGGCTTGGTTGCGTTCGAGGAGTGTTGATAGATTGGACATAGTTTTTCTCTTTCTCTTTCTAGGTTGGGGGGAGATGCGATTATCGGTGGTGGAAACCTAAGGTCAGGCCATCTGATCGAAGAGCAATTTCAACTGGCCCGCAGAACGGGTTTGCCGGCACTCAAGAATTTCTTGGCTAAATTTTGGATTTTCCAGCAATTGCATGATGACAGCCAGGCCGGTTTTCCGGGCTGCGCTGGTGACAGGGATCTCAAGTAACGTTGACATGGCATAACTCCGAATTTAAGGTCACTTGATAAAGTACAGTAATCACTTTATTTTTTAAAGTAACATTATCGTGAGGACGTCATGGCCAAGAGTCGGTCGTACAAATTGCTCTGCCCGATTGCCCGTGCGCTTGATCGCATCGGAGATCGCTGGACGCTGCTGATCCTGCGGGATCTACATGCTGGTCCTGCGCGCTTTACGGACCTTCATCGCGGGTTAACCGGAATCGCAGCCAATCTATTAACAGAGCGGTTGGGAAAGTTGGTGGGAGACGGGTTGGTTGAAAAAGCAGATGGCGGTCACAGCACGTCGGTTTATGAACTGACTGAGCTTGGGGCGCGTACGAGCGACATCATTTTCGATCTGGCACTCTTTGGCGGTCGGTTCAAACCGCAAAGCGACATTGTGCAGCCAGGCAATCTACGCACTATTGCGACCACAATGGGCGCCGCAGCCAAACGCATCGTTAATCCCGACATGAATTTTCGCGCAGCCATTGTCGTGGACGGGGAGAATATGCAACTCATAACGCAAAATGGCAAAGCCGAGATGCTCTACGCGGCTTGCCCGTCACCGGATCTGATATTTTCTACGAGCTATGCCGATCTGCTTGCATTATCCGAGGGTGAAATTGCACTGGACGACTTCGCGCGCAATCACAGCCAGCTGGAGATTGTCTCTCCAGGAAAAGAAATTGAATTCATGGCGTTGATGTCCGGCATCATAGAGATGCTAAACAGTTAACGAATGGCGACAGGTCGAAGCCTGGCTCTCACGCATTATTGCCCGTGACGACATCTGGATTGCGCCACTTCACCAAATTGACGCACATGTTCGACAGGAGGCGAATGCCGGGCGCCCGCACTGACACTTTGCGTGACTACACCGGTCCAATTTTGCTCAAATAAGCCACCCGGTTTGAAATTGATTAGCCGGGTGTCCAAACCCTCAGCCATCACCTGACGAGAATGAATTCGACGCAGCGCCACGATGTTGGGAAGATTTGATTCAGAAAATAACTATGGAGACAACAAATGGCTACTATTCTGCATATTGATGTCAGTGCCCAGAACACCGACCGATCCATTTCCCGGAAATTATCCGCTTGTTTCTTGGAAACCTGGTTGGCGGAACGTCCTGGCGACACCGTTATTCGGCGTGACATCGGGCAAAACCCACCAGGGTTCGTTTCAGCTAAATGGATTGAAGCCTGCTTTACACCAGAGGATCAGCGCACGCCGGAGTTGGTTGAGATTCTCAAGGAGTCCGATGAGCTAATCGGCGAACTTGAGGTCGCCGATATCGTCCTGCTGGGCACTCCGATGTACAATTATGGCATGCCAGCCGCATTGAAAGCCTGGGTTGATAGGGTCATTCGCATTGGCAAAACTTTTTCTTTTGATCTTGCCCGTGGTGATTATCCACTTGAGCCAATATTGGGCGGAAAGACTCTGGTGGCCCTGACTTCTAAAGGTGAATTTGGATTTTCACCTGGTGGCATTCGTGAGCACATGAACTATCTGGACGGCCACATAAAAGCGGTTGCTCACTATCTTGGACTTGCCGATCGTCACTTCGTTCACAGTGAATACCAAGAGTTCGCTGATGAGCGGCATGAGCGGTCGCGTGATGATGCTAAAAAAGCTACTGTTGAGCTTGCTAAAACGCTTGCTGGCAATATCTCCCAGGAAAGAAGTTACCATGACCATCCAACGCCTGCCGCCACTGAATGCTCTTAGAACCTTTGAAGTGGCGGCCAGGCATATGAGTTTCAAGGACGCTGCCGACGAACTGTGCATTACATCTACAGCTGTTAGCCATAGAATAAGGGCCTTGGAAGAGTGGCTAGGCGTTAAACTGTTTAATCGGCTAACAAGATCTCTCCAACTGACAAAAGAGGGGGAAGCTTACGCGCCGATAATCAAGGAAGCATTTGACCTTCTTTCCAACGGCTCTGAAGCTTTGAAGCAGTCGAATGATGGCGGTGATCTGATTATATCATCCACGATGTCCTTTGCATCGAATTGGCTTACTCCTCGGCTGCCGAGCTTTTACAATCAACATGAAGAGTTCGCTGTCAGCGTGGAAGCAACAGATGATCCTATAAATTTCGCGCGAACCAATATCGATGTCGCCATTCGTTATGGAGAAGGCGGATACGACGAATTACACTCTCAAATGTTGTTCACGGATCTTGTAACACCAGTTTGCACACCGGATCTTGCGAAGAATCTCTTAACCCCCGCTGATTTGGCAGACGTATCAAGGCTCGATTATCACTGGACCGGTTTTAATGAACGCGACCCCAGTTGGCAAAAATGGTTTTCCGCAGCCGGATTACCAGACACCGAACTCGGAAGTTCCCCGGTCTTCAGTGAGGAACACATGGTTCTATCCGAGGCCATTGCAGGGCGTGGCGTGGCTTTAGTGGGAATGGTAGCCGCCGCCGACGCGATACAACGCGGCGCCCTGGTTTCTCCGTTCCCTGTAGCTCTCGAAAACAGATCTTACTATTTCGCATGCCAGCCTCAAGCTCTCAACCTGCAAAAAGTAACCGCTTTCCGTAACTGGATAATCACCGAAGCAATCAAGTTCGATGAGTTCGTTGGAGGCCATCCCGAAATGCAATTTGACAACATTCAACGATCGGAAGACCTGCAATGACATCACCAGTTTATGTGCCATCACGACTTGATGGTCACAATCCAACTGAAATTCATAGGCAATTTTGGTAGCGGGAGAGGGAAAAACAGACGCTCTCTCTAAGTCATTGGTTTTACGTATCTTTAATTCCGCAAAAGGTACCAAAAAGGTACCAGTACAGGTTACCACAAACAGCCGCAACTACAATGCTGGTTACTGGTTGGATAATTTTTCGATCAAACATGATCGCTATTTTATTAAGCAGTTAGTCCGCCTATCTTATCTTTTTCCAAACACTCCCATCCTCCCTCAAGTTGGACCAACCCATACCTTAATTTACCAGATTGGTCAGTTGGCAGAAACGTCATCAATCCAACGTTAAAAACTAACGTTGATCGGTCTTTTTCCTTCAATTGCTGCATGTGATTTCCGATGAAACAGGTAAATCCATATTCGCCCACTTGTTCACACAGGCCTACAAACTGTGTTGCATAATCCAATCGCTGCGACATGTAACATTCATCCCAAACATCATTGAAATCCCTTATCCAGTCACCCATCCCGCAAGCGATTGATAGCGCTTCATCGTTGTCGATTGCCGACGTATCAAACCGAAATGCATGGCGCATATCGAAAGCACCAAGAAAATCATGCGCAAACTTGATCGGAGTTATAGGGACCACTACCGTTCGTTTTCGTGCACGTTCCAACTCTGCCCTTTGACGATCCACCTGTTCGGGGGAAGGTTTGTCAAAGATTGAAACATCAACCTGAACCGTACGACCTATACTCCGTAGTGTTTGTTCATCCGGAATATGTCTGCCACTTTCAATTTTTTGGATTGTCCTGACCGTCAATCCAGATGCGTCAGCCAAGTTTTCCTGTGTGAAAGAATACATCTTTCTAATGAATTTTACCTGTTCCGCTATAAAAGCAGGATCGCGTTTTTTGGTGTTCATGGGTATCTCCGTTTGTTGCATGCACCAACATTTACTTCACCATCCAGGCCATTGTCCCCGAACGCAACCTGAACGCTTCCTGAATTGGCAAACCAATGGCCCATACCAAAAGGGAATTTATTCAAAAATTTCTGCGATCCGTGTGGATTGCAAAAATTCGCCTAATTAGTTCTAGACGCCAGCATTGAGACAAACAAATGTCGCATATTCATTTGGAGAATGCGTGTGTCCAGCTTCGTGTCTGACATCAGCGCCTACTGGACGGATTATGTAAGATGCGGATCAAATGATCTCGTAGCCATCCTCAGTTTTAGAAACCTCAACAAATTCGACGCCTAATGTGTGCGCCAGCTTTACCAATTTGGAGGGCAGCTTCTGCTCAACAACCAATAGTGCTCTCACGGACCTTTCTATTCCACGCGCGCCCAAATCTGCGGTCATCACAGCACCATATTTGATGCACTGGAAGAGGCCTCGGGTTATGTCGCCTTCATCCGACTTTTTCGATTTTACTTCTACAGCGATCCACTTACTTCGTGTATAGAACGAGACATCCAATCTATCAGCAGACGGCAGTCGAACCTCGTCGTGCCCATGATGATCACTTTCAATGCCAAACAACGCCGGATAATTGGCGACGAAAAGTTTAAGCCTTATGTGATCTTCGCTCTCCTTATGTCCACCCGAATTGCCTGCACTATCAATTAGGTCATGAAAATCATCGGTCGAAGGCACAAGATCAAGTTGCCCCAAGACGGCATGCCATTTTTTGAATGCAAAAATTTCCTTGTGCATCACTTGGACAATCTGATGCTTTTCTTTTTTTGAAAGACTGGTGAAGTTTGCCAACAGACGGTCTTTCAAGAACCAAGCAATGCCTTCACCCGGCAGCCTGTCCTTTTGGTTAATCACTAAGCATTGAATTGGGGGAATATTGATCCCCATTTCTTCACTCAATGCCAGTAGGGTGGTTCCAACACTGCCGAGCGGGAAGTTTAAGTTTCGCGGGTTTGGCATTCCCAATTCCAAGGCAAGTTGTCCGTAAGTCAACTCCTTACCTGCTATTGCTTGCCGAACTAGAATAGGAAGGGCTTCTTGTGCTCTTTGGTGATAGGGCATATCCCCATAAAGATGCGTTGCTGCTTCTGCGGTTGATCTTCTAGTCATATTCAGTACCCACCAAATTTACTTTTAGGGAAGACGTATTGCCTCCTTATCGTGGACGAGATTAAATTGCGTTTGCGAACCCTTCGAATGTTCCTTGTTTTTTTTGAAGGTACCTACATAGCGATATAGGCTATATCCGAGCGGGTCTTTTGCTTTGGCAAATACTATCCGATTGCCTTGATCATACTTATTGTCCTGATATTTCTCCTCCCACGCCTGTGAATTGTTTGTGGTAGAACGCTCGTAGATGATTTTACCGTCGGGGGTGAGTTCATTTTCCCAATCGCCATGGGTGAATAGTCTTGGGAACCATACTACATCGTTCGATCCATCCGGTATCTGCCAAGCCCCTTTTTGGTAGTTTCCACCGCGATAGCCAAAACATCGGAGGGCATCGCTTTGACGTTCAAACACAATATTCTCTTTCGCGCTAATATAACCGGCTCTGATGTGCCGTTCCGGGTCATGTCGGTGTTTAAAATCCCAAGGGAGAAAACTACCATCTTCTAGCCCCGCCATTTTTAGGGCCCGTATCTTCTCGATAAAATTGTCCGTATCCGTAGCAACCGTTTTTAGTGGAAAATCTTGAATAGTGATTTCATCAATTCGCTGGGCAGCTGCAATGCGGTGAATTTCGTGATTAGTGACTGTTACAATGTCCTCGGTACGTCGTTTGTCTGCCTCTCGATGCAATTCGTCCAGATGTTGACCTTCGTCTATCTCAAGATGCAAGTTGAATTGGGGGAAAAACATGTCGGTCAATGCACGAGCGCCATCTGGCCTTCGCACCAATTGCTGAGTCACAAACTCGATATCGGGGTCGTCAAGTTTGTGAATCACTCGCGAAATAACAAAAAACTCCCACTTCTTCTTGCTGATCTTGGACAACCGGCGAAGAATGTAATCATCTTTGGTAATGCGCATCTCTTCCCTCGCTGAACTAATTTGGCCTTGGTTCAACTGGGTCCATATTGCAGTTGTTCTATTGCGTTACGATATTGAGGATACACGGGAAACGTCTGCGCAAACCAAAATATCTAACCAAAGCAGTTAAGTGCATCGGTCGAAACGTGTCACTCCCAATTCGATTTGGCGATTTGAAGCTCGTCTAGCATCGGTCCCCATGTTTTCCAAATCTCATCTGGCTTCCACCAGCTTATTGGGTTTGCTTTGATGTACTTCCGAAACTTCGTCCGTTGCGCTTGGGGTAACAACGCGAGTGCGTCTGTTAATCCCCTGACCTTTACCGAATCGCAAAATACCGCCCATACCCATTTCTTGGTGGGCGGACTGTCAGGTGGTTGCGGAACGTTTTCAGTCATTGTCATTCCAGCAAAGGGATTAGCTAGGGTATGAAGGTCCGATAGCTTCATATTGTGCTGGTTGATTAATTTGCGCTCAATTCGAACGGCGGCTTTCCCTGGCCATTGTTGCCCTTTGCTGAGCCGCTTGGCTTTGCGATCATATATCTTCGTTTGATTGCCCTTTGACTTACCGCTGTAGTAGCTCTGGAGCTTACCCTTGTATTGCCATTGGGTCGTTGTAGCGGCTTGTTGAGGGAGGAATAGAAAGCTATCCATTCGGGTGTCCGGTATATCAACTGTCACATCAATCCGAGTAATGTGTGCATGGTGGACCACATATTCCCAACCACCATCGAAGAACATGTTAACTGCAACATGCAACTCCGCCATACCTTTTGGCCCCAAGTCTACTGGTACGAATTCGAGCCGAAGCTTGAGTGCTTGCTTCTTGTGCTTGTCATAGGACATTTGGAAAAGCGGCAAACGTTTGAAGTCAAAAACTGATTTGAGAATTATCCGCTTGGCAAACTTAAAAGCGCCTTTTTTGCCCCCTGGAGCATCACTAAAGAGCGTATTGTCATCAGCAACAGAGAAAACCGCATTGAAGATTTCATATGAATCTTCATCATTTGGTGGAGTTAGTACCAAGCTAATTTTATCAATGAATGGCGTTGGTATCTGATGTTTTGTTTCAGGATACTCTGGCTGTGTCGCGTTTTTGCCTAGGGTTTTGTTCTTGTTAGACGCGGCTGTTGCTTTGATTGGAAGTTTTATCGGCATCTAAGTCAGACTCGAAATTAAAAATACCTCAGACTTCACTATAGAAGTGAGAGTTTCCGAATCACAAGAAAACTTACCAAAATCATGTGCAAACATTGTGTCCAAATGTTGAGAGTTTATTTGTCAGCGAAAGGAAAATCGAAATCGTCAGACAATTGCGCACAAATAACCCGGACCCAGGATTCCGAAAAGGGTCAGACCCGCGATGATGTTGCAAAGGTGCTCTGGGTGTCGAGTATGCGGGAGCACAACATAACGTCGGCTTCATGTACCTCAATGGCAAGGGCGTGCCGCGGAATCCTGGTGAAAATGTGTATGTGTATGACATTGGGTGGCATTAATGTGGTATGGTGGCCCAAACATCATGAACGTCATTGCACCAGGTTGTTTTATCACCAGCAACAGCATTGAAAACGCCAGTATGGGCACTAGACTGAATTGAGTTTACACGGTTTTGGCTAAAGCCATTGAGTGCAATCACTTTATTAATTTTGGTTTCCAGAACATTCCAATCTGCCCCAATATCACAAGGTAGGTTTGAAGCCTTAATCCAGTACAGAACAGTCAATGCCTGTTCACCAGCATCCATTGCCTTTACAGAGGATACCAGAGCAACGCAGGTGGCAATGGAGAATAGAAGTGGCTTCATGTTAATTCCTTCCGGCCTCATTCTTTTGTATTCTTGTGTGTTAAATCACCTACTGTTTTATACCTTCCAGATGCTCGACAATAGACGCGGTGCATATTGACACTGCGAACATTATCAGCGCCTCACCATATGTCACGTACTCCGCGAAGTCGAATTGCTTCAATATGGATACCACATTTCCTGCACCTGCCATCTGTACGGTCCCGCTATGACCTTCCGGAAATTTACCGGAAGGTTCAGGCGTTTTGAAAAGCTGCATCTACAATCGATTTAAGGCGATCAGAAGGGTCAGGTAGGGTGCATCAAAAATTTCTTGGTGTAACCAATTTGGCTCAATTAGAGGAATTTGGGTCGTGATAATTGAATGTTATCGCGAGTTTGGAATGTCCGCTTTCGGGTGTAAAGCAGACATCACGACCCAGCAGGCCGACTTCCGCTAATGACCCAAAGCGGAGATGACAAACTGTATCTATTGTCTGCAAATCGGACATCTTCTGACAAAATTGCCGCAATATGTTACTGGCCATTATGCGCACTTCATACGATACAATCGGTGTCAATTATTCTGACCTCAGAAAACCTGACGCCCGGATTCAGATGATGATCTCAAAAGCCTTGGGAACTGCCAACACTGTTTTGAATGTTGGTGCCGGAACGGGGTCATACGAGCCGACCGACAGGTCAGTCACGGCAATCGAGCCATCAATCGAAATGATCCAACAGCGCGATGCGTCGGCAGCGACTGTTATTAAGGGTTATGCAGAAGACCTGCCCTTTGATGACAATTCCTTTGATGCGTCGATGGCGATCCTGACGGTCCACCATTGGATCGACAAAGAAAAAGGCCTCAAAGAGATGCGTCGAGTAACGCATGGCCCAATCGTAATACTAACATTTGACCCTTCGCATCGGGGGTTCTGGCTTGCGGACTACATTCCGGAACTTGTGGAGCTGGACGAAGTACAAATGCCAAGGATGACAGATTACGAGAAATGGCTTGGATTAGTAAATATATCGGCCGTTCCAATTCCGCACGACTGTACTGATGGTTTCTTGTACGCCTATTGGCGACGACCAGTGGCCTATCTCGATCCCAGAATTCGAGCCGCCATGTCTTCCTTCTGGGCGATAGGCGACGTTTCTGCGAAGTTGGAAAAACTTGCCAGCGATCTGGAAACCGGCGCATGGGAGCAGCGGTATTCTGAACTACTCGATCTTAATGAGTGCGACTTTGGCTATCGTCTTGTTACCACGAAATGTTGAGCTCCTAGAATAGAGATTTTCACCCAATTTAAATTCCGCTATTGGCACACAACGGACTTAGGTAGCTGAACTGGCAATGTCTGTTTTTGGGGGTAAAGCGGAAGTCATATAGAGATTGCTGTATGTCCGCTAATGACCCAAAGCGGACATGGCATTAAACCCAATCAATTGCTGTTATGCGGGTAAATTACCTCCTGGGTGCTACACGGATTTCCTGTTCGCGAAATGCATAGCATTTCCAGTAAGCGTCAGGCCGGTGATTGGTAAACTGTTTCCACTGTTCGGTACTAAAAATTTGCGGCAGTGCGAGTTCAATTAGGCACCTCCACCCATAAATTCTGAGCTACCCTCTGTGGTTAGAAACCAATTCATTGATAGGCAAAACTGTTTTCAAATATTTCAACTGGTTGGTCGATTCTCTAACAAATAAACTTCTCAACCCGTTGATTTTACAAAGGTTTATCAATCAATATTTGTTTTTCTTGCTAAATAACAGGGAAGTGGATACAAAAGTGGAAACGTTTCCACTGGGAGGATGGATTTGCGTCAACCGGCTACGATCAAAGATGTTGCTCAGCGCGCCGGTTGTGGCGTGGCGACTGTCAGCCGTGTTCTGAACAATACGGGGCCGGCAAGTGCAGAGATGCGGCGGCGTGTTCTTGCAGCCGTTGAAGTGCTTGATTTCCAGTTCAGTGAAGTTGGCCGCTCGCTACAAAGCAACACGACGCGAACGATTGGTTGCGTGGTACCCTCTCTGGCAAATCCAGTGTATGCCGATGCGGTCCAGGGTGCACAGGAAGCGTTTCAACGCGCGGGTTATCAGACACTGCTTGTATGTACGAATTACAACCCTGAAATTGAATTTCAGGCGATTCGGACTCTAATCGCCAAACAGGTCGATGGTTTTGTGCTAACAGTTAGCGATGCAGAAACAAGCGAAGGCCTAGCCTATATTGAAAACCGTCAAGTACCGTATTGTCTATTGTTCAACACGGCACCTGGCGATCAGATAAGTTGGTCGGTGGCGGATCATTCAGCCGCGAAAACTGTCGCAGATGCTTTTGCAGAAAACAAACACAATGACACTGGATTTCTGGCACTTAAATTTCAAAGCTCTGACCGGGCACGTCAACGCTATGAGGGCTTTGTTGCAGGCTGCGCCCAAAACGGAATGATCAAACCAGCGTTGCTGGAGATTGACGAAGATAGTCAAAACCTGACTGATCTGCTCGGGATGTTTCTCCAGGAAAACCCGGATATTACCGGAATATTTGCCTCAAATGATTTTCTTGCGCTTGCAACAATACGAAGCGCGCGCGCGCTTGCGCTTGAAGTGCCAGGAGACTTGTCGATCATTGGCTTCGATGGCATCGAGGTTGGCTCAATGGTGGAGCCAAGTTTAGCAACGATTGTTACAGACCCGAAAATGTTGGGAGCAGGCGCCGGTAAATCAGTGTTGTCTGTGATCAACCAAACCCCACCCCCAGATTTTCCTGACCCAGACTTGTCATTCAGTTTCCGCGCCGGAGGTAGCTTAGCACCTCTGTTCGCAGAAAGTAGTGACGACGGAAAGGTTGCGTCCTTCCCGCCGTCAAACGACCTAACCCAAACGGACACACATATCCAACAGGAGAGATCAAAATGAGATATAAACTTGCAGCAACGTTCATGGCAATAGCGTTAGTCACACCGGCAATGGCGGAAGATGCAGTATGTTATAACTGCCCGCCTCAGTGGGCCGACTGGGCATCAATGCTTGAAGCGATTGACAAAGAAATTGATATCCAAATGCCGCATGACAACAAAAACTCCGGCCAAACGCTTAGCCAACTTTTGGCTGAGAGGGACAATCCCATCGCTGACGTTGCCTATTATGGCGTAACAACAGGCATCAAATCCGGTAATGAAGGCGTCGCAACGGCCTATAAACCTGCTAAGTTTGACGAAATACCAGATGGCCTGAAGGATCCAGACGGAAAGTGGTTTGCCATTCATTACGGCACCTTGGGCTTCTTCGTAAATGTTGACGCACTTGGTGGTGCAGACGTTCCTCAGTGTTTTGCTGATCTAAAAAAGCCCGAATATCGCGGCATGGTTGGTTACCTTGACCCGTCTTCGGCATTTGTCGGTTATGCCGGGGCCGTGGCCGCAAATATCGCCTTTGGCGGTGATCTGGACAACTTTGACCCTGCGATCAAGTACTTCAACGATTTGGCGGAAAACTCGCCGATAGTGCCCAAGCAGACCTCTTATGCGCGGGTTGTTTCGGGCGAAATTCCAATCCTGTTTGATTACGATTTCAACGCCTATCGCGGCAAATACGAAGAGGACGGAAATTTTGAATTCGTCCTGCCCTGCGAAGGATCGGTACGGGTGCCTTATGTGATGAGTCTTGTGAACAACGGACCGCACCCAGAGCTTGGAAAGCGCGTCTTGGACTTCATCCTTTCTGACAAGGGTCAGGCGATCTGGACCAACGCTTACCTTCAACCCGCGCGCCCGGTTGAACTGCCAGCGGATGTGGCGGCCAAGTTCCTGCCAGCCAGCGACTACGAACGTGCTGTCGCAGTGGACTACGCCAAAATGGAAAAAGCGCAGGCCGGATTTGGCGAACGCTACCTATCCGAAGTCAAATAATCCTTTTTTGGAAGGAAGGGCCGGACATCTGTCCGGCCCTTGCAACATCCCATGACAAACCGAACCTTCGTTCTGGCGTGCCTCACGCCCCTTTTTATCTTTTCCATCGCCTTTCTTGCTTTGCCCCTTGTGCGCTTGTTTCTTGCATCTGGCGAAAGTGCGGCAGGGTGGACGATCTATCTCGATATCCTTCGCAAACCGCGCTATCTTAACACGCTGATTTTGACTGTACTGGTGTCACTTGCAACGACTTTTGCGGCGCTTGCTGTCTCGACAACTGCGGGGATGTTCCTATCGCGCAACCGGTTCAGAGGACGCGGAATACTGCTGTCGATCATGACGCTTCCACTGGCCTTTCCAGGCGTGGTCATCGGTTTTCTGATCATCCTGCTGGGCGGCCGTCAGGGGTTAGTCAACCAGATTACACCTGGGCATGTAGTCTTTGCTTATTCGGTCATCGGCTTGTTTTTGGGGTACCTCTATTTTTCAATACCGCGCGTGTTACTGACGGTGATGGCGGCAGCCGAAAAGTTGGATCCCGCGCTGGAGGAAGCTGCACGCACGTTGGGGGCCTCACCCTACCGAGTCGTGGTGGATGTGATCCTGCCGGGTCTGATGCCCTCGCTGATTGCGGCAGGGGCAATTGCCTTTGCAACTGCGATGGGAGCGTTTGGTACGGCTTTCACGCTGGCAACCAACATCGATGTCATTCCGATGGTGATCTACACAGAATTCACCTTGTCGGCCAACATTGCGATGGCATCTGCCCTGTCGATTGTTCTGGGTATTGTCACCTGGGCCCTATTGCTAATCGCCCGCAGCCTTTCGGGCACAACTGTCGCAGCAGGAGGCTGAGATGTTCAAATCAAAAACCAAATTACTGCAACTGACCGTCACCCTAACTGCTTGTGCTTTCCTGTTGGTGCCAATGATCCTTTCGGTTCTGGCGGGCGTCACTGCAAACTACTTTCAGGGCATTTCTTCAGGGTTCACCCTGAAGTGGGTGTTTCGCGTCTGGGAGCTTTATGCAGACAGTATTTTCCTGTCGATGTGGCTCGCCTTTTCCTGTTTGGTCGTAACACTGATCATAGGACTACCGGCAGCGTATGGGCTTGCCCGCAATCCCGGGTGGTTTTCCCGCATATTGGAAGAATTTATTTCACTACCGCTTGCTGTTCCAGGCCTGGCCCTCGCGCTTGCCCTGCTGCAGCTTTATGGTTCAATGAAAGGGTTTCGAGCCTCGTGGACATTTATTCTTGTCGGTCATGTGCTTTACACATTGCCGTTCATGGTCCGATCTATTCTGGCGGTCCTTGCTGCCATGGACCTGAAAACACTCGAGGAAGGTGCTGCATCGCTTGGTGCTTCGCCCTGGCAAAGGTTCCGCGACATTGTCGTGCCAAACGCCATGCCTGGAATATTAGCAGGCTCATTGACAGTTGTTACCTTGTCCATCGGTGAGTTTAACCTGACGTGGATGCTGCACACCCCCTATCTCAAAACATTGCCAGTGGGCCTTGCAGACAGTTACGCCTCGATGCGGCTGGAAGTAGCCTCGGCTTATACACTCGTCTTTTTCGTGCTCATTGTTCCGCTTCTGATGGCCATGCAGTGGGCCTCGGCACGTGCTCAAAGGATTGTATCATGACTCTTCGCTTAACCAATACCGCAAAAACTTTCCCTGATGGAACACGCGCGCTTCTATCGACTGACCTGACCGTAGACAAAGGTGAAATTGTCTCGCTCCTTGGACCATCAGGATGCGGAAAAACCACGCTACTCAGGATTATCGCAGGCCTTGAGACACCCGACCCAGGCAGCGATATCTGGTTTGACGATGACAATGTTACTGCACTACCGGTCGAGCGGCGCAAAGTTGGCATGGTTTTTCAGTCCTATGCGCTTTTCCCGAACATGTCCGTGCGCGCTAATATCGGCTACGGACTGAAAATGCAGAAGCTTCCCAAGGACAAGATTGACGCACGGTTGAACGAAGTTATGGATATGTGCCAGCTTCAGGAATATTCCGCTCGTGCAATTACCGCCCTGTCAGGTGGCCAGCGCCAGCGTGTAGCTTTGGCTCGTGCGATTGCACCGCGCCCCAGGCTGCTGTTGTTGGATGAGCCTCTGTCTGCGCTCGATGCTGCGCTGCGTGAGGCCCTGCGCGATGAATTGGCCATACTCTTGCGTGAATTCCAAATTACGGCGATTTTTGTTACCCACGACCAAGATGAGGCCATGGCCATCGCCGATCGTGTCGCGGTTATGTCCGGTGGTCGGGTCGCACAAAGTGGCACGCCAGAAGAACTGTATCGCAATCCAAAATCCACTTTCGTTGCGGGCTTTGTCGGCAACGCCATGCATCTCGACGGAAAAATCAAAGGCAAGACACTGACCCTCAACGGGGGTAAGCTGAGACTTTCGACTGATGGTTCTGACCAGAATATTTATGTTCGCGCAGAAGACGTGCAGATTGACGCCAAAGGCCCGTTGACCGGTCAGGTCGAAACAGTAACTTTTCTTGGCTCGCATTACCGGGTCGGGATAAAAGGCATCATGCCAAGCGTGCTTACATCAATTTATTCGGGTTACAATGCCCCCAAGGTTGGTGAGACTGTTAAGGTCATGATCGAACCAAATGCGCTGATCCTATTGCCCAATCAGGCATCCGGTGCATGACCAAGATCATCCAGATATCAGATCCGCATATCGTGCCGGACGGTCAGCTCGCTTACAATCGTGTCGACACGGCAACTCCGCTGTCGGCATGCGTTGAAACGATCAATAGGATGTTGCCTGAAATTGGTCCGGTCGAAATGGCTGTTGTCACCGGTGATTTGACCGACTTTGGAACGGTCGAAGAGTATCAGCGGTTTCAGAATATCATGGCACCACTGGCCATTCCATACCGCGCCGTTCCCGGGAACCATGACGACCGGGAGACGATGCGCGAAAGTTTTTCAGATCAGGACTGGATGCCGAAATCTGGTCCTATTAATTGGGTAGAGGAGTTTGCTGAACTTGCTCTAATCGGCCTTGATACCAGCGTCCACGGCCATTCCCACGGACATCTGAGCGAGGGTTCACTCGCCTTCCTGGTCGATAAACTTGAGGCGCTTAAAGCGAAGCACGTTATTGTTGCGATCCACCATCCGCCATTCTTGATAGGCAAGGAAAAGATGGATCTTCAGAACCTGCGCGATAGCGACGGGTTGAAGGAAATACTATCGGCTTACCGCGGCGAGTTACGTCTGATCTGCGGTCATATTCACCGCAACATCGTCGCACAGTTTGGCAAAGTGGTTTGTCAGATAGCACCAGGAACGTCACATGCTGTTTCGATGAATCAGCAGGTCAATGCGCAAAATTGCCTGACAAAAGAACCCGGTGCATTCCTGTTGCATGAAACGCGAGGTGGAATTGTGTCGCATCACATCCCTTTCGGTCATTTTGATGGCCCACATCCTTTCTATCCGGAGAGAGATGGTCGATAGACCGCATCCGCACAAATCCACCAAGATTAAAGAAATAGGCAGGTAAGCCAATGTTGAAAATATCGCAGCTACCGAGAGAAAATTGGGCTGGCATTAAAGTTCTCTTGGCTGATATTGATGACACCATTACTTCAGATGGTCGGCTGACAAGTCAGGCTTATTGCGCATTGGAAGCCCTGCAGAGCGCTGGATATATTGTAATACCTGTAACCGGACGTTGCGCGGGCTGGTGCGATCACATAGCACGGATGTGGCCGGTAAATGCTGTTGTCGGCGAAAATGGCGCCTTCTATTTTCGCTATGATCACGCCACAAAAAAAATGCATCAGTTCTTTTGCCAAAGTGAAACTGAGCGAAAAGACAATGCAAAAAAATTACATCTGATGGGTGCGAGCATTCTGGAAAAGATTCCTGGAACAGCTGAAGCCTCCGACCAGCCTTACAGGATGACAGACTTTGCAATTGATTTTGCCGAAGACGTCGATCCATTGCCCGATAACGAAGTTAAAATAATTGCTTCACTTGCTGAGGCTCATGGAGCTACGGCAAAAATTAGCTCAATACATGTAAATTGTTGGTTTGGTGATCACAGCAAGCTGGCCACCAGCATTCTGCTTTTAAATGAGTGCTTTGGGATTGATAAAGACTTGGCTCAAATTACGTCAATGTTCATCGGAGACTCTCCAAATGACGAAACGATGTTTGGCTATTTCAAACATTCGGTTGGTGTTGCAAATATTCTGGAAAGCCGCGCCTTTGAATTTGAACGCCCTGCCTATGTGACCAAACGCAAGGGCGGTGCAGGGTTCGCTGAAGTAGCCCAGTATCTACTGGAATCGAAGGGTGTCTCAGAGTCGATTGAGGCAGTGAAGTGACCTTGGATACAAACGAGACTGTTGATGTTTTTGTTATTGGCGGAGGCATAAATGGTGTGGGCGTGGCCAGGGATGCAACCGGGCGAGGATTTTCTGTCTGCTTATGTGAGGCAAATGATCTTGCATCAGGAACTTCGTCAGCCTCTTCGAAGTTGATCCACGGCGGACTGCGTTATCTTGAACACTATGAATTCGGGCTCGTGCGCAAGGCGCTTCAGGAGCGTGAAGTACTCCTTACAATGGCTCCGCACATTATCAGCCCCATGCGGTTCATTCTGCCACATAGCAAAGAACTTCGCCCATGGTGGTTGTTGAGAATTGGCCTGTTTCTATATGATCATCTGGGCCATCGTAAAATTTTGCCGGGTACCCGTGATGTGGATCTTTCCAAAGATCCTGCTGGCGAGCCACTTAAATCTGAGTTTCGAAAAGGGTTTGAGTATTCAGATTGCTGGGTAGATGACGCCCGTCTTGTGATTTTGAATGCAATGGATGCAGCGCAGAACGGTGCACAAATTCGAGTTCGTACCAAGGTAACAAGGGTAAGACGACAAAATGGACTTTGGGTAGTCACCACAAAAGACATCACCACCGGCGAAGTGGAAGAAATCCCCGCCAAAGTTGTCGTGAATGCAGCGGGTCCCTGGGTAGACGAGGTTTTGAATTCTGCGCTTGGTGCTAAGGGTGCAAAAAATGTCCGCCTTGTCCGGGGTAGCCATATTGTAGTTAGAAAGCGGTTTGATCACGACAGATCATACATTTTCCAAAACGCCGATGATCGCATTATCTTTGCAATTCCCTACGAAGAGGACTTCACTCTAATTGGAACTACGGACATTGATCACGGCGCCAAGGTTGGCTCAATAGAAATCGACGAGAAAGAGCGCCAGTATCTTTGTAATTGTGCCAATGAGTATTTCAAGAACCCGGTGCTATCCGATGATATTGTGTGGAGTTACTCGGGTGTAAGACCCCTTTACGACGACGGTGCCAGTGAAGCCAAGGAGGCAACCCGAGATTACATCATTGAGACAGAAGACAAAAACGGGGCGCTTCTTATAAATATTTTTGGTGGAAAAATCACGACCTATCGACGACTTTCCGAAACCATTCTTTCGCATGTTGAAAAGGCTTTGGGCAAACGGGGCGACGCATGGACTGCCGGGTCGAAATTACCAGGCGGCAACTTCGCAGTTCATGAGAGTGCTGGGCTTGTAGATCATTTACAATCCTGCTTCGCATTTATTGATCGGAACTATCTCGAAAGGCTTGTCAGACTATATGGGACGATGTCCAAGAACATTCTTGGGAATGCAACATCTCTAGCTGACCTGGGACTTCACTTTGGTGCGGGGCTCTATCAAGCGGAGGTAGACCACTTAATATCGAGCGAATGGGCGGTTACGGTTGATGATATTTTGTTCAGGCGAACCAAAATCGGGATAGTTATTACCAAGTCGGGTGTGGACAAACTTGCGACCTATCTAGGCACCCGAACACAAAGAGAAGCTTCCCAAGATTACACAAAAAACGGACTTTCCAAATTTGAGCGTGGCCAAAGAGCCCGGAGTGCCTGATCCATGTCTGTCTTGTTAGAACTATTGGGTGCGATCGCACTAATGCTTTGGGGGCTGCGCATGGTCCGAACCGGCGTCATGAGGGCTTACGGTTCAAGGTTAGCGCAACTGGCACGTCAGGCGGAAGGCCGCATTGCACCAACGTTTTTATCTGGCCTTTTTGTAGCAATATTTCTCCAAAGTAGCACGGCTACGGCAATGATTGTCTCCTCGTTTGCTGGGCAAGGGATTCTTAGTACGGGCAGCGCACTTATAACCATACTTGGAGCCGATGTTGGAACTGCTATCGCGGTGTTAATTGCGTCGCAAAAAATCACCCTAGTGTCACCGGTTCTATTAGCGACAGGTGTATTTGGATTTCTTGCAACAGAAAACAACAAAACGAGAAATCTGTTTCGCGCAGTATCCGGGTTGGGCTTAATCCTCCTGGCACTGTCACTGATTGGAAAGATCGGTGCAGGCTTGGCCGATCTGGAAGGCTTCAACACGGTCATGCAGGTTTTTGTAACGCAGCCGTTTTTGATGGTTCTGTTTGGTATCGTTCTCACCTACCTTGCTCATTCGAGCTTGGCGATCGTTCTTTTGGCAGTCGGCTTTGTTCAGTCGACACTTCTGGGAACCGAAGCCGGTCTGTTTCTTGTTCTGGGAGCCAACATCGGAAGCGGCCTGTTACCAGTCGTTGCCAACTGGAACTCACCTTTGAATGCCAGGATTCCGGTCACCGCCAATTTGATTATTAGAGCGTTTGGGGTGGCGGCCGTATTTCCTTTTGTAAGTTATCTGGTAGCTGTTTATGGAGATTTGTTTCCGGCAACCACGATACCGGCTGCCTTTCATCTGGCACTCAACCTTGGTGTCGCTGTAGTGGGACTGGTTTTTTCTTTCTTGTTAGTAAAATTGGCCGCCAGCCTTTTGCCGGTTGATAAAAGCGACGACGAGGCTGTCGAGCCCAAGCATCTCGATGAGGAGGCGCTCGCGTCACCAAGCCAGGCGCTTGCCTGCGCCAAACGTGAAGCTCTGAACATGGCCGATATCGCTCAGACAATGGTCCGCCAAGCACTTCCTGTACTAAAAAAGGGCAACGAGAATCTTAGGCAGGAAATCGTTGCAATGGACGATTCAGTTGATCATCTTTTTGATGCGATCAAAATTTATATTGCACGAATAATGCGGGAAGAATTGAGCGAAGAAGAAAGCCAGCGCGCGATGGATCTGCTGAGTTTTACCGCAAATATGGAACATATTGGCGACATTGTGGACGGGAGTTTAATGGAGCTGGCCGCCAAAAAGATCAAGCTGCACACGCAATTTTCCGATGAGGGGCTAGCGGAAATCACAGAACTGCATGAAGCCGTTTCTACGACCTTTGACTTGGCGATCAACACATTTGTATCCGATGATAGTGAATTGGCTCGGTTGCTGTATGAGGCAAAGAGCAGTGTGCGTTTGTTGGAAAGCAAGTCGGTGACCATGCACTTGGAGCGGATCGGTACAGGTGTATCTGACAGCATAGAAACAAGCAGCCTTCATCTCGATGTGATCCGCGATTTAAAGCGCATCAACAGCCATTTGACATCAATTGCCTACCCAGTACTGAAGGCTTCCGGTGAAGTTCCTAAGACAAAATGGAAACGTAGTTCTGGGTAGCGCAACTCTTGGCGTTGGTCGGTGAGAGTAAATTCGATAATGTCCGCTATTGGCACAAAACAGACGTCAATCGTTGCGAGGTCGATGTCTGTTGTTGGGGGTAAAGCGGAAGTCCCGTCAGCTCAACGCAATGTCTGCTTTTGACCCGAAGCGGACACCCAGCTTCCCGCTTGGCATATTCCTCTTTCTCCAAATCCAGGTGACAAATCTTTAACTCATTTCCAATCTAACAGATAAGATAAACAATGCTAAAAAATTAAATATCCAAATCAATGTGAAAATATACCTGATTTTCGAATATTCGACGTAATATTTATTTCTGGTGAAATAGTTGTATGCAGTTTTCGCTAAAAATATGTTTTCTCTTTTGTTGATCTCAATTTCTTTAATATCATAATATATTTCACGCGCTAAATCGAATATGCCGAGTTTCGCAAAAACTATCTGTCCAACGCTGATGATCAAAGCTTCAAATGTCACGCCAATTTTTACCTCAAAGAATTTTTGTTATTCGATCATCAGAACCTACCCAATTTCGATGACTAGTAGATACTTTGAAGGCGTTGTAAACCTGTCAAATGTTGAAAAAATTATTCCGCCAATTAGGTCTTTTGTTTACGCGTCATGAGATGTGGGTTTTACGAGCTGTCGAGCGCCATCCATATTTCTCATTTTTTGCCATTGGTACTTTTTTTGTCTGGTCCTTTCCATTTTTGCTCGTTGTATCGCCGCTGATAATATTTGTTGCTCTGACACAAAGCACGATTTCATGGATCATATTTGGACTTGTGGGACTAATCGTGAATTGCGTATTAGTACCATGGTATTTCACCTGGTGTTTTATCTATGTGTCATCGCTATGTGGGTATGGAGCGTTGGCGGACAAGAAGGCCGAAGTCTTGGAACAACGCCTAAGACAGTTAACTTTGAAAATTTAATCTGTTACCCGGCTCGACGTAACAGAGGGCTTGGTGAAGTCTACCAAATGTCCGCAATTGGCACAAAGCAGACCTTAATGGATTGAGCAGTCACTTCCGCTTTCGGGGGTAAAACGGACGTCATATAAAGATCGCGCTATGTCCGCAAATGACCCAAAGCGGACATGGCATGCAAAACGCTTAAGGGCAGCTATGCGGACAAACCGACACCGGTGCCCCTTACCCAATGATCAGCCTGCGACAGGCCTTTCCTTGGCATTTTTTGCCAGTAGCGGAAGTTGAGAGCAAAAGAGAAAGTGCCTGCTATATCACGTCTGCGCGTTCCTTGCCCAGTTCAGTTTGAAGGGTCTTGATCGGTGGAACCAAGACCTGAACCTGAATCTGAACCGTACATCGGCAAGGTGTTGTTTTTCCCGCGCGGCGATGCGATTCAGCGTCGACTACTTCTTCGGGCGGCGGAACTTCTCATGGCAACCCGTACAGCTTTTGCCAAGCGCCGGGAAAGCAGCCTTAAAGCTGGCTTCGTCAGTTGAGTCTTTTACAGCAACGAACGCATCATACGAAGCATCGCCTGCAGCCCCAAAACCGGCAGCATCTGACCACACCTCGGGTTTGGCCCAGGTTTCTGCCGTCTCGCCCTTTTGAGTTTCTGCGCCCCACCACTTATCCCAATCAGCACACGCGGCTTCGTCAAGAGCGATAGCCGCTTGAACCGCTGCCGCATCATAAGGTTTTTCGCCTTTTACCATGGCAGCAAGCGCCTTCATCATTGCAGCATTGCCATCCTTCATGCAGGCTTGGCGACCCTTGATTGCGTCATCGGCCGCACCCGCATAAACAGGGATCACCCCAATCCCGGCAATGAGACCACCTGCGACTAATAATTTGAATAGTTTTCGGGCAAACATGAACTGAACTCCTCCATTGGTATGACACTGATAACTACTCCCAAGTTACAGGTTGATGCTATGTCAGAAAGATCATAGCATTCATAAATATCATTCCGTAGGAGAATAGTTATGGCACGGAACTCTGCAGCATCTGACATTGATCTGCATCATTTGAGAATTCTAATGTTGTTGTTGGAAGAGCGTCACGTATCGCGCACGGCCGATCGGCTGGGATTGACGCAATCTGCTGTGTCAAAGGCCCTGGGAAAAATGCGGACGCAGTTTGCAGATACGCTTTTGATAAGAGGTCCCGGTGGTTATAAACTAACCCACAAGGCAAGAAGCATTGATCCAATGCTGCGGACAGTCCTCGCACAACTCGATCAGCTTTTGTCATACACGTCTGCTGCGCCCGAGAATTTGGATGCAGAGATCAGGGTAGGAATGACCGATGATGTGGCAACGGTGTTCTTGCCGCAAATTTTTAAGCATCTGAAGGTGTCGGCTCCCGAATTGAAACTAACCGTAATAAATGCCGATGACATAATTTTGGACAAACTTAGATCGGGCTCCATAGACCTGTTGATAGATGATGCGCCGGAACGTGGTTCGGGATTCTACACTCGCTCATTGTGCAAATGGTCATATTGCTGCCTGATGCGGCCAGATCACCCCTTTGCCTTAAAGAAACTGACAATCAGCCGGCTTGTCAAAACTGACCATGGCCTTGTCAGCTTTACAGGTACCCGCTTCGGCAGAGTTGATGAAATCCTCGGGTCGCTTGACCGGCAGAGGCGAGTCGAAGTGGTTCTTCCTTACTTTTCCGCGGTGCCAAATCTCCTGGAGTGCTCCGATCTGATTTTTATCATGCCGGAGCCGCTCGGGCGTTGGATGGTTGGGCACTTCGATCTAGTATCGAAGCCATTGCCAATTGAATTGCAGCCACTCGACATCAGTTTGATATGGCACCCCCGCAATCAGTATGACAGTGTTCATCAATGGTTCCGGCGTTTCCTGACCACAGATTCAATGTTATCAGGTTTTGCCAATAGCTAGCCTGGGAAGTCTCCTCAACAAGCATTGGGCTGTTTTGTTTGTATCAGGTTTCAAGAATGTCGCCTCTTGGCACGTTTGTCCCGCTCTAGCCGATGTAAAACTAGGCCCGTTTATGGATGCAAAGAAAAAAGGTCGTTCCAAGAATTAACCCAATGCAACAATCAAAGAAGCCACACTTCCGTTTTGGCCAGCTGCTTACGGTCGATCCGGAATTCGAAGCCACCGAGCGCCAGGGTTTTGTGCTGGCACTCTTGCTGCAAGCTGCAATCATTTTCGCGTTCCTGCTTTTCGTCCTCTGGACAGTTGTGCTCCCGCGAGGAAACTGGGGGGGTGCAATATTTTCCGTTTGCTTTCTTTCAATCACATTGGCCTATCTCGGCCTCATTCGCTCGGGTTACGATCAACCGTGGTATCGGTACGTATTCCTGACAGTTGACGTGGCCGCGATTGTTGCGGTGGGGGCTTTCGTGCCGGTTAATGTCACGGGCGGAGTGCCTCAAAATTTGATTTTTTTCGTGTTTGGTACCGACGTCTTTTTTGGTTTCATCGCAATGGCATGTCTGACCTTGTCACCGTGGCTGGTGATCTGGACGGGGACCAGTTGCGTTGCAGGACTCTGGGCGCTGTATTTCTATGTGAAAGCCGGGGTTGCCACGCCGTTGTCCTTTACCGACATTCCTGCGCAAGCAACGGCGGAGCAATATATGTCCATCGTGCTCAGCCCCCGGTTCATTGCTTTCGGACATCGGGTTGATGAGAGCCTATTCTTGATAGGAACGACACTGTTGCTTGCAGCAGCTGTGGCCCGCGCACGCGCTATGGCCTCAGCTCGCGCAACTGCCGAACGGCAGCGTGCAAAGATTGAAAATGTCTTCGGACAATACGTCCCGGAGTCCGTTGCTGAGGCAATTGTGGCTGACGACGGTGTCCTGGCGCCAATTGAGAGACCGGCCACCATCATGTTTGTCGACATTGTCCAATTTACTGAACTCTCTGACAAAAAAAGCCCACAAGAGCTGGTCGAGATCGTGAATGCGTTTTTCGAGCAAATCACCCCGATAGTCGTTCGGCATGACGGTGTTGTGGTGAGTTATATTGGCGATGCCGTTTTAATTGCTTTCAATCTTCCGATTGAACGACCCGACTACGCTGCAAGTTCGATGCGGGCTGCCGTTGAAATTTTGGAGATGGTAGACAGAGACAGATTTGCCGGGCAACGTCTGGACGTCCGAATTGGTTTGGCGAGCGGGACAGTCTCAGCAGGGACGGTTGGCACACGAGGACGTCTCACGTACACAATTTATGGTGCGACGGTGAATCTCGCCCAGCGTCTTGAAACAGAAAACAAACACAAGAAAACGCGGCTTCTCGCGTGCAACCAGACAGTCGAACGAGCTGGCGTCGAATTTGATTGGCAACATGTTGGAGAACTCAACATAAGAGGTCTGTCAGCGCGCCAACGCATCGCAACGTTGACCGATCAATAACACGTCCGGTCTCCGTCTGTGGACGCTGCCGACTATCCGGCCAGTGCTATCCGCGAACCGTACATATTTAAGAAACTTGCAATCGAAAATCATTGTGTGGGTTGAGCTGAGGTATGACCGATGAAGACAGCTTTATGTCCGATTTGGGTCACTGATTGACGATGGTCGCAGCTAAGAGTTGTCCAGATCACGACACCTGACCAACGACCGGGAAGGGCTCGATCCAGTCATTCAAGCCGAGTTCACAACTTGTAGCTCAGGGTCATAAGCAGAAGTCTGCTTTTCCCCTAAAATCAGACATTCTGTTTGTAAAGATTGATTCAAGGCACCCATAGGGCATGTTGGCGCCATGGTTGCGGTACAGAAAGCTTTCCTCTGAGAGGCGACTTGTCGCCGTGTAGGTTGAGCGATTGCCAAGCACCAAGCCATTCATCCGGAAGGGGATATGGTGGTGCTACGCCATTTTCAGTTTCAAAGCCGAAGCGTGCGTAATAGACAGGGTCGCCAAGTACATAGACTTGGCGGGTGCCGACATTTTCTAATCGCCGCAGGCCAGTGCGGACAATGGCACTGCCAATACCCTGCCGTTGCCAATCTGGGTGGATGGCGATCGGTCCCAGAAGTGCAACCTTGTCAATTCTTCCGCCAATGTCACAGATTGTGAATATGGCATGACCCACCATGATTTTGTCTGCAAATGCGACAAGCGAGAGTACGACAGGTTCCTCTCCCAGCAGTTCCCTCACTAAAGGCAGTAAATCCTCATCGGGGAACGCAACCGGATAAAGTTTCTCAATCGAGATTATATCTTCTGGCAGGCTTTGGCGTATTTCGATTTTGTCGGTCATATCCTCGTCAACATACAGTCTGCAGCGACTATGTCCGATTTGGGTCAGGAGCGGAAGTCTGGTTGGTATTACCCGTTGTGATAGCGACTAAATCTCGATGTCTTAAAAGGGCTCTCAGCAGACGTTCAGTAGTTTGTCCCAATGTCCGCTCTTGGCACAAAGCAGACATCAATCCGTGCGAGGCCGATGTCTGATTTCAGGGCTAAAGCGGACCTCAGATTTCAGTGCCGCGACTTCCGCTAGTGACCCAAAGCAGACATGGTTTGGAAAATGCTCAAGAGCAGCAAAGCGGACCTTTTACCGTTTGGTAGTTTGACTGTTGTTCAACAAGCGACATGCTTATCTATGACGCAATGTGCCAATACCGGAACTAATTGATATTAATTTGTATGCATGACCTTCAAGCATATAGGTCTCTCTAAGCCTATGTCCTTTGATTTCGATTTCGCCTCGCGAAGATGTTTTGCAGCGAATGGATAGCATTTCCCATGTCTCTGCAGAAATTTGAATTTGATCGGGAATATCTTCGGATTCCATCCTGCTGGCAACGTTAACCGTATTTCCCAACAAGTCGTACGAGAATTTATGCTTGCCTATAATTCCAGTGATGACCGTGCCAGAATGCACACCAATCCTCAATTTCAAGTCAACATTGTTATCCCGACGAAATTCACCAAAGGCTCTTTGCATGCCCAGTGCCAAGTCAGCAATTTTTTCCGCATGATCCGAGACGCTGCCTTTCAAGCCTGTTGCGACCATATTCTCAGCCGGATCGCCGATCACAAGATCAACCGTATTGACGAACTATTGCCATGGAGTTAGCCTGCAGGTTGAAGCAAATTCGCGGACGCTCACTATTTGAGAGATCGGTGATCAGATCGTCGCTCATGCCGTTGGCGAAATATTCCTCCTTCTTGTCGCCAGAAATATTGGCGAACGGCAGCACGGCGATGGAAGGTTTATTAGTATTTTCAGTAGGCTAATCTTTGGCGTTCGGCGGCCAAACATTTGTTGCCTTCAATGCAATCATGACCTCCTGAATCAGGTCTGGTTCGAACCAATATTTTGCTGTTAGGACCCAACCGGCAAGCAACCTGCCAGCTTCTTCTTGAAATTTGAGTGCATGCTTGCTCGATTCTTCCTTGCGACCTAAAGCGTAAAGTGCCGCAATTTTAAATACATTCGCGTTTTGAAGAAGACCGGGGCTCATTGGCGTACCCTGTGAAAACAGGTCGTCGATGTAATCGACGACCTGTTTGTATTTTCTCTGGTCGAAAAGGCACCTAATAAATGCATTGTGTCGCCAGAGCGGCAAACCAGGAACCCGCTTGACAGAATCGGAAATGATCTTCAACCCCTGCTCACAATCACCGGAACCAGCAATGAACCAGCCTAGTGTCATCACCATGCCGGTGTTGTTGGGATTTAGAGCAATGGCTCGTTCTGCAACCTCAATGGCATTGTCCAATTTTCGCCGATGAAAATGGTCTTCAACTAAAAACAGTAACGCCTGTTGATTATTTGGCGCAATTCGAAGTGCGTTGTCGATAGCGCGCCGCGCTTGATCAAGGGAATCGATTTTCTTGGAATCGAAACCAGACGCAACCTGTTCCTGATAAATGCCACCTAACCATGCCCAGGCTTCGGCATATTCAGGGTCCTTCTTGACTGTATTTTCCAAACATTCTCGCGCCGGCCCAAATTCCTTGGGGTCAAATGTGCTGAAAAACCGTTGTGCCTGCAACACGCATTCATAGGCGATCAGACTTTCCGGTGCGCGACCGCGAGAGTCTGTAAAGCGTGCCTTGGTTAGCGCGCCGAAATCAGAGGCGATTGCCGCTACTATCAACCCAACGGTTCGGTCTTGCAGTTCAAAGAAGTTTTGCGCATCCTGATTGAAGTCATATCTTTCAGTCCAAATATTGCTGCCCGATCTAACGTCAACCAAATTTACGACAACTCTGGCCTGATCCTCGGCATTGCGCAGGGTGCCGGTAATTACATATCGTACGCCCAATTCTTGGCCAACACTCAGTGCGTTGGCCCCTTTGCTGCGAGCCGAAGCAGTGGCTTGCCGTCCAATAATCGACAACTCTTTGAACCTAGAAAGTTCTAGAGTTATATCGTCGGTAAATCCTCGCGCCAGAGCGGCCAACCGCTTATCACCGCTTGTATCTTCAAAAGGAAGAACGGCAATCGAAGGTGTACCTGCCGGAAGCCCAACTGTATCTCGCAATTCTTGTTTGCTGGAATCAAGCAACCACCAATAAGCCCCACTTCCGACAATAGCAGCAATAAGCAGCGCCACAGCGGCAGTGGCCACGGGCCAGCGCCACGAAGTCAGACGCATCCGTTTCGCTGCGATGACCCTGCCGGCGTCACTCGGGTCGAGCAGCACCTGATAAGTAGGAACCGGTTCGGCGATGTTCTTGACTTTTTGTGTACCGAGGTCGGCGAAACCCAGATCGAGCTTGCCCTTAACATTATTAAAGACGGCTTGTGATATTCGAATGCCACCAGGTTCTGCCAATGCCTCCAGTCGGGAAGCCACATTTACCCCATCACCAAATATGTCATCGCCTTCAATGATGATCTCACCGAGATTGATACCCACGCGGTATTGAATGCGGCGATCCTCGGCAATATCCGCTTCACGATCGACCATCTCACGCTGTATGGTGACGGAGCATAATACCGCATCAACAGCACTTGGAAATTCCACAAGTATGCCATCGCCAGTAGTCTTGACCAAACGGCCACCATATTCCTTGATTTTCGGATTAATCAGTTCATCAAGGCTGGCCTTTTGTCGGGTAACAATTCCTGCCTCATTCAACCCCATCAAACGGGAGTAGCCAACCATATCGGCGGCAACGATTGCAGCAAGTTTTCTTGTTACTCCTTCATGCGCCATGGATGCCTCGCAAGGTTTGTAAAGATGATATTAGCAAAGTGCGGCTCGGTTAGCGAGTGGAAGAAAATTTGGCAAACAATCGGCTTTGGGTCACAGTATGCCCTTCAGGCATCCATCATTGTGTTCAGGCAACTAAATACCCAAATCGGTAACTAAGGGCTCAAAAGCAGACGTTCGAGCAATTCCGTCAATGTCCGCTATTGGCGCAAAGCAGACATTGCAATTTTTTGACAAGTGGTCCGCTATCGAGGGTAAAGCGGAAGTCAGTTGGATTATCATTTAGGTCCGCTAATGACGCAAAGCGGACATCTCACATGTCACCGCATTATTGTACCAGCGAGAGTCGCGGCATGTCTTCGTTCCGCTGTTGCCCCTCAAATACGCCAGCTTCCTCCAGTGCACCGAAGAACCGGTCGTAGTCCTCCTTGCGCTTCCACGGATTGATGGTTTCAAGAATTTCCCGCAGGTCGTTGCTCGACGACACACCCGGCCAAAGACCCTTCATCTCCTCGTGGAACTTCGTTACGAGCTCTTTTGCATAGTGGAGGTTTCCCATTTCCACATTCCTGACCACCTCCCACGACCGGTCACCAACGAGCGCGTCTGGGATCTGATTGCCCAACTCGATTGCTTCCTCATAGCGGCGGGCCATCTGAAAGGCGAGACTGATTAAATAGGGATAAACGTCAGTGTAGAGCGGATTCAAGCGCATGGCGGCAAGACCTGCCTCGACACCAGCGTCAGGTTCACCGTAATACATGAGACACATGCTGCCCTTCGCGAGCAGGTCTGCGTCATTTGGATTGAGTTTGATGGCGCGGTCGTAGTGTGCCCTCGACTTGTCGAAGTCACGCTGGAACAACAATGTCACGGCAAGAACCATGTGGGGCCAATGATCGCTCGGGTCAAGCGAAAGAGCCTTATTTGCGGCCGCGAGGCACAGTTCAATGTCTTCGTGCCATGAGCCCCAAGCACTGCATGACCACCCGTTAAAATAGGACATCGCAAGGCCAGCATGGGCACGCGCAAATTCCGGATCGAAATCGATTGCGGTCTGGAAATGCTCCCGAGCCTCAACTTCATCTTCCGGGCAAATGACACGCAGAAGGCCGAGACCGCGAAGCCAGTGATCATAGGCGTCAAGATTCACTGCCGGTTTCCGTCGCGCGACCGCGATTTCCTCGGTTTCCAATCGCGCAGCGAGCGGGGATACGATTGATTGAACGACATTGTCCACCACATGGATTACGTCCTCTGCGCCCGCGTCAAATCGGTCGCTCCACACCTGGCGCCCGGATCTGGGTTCTATGAGACGAACGAAGCCATGCAAGCGATTGCCGGATCGGTCAACGGATCCTTCCACGACATAGCGAACATCGAGACTGTTGGCGATTTCACGAATGTCGATGTGGCTATCCTTGAACCTCAGTGATGATGCGGCGGATACGACAGACAACGATCTGAATCGCCCCAGCTCCATCGCAATAGAGGCGGCGAGCCCACAGGACAGCCTCTGCGCGTCAACATCGTCATCAAGAGTTGTAAACGGCAACACGCCAAGCGTGTTGGCAGGTTCAGTGCCCGCTGGGGTACTCGGGCTTGGAGTGCCTGACAAAATCGTGCGGCGGAGTTCTTCCGTTTCCGCTTCGGGCTCAACACCCAATTCCGTAAGCAGAAATTCTTGGCAAATCTGATATTGTTGCAGCGCGGCCCCCCGGCGCCCTTTCGCACCATAAAACTTCATTAGGGCACGGTGAGCGCTCTCATGCGCTGGATCGATATCGAGCAGACTTTTCGCCAGTTCTGCTCCGCTGTCATACTGAGCACCTGCAATCGCCTCATTCATCAGATAATCGAAAGTATCGACGGCAAGTGAGCAGATACGTGCCGCCTTCTGCCGGCGCCATTCCTCAAACGCATTGTCGCGAACCGTGAAGTTGGCGAGAAAATCGCCTTGGTAATAGTCCACTGCGCTCTGGCGTTCTCGACCCTTACTGCTCGCGAGGCGCTCAAAATCAACGGCATCGGTTGAGACAGCTTGCGGATCAATGCTGACGCAGTCAGCAGAAGCAATCAAAGGCGACATGCCATTCCGGTTCAGGCTTTTGCGTAGTTGTGAAAGAGCCTGGCGCAACGAATTGCTTGCTTGAGCCTCGCCGCGGTCGCTCCACAAGAGGCTCATCAAATGCTCACGGGAGAACTCTTTACCAGGAGACATCGCCAAATAGGCAAGCAGGGCGGCGGACTTGCGAGTGTGAAACTTGATCGCCTGTCCGGTCCCATCGACGACTTCAAAACCGCCGAGAGCCTTTAATTCAATCTTGTCCATGGACAGACGGTATGCCCGGATAGGACAATTAACAACGTCGCACTGTTCGATTTAATGAATTTTTCACGCGCGACTACCGCCGCATTTCACACCTGTTCCTTAGTCTTGGACCCAATCTAATCGGTTGGAATGACCGCCGCGAGATAAAAGCAAGGAGCCAAGGAGAAGAAAAATGAAACATCTTGAGATCACGCAGCTTACCAGAGTAGGTGCCAAAATTGAGGGTAATCAAGTGCACCACGGGCCGGTATTCTGTGATGGTGAAAAATTCAAAACACTGCGGACAATGGCAATTGAGGAAGCCGCACAAGACAATGCACCATCACATTCTGTCAAAGCTCACATCCTTCGCCCATTCCGGGCCCTAATTGCAGCCTTGCAACCAAGTAAAATGCGCTCCGAGACAACCATAGATGCTGTTAAGGGCACCAACACATTACCAACGACGTGATCAGCACAACGCAAAAACGGTTTTGAGGTTGGGCAACCATCCAAAATGTCCGCTATTGGCACAAAGCAGACATTGTAAATTTATGACAAGTAGTCCGCTTTTGGGGGTAAAGCAGACCTCAAATTCTGCTCGACCCTGAGAGTATGCGTGAAATAGCGCACCTCTTTCCCCCGCCGCGTGTTAAACTCGATTTATGAGAGATGACTTTTCAATCCCCGATGTCCAACTCACACCTACTCAAGTTGCTGAAATACGCCGCCGCATGGCTGACCCTGACCCACAATTTGCCACTGACGAACAGGTACACCAGCTTTTTCAAGATCTAGAGAAGCGCAACCGGCAACGTCCATAAACCTATGTGTGGTAGTTGCAACATGACACATGACATGTTACACTAAAGACATCGAACGCATATGATCGGAAACATCAGACATAAAGGGTTGCGCCAGTTTTACGAGACTGGCACCCGACGCGGGATTAACTCGCAATGGGCTAACCGCCTGTCTGATTTGCTCGCCCGTCTTGAAATCAGCCGAGAGCCAAGTGATATGGCAATCCCCGGCTTAAATCTTCATCCCCTCACCGGGAAGTACGACGGATTTTATGCGGTTTCGGTAACAGGTAATTGGCGGGTCGTCTTCCGATTTGAAGATAACAAGCCAACCGACATCGATTTAGTAGACTATCATTAGGAAAATACCATGATGCACAATCCCCCACATCCCGGCGGTTTCATCAAGCGTAATTGTCTTGAGCCGCTCAACCTAACCGTCACAGCGGCCGCAAAGCACCTTGGTGTCACTCGGCAAACACTCTCTCGTCTTATCAACGAGGAGTGCGGTATCTCGACTGATATGGCTTTTCGGCTTTCAGCGGCTTTTGGTGGCAGCCCGGAAAGTTGGCTGCGCCAGCAGTTAAATTATGATCTGTTTCAGGCGAAAAATCGCATGAAGTCTGTAAAGATCAAGTCGCTTGTACCTGCCGCTGTCGGATAGGCAGATCACCAAACACCCCGCCAGCCTTGGCGGGGTTTATTCTTTCCCGTAAACGAAAGCAATCCGGTTTGGGTCGCGTTAGCGCCGGATTGATTTACCCGGCGTAACATGATTACAAAAGCAGTGAGGTCGCCGGTATACAACCCACACAGGTTGGCGATCTCACCCTCCGTTAAGTTGCGCCCCACACTATCAAGCAGCTTGGCGGGGGTTATTAGGATAACGGTATGTGCGGACGTTTCATATTCAAAGGCCCATGGCGGTATATTCACGCCATGTTGAGCCTCAAGAGTGCTGACGCTGGCCGGAACGTCCCCGCCCGATACAACATCGCCCCCACCCAAGATGTGCTGTTCGTGCATCAAGCAGACGGCACCAACCAGCTCAACGAGGGCCGTTGGTGGCTCGTGCCACACTGGGCCAAAGAGATCCCGAAATACACGCTGTTCAATGCTCGAAGTGAAGATGCTCACCAGAAGCCGTCATTTCGAGATGCCTTTAAATCCGGCCGGTGTCTGATACCGGCAGATGGCTACTACGAATGGACGAAGGGCGAGGACGGCGGCAAAGATCCACACTGCATCACCCTGCCCGACTGGGAGCCATTCGCCTTTGCTGGCATGTGGACGCACAACAAAGCGCTTGGCATCACCAGTTGCACAATCCTGACGGCCGCGGCGGATGCTCATATCAAACACTTGCATCATCGGATGCCGATTATCCTTGATCCTACGGCGTATCGACTGTGGCTTGATCCGAATACTGAAACGCCAGAGGCGCGAGAAGCGTTGACACATGAACGCGGCCGGGAATTGCAATCATATCGAGTGGGCCGAGAGGTCAACAGTTCCCAATCGTCCGGAGAGCACTTAATCAATCCGGTTTGATTAGCGCTAGCACCGGATTGTTTTATCCGCGAAGACGAAACTTTTCTGTCGACTGCTGGAGCGCCCAAAGTCGCTGCACCAAATGCAACATCTCCCTAGACGTGTAAGCGTAGGAGGGAAATCCATCAGCCGATGTTGCCCGAAACGCATGTAGAGGTGGAATAATAGCATAATGTGTTCGCTTCAACAGGTTGGCCTTTATGCGGTCGCGGAAGTATGTGAGTTGATCGATTTGAAACAACATACCGTGGGCGATATCATTGCGCCGTCCGGCGTATCCCTCGGCTTGGATTGTCAACGAATGAAATTCACACTCCCGATTTTGGTTCGGAGATTTTACAAAAAATTCGTCGGCTTTGATTTTTAGAATTTCTATTCTGTTGCGAAAGATTGTACCCTTGCCGTACTCGTTCATGAGTGTTTGGTCATCCAATGAACCGCCAAACCATGTGTAGAGGCGGCTAAATTCAAACTCGACAGCTTCCCAATTGGTCATTATGCGCCCAACACAAGAGAATGTGGTTTTCTCATCTTCATCGCCGCGTTTAGGAATAGGTGGGCGATCCCAGGGATTAGACATGGCAAACTCCGACAAAAAAGAAGATCAAAATTTCATTAAAACGCTAAAGCGGATGCTTGATACGCCGTCCACGCCCAAAGAGAAAGACGCTGATCGAAATCAGCGCCTCCCTGTTTTAAACGAGGATGACGAAAAGAATTAAAGCGATAGCCCTGAGGCAACCCGCAATATCAATTTTCACTTCCACGTTTACCGTTGTTCGCTTCCACATAGTGGAGAACTCCTAACGGGCAGTCCGGACCACCCTCAAAGAGGATAGTTGCGGAGTATTTTGTTTGCGCCCTAAGCGTAACCGCTTTCGTTAGTCCGCCGATAGGTAAGGCGTTTGCCGCCGAACATGGATAGCAAATCATCGTGGCGTTCACCGTCTGAAACCTTGAGCGCTGTACGGCGATTATAGAGAAAATCTAACCCGGCTCACTAGAGCCACTTAACAAGGCCGTATTTTATTACATGGCCTTTTTTGCGGGTTGTAAAGTGTTCAGCCCCTCCCCTGTTTGGTACGCTGCAAAGGACTACAACAACAGTCCTTTTGTCCTTTCAATCAACAACACAGGAGTAACGATCATGCCGAGTATCGGACAGGTTGTACGGCAGAAAGATGGTTCTTTGCAGGGCTATCTTGCTACCCTCTCAATCCGAAAAAATATCAACTTCATTCCAAACACCGGTAAGCCAAAAAACGGCAACCAGCCAGACTTTCATGTCATGGCCGGAGACGTTGAAGTTGGCGCTGCATGGAAGAAAAACGGCCGTGACAGCGGAAACGAATATATCAGCGTTTCCCTTGCCGCCCCGGAGTTTGGAGATCGGACGCTCTTTGCCAATCTTGGCAAGGAAGCCGGTCAGGACGATGACGACGTATTGGCGATCATCTGGAACCCGAAAGACTAGCCACAACATGCCGCCTGCCCCACACTGGGACAGGCGGTTTCTACATCAGTATGTAGTGTTAACTTTTGTACAGCTTACCTTTGATGGTTTTTATTACCCAGTGGGCCAAGGTGTACAAGGTGCATTTGTACTCCAATGAGCATGATACGATTGTAGTAATGGAAAACACCAATGAACACTTAGGACGACATGGCACGACCGGTCACGACAATGAACCACGACCGGTCACGACAGTTCGCGACATAGGTCGCTATACCATGACGGTGCCAGAAGCCGTCGTTGAGTTTTCAGCCCAAGGCTTCCCACTTACTGAGAGAACCATTCAGAGATATTGTCTGCAGCATAAACTAGATGCTGTAAAAGTTGATCCATTGACGCGACAACCGGCCGACAGTGGCGCGACAATGCTATTAATTGACGCGACAACAGTCGCGACACGAATTGAATTAGTCCGAAAAAACCAAGTACCAATTGACCCGACACCGGTCGCGACAGATCCCGACCCAGCACGACATGACGCGACAACAGTCGCGACAAGTCGCGAGCCTGTCGGGGTAGGGGTGACAGCGGAAAATTCTGAAGAAATTGAAAAACTAAATGGAGAGATCAATTCGCTTCAAATTGACAAGGCGGTGCGGGATCAAAGGATTGAACAATTCAAGGAAGATCGAAAAGAGCTGATTGGTCAGCTCGAAGGTTTTGTCGATCGGCTCACAACTCAAGCTCATCAAATTGGCTCATTAGAAACACAGCTACAATTGTCAGCCCCGGCAATTGAAACCGATCCCAATAATCCTGAAATTGATCGTGGTGGTGTAGGGGAGTAAGCACGACATCCGGATGTCACTTCTACCGGAAATATTTTCCGGCCTAAACTGGAAAGTGGTTCTGACATCGTGACAAAATCGCCGTTGTCCACACCGACAAAATTAATTCAATAGTGTATAATTTTGGGGTTATGTCAGAGTTCAGACAAGTTGGGAGTTTTGTTGAAAAAACAAAATTTAAAAAACGACCTCGGTACACAATGGTGCTTCATGATGTTCGTGAAAAACTAGGCCTTTCGCTCAGCACCTATGTTGTCATTGATAGCATTCACAAACTCTCTTCGTCGGATAGGAAATATCCGTTTTGTATTATGTCAAAAGCCCATTTGGCTGAGTTTTTAAAGCTAGGGGAACGAACTGTTTATCGATCATTAAATGAAGCGGAAGAAGCAGGTTTAATTGAACGTGCTGAATATGGTTTGAGGGCAACTGAAAAATGGATTAGGGCAGTCGAAATTTACGATATCAAAGGCTCATAAAAACACTCGTGTCCAGTAATGGCAGTACCTATGCCAAAATGGCAGTCGCTCAGTCTTTAGAAGCTGGAGTGCCAATGTGGCAGTAAATCGGTGACAAAATGGCAGTCGATTTGTGACAAAATGGCAGACTATATTAATAGATAAATTAGTAGATATTAAAAACAACATTAAAAATGAAAAGTGGGGATAACAACCAAAACTCAAAGATTGAAATCGTTATGTACAACGCCAAGGAGGGTAGTGTGAAAGTTCAAATAGGGCAGGGCGATCAATCAATGCAATACGACTTTGAAAATCGACCTGGGCTACCAACCATCGAAATGTAACGCTCGCACAGCTTCAAACTTGTTTGTTCTTCGTAAACAACGTCAACTTTACCCCCGAAAGCGGGCGTTTACACCATCGAGCGCCAAGATTGTTGGTCTTCCCATCCATTTTCACCGCACAAGCCGCCAATCACAACACCAATTGTTGAGACTTATATGAGACGTGAGTTTTTGGAAAGCTTCATAACCTATTGATTTTGTTGGTAGCGGGAGAGGGACTTGAACCCCCGACACGCGGATTATGATGCTACAAATCACTATTGTAACTAATTGATTTATATACCTAAATAATTTGATCTTTCACATTTGTGTAAGTTTTTGTGTAAGCTAAATGTCATAACTTGCACGACAGTTTTGACCAAATTATCTGCTAGGCGTTCCGATAGAATCGCCTTAAACTACGCTGGTTTCCCGATGCAAATGCATGGTCAACTGACCGGTCATTTCTAGAGTTGCCCGGCTGTTTTTTATCGAGTTGACGGTAACCGTCTGAAAATACTCGATAATTGTTTTCCCGTGTTGCCGAGTCTACGCTCGACCCCCCACGCTCGCCCTTTGTAAAAATATATGACTTTGAGAAGCACATTATTTTGATTGGCGGGCGGCGCTTTGCGGACTCTCTGCCTAGTTGACGCAAGGGCGAGAGTTCTGCAGCTGGGGTCTCGTTCGCAACCATGGAAGTATCAATGTTAGTTGCGATCTCAACTCAAGCGTGGGGGGCCGAGCGCACGACGAGCGAGATCAGCTGCTCCTGCGTCGCAGTCTTTTTCTCTTGCTCTGTCGGCTACGGCAAAACGGGAAAACACTTGCATCAAAGATGCGCCTATCGGCAGTTCGGGCAGTAAACTGCCGCGGTATCCATCTGGACTTGCAGCCAGACGGATGGAAAAATCTATCAGGTCTTTTGGTCACGAAATTTACGAACATAACCGTTACGACAAACTCTTTCGAATAAACCTCGTCACTAGGCGAGGTTTATTAGTGTTCAGTCGGAAGTCTGATTATGTGTATGATGCTGATTCAACAGAGTGCAGGAGGTGGGCATGTTTTGGAAGAAGAAAGAGAAACATACAGAAACCGGCCGAGCTGACACTTTTGATCGAGCCCGGAATGCTGTGCTGGAAAAAAAGAAGGCGGTAGTTCAGAAAGAGGCAGATGAGCAAGCGGCAATCAGAGCAACAGCTGACCCAGCAAAATTACAACTTGGAGCATTCTATGCGCAGGTTAAGGATCGATACACTGAATTGTTTGATGCGTATCCGTATGTATGGGAACAGTGGCAAGAAAGCAAAACGCTAGGTGATTGCCGCTGGCAGATTGGGCGCGCAAAAGGAGAAAAGTGTTTCCTCTATGATGGCAGATTTGGTTGTCACGATGGCTATTTCGAGTTGCTATTTTCGTTGCTTGATACACCGAAAAAAATTTCTCTTTATATAAATTTTTACGCAGTCGACTTCGACGATTATGCCATGTCATATTTAATTGAGCCGGATTTCAAAATGATGGATGGCCGCTTTGGAAAGCTATATGGACATTTAGAGTTGTAGGTTTCAATCCCGTCGCTGTGCCACTATCGTTCATGCTAGATTCAAAGAAGAAGAGGCGACTTTCTGGGATAAAAGCGGGCATGGCTTGCAAAGCATCACGGGCAGCTGTGCGGACCTTTGAGACCTTCAAGTGTTGACGCAAAAAAGGTGATTTAACAACAATCACCGGGGAAAGGAGCGAAGGCCGAGGCTGCAATGACATCGTTCACTCTCAATCCTTCTTGCAAAAAAACAGCGCGATATAGGGTGGCATATTGTTATGGGCTTTTCCTTCACCTTCATCTCCATTGAATGGGTACGCTTGCAAATTTGCGCTCGTAGGGACAGGGTAATTTTTACCTCCCGTTTGAAAAGCTTGCCCATCTAAAGAAGTTGTTAGGTTGTGATTGTGTTTTGGCAGTTCGGCCAAATCCAGTTTGTGTGCTTCAGCTCCGCCTATTTGAAGTCGACCCCGTGCCGACAATCTATTGCCTGAACTATCCTTCTCGTAGGATACGTCAAATTCAGATCCCGCTCCAACAAGGAACCGACCAGTTGCTGGCTTAAAAGAACTCCATCCATTTGGACATTTTGTAAGATCATACGCCACCACAGCTCCTGAACCCACGCTTGCCCTGCCGAACTCATACCCTGCGAGCACTAGCGTCTCGTTTGTAATCCAAGCGAATATTGCTATGCCTGAAAAGATCGATAGAATTCCAGTTAGGATGACAAATGCCCATGTGACCAATTTGGCAGGGACTTGACCCACTACATCTGCCCAGGTTCTTCCAGAATTTTTCTCTGTCACCCTTCCCTCCTTCGCGCCTGTGTATTGCCTTAATTTATATATGATATTGTCACATCGCAGTATCGTTTAATCATACCGCTGTGAATAATTGTCTTTCAACGAAAGATTAGCCAATCTACTAACGACAATGTTTTTGCAACAGCTAAGCCTTTGAAATAGCTGAGCGCAGAACACCGATGCAAAAACCTTCATAATTGCGGCCATGTGCAACAAACTATCGTTGTCGCAAACAGCGCAATAAACAAAAGCGGCCTGTGCCGTTTTAGGCTCAGTGCTGCCGTTGGCGAAACTCGAATCAGCCTGACTGCCCTAAACGGCCGCTATGCGGACATAGCAACATCAGTTGCAAATTGGATTAGTCTGCCAGCGACACAATTGCGATGTCTGTTAAGTGTCAAGAACGGACAATATCGGTAAACTAGATTTTGCACTTTGTGTGTAATAGCGAGTCTCAAAATTATAGCATCTCGCATATCACGATTTTGTTATCTCAAACGTTTCAAGCGTTTTAGTATACTCGTGTCAGATCAATGCGTTGCAATCTTAAAAATTGCCCGCTCATTCTTGTTGATTTCGGAGATTCAACCATTGCGTACAAATTTCAGCTGGCCGCTACTTTTTCTGCTTTTGACATTGCTGGCCGGTTGCATGGAAGCCGATCCCTATCTCAATCCAGATGATGATCAGGCTCTACCGTTTTTCAAAGAACGATCCATTGTTTACATTGGTGAAAAGAAACGAGAGATTACCTTGAAGCCAGGGCACCGTGCTACTTACGAGTCTCGTGATTTTGAAAACATCATGGTGATGGGTGTTCGTGCTGAAAACACCTATCTGGTCCAAGGCACCCATCGAAAGTCCGATAAAACCTATTATACGCTTATTAGAGACTATGGTCCCAATGAATCGTACGGCGTCAAACTTTATGAAAAATACCTCAATCTTTATGTCCCTTATTATATTCGAGGCGTTCCCTACTCCATAAAGGAGGTGGTTTGGTACACAAAACAGTTTAAGAATTCGATGAAGCGGCACACCAACATCGCAATTGATGGCGTTGAGATCGACCTCGAAGAACACAATGTTTTAATCTACGATCCGGAGAATGACGCACACGTGAGAAAAATGGAGATGCTGGAGGCGGAATTTGCACTTCTAAGTTCACCGGAAACCCTTGAAAAGAACAAACGCATTGAGTTCATTGAGCGCGAGCTGACCACCAGTTTGCGAAATGCGTGCAACGGTATTGATGATGTTTGGGATTCAGCCTTGTCGCTGGGCGAAGCGTTAGGGGGACAAGCCAACCTCATCGGCTCTGAAATGAACGATGTAGAATGTGAATTTCATAGTGCGTTTAGTCCCACTATTGTGTTTGGAATTCACAATATTGTACTGACAAACTGTGATGAAAATACTTGTATATTTGAGGCTGATTTGACGTGCCACGGCAAAGGCAGTGCTATGGTGCTATGGTGCATTGAGGAGAACCAAAAGAATCCATTTTATTTCGGCATAATAAGTTTTTTTGACGACAAGTTGATTATGGAGCGCCTCAAAACTCGGTGATGTTCAAACACACTAATCTAACTCGATGGAGCATCTACGCGATGAAATTTATGCAAGCGTTCCTTTTTTTCTGTGGATTTGTATTTACATGCATTCTGCCAGTCAGCGCTGAAACATACAAAGAAATCTCCAGGGGATTACACAACCTCAAGAATAAATCCCATTCTGAAGCGCAAGAATTTTTTCTGAAAAATGTAGATCCTATCGCGTTTGCATATGCCCATAAAGTGGACCTAAAAGGTGGTGATAGTGAAAAAATTGAAAAAATTTACACATCTCTGTTGAGGTATTTTTCCAAGAACATTGTTGGCAGTTTTAGGGACGAAAAAACCGAGCTATTTTTTCATGATACAGCCACTAAAGAACCTGGAAGATTTAAAACTTTTTGTAGTTCAATTCAATGGTCACTTATCACCCTGGCCGAATTAGGCATAAATTTGGAAAAAAGACTAATAAATGAACGGCAGGTTATAAGCGATAATTTAAAAGCCAGCCTTAACGAGAGCAAAGAATTAACGTTGTACCAGACAGCAAAATCAAAAGAGATTAAACGAAGAATTTCGAATTCTGAAGACGTAGACATAGATGAATACGAAAAGGAAATGAAGAATGTTGAGGAGAAAATTGTTTTGCTGGAATCAAAACATGTCGATCTCAGAAATCAACTCGAAGAGTACGAGAAAAAAATCAAACAGGTCGAGAACCACATCACTGTGCAGATTAGTTCAGATCTAGGAGTCAAACATTCAGTTGCTCAGATTACAAAAGCACGAAACAATATTAAGTCGTGTACCACAGAAAGAGGTGTTGTGTTCAGAGGTGACGATCCAATCATTTCATTTTATGTTTCTGGAGTAGATGGATATAGAAAAATTGTTGGATTGGAGGATTTTCAAAATTCACTCAGTTATGCAGATATTTACAACAAAATGGAAAGCAATGACTTGCCGTTGTTGTTGAGCATAATCGACGAATAAGTGTGTCACTTTGCGTCAAGAATAGACATCATCATCAGGTAAACAATTCGGATATCCGCTTTGGGTCAGCAGCGGGCACCAATCATGTTGTTGGAAATGACGGGTTCGTACCAATAGCGAACATTTGTGGGTCGCCGCGGTGGGAGCTATGTGGTGTGGCGCGAAATTCGCTTTGAGACGTTACAAATTGAAGCCAGTTAGAGGTCCATTCGATAATGAACATCCGGCAGCCACAAATAATTGAACAAACTAAACAGATCTTGGAAACCTTCTGAAGTGTTGTTCACGAAATGCCAACAGCCAACCTAAGTAAAACACTGCTGAAAGATAGAGCGCCCATCCAAATTTGGAGTTGGTTATATGCCACATCACGTTGGAGTAGAACCTTGCAGTGTCCGAGAACGGCAAACGTACTATTACCTGACCCGTTGCATGTCTGTAGGCGTATTCGAACCCAAGGCTGATCGCCAGCAGAAATACAAAAAAAACAACAGCGGCGATATTTGCCCTAAGGAATTTTCGAGTGAATCCTGTAACCAGTTCTTTGGTTATGTTTAAAAAATATGTTGCTTTTGAACCATGAAAAAAAATAGTGCCAGAAATTTGTTCAGGACGTTTGATTTTCAGGAAAGTTATCAACGTCAGTACAGCCAGAAGAGGAGACGAGGTTATGAAGCTGATGTAGAAGAGGTCTAGTGTACCCAAATCAAAATTGAATAGGCCTACAAAGAAGAGCAACGCGACATAGCACATCATATACGCTACCGAGATTTGGCCAGACCGGTTGAATATAATTTCTGTTAGGTAAAAGCTGTTCATTAATTTTAGACACAAAAACAGAAACACGGGGTAGGCGAGCAGAATAACAATCACGGCTACAGCAGCGATTGGATTGCTAATCGCATATTCGGCTACTTTACCAACGAGCGTTAGAACAGCCAGCAGCAAGCCGATAGCGATGCCCGCCAACCATAAAAACCAAAGAATGGAGAGAAGAGGACCGTAGTTTGTTGGGCTGCCGGGCAAACTATTATTGGCCGATCTCTTCTGCATGTCTCGCAGATTCTCGTTCTCAACTGCGGCCATCCCGGACATGCCAGCAGCTCGATCCTGATAGTATTTGTCAGAGAACAACGGCATTTGATTGACAGGCTTCACTCTTTGAAAAAACGCTTGCATTAAATCATAGTGGTGGCTGTGCATCAACCAGCGAACTCAAGGCAGCGATGAAATTCAACTGGTCAAAGAGGTCCGCGTGGGGTCAACAACAACCCTACTCGCCATCGAAGGACGTCCTATCTACGACAGAAACTGAATGACCGAGAAGGGCTCGAAGCAGACCTTGGGAGAGATACCGTGTGTCCAATACTGGCACAAAGTAGAAGTTAGATTTCGGATTCCCAATTTCCGCTTTTGGGAGTAAAGCAAACAACACGAATCCTCATCCGTGTCCCTTGAGATAAAACATCTCTCTGTCGCCCGTCAGGTCTCCAACCAGATCATCAATAGCTTCGATGACTGTATGTGCCTTCTTGTACTCCGGGCCAAACGGCTTGGTGTCCCTACACACGAGAACTGCGCCGTCCCGGCCAACCTTCAGATTTTCGAGAACTGACGACAGGTTTTGCCCAATCATCCGTTCGGTTCGCTTTCTTACCATTCACTTAGGAATACATTCCCTCACGCAAAACGCAAGAAAATAAGCGGCCAGCCTAGTATGTGTTAGCACTCCGAGCCAGCCGCCCACGGCTGACCACCCTGAGGAGAGATCAATCCGCACATCTAGTCTACCCAACATTGCGTCTTGTGCAATTGTGAAGCTACATTCCAAGAATGTGCGGACGTTTCATATTCAAAGGCCCGTGGAGATACATCCATGCCATGCTCAGCCTTAAGAGCGCAGAATCTGGCAGAAATGTTCCAGCCCGCTACAACATAGCACCAACACAGGATGTGCTGTTCGTTCATAGCCAGGACGGCCAGAGAAGTGTCTCAGAGGGCCGGTGGTGGCTTGTCCCGCATTGGGCAAAGGAAATTAGCTCGAAGTTCCCTGCATTCAATGCACGTTGTGAAACTGCTCATGAAAAACCATCGTTCCGAGATGGGTTTAAAACCAAACGCTGTTTAATCCCGGCTGATGGCTATTATGAGTGGATCAAGAATTCTGACGATGGCGGTAAGGACCCACATTGCATCACACTGCCAGATTGGGAGCCTTTTGCCTTTGCGGGCTTGTGGGCACACAACCCGACCCTTGATGTTACCTCGTGTACAATCCTCACCGCCGCCGCCGCACCAGAGATAAATCATATTCATCATCGAATGCCAATTACCTTGAAACAGTCTGTCTATGATACGTGGCTGAACGCGAAAACGAGTGTTGAGGATGCCCGGTCTGCGCTTGGCGAAAATCGCGGATCGGAGTTGGTGAGTTATCGGGTAGGACGAGAAGTAAACAATTCTAGAGCAAGTGGGCCTGAACTTATTGTGCCAATTGGCTGAACTTCCGCTTTCGAGGGTAAAGTGGAGGCCCAAATAACTTGCGTCAGCATTTAAGTAATCCTATTTATATTGTAGGAGGATTTTTAGATGAGTAATGGCGTGGGGGACGATGGTAGATTTGACCCAAGTAAAATTGACAAAAAGGTCAAAGATAAAGATATCCCAATATTTGAACCAGTCGACAAGCGAGCCGCAAAGCCGCAAAGTCGGACTCCGATCATCACGACAATTGGCAAAGCCCTAAAGAATTCCGAGGGCAGTATACGCCGTGCCAAGCAGAAAGAGATGCGGCTAAACAACGTCGAAAATGCGCTCGACGAGTCAAGAAAAGACCAAAATTACAGCAAAGCTGACCTTTCCAAATCCGAGCGAGATTTGTTCAACGAGCAAACAAAGACGACTGCTGTTGCCACTGACCAAGACGACGAAATTGAATTCAACAAAGAAAAGCGTCGCATTGAACGGCAGAACGCACTCGACGCTGAGAAACTGAGGGGTGCTCGTGCACAACCCGGTCCAAGCGAAAATCTCAAACGGGAACCCACTGAAGAAGAGATTTATGAAGAACGCCTGCGCCAAGGCGCTGATTCCGAATTCCGAGTATTTGGACCAAAGTCCCAAATTGTAGTGAACTTAATTGAAGAGGATAAGCTTCACTACGGAAGTTGGAAGAAAATTCCACCAGCTAGGCAGGAACACTGGCTTCGGGAATATAAAATCGCTGTCGCGGACGACGTAAAAAAACGAGACGACGATTAAACCGCCACACATCCCATCTCGTATCCCGATCGGAAGGGCCGATGGTCGCCGTGTATACCTTGATCCTGAACGACGGGAAGTCCACATGCATGTCGTTGGCGCGTCGGGTCAAGGAAAATCCAAATTTCTAGAGCACTGCATCCGCGAAGATATCTTAGCTGGCCATGGCGTATGCCTGATCGACCCTGAGGGTGATCTGTATGAGAACATTCTCAGGTTTTGCATCGAACATCACATCGATAGAAGTCCTGACCGAAAAATTCACCTATTCGATCCAGCTGAATCAAGTTGGCGGTTTCGCTTCAATCCGCTGCATTTGCATGAAGGTGAAAAACCCCGGCATCGAGTAGACAATGTGATTGAGGCGCTGGCTCAGGTGTGGGGTGGTGAAGATTCCCGCAACACGCCAAGTATACGCACCACTATCCGGGCCATCTTTTCTGCTCTGATCAGTCGAGGATACACCTTGGCTGAAGCGTTTTCGTTGACCAGCACTTTTGACCCGTATCAAATCATTGAGTTTCTGACGCACGATATTAAAAATCCAATTTTGCGGGAAATTTGGGACGGCTATCGCCAGTCGGCTGACACTGCCAGACGCGAGCATATGATTGAGTTTAGCGGTTCGCGACGGCGGCTGGCTGAATTGCTTTCCGATGACGAGATTCGAGAAATTCTCGCTTCTTACAAGGATCCAATCGACTTCAAACAAATTATGGACGATGGCGACATTGTACTGATTAATCTATCGCCAGAGGCGATGGGGGATGACCCAGCCCGAGCGTTTGGCGCTTTGTTGCTTCGAGAAATGTTTTATTGCGCCAGCCGTCGTGAACCCAAGGCAGCAAAACAACGACCATTCTACGCCTATGTCGACGAGTGCGCCGGATTCATAACCAAGGATATCTCGAAAATATTAGCCCGTGCCCGTAAACGAGGGTTTCATCTAATCCTCGCCCATCAATGGTTAGAACAGTTACGAGAACACGGATCAGATATTTACCACGGGGTAATGGGTATCCAAAACAAAGTCGTTTTCGGCGGGCTGTCCGACGAAGATGCAGTGATACTAGCTGATCAATTGTTTCGCTCCGAGTATGATTTGGAAACACCGATACATGCGCTGACTCAGCCGAAAGTGGCGGGTTACCGCCGTACCTGGCTAAACAATTGGAGCAGTTCAGAATCCGTTTCGTATTCTGAGAGTGATTCAGAAAGTGACAGCGAGAGCGAGATGGAAAGCACCAGCGAGTTGCATAGTGACAGCGCAGGGTCCAACACATCGGTAACCCAAAATTATGATGAGAATGGGTTTCCAACTGGCGTCTACAGCGTGGTTGATGGCAGCAGTAGCGCACAGGTAGATGCCATGGGTATATCGAGTGCCAGTGGTAAGTCATCCAGCCATTCGCACACTAGTTCACGCTCAGAAACATCGTCGTCAAGCCAAGGTGCCTCAGAGGCGTTGATTCCAATCCTAAAGAACTTTGTCGGCGCGGTGCATAGTTTGGAGAATATCCGGCACATCGCCGTGGCGCGGCTACGAAGCATCCCTCCCCGCAACGCCATCGTGAAGAGTTTTGACACACCAACCTTCGATATCGCCACCTACGAAATTGTTGAACCGGCTATTTCTGACCAGGAGTATAAACGCAAAAAACAAGCAATACTCGCTGCCAGCCCGTACACAATCAAAGCGGATGAAGCGAAAGAGTTGATGCAACAAGTTCAGCGGCAGCTTGAAAATCTGGCCAGAGATTTTGATCCCGCCTTCACCGGCCGCAATGATGATGATGGGGTTGGCTAGTAAGCCGGTTTTGCCCGATGACCAAACCTCCACGAAGCTCCCATCATAAATACCGATTACCAGACAAAACCCTCAAACTGGCGCCAACGCCGGACGACGAGCAAATATTGTTGGAAGTGTATCGCCATGACATCATCGATGCCAAAACCATTTACTCACTTTTGCAGCCCCGATCACCGGACAAGATCAGCCGCCGCTTGAACAAACTGTTTAAGGCCCGTTACCTGCATCGGTTTCTCCAACTGGAAGAAATCTATGTTGCTGGCGGTGGCTCGCGGCCAATTGCCTACACCCTTGATGACAAGGGCATGGCCTTAGTAACAGAGCGATTTGGCTTCAAACCAAAGCGGACACGATTGCGCGAACGAGCCAAGGGACTTTCATCCTCCCGCATACTGCATGATCTTGAACTGGCTCAGTTCATCGTCTCAATGCGCAAAAGCGTGGATGACCGCGATGATCTTCATTTTCTGTACCCAGAGGATATTTACCAACATTTTGCCCAGCAGGTACTGAAGCGTGATCGGCTACCTATTGGTATCCGCACGCGAGTGCGTTGGTTTGACTATCGTGAAGAACAAGGCACAAACCCAGACGGGTTTTTCATGCTCTACAATCCAATGGCACCTGAGGGGAAACAACGGCGGTCTATTTTTCTTGAGATTGATCGTGGCACTGAAACAATTAATCCCACGGATCGCACAATAAAATCCCTGCGGTTCTGGCAGGGGACTTCGATCCTACGGAAATTCGTCATCTACTCCTACGCTTTTGCCCGCAACGTCCATCAAACGGTGTTTGGCATTCCAACTTTTCAGGTGCTGACAGTCACAACCAATCGAGAGCGGGTGGCTGAGATGCAAAAAATGTTTCGAAGCCGCCTGAGCATCAAACCGCATGAGGTGGACAATAACCGCTTTCTCTTCACCGACTGGAATACAATCCGAAAACACGGATCCGATCTAGTGACCCTGCCGGTCGAGAATGGGGTTGGGGAGGTAAAGACCCTTCTGATTTAGATATTTGAGCCGATAATATGGCTAACATATTGATTTTATTGATTTTTTTATTGACATTGGGCGAATTTCGTGCTTAAATAAGGTAGCCCTACCTTGGGCAAATCACCAACTCTTAACCGAGCTGGTGATGACCGGCTCAAGGAGGAAACATGTTCGCATATCATTATCTGCGTGATTGTAATGAGAAAAACATTGTCCGCGATTGCTACAAGCTTGAAAAGTTCGAAGAGCGAGAATTCGCTACTTCAGTGGCGATCGGGATTATTTCGGTTCTTCTTGTCGGCTACTTTTGCCTAACACTGCAACTTGGTAGAGAGCTGTCCATAGCGACAATCGTTGTGGTGCCGCCAATTTTGGCAGTAGCGTTTTATGGAGTAATTTCTGGTTACGCGCTTGAAGAACTCAGGCAAAACAACACGATAAAATATCCCATTTAGAGAACCATCAACTACACCGCGTCTTTTGAGACGCGGTTATTTCTTTTTGAAAATGTTGTTCAATACGTTGTTCACCGCATCCCCGACAATTTCTCCAATGACTTCGCCCGGCTTTGCATCCTCAGTTAGGTCATTTGACACGGTTTGGCTATTTTCGGTTGGCCAAATAGCGCCATCCTGCCGAACGCGTACCGCCCGTTGCCAATCTTGTGGCCCTAGATTGAGTTGCCCAAGATGACCTTCAGTGTATAGGGCTCGAAATGAAGCTTGGCAGTTCTGCTCCATGTCATCGTAGTAAACAATTAGCGTTCGAACTCTTCGGTAGCTGGAGTTTGTAAATTGAAACTTGGCAACATCCGCGGCGACCTGCAATTTGATGTAGTTCAGATTTCGTCGATTGCGCGGCGCATCATAATAGAGACAATCCCGCTCGGCGTTGAATATTGTTCTTCGTTGGCCTTGTAAGTTCGCATTGTATTGATGGAAAGAAACCGAGCGCAGCTGCGATCTTTCGGCTTTCTTTGCATCCTCTTCTTGCTGTTTGAGCAGTAAGGCCGCTTGCTGCTCCTTTTGCCGCGCTGCGGCTGCTTCTTGTTGTTTCTTTAGTTTAGCGGCTTGGCGTTCTGCCTCTTCAGCTTTTAGCCTGTCGGCTTCTGCCTGGAGCCTTGCTGCCTCGGCTTTTTGCGCTTCCTCCTCCAAACGTATTCGTTCGTTTTCAGCAGCAATGATGGCTATTTGCTTCTCTTCCGCAACATGTTTTAGATACTCAAAGGTGAAGGATAAGACGAGGAGTGCTAATGCCACTCCAAAAATCACAAAGCGATTTGCCGAGTAGGGTGCACCAAAATTTGAGCCGATAACCATCAAAAGTATGGCAATTACCAGAACATACGGATCAATAAACAATTACATCCCCCTACAAAAATCTGGCAACGCCAAAGCGTTTGGTGCCAGCCTGTTCTTCAATGTTGAACCGATCAATATCAAAGACCACGTTTGTATTACAATACGGGCACTCAACCGCCGTGGCGTGGTTTCCGCATCCCATGCACTTTTCCAACGGCACATGATAACGAACATATGTTTGCATCAGAAGCGGACTTTTTGCGTCATCGCAGTAACCGCAAACCCAATCCTGATTGAGATTGATTTGTTGATCGCAACCCAAACAGGTAATTGGCACATTAAATTGCGCGAGAAATCGGCTAAATGCGGCTAACCAAGTGAGCAGCAGAATTATCCCGAGAATTTTTAGCCAAATCAGCGGCCCCAGAAACACATCAGCGAAAAATATCGCAACTACAATCACAATACATGCAATCACGGATGCGTTGAGGATTCTGCGATGGCCTCCGGCGACAATGTCTACCCGGCGAAGCACATGCTGCATATTGCGTCGATATCCGGCATGTACGGGCGATTCTTCAATTCCACTTGTGTCGGTCATTTCCCCACCCAATTACTTCGCGCTGCCTGAAATTAGTCAGTTAACATCAAACCTTTTTCTATCCCGGCGTTCAAGGTAAATCTATCTGATGGCGTTTCAATTTGTCAGATACTTATACTGTAAACTCCGCTTTTGACCCAAAGCAGACATTTCCTACAGAAACGTTCCACAATGTTTGTTCGCTCGCGATGTGGTTGTGACTAAGAAGATGATATTAGTGGAGCAACTACTTGCATGTAAATTGCAATCAAGTAAGCTACGGCTTCAAACGAGTTTACTTGAGCAATAAGGTGATTATCAATGGCTTCTATTACAACCGTACCTGCAATTGCAACATATCAATTTATTGTTAGTGAGCGATCAAAAGATAGGAATTGGGATGCCGAATTTGTTGAGCATATCGATGCAGAAGACAAAGATACAAACGTATATTCGATAACCTTTCAATCGATCGGATCAATTTTTGACCTAGCAGGAGACCGACATTGTGTGGAAGCCCAGACGGATGCGGCGTTAAAAATTGAAATACAAAAAAGTGCACAAGTAAATTTATTGATTTCCCAAGGAATTTCAGTCTTGGCCAGTTTGGAAAAACCTACGTCATTCGGCCCGTGCAATTATCAGCCAGATATTTAATAGCACCGAAAAAAGATCCATAATGTTTGTTACAGTCTGTTTGCTCAATGTCCGCTTTTGGCACAAAGCAGACATTGTAAACTTAAAACAAATCCTGGTTTTGCACCTCCGCTATCGCGGAACGGGCTCGCGCGCACCAAGCCAGTAAACTGCTCCGCTACTATACTGTCTTGGCCATCCGGGCTTGATCCCTGGCGCCTACCGCGCTCCGCTTGGAAAGAAGTGTTGGCAATGCACTCCCTTGGACTTGAGCCGTCAGGCTTGCCCCGTCAATGGCTTCGCCATCCTACGCTTCGCTTCGGCCCTTTTCGATACTTCAAGCGTGACTGGTCGCGCCGGACGACTGTGGGCTTGGGAGAGCGCCATTAAGAAAAGGCGAGTTAGGTACTAACCCGCCTTTATTAGTGAGTAAGCTCTGTTGACTGAGTTACGATGTCCTCGGTTGATCAATGACCACCAGCGCCAATGCCAGTGCTTCGAAGTAGGTGGTACTAAATGGCTCAGACTGCCAGCAGCGTGGCTGCTTTGGCAACTGAGGTCGCAGATCAGGGAAGTGCGAAACCAAAGCGCGCGCTTCCTCATACTTGTTCTTGAACGCTTGCACGCGTTCCACCACCACATCCAAAAGTTGATGCTGCTCGGCCACACTGGCGATTGCAGCGATCAGGCTTTTGGCTTGCTCTCCTTTACGAGATTCGTCTTTAATCTTTTCCGTTATGACTACGTTGGGCCTAAAGAGCTCGATCCATTTGGTAGCGTATTCTTGCGCTGCCTGCGGCGATTGGCTGGCTTTCTTGGAGATTTTCCAGTCCCGAAGGACACCATCTACTAAAAAGACATAACCAACCCGGCCTGTTGCCGCAGCAAATGCCAGAACGCTATGCCGAGCCATGATCAGTTGGATCATATTCATCCAAACGGGCTGCGATACGGTTCAGGGTATTGTGACGGATAAATCGACCAATCCACCGGTTTGATATCTCCGGCAGGGTGGTGAGCCGGTCCTTGAGTCCCCGATGGGCCTCCTCCATCAATCCTCCAAACAGGCTTTCAAATGATTTCCCGTAGAGGATCGATAACGTGCAAATCTCCAATACACTCGGCAGGGTCTTGCCCTGCTCCAACAGTGAAATTTTGGCTTTGTGCACGTCTAATAAATGAGCGCAGTCCTGCTGGGTCAGTCCCGACTTTTTCCGGGCAACCTTGAGGTCAAACGCAAATGCTTGCGACATACGTTGTGGGTTTAAATTGATAATCCCAGCTCCGAGTTTATATCCGCGGGCACGGTGGCGGTAGACGTCCCCAGTTGCGAATTTCGCAACTCAACACCAGCAACAGTTGGGCCACTTTGGATTTCACCAAAGAACACAAAACCACCAATCCGCCATGGGAAAGTAGTACTCAGGAGGGGTGAAACCCCTCCATATACAACCCATAGCGAATTGGTGGTGGTATTAGTGGCTAAGTGTTTAGTGTCTTTAAGGCTACCGGAATCTAAAATCGATGCAAGTAGGCCCCAGTTGCGTCAGATCAAAATGGGACCGTCTTTTATTAAGACGTATCGGCGCTAAAATTCTTTCATGAAACCCAACATTCCACCAGAACTAGAGCGCTATTTGGCACTCTGCAAACGTATTTATGAGCGCATGGAGCGAGAAGGTACCTGGCCGTGGCCAGATGATCCTGATCAGCCTGAGCTGGATTCGACGGATTCCGATGACGTGGTAGACTCTGGAGATAATCCCCTGAGTCCATGAAATCTTGCTTTGGATACACTCGCGTCTCTACCGCCAAACAAGGCGAAGGCGTTTCGCTGGAAGCCCAACGTGAGGCCATCACCGCGTATGCTGAGCGAAATCAATTGGCGATAACGCAGTGGTTTGAAGAAAAAGAAACCGCTGCCAAATCCGGGCGCCCCATCTTCACAAACATGATCAAGGCCTTGCGCAAGAGTAAAGCCGAGGGATTGATCATGCACAAGATTGATCGATCAGCTCGCAACTTTGCCGACTGGGCCAAAATTGGTGACTTGTCCGACGCTGGTATTGAGGTTTGTTTTGCTACTGAAACTCTAGATTTTAGCTCCCGTGGGGGTCGCTTGTCTGCAGATATCCAAGCCGTCATTGCCGCTGACTACATTCGTAACCTGCGCGAAGAAACCATCAAAGGCATCAACGGTCGGTTGAAACAAGGACTTTATCCCTTCAAAGCACCGATCGGGTACCTCGACAATGGTGGGGGCAAGCCCAAGACACCTGATCCAGTGAAGGCACCGCTGATAACCCAAGCGTTTGAACTGTATGCCAGCGGCCAATATTCTTTCCGGTCGCTCCGAACAAAACTAGATCAAATGGGACTGCGAAACAGTCAAGGCGGCCCGATTTCAAAACACGGACTTGAGACCTTTTTGGGTAACCCCTTTTACTGCGGACTCATCCGCATCCGACGAACCGGTGCAGTACACAAGGGAATCCACGAACCAATTATCACAGTAAACCTGTTTGAAAATGTGCAACAGGTTCGCTTGGGAAAATCAGGTAAGAAGACCACCAAACACAATCATACGTATCGCGGCCTTTTTCGATGCGGCCATTGCAATGCCGCCATGACGCCGGAGTTGCAAAAGGCCCGAGTCTATTATCGCTGCCAGACGCGAGAATGCCCGACCAAAACGGTGCGGGAAGATTCGATAGAACAATCTGTCAAAACAACGCTCAGCCGTGTTCGTCTGAAGGAGGCCGATGTTGCCAGTCTGGCGAAGGTATTTTCGGAGTGGTGCGCAGCTAGAGTTGAGGAAGACGAAGGTAAGACCATCGCGCTTCAAATTTCCAATACTGCGCACAAACTGGAAAGCCTGACTGATGCGCTGATCGACCGCCTCATCGACCAAGAGGTCTATAATCAACGAAAGCAGAAACTGCTCATGGAGCAAAACCGGCTGGAGGAAGAAGCGGAAAAAGCCGCCCAAAAGCGGTGTGATTTGAATAGGATTCAAAAATTTCTCGAACTGATAAAAAACCTTGCAGTCACCTATATTTTTGCCAATCCGGCCGAAAAACGGGAATTACTCATATCCACAACCTCGAACCGTATTGTGTCAGGAAAAAACGTATATCTAGAGCCAGCAGATTGGCTGATTCGGACCGAAACTGCCTTGTCTGGCCTCTTTGGTGACCCTTATCGACCCACTTCTCGAACTTTGCCTAAGTTGCGAAATCAACAACTGGAGACGCTGATTGAGCTTTCCCAGTCAGAAGCGATAGCGGAGATTGAGCTCCGCATTTCAAGTAAATAACTTTATTGCAGGCATTGAGACCAAAAAACGATCTACTAGCTCGAGAACTTTCCGGCGTTTGCCAAAACGGCGTGGCACAATACTCTTATTCTTGAGTATCCTATGTCGTTCAACCTAACTTCACCGGCTCTCGAAACCTCAAAATAAGCAACTATCTTTGTACCTTTTTGGTCTTTCACTTGCCCGCGACGCAAATCAGACGCAAACCTGCGGACGTATGTTGAAATGTTAGCTGGTCTGCCACGTCGTGCGTTTATTCGTTTAGGTGGAATCGTACGCAATTGATGCAAGTTACCCGCATGGTGTACCACTGCGTTTCGTATATGTCTGAGGACATATAGTTCACGTTTGTGAACTCCACCAAATAAATTTATCCAGTCATGCTTTAGCTCGCCTTCCAAATACGAAAAGCTGCCAATGAGCATTAAAGCTGGAAAATGGTAGCTTCTGTCAGCTAACCAGGCGTCGCGCCTTTCAATGCCTTCAGCAAACCGCTCAGGACCACTGGATAACGCGCTCATCAAAGATTTGAAAAAAAGCATGTGTTCCATGCCATTCCAATAATTCGGATGTGTTTCAAGTTGATTTTTCGACGGAGTTTTTCCCATAAAAGTTATTTTAACTCACTTGGATTGAGACATGTAAGCAAAATCCAATCTTTATGCTTGTTGTCAAGACGTCCTTTTGTGACCCTGATCGATCCACTTCTCGAACTAGATCTAAGTTGCGAAATCAACAACTCTTGGAGTTAAGTGATCTTACTCAGTCTAATGAAGTGTTTGAGGTGATGAATGGCATGGATAACAATGTCACATTCAACAGAAAAACGAATGAACTGCCTTAATCGCGAACAGGACGTAAAAGGCACCAAAAACAATTGGTATCGTCAGCTCGATATGGGAAAACGGAAAATATGCTTTCCAATTTTCACCTTTTTCAAGTTTTTCCCATTCATAGCGATAAATTGACAAAGGCAGCTCCTTTTCTATTTCATGGATCACCAAAAACTTGCCGGTGTTAAGTTGCTTATATGCTCTGATTAAGAACCAAAATACCACGCTAACAATCAAACCCAATATTGAAATAGTGATTTGAGGCACAAGGCCATCTCGTAGGAGGTCGAATTGATTAGACGCTCCATAGAAAGAGATCAATGCAGCATTGAGGGCAATAAAATAGGTGTTTGCTCTTTGCCTTCTGTCACTGATATTTTCAGCGCTAGACACATACAATTTATACTGTTCAAGCAAGTGTTGATTGTATTCAACACCGTAGCTATCTGCATCGGTGTTCAGTAATTTAAGTTGGTTATTATCTTCCGCCATGAATTAGCGATTTTAAATTTTTCCACGTCCACTTATACAATTTGTCTGATGATTTTGCGCTTTTCGGTTTCTTGTTTCCACCATCACTTCTTCCAGCTAGCAGGAAATAGTCGATTTTTTCACCTTGAGCGATGCCCACCTCAGCACTCACACCCGTCGCTGAATCGGTGTGTTTCCCACAAATAACCGCAACAACCTGTGACTGCTTGATTTTCTTTTTTGCCTTCTCTTTCCAATCACCAGTCAGTTCTTGTTTTACTGACCAATCGGATATCTCAAACGGTGAATCGTCATTCTTTGACTGACCAATGAGTAAATCCTTGAGATCTTTATCATGATCGTAGTCAAAGCTAACAAATACGCGTACTTTTGAATTGGTGCTCATAGGAATAAATTAGTTGATTCCCACTCATGATACAACATTTGTGAGAATTTCTCGATGTTCCCTAAGGTTAGAGAAATTCGACCCATGAATATGTTTCTGATAGAATTTTCCCAGTTAATTTTGTCTAACCGTCCGAAACGCAATATCCTGATTTAAGGATGTCTTGTACTCTTATCGACCCACTTCTCGAGCTAGGTCTAAGTTGCGAAATCAACAACTGGAGGCGTTGATCGAGCTTTCTCAATCAGACGCAGCTACAAAGATTGGGGCCGTCTATGCAGAAAAGCATGAGCAACGCACAATTGAGTGGTGAACTACGCAAAACAACAGCTCACAATAATTGGTCAAACGCTCGGCAGACACCCACACAAGACGTTTGGTATTCAACCTGCCGACCGACTGTTTCATCAATACATAATCGGTCAAACCGGAACGGGTAAATCGACACTGCTTTTTCAATTGATGAACCAAGACTCTAAATCTAACCAAGGGTTTTGTGTGATTGATCCACACGGCGATTTAGCCGAGTCGGTTAGAGCGGCTGTGAATTGTGAGACAGTATATTGGAATCCGGCTGATCCTGAATGTTCATATGGATATAATCCCCTCACCCATGTGTCAGCCGAGTATAGACCATTGGTAGCCTCTGGTCTGATTGATACACTAAAGAAGCAATGGTCCGATGCCTGGGGTGCTCGGATGGAACACTTGCTTCGTTATGCTTTACTGGCGTTGCTGGAACGGCCAGGATCAAATCTTCAGGACATCATTCCAATGTTCTTGGATCGATCCTTTAGATACGAAGCATTGAGTTTTGTCTCCGATCCCTATGTGCGGGCATTCTGGACCAAGGAATTCCCAGCCATGAACTACAAGACTGCTGTAGATGGTGTCGCTCCAATTGCCAACAAATTGGGGGGCTTCTTAGCCAATCCACTTGTGCGGCAAGCCGTCTGCGAACCCCAAAAACCACTGCGCTTTCGAAAGATCATGGATGAAGGCAAAACCCTGATAGTCAATCTCGCCAAGGGCAAACTAGGAGCAGACATCGCCAATATCCTTGGCGGGATGATTGTCTCAAACTTTGCGCTGTCGGCCCATAGCCGGGCTGATCAACCAGAAGAGGAGCGCAGTCCCTTCCACCTGTACATTGATGAATTTCATTCCTTCACCACATCGGCGTTTGCTGACATGCTATCTGAACTTCGCAAATATGGATTGGCGCTAATAATCTCTCAGCAATTCACTTCTCAGATCAGCAAAGATATTTTTGAAGCTATCTTGGGCAATGTTGGATCGTTGATTTCGTTCCGAGTTGGGGCGACGGACGCACCCATTTTGGCCAAGCAATTTGGCGCCGATGTTCCTAAGCCGCGTGATCTAATCAATCTTCCTAATTTCCAAATGTATGTGAAACTCATGATCGACGGAGTGCAGACGAAGCCATTTTCCGCAAAAACTCAAGCACTTATCTGACGTTACCGATTAAAGGAAACACGACACAGTTTGGTGACAATTACTTTCGAATTTGCAACCGGGCACACCGGAGGTTTCTTTAACAGACTCAACAAAAAATAATGATTAGCCTGCATTGTTGCAAGTTCCACTGGAGTAAATTTTAGGCGTCACGTGCTCGCCCATACATTCCTAGATTTGGTTTTTAGTCGCTTATTCTTCCTTGCCGTCCGGATTTGAAGGCTCCTCTTTCTTCCTGCTTGACCAATCTTTTACAAGTCGACCAACACGGCCACCTTGATAAGCATAATTCTCTCCAATGTAGAACTTCATATGTTCGCGCAAGAGCTCCATCTTCAAGTGTGTTTCCATCTCAAAACGCTCATTTGCCGTTAGTTCAATATCCGCCGCAGAGGCGTTGGCGACATCTTTTGCAATTATACTCAGTTTGGATAGATTCAATCGTTGTGTGTTAATTTGCACAATTTCACCTACAAGTCGCGACACAACGACACCGCAAACTTGTAATATTGTAACCGCGACTACAACAAATGGTAGGCGAGTAAGTATTACAGTCCATACATCTACGTTTTCATTGCTCAGTATATGAGTGAGATCAACAGCGCTATAGAACAACTGATAGGTCACATACAGGATAGCGGCTGCAAAAGGTGATGCGTAAATTAGATAAGCCCAAATATTTCGCCGACCCTCTTTGACAAAACCGGCAATCTCGCTTGGAAAGAGTCCAATTTCTTGCTTAATTCGATTTAGTTGAGATTCACTTTTTGATATTTCGTCAGCAAGGGTGCGTCGTTCATCTCTATTGCGATTTACCTCAGCTTCAAGATCGGCGACGATCGAAGACACTTCTTCCGCTTTTTTACCGCTAGCTTTTGATTCACGCTCTAACTTTTCAATTTGTTTTTGCGTTTCACCTATTTGATTATCCAAGTCAGCTTTTGATTGATTAAGCTCTTCAATTTGTTCGGTGAACTCATCTACCTTCTGCTGGGTATCATTTTCTTTGGTTTCTAACCCTTGATATTTTTGGTCAATCTCCTCAGCTCTTTGATCCATCAAATGGATGGCTTCCTCAAGATTAGCCAATTCTTCCGGGGTATAGCCTACAACAACAACTTTTTTGATTTTTTGATTTTTCAGTGACAAAAATTTGGTATCCGGTCTGAAGCGAAAGCCGGAAATCAATTTGTTTAACTCAACGGAAAAACTACCGTTTGAAAAATCTACGCGGCTTCCATAGGTGCTTTGATCAACGTGAAAGAATTCAAAGCTAACTTTGCTTTGGTCACCATAACCTTCAGTTTCAACAATTATTTTTTGAACAATTACTGGGGATTCAAATTCAAACTTAAACCAACGATGTTTTCCATCAACAAAAAACTCTTCATCTGAATTGTTTACTAGTTGGGTGGTTTTGTTAGCCCTACGCTGAAACAGGTCCACACTGATTGGTTTTGGGTCTGGCTTCTCAATGTTTGTTTGATCGTTCAAGGCACAGCTCCCGAAAGTATTTGATACCCAACAAATACTTGCTGTGTGGTCGAATTACAAACATTCTCGTAGGAAAGAATAAATTGCCAAGATAAATCTATCGACTTCGCCTCACGTTCACCGCTGCTGCATCAATTGAATTTGCTAAATGTGCAGCGTAGTGCTTTTCGATCATCTCGACGCTGGTACGGCAGTTTTTTGCGACCTGATAAATGTCTGCATTTTCGAGCAGTCGAAAAGATATGTAGCTGTGGCGCAATGAGTAGAGGGTTCGACGGTTACCCTCACGGTCAAGTTTCAAATTGAGCTCTTCTAAAATGCGATTGAACTGCCGCTTGTGGTCTACCGGAAACAATTTGTCTGTTGGAACAGGAATGTTTCTATCCCGCATTCTTTCAAATGGCCGCACTGCGCCAGGCATGCTTTTGCAATACCCGATGCCACGTTTACCGCGAACCACAATGAGCAGGATAGTTTCGTCGGTAGCCTCATCTTCCACAATTTCAACATCCCGGTATTCAAGCCAGTTCGCTTCGTCGGGGCGGATGCCGGTATTGGCCATGAATAGAATCTTGTCATGGAGCTGTTCAGCTGCCCATTGCCAAGATTGACCCTGTGCTGCTTTGACATTCTCTCTGGTGGCCGTATACAGCTGCTTGTATTCATCAGGTGAAAACCAAGCCCGATGTACAACCTTTCCTGATGCCCGATAGGGCATCGATATATCTGGCAGACCGGTCAGCCAGTTATGACGCAGGGCAGTTTTGAGAACCTGCCGCAGCGTAACCACTTCATGTTGAAGGGTACTTCGAGCCGGTGGCTTGAACCCGCCTTCGCCATTCATGCGTTTCAACCGATATTCCTGTACCGCGCCGGCAGTAATCTCAGACAAGCCCATTTTTCCAAAATGGGGGATCAAGTGATTTCGTAAGCGACTCTGATGATCCTGAACGTACTTCACATTCCGTTCGCCTTCGGTCATGACCTCATATTCAACCGTGAAACGTTCCGCAGCATCCTTGAACGTTTTTTCATTGGTTATTTCACCGCGTGTATTTTTGCCGCGCAATTCAAGATACCAATCTTCGGCGAACTCCTTGGCCTTAGCTAGGCTCTCTTCTTTGGTGCTGAATCGGCGATTTTTCCCGGCCAAATATGAAGAACACTGCCAAACCGGGCTTCCGGGCCTTTTGTAAACGTGGACTTTTCCACCCATAATCGTGTGTTTCTCACTCATTTGGTGGTTCTCCCTCGCGGTGTGTAGTTTGTGTAAGTTTTGTGCAAGGGTAATTCAAAGCGTGACGAAAATCAAATTTCGCCATATCATTTTGTTTTTATTGATGAATTTGGTAGCGGGAGAGGGACTTGAACCCCCGACACGCGGATTATGATTCCGCTGCTCTAACCACCTGAGCTACCCCGCCATCAAGACCGTACAGGGCCCCTTAACGTCGATTGGGCGTTGCTGATAAAAGCAGTCCCGAACGCCGCCGCATATAAGAAGTGTGACCTGCCCCTGTCAAGGAATTCCAGCATTACATAGCGCAATTTTACGCCTTAATTTGATGGCGGATTATGCCGACTGCCGAACGCCCTCATCAAGCAATGCCTGAAGCCTTGTTTCCGTTGTTGCCTCACGCTCGGCACGGGCAATAAATCCGCCGCCCAATACCCGTGATCGCTCACAGTCGTCAGCATAAAATACACAAGCCTGCCCCGGCGCAATGCCCGCTTCACCACCAATCAATTCAACTTGTATGGCGTTCGTCTCATCCCGAAACAGTTTTGCTTCAACCGGTGGCCGTGTGGAGCGGACTTTCACAAAAATTCCCAAGCCTTCTTCTGGCAGGTCTTCAACATTACCATCACCAAGCCAGTTAACATCTCTTAGAAATAGCCTGCGTGTATCCAGCGCCTCGCGCGGACCAACAATCACCCGGGCATTCTTGGCATCCAGATGCACCACATAGATCGGCTCACCAGTGGCAATTCCCATGCCTCGACGCTGACCAACGGTGAAATTGATGATCCCCTCATGATGCCCCATGACACGTCCGTCAATATGATGAATTTCACCCGGCGTTGCGGCTTCCGGCTGCAATTTGGAGATTACATCCGAATAGCGCCCTTGCGGCACAAAACAAATGTCCTGGCTGTCTGATTTTTCAGCCACCGCAAGCCCAAGCTCGCGGGCAAGATCGCGCGTTTCGCTTTTTGGCAAATCGCCTAACGGAAAACGCAAATAATCAACCTGCGCCTGTGTGGTGGCAAACAGGAAGTAGCTTTGGTCGCGATTGGTGTCGCACGGTCGAAAAAGCGCGCGCCGGCCGTTTGATTCATTGACCTGTGTTGAGCGGATGTAATGCCCGGTCGCAAGCGCTGCAGCACCCAGATCCTTGGCCATCGACAACAGATCAGCAAATTTGACCGTCTGGTTGCACGCAACGCATGGGATGGGTGTTTCCCCGGCAATATAGCTCTCCATGAACGGGTTAATCACCTGCTCACGAAACTTCTGTTGGTAATCGAGCACATAGTGAGGAATACCAAGTGTCTCGGCAACACGCCGCGCATCATGGATATCCTGACCGGCACAACAGGCACCTTTGCGATGAATTGCTTCGCCGTGATCATAGAGCTGCAAGGTCATGCCAACCACATCATAGCCTTCGCGCGCCAAAAGCCCGGCAACAACGGATGAATCCACACCACCCGACATGGCAACAACAATACGGGTGTCCTCGGGACGACCCGGCAGATCAAGGGAGTTCAGCATTTATTTTCCTAGCGCATGTGCCGTTAAAGGCGGCACTGTCTAAACCGGAATGCTGTATAGACCTTTGCGCTTCAATTTACAAAGGGAAGTTATGGCAACGATCAGGTCGAAATGGCCTTTAAGAATTTATCTCCAAATCTTACCGAATTGTAACCAACGCTTTAGCCAAAATTTAAGGTAAGGCGGTTACATTGACGGTCTAATTGGTCTTTTTGTGAGTAGTGAGTAGTATGACCGATCTCGTTCGACCCCGAGTGAAATACGTAATTGGCCCCGATGGCAGCCCGCTGACCATTGCCGATCTTCCCCCCGCCTCAACCAGGCGTTGGGTGATCCGCAGGAAAGCTGAAGTGGTAGCCGCGGTTCGTGGTGGGTTATTGTCCCTGGAAGAGGCCTGTGAGCGTTATACGCTAACGGTAGAAGAATTTCTCAATTGGCAGAGTTCAATTGACGAGCACGGCCTCGCAGGCCTGCGCACAACAAGAATTCAGGAATATCGCGCCTAAATAAAGCGATACCGAATAAAGAGCACAAATACCAAAGGGCGATGTTCGAAAGAATGTCGCCCTTTTTTAATTCCTGGTGGGTGTTTGGCGTTTTTAAGCCTCAAAATTTCAAAACCTTGCGCAAAATCTTCGCAACATTTACATCAATCCAGTAATTGGTATGGCCATTCGGTGGCACCGGATGTTCCTTCGGCCAAATCCCTGACGGGTCAATATGGGTTCCAACAAAGTCATCCACCCGAAAAATGTTAATCCAGCTGTCCAACAACCCGCCATCTTTCGCCGGTTGCAGGTTTTCAAGTGAGGCAACCGGTGGAAAACTTGATGGAAAATAGTGGTTGTGAATGTGGGCATAGGGAGAACCCATCGTGATCAGACCAAGAGCAGACTTTGGCTTCATTGCCTTTCTCCATTGTTGACCGTAAGCCTCGATCACATCCATGGCAATTACCGTGCCTTGACTATGGGCAACGATGTAAAGTTCATCTGGCGCTTCTTGTTGCACCAAACGATCAACCAACATTTCCAGCCGTCGTTTGATACGGTTTCGATTGTAGTAACCGGATTTCGCTGGAGGCGGTGTTCTTAGCTTAAACCACTTCTCCAGCATGGTTTGTGTTTCCAGGGTTCCTGACCGCTCGGACTCCCATGAATAATCGTTCATATAGGTGATGATGTCTGTTGCTACATCGATGCCATCACGAACCAGATATGCAAACCATGTGATTGCAATGACTGATACCAGAACAAACGCCAATATATGATCATAGTAGGCGCTGGCGCTTGAAATTATTGAAGCAATGAATCCGAAAAATACCAATTCATTCAGTGCGGCATTGTTGGCCAAGTCAAACAGGATGTAGACCGATAGCAATGTGTAGAAGATATATGACACATACATCAGGCCAGTAATTTTCGAATTTACAATCACCCGATGCGCTTCGACGCTTTCGACTTGCTCACTGAAATAATCCATCTGCTGCCATCGTTGCCTCAGTGATTGGGCCCACGCGATCCGTTTGAATAAAACGATTGCACTGACAACTCCAATCATCACCAAAATCGGAACAACCGCGAGCAGGATCCGTAATCCAAAATTCTGAATATCCTTGTGTGGGATGAGTTGCCACCAAGGGGTAATGGTCAAAATCCAGACGCATGCAATGAAAAATATCCACATGACCGTCATGACCATAACGGTTGGAAAGACAATCCCAGGGACGCTGGCGTTGTTCCCTGCATCCGGCTTCCTAAAAAACAGTGACAACATGAGAAGCAATACAAGATTGAGCAACGAACAAAGTTGCACAAACATCAGCAGCAATATGCCGTCAAAATAAATACCCGAAACGGCATCAGTGCATTCGGAAGTTCCACTGGAACAGATCAGGTCCCCAACCCACATTTTAAGTTGATCTAAAAGAACCAAGCCCTGGTGCGGTAAAATGAATGATATAACTTGGAATACGAGCACCGCCATCCCAGTCACGATAACCCAGCACCACAATAAACGCTCCAAATATGACCACGCCCGGCCCCTCAAAAGCCAACCGCCTGTGATTGCAAGCATTCCAATTACCAAAGGTGACAATTCTCCGCCACCACGTACACCAGTTGCCCATTCCAAAGCCCATGCAATCAAAACCCCGATCAACATCACAAGATTTATTGCAACAATCGGGCCATGAAGAACCTTTACAATAAAGGAAGCAATCGAGCGCCCGGCAGAATCCTCGCGATAAACTTCAGCCGCGCTCTCACGAATGACGTGTCCCAACCCCATGATCGTTTTGAAAAGCGAAATCCATAACCCCAATACGCCGCTCTTGGAGTTTGCAATGTCACCCCAATAAAAATCTGCAACGACACGTTTTCGTGTCTCATCGGCATATTGGCGAACCCTGCACGGGTACACTTGCCGCTTATCAGATTCATTATAAAGATCATCTTCGGCAATATTGAAATCATCACTGGAAACCGGTTTCAACCGGGCATCTGCAAGTGATACAGCCAATAAATCTGAGCTAACCCCGGCCTCTTTCACACCAACACCGTGAACGACCACTATCAATTGCTTTTTCATGAAATAATCCCACAGCTTCCACGAATGGCTACGCCAAACGTCCCTGCCCCGAGATACACTCAATTATGAATGGAAAGCTTGCACACTGTCAAATTTGTCCGTTATCGCCGCAGGCCCGCTGATGCAATCGCAACCGTAAGGGTCGAAAGACCGAAAAACCAAAGGCCCGGCTGGGAAACCGCAGTTGCAAAGCCGCTGGTTTTGGCTGCGAAGATCAATATTGCCACCAACAACACATCGGCCATTGACCATTTTGCCAACGCCCCTGCCCAACCGGCCGGTTTTCTTCCCCTGAAGACAGCCTGAAAACTGGCTCCGAGTTTTAACAGCGGGAACAACACTGAAAATGCAGCAACCACTACTGCAAGCATGAGTTCCTGCTCCTGCCAGAGACCGTGAATTATATCGAGAAGTGAAGGGGTTTCAGAAAAGAAAAACAGTTTCTCAAACCGCACTAGTGGCAAAGATATGCCAAGGCCAAAGGATATTGCGGCAAACAGCAAGAAAAATGGGCGCAAAGATTTCATGCAGATATCGATTCCATTGAAAACACGCGGGGCCTATCACATCAGGCCGGCACTTTAAAGCGCTGCCGATAATCGCTGGGTGAAACGTTCAATGTGCGGTGCAGTGCCCGCCGCAACCGTTCGTCATCTCCAAAACCGCAGCGCTCGGCGATAGCCGTAACCGGAAGATCAGTATCTTCCAAAAGCTGCCGCGCGGCTTCCGCCCTCATTCCCTCAACCGCTTTGGCGGGCGACTGGTTAGTATGGGTCGTGTAAACCCTGGCAAAGTTCCTCGGGCTCATATTCACTTGCTCCGCGAGCCGTTCAACACGCAAATCACTGTGAAGATTGTTTTCAATCCAGCAATGCAGTGGGTCGAAGCGACCTGAACTATCTTCAAACTGTCTATTGAGAGTTGCACTGAATTGGGATTGTCCTCCTGGACGAACCATGTAGGTAACAAGTAACCGCGCGAGAGCTAATGCGGTTGGTCTGCCGAAGTCATCCGTAACCATCGCAAGCGCCATATCTATTCCGGCAGTTACCCCGGCCGAAGTCCAGATGTTTTCATCTCTAATATATATCGGATCGGTTTCGACCCTCACCAGCGGGTATTTCTGCGCCAATTGCACACAGGATTCCCAGTGGGTTACCGCCCGGCGTCCGTCCAAAAACCCGGCGGCGGCGAGCACAAATGCGCCAGTACAAATCGAACCGACACGCTTACACCGCGCAGCAAGTGCCTGCACTTGAGCGATAACGCGCACATCTTGTGAGGCATTGCGTGAGCCCGGCCCCCCAGCAATGATAAGCGTATCAACCCTGCGATTTAGCCAATCTGCAGCACATTCAGTTGGAATGGATAAAACGGTATCGGTGTTGGTCTGCCCACCGTTCATGGAGATCACGACCGTTTTATAGGAATCCTCCCGAACCAGGTTGGCATCCGCAAAAACCTGCAAAGCCCCGGCAACATCCAGTAATTTCACATCACCAAAAACTAGGAAGGCGATTGTTTTTGATTGTTTGTCATATTTCGAGGGCATATTGTCATTTATGCCATATCAGATTTTAGTAGTCTAGGGCTGATACAAACATTACCGACCAAAAAGGACAGGCGATGCTCATACTCAAACCGAACTGCGAATGCTGCGACAAGGACTTGCCAGCAGATGCAACGGACGCCCGTAGTTGTTCTTTCGAGTGCACCTTTTGCGCCGATTGCGCAGAAAATCACTTTGAAAATATTTGCCCAAACTGCGGTGGGGAACTTCTTCGCAGACCCATACGCCCAGCCCACCATCTTGCTGAGAACCCTCCGTCCACAAAGCGGGTAACCCGGGATCATCCCCAGTGCACCAAAATCAAGGCATAAAGGAAAACCCATGACCACATACACAATTGGCGTTGTCCTGTTTAAGGGCTTTGAAATTCTCGATGCTTGTGGGCCGATTGAACTGTTTGGGATGCACCCAAAACATTTCAAGACGCTGCTTGTATCCGAATCTGACCGTGAAATTGCGAGCGCCCAAGGCCCGAAATTCATTGCAGATCATACATTTGCTGACAGCGTTCAGTTTGACATTTTGCTCGTGCCAGGCGGCCGAGGCATCAGACAGGAAGTCAACAACAAAACGATGATGAACTGGCTGGTTGATAAATCAGCAAGCACCAAATACCTCACATCCGTATGCACCGGAAGCGCCTTGCTTGCCAAATCCGGATTGCTGAACGGTGTTCGTGCCACAAGCAACAAGATGAGTTTCAACTGGGTTGCGGCTCACGGCCCCGACGTGGACTGGGTGCATGAGGCGCGCTGGGTCGAAGATGGAAACATTTTCACATCCTCAGGAGTATCAGCAGGTATGGATATGTCACTGGCTCTCATTGAAAGACTACTTGGCGAGAAAGCTGCACGGGATGCCGCATTGTGGGCGGAGTATGATTGGCACGATGATGCATCATGGGATCCATTCGCACGTCTGCACGGTCTTTCATAAGAAATTTCACACCATCACATTGGCAACAAACAACGCAAGGCGTCCCGCAGGCCTAAAACCTACGGGACATCAGGAGTAGAAACCTGTTCGGTTAGTTGATTAGCCGATCATTGCCCGGTTTTCTGCCAGATCATCCACTGATTGATCGACAATACCGGTGCCGCCATCGCGGGCTTCAAGTTTTTGCGCCTTCACCAAATCCTCATCAGCTTCTTGCAAGGCTGCTTCAGCATTGATCCGCTTTTCCTTCAGATCCCGGATGGAACCGACCAGGTTTTCCTGGCGCTGGCGCGCTGCCTTGGCAAAAGTTGGATAGGCAAAGTGGGAAACGTCGGTAATACCGGCCTTTTCCTCTTCGATGGTGATTTGTGCATCAAGATCGCCATGCATTCGCTCAAACTCAGCGATCATCATGTCAATTTGCGCCAACTGGCGGGTTTTATCTTCCACCTGAAAATGTTTCAGGCGAAGCAGGTTGTCACGCGATTTCATACTCAATACTCCTGTGAAAGCGTCTGACCGCATTCCGGGCAAACAAAGCCCTAACTAAACTCATCAAGCACCGGGCAAACATTCCCGGAATTCGAATTCTCCCAACATGGTTTCAGGCAAAATAAAAGTTAACCAATTGCCTGTTTGTTAATCCTTCGTTTACTCGATTTTTTAATCATACGACCAAGGCCTTAAGGGTCGGTAAACTGCAAGCTACGAAACAGAAAAATTTGGTAAAACTTGAAAGTGATTCGGTTACACGGCTTTCCTAATGTGTTTTGTTAACAAAAGTGAAAACCATAAATCGTTGATTTTCAGCCGTTTACGGGTGTTTTCTGAATTAAATTTGGGGGCTTGCGTTTACGAATTACAATTTGTTAACCATTATGCACCAGCATCCGCGTATGAGTTTATTAATCATGTCTCAAACCGGCGATCCTTCCAGAACAGACCCGATGAGACAAATACAGAAGCGGCAAGAAGGGGAATAAGATGCGAGTACTGCTGATTGAAGATGACAGCGCTACAGCCCAAAGCATCGAGTTGATGCTTAAGTCAGAGAGTTTCAACGTCTACACAACTGATTTGGGTGAAGAGGGTGTCGATCTCGGCAAACTCTATGATTACGACATCATTCTTCTCGATCTAAATCTTCCGGATATGTCCGGCTATGAGGTGCTCCGCACACTCAGACTTTCCAAAATCAAGACGCCAATCCTTATTCTTTCCGGACTTGCCGGGATTGAAGACAAGGTTCGTGGCCTCGGATTTGGCGCAGATGACTATATGACAAAACCATTCCACAAGGATGAACTTGTGGCTCGCATTCATGCGGTAGTGCGCCGTTCCAAGGGCCACGCCCAATCGGTCATTACAACCGGCGATCTGGTTGTTAACCTCGATGCAAAAACCGTCGAAGTGAATGGCCAGAGGGTCCACCTGACCGGCAAGGAATACCAGATGCTGGAATTGCTTTCCTTGCGCAAGGGTACCACCCTCACCAAGGAAATGTTCCTCAACCATCTTTATGGTGGAATGGATGAACCGGAATTGAAAATTATCGATGTATTTATCTGCAAACTGCGCAAGAAGCTTGCGGCAGCTGCCGACGGCATGAACTACATCGAAACCGTATGGGGCCGTGGCTATGTTCTGCGGGAACCAGAGGAAATTCGCGAAAGCGCCTGATTTTTCCTCATATTCCAATAATTAAAACCCGCTCTCTTGAGGCGGGTTTTTTTATAACTAGCTGATTTTTATGACAGATATTCGCTTATGCGGCTTTTTGATCCTGCATAAGTCCAAGTTCAACAAGCTTGTTTGACAAAATTGCGCGGTTAAAAGGCTTCATCAAGAACCCATGTGCGCCTGCCCGCTTGGCTTTGGTCATCTCTGACACCAGGATTTCGCTGGTGCAATACAGTATTTTGGTATTGTCGGAATCAGGGATTTTTTTGAACTCTTCAATAAGTTCAACACCCGACATTGAAGGCAAATCCCAATCCACCAACATCACATCCGGCATGTTATGTGCACATTTGGAAAGTGCATCTAGTCCGTCATCTGATTCAACGACAACAAAACCCAAATCCGTAAGAATGCGGTTTGCAACTTTCTGAATGACTGGGGAATCATCCACTAGCATGAAAATCTTCATAGGGTTACTCCAACAGATACGGCACACTTTTGTCCAGAAATTACCATCCGGATTCAAGCCTCAGGGTACCGCGAAGTATCCAACAATGTCTTACAAATCAGATTCTGAACCCAAGGAATTGCAAGCAGCGTTAGCAACTGGTTAACAACGCAAAATTCAACAAATACCGGGTAATTAGTCTTATCCGGCCTCAAAAACCACATTTTCACCCTCAAGACGCGCTGAAACAGCCATTCCGGCAGCTTGGGCAAGCTGCAGCGTGTAAATTGGCTGAATTGCATGGGCATCTATTTCTTCTTCAAAGGTGCCATTAAGAAGATTGGCAAATGCAGGGGCCACTCGCGCATTCACACCGGTGGAAGTTACCCGAAGTTTCGGTGTACCGTTTGGATCCTCGATTTCTGCCTTGACGAGACCACCTCGCGGTATCGCTCCCAATCCCACCAAAATAAGATTCAACAGTAATTTGACCTTGTTCTTTGGTAACAAAGCACGTTCACCATGCCACTCCAGGTCAGTTTTCTTCTCATTATCAAAAAACGACCGGGCAACACTTTCTGCGTCACCTGTATCGATATGTGCGCCGGCGGAGCCCGCCGCGCCGAACGCAATTCTGGCAAACTGCAAACGAGCAGAAGCATTTTTTGCAGATGCCCGGATTAAGTCCATCGCAATTTCCGATGTTTCGCTATCCGCGCCCTCATCAAGCAACTCAAGGCCGTTGGCGATCGCTCCAACTGGCGAAATAATGTCATGGCAAACCCGTGAGCACAAAAGTGCTGCCAGATCCAAACCTGCAATGTCAGGCAATTTTTGCATATTGAGAGCCTCGTGTTTTTGTCCCGTTGACCGGTCGGTAGACGCGCAAATCCTCGGCGAATCACCCAACCAGCCAATACAATAGGCGATACACAATGTAAGGCGTTTGCGAAAGTGACCTGTAAGGCCAACAATCGCAACATCGTCATAATTTGTTCACCTTTCAGCAAAGTTTTCAGCCCATAGTTCGCAGATAACGGGCGGGCCCAGCAGTGAGCGGGCAAAAGACCCGAATACAGGACAGGCGTCTTTTACAATTTTGCTGAAGGACCCTCGCAAATGACATCAACGAATTCCGCCCTTCTACGATTGCCCGTGTTAAAACAATGCATGCTCGTAGCCTTCATGATGGTTGTGATAGCAGCCGGTTTTCTGCAGCAAGCCCGTGCTCAAAGCAGCCAGTATTATTCATCCCGTGAAGTTGTGGACGCAGGGCATGACTTCTTTGGCGCCACATCCGGTAGCCTGGCTGCAGCATTTGAGCGTATCTTTGCCAAATACGGCCTTCCAAACGGTTATATTCTGGGTGAAGAAGCCAGCGGCGCCTTCATCGGCGGCCTGCGTTATGGCGAAGGTGTACTCAACACCAAAAATGCAGGCGACCACAAAGTATTTTGGCAGGGACCATCTGTGGGCTGGGACTATGGATTGGATGGTAACCGCACCATGATGCTTGTTTATAACCTTCCTTCCATCGACGAACTTTACCGCCGATATGTCGGTGTCACCGGTTCTGCGTTTTTGATTGGCGGGGTTGGTGTTACTGCACTTACACGCCGTGGCGTGCATTTGGTACCAGTTCGTACCGGTCTTGGGGCCCGATTGGGTGTCAATATTGGCTATTTGAAGCTTCGCAGATACCCCACAGTCAATCCATTCTGATTTATTCTTCGTTGTTACTAATCTCCAGTAGGCACTTCGAACTTCCTTCAGAACAAGAACAGGAATGCGGCTGACGCATTCCTGTTTTTACGCGAACCGGTAGCGTCCTGCTTCACGCCACAATTTTAAGGTTAATGAATTGTTTAGTTGGAATTTTTGCCGCCATCATGGCAAAGTCTGATCGAATGGTAACGCGGGGCTCTGGTTAATTTGCGCCTACCGCCTTGATTTGTAACAAATTGGAACCCGATTGTGCTTGAAGCAGTATTGTATTTTGTCCTCGGCTTTTTGAGTGCCGGATTGTTGGCACTGATGGTTTCCCCTGCAATATGGAACCGCGCGGTAGTACTCACCAAACGGCGCATAGAAAGCTCAGTTCCCCTAACTCTCAATGAAATCCAGGCGGACAAGGACCAATTGAGGGCCGAATTTGCCATGAGTACGCGACGTCTGGAAATGAGCGTCGAAGAATTGCGGGAAAAGGCTTCAACCCAGGTTATTGAAATCAATCGCAAGCGCGATGAACTTGCCAAACTTTCAGCCGACAGCGAAGAGCGCCTTTCAACCGTTCAGCAGTTGGAAGCAAAGGCAAGTGAACTGCGGGCCCAACTTCAAGACCGCGAGGGTAAAGTTGAAGAACTTGCAGCTGAACACAAAAAACTTCAGGCAAAACTGGAAAGCAGTGCCCGGGAATATGAAGAAGTAACCGCCAATCTTGCGACACATGAAGACAAATTGAACGGCCAGCGCATTGAACTCGTTGCCCGTGATGCGACAATTAACAATCTTAACGACACTTTGTCCGCATTGAAGGTCGATGAAAAAGACATCCCTAAAACGGTGAAAAATCTAAAACGACAGGTCACAACTGGAAAAACCAAGCTTGCCAGTGAACAGCAAAACAATGCTGAACTTGAAGAGCGGCTTATGCAAACCAAAAAGCAGCTTGCAGAATCGCGTGAAAAACTCGAGCGACGTGAGCGGGATTTGAACAATTTGCGTAAAACAAACAGCAGTGATGATTCAACCAGCGCCGAACTCACACGTCAGTTGATTGACGAAAAAGAGAACACGGTTGAACTGGAGGCAAAACTGGCTTCTCAGGTCTTGAAAACAGAAGCATTGCTGAGTGACGCCTCAAATGAGAACGTTCAACATGCAATGGCCTCGGTGAGAGCCGACCTCGACAGAATCACAGCGGAATTGACAGAGACTGCCGGCGAAAGAGACAAGCTGGTCAAGCAACTCGCAGCCATTGAAAACGACAAGGGGCGAGATTGGGCGGCAGAACGGCGCGACAACGCCATATTGCGCGAACGCATCAACGATATGGCAGCTCAAGTTACCGCCATGACCGCCGCACTTGAAGGCGATAAATCGCCGATCAATGACATCCTCGCAATTAATGGCACCGGTAAATCCGCGAAAGCAAAACCCCGTAAATCTTCAAAAGCTGCTGACCCTAATCCGCAGACCCTTGCCGACCGTATTCGTGCACTGCAGGAAGCCAGCAGCTCGCGCAGCTAGATTTTCTTACAGATGACGGGCGACGGCACGGGCGTTATAGTTTCTCAATGAAACCTCTCATCTATGCAGCACTGATGATGGTTGCGGCAATCATCGCCGCCTTCGCATATCAACAATTCTTGAATACGCCCAAACCCCTGCCCGTCAGTGTGATGCAGGCACCTTATCTGCCGCTTTCCCCGTTTGACTACGCGATAAAACTTCCAGTTCACTTACGTGAATTAAAACAATATTCGACGCAGCCGAAAGATAATCCGCTTACCAATCACGGGGCGACCCTTGGCCGTGTTTTGTTTTATGATCGCGGACTATCACGCAACACCCTTGTGGCATGTTCCTCGTGCCACACCCAGATTGCGGGTTTTGATGGCCCAAACCGCTTCTCCATTGGATTGTCGGGAAAAATCACCGAACGCCATTCGACCGGTTTGGCATTCGCCGGCTTTAACGCAAATGGCCGGTATTTTCGCGACGAACATGCGGTAACTCTCGAAGACCAGGTACTCGAACCAATTCATGACCAAATTGAAATGGGACTGGCGAAGGGTGACCTGGTGACGAGGGTTTCAATGCGTCCCTGGTACGCCCAATTGTTCACAAATGCCTTTGGTGACGCGAAAATTACGCAAACAAGGATTTCCAGGGCACTCGCCCAATTCGTCCGCTCCATGGTGAGCTTTGATGCCCCCTATGACCGGGCACGTTCAAAAGTCAAAGACCGCACGAAACCGTTTCCAGCTTTCTCAAAACTGCAAAACGGGGGAAAATTTCTGTTTATGACACCCAAAAGTGCGGGCGGTTATGGCTGTGCCTCGTGCCATGAGACTGATGCCTTCATCATGCTTGGGCGCCATAACAATGGCCTTGATAGAGAACGAAACACCAAACCTGAAAATGCTTCCCTGCGAGGCGCATCGCTACGCAACATTGCGGTGCGTGCACCCCATATGCATGACGGGCGGTTTCCAACGCTTGGTGCTGCGATTGATCACTATTCAACCGACATCCAACCGCATCCGCTACTCGGCGCTCAACTAAAAGACGGTAATGGAAATCCTCTGCGCCTTAACATCAATCTACCCGAAAAAGCTGCGCTAAAAGCGTTCCTGGAAACCCTTACAGATGAAAAATTCCTGTTTGACCCAAAATATTCAAACCCGTTTATAAACCGCGGGGAATAATTTCATCCTGCTCATTTTATCCGAATACGGCTTGCAACCTCTCCGCTCGAAAGATCGAGTACCCAAAATTCCTGGCCACCATCGTCAAGCCGTACGTTCAGCAACATCCGATTACCATGGATTGAAGCAGACATGACACTTGCCCCATCCGGCAGGTCGATTTCCGCACCTGAAATCATGTCTGACGAAACAACAACAGGTGCAATTACAGTTTCCTTTGCGGGATTAGTGATTTTGTAGACAATGGCGCCCAAGACAGCCATAAGCCCAACTACCATGATACCAATCGATATAATCAGCAGCCGAACCATTTTGCGCCGGACTTTTTCCATCACCGGATCAAGCGGTTGTTCGTCGTCTTGTTCTTGTTTTTTTGTCATGGAAATTCCGAAGGTCTTTGAATGAGCGACACAGTTAGCCCACACGACCCAACAAGTGAAGTGTTGATTGTTGAAGAGGCCGATGCCGGGCAGCGAATTGATGCGTTTATTGCTTCAAAAATGCCGCCCCATGTCTCACGCTCCCGGGTACAGACGATCCTCAAGGCAGGCGGCGTGTCACTTGACGAAACAATCTGCAGCGAACCCAAGATACGACTAAAAGGCGGTGAAACCATCACAATGATGGTACCCGATGCCGAAGATGCTGCACCCGAGCCACAGGATATTCCACTCGACATTCATTTTGAGGATGACCACCTGCTGGTGGTCAACAAGCCACCCGGTCTGGTGGTACATCCAGGCCCCGGCAATTGGGACGGCACATTGGTAAATGCCCTGCTGCATCATTGCGGCGACACCCTGTCAGGCATAGGCGGTGTCAAACGCCCGGGAATCGTTCACCGCCTGGACAAGGATACCTCCGGCTTGATGGTAGTCGCAAAGTCGGAAATGGCTCACGCGGGTCTTTCAGCCCAGTTTGCCGACCATGGCCGAACTGGCCCGTTGGAGCGGCATTACCTGGCCCTCGTGTGGGAGCGCTTTGCCCGAATGACCGGAACCATAGACGCGCATCTTGGTCGTTCGTCCTCAAACCGCAAAAAGAGGGCTGTGGTAAAGCCTGGAACCCAAGATGCGCGCGAGGCGATTACCCATTACACAGTGCGCGCGCAGAGCGATGAGACGAAAGATAAAACACCAACGGTATCGCTGGTTGAGTGTCGTCTCGAAACCGGTCGCACCCACCAGATCCGGGTTCATCTTGCCCATATCGGGCATCCGCTGATTGGGGATCAGGACTACGGCAAGCATTTCCAGACCAAACAAAATGCACTACCCCAAAAACTGCGGGCAAAGGTCGAGAAATTTCAACGCCAGGCGCTGCATGCAGAGCTACTTGGCTTTGAACATCCCGTAACCGGCGATCATTCAAGCTTTACAACCCCTCCGCCAAAGGATTTCCAACTGCTGATTTCCGGTTTCGACCTAGGATAGGATAGACGTAGCTCTGCGATTTATGAGTGGAGCCCAAGCAATAACTCATTGAAATTATGCCCAAAAATCATGCAACCGTTCAAAGTTATGCTTGATAAGCATGTGACTGCTAGAACTTTTGTCTAATAATCAGCTCACCGATTGCGCTTGCCGACTTCTGGCAAAGGTGGTTAGATTTTTTACCGATCTATAGACATTGGCAGAAATCTGCCATCGGTGCAGGGAGGAAACTAATGACTGACACACTAAATCGTAGAAAATTTCTGAAGGGCAGTGCACTTGCAGCTACTGCCACCGCAGGAGCACTGGCTGCTCCAGCCGTCGCACGTGCAGAGCCGGTTGTATTGAAAATGCAGGCAGCCTGGGGTGGTGGCATTTTTCTTGAAAATGCGAAATCCTATGTGGATCGTGTCCATGCAATGGCCGGCGATGCATTGAAAATTGACCTTCTCGCGGTAAATGCCGTTGTGAAAACCAGCCAAATGCAGGATGCCGTACACCGCGGTGTTCTTGATGCAGCCCACTATGTACCTGCCTACTGGTACTCAAAATCCAAGGCGGCTTCGCTGTTTGGAACTGGCCCATGCTTTGGCTGGTCCTCTCAAGAGGTGCTCGGGTGGGTACACTATGGCGGTGGCCAGGAACTGTTTGACGAACTCATGGGTTCACTTGGCCTCAACGTGGTCTCGTATTTCAACAGCCCGATGCCTGCCCAGCCACTTGGTTGGTTCAAGGAGCACATTACCGATGCTTCACAAATGAAGGGCCTGAAATACCGCACGGTTGGCTTGGCAGCTGACGTTTTGCTGGAAATGGGCATGTCCGTTGTTCAGCTTCCTGGTGGGGAAATTCAGCCCGCGATGAAATCCGGCCTGATTGATGCGGCAGAATTCAACAACCCGACATCTGACCGAGACTTCGGTATGCAGGATGTGTCGAAAGACTATCATTTGGCATCATTCCACCAGAGCCAGGAATTCTTCGAAGTAACCTTTAACAAGGATAAGCATAATTCATTGCCGGCTGAACTTCAGGCGATTCTGAAACATGCTTCTGAAGCGGAGAATTCAAACTTCTACTGGCACAACACCAAGCGTTATGCGGATGACCTTGTGAAGCTGCGTGACCAACAGGGCGTAAACGTTCATCGCACACCGGACTCGGTGATGGTCGAACAGTTAAAAGCCTGGGACATTGTGGTAGATCGGCTATCAGGTGAGGATGCGTTCTTTGCCAAGGTGATCGATTCACAAAAGACCTACGCCAAAAACGTGATGAACTATCTTAATCTGAACCAGCCGGACTACAAACTGGCTTACAACCACTACTTCGGTTAAGTCGTTCAGTTAGTACATCTATTGCCGGGGGCCGTGTTCATGGTCCCCGGTCTTGTTTAATTTGAGCCCCGTGGGCGTATTGGGGAGGCTTCTCTGGAAAAACTTGTCTACGCAATTGAGGGACTGAGCATCTGGGTAGGACGCGCCTTCGGCTGGTGCATTTTGATACTGACCCTTTCAGTCTCTTATGAAGTGTTCGTACGTTATGTTTTAAACTCCCCTACTGTCTGGGCCTTTGACATGATGGTTCAGATGTATGGTGCGCTGTTCTTGATGGCTGGGCCATACGCTCTTGCTCAGGACACCCATGTCCGGGGCGACGTGCTCTATCGGCTGTTTTCTGTGCGCTGGCAGGCCAGGGTCGATTTCACACTCTACATTCTGTTTTTCTTTCCCGGCATGATGGCGCTTTTCTGGTACGGCTGGGAAATCGCAGCGGATAGCTGGCGCTACAAGGAAGTCAGCTGGAACAGCCCTGCGCGCATTCAAATCTATTTCTTCAAGACACTAATCCCGATTGCCGGGTTTTTGCTGATGCTGCAAGGACTGGCCGAGCTAATTCGTTGCTGGAAAGCCATAAAAACCGGCATCTGGATGGAACGTCTGGATGATGTAAAAGAAACCGAAGACCTGCTCATGCACATGCAAGATGACACAGGAAAAACATCAAAATGACCAATCCTGAAGTCGCCATTTTCATGCTGTGCCTGTTTATCGTGCTGGTGCTTTTGGGTTTTCCGATTGCATTTACGCTACTCGCCATGGGCGTGGGCTTTGGTTATTTCGCCTACTATCAGGGCGGCATTGAAACTTTCTCAGACATCTTCAACAACAACATTTTCTATCTGCTGAACCAGAACACTTATTCGGTGATGGAAAACGACACGCTGGTGGCGATCCCCCTGTTCCTGTTCATGGGGTATGTGGTTGAACGCGCAAACATCGTTGATCGTTTGTTTTTCTCCTTGCAAATGGCTGCCCGAAACCTGCCGGGTTCCATGGCAATTGCTGCGCTGGTCACCTGTACAATATTTTCAACTGCCTCCGGTATCGTAGGTGCTGTGGTAACGCTCATGGGACTGTTGGCATTCCCGGCAATGGCATCCGCCAATTATAACAAGGAATTTGCTTCAGGTGTGATTTGCGCGGGCGGCACACTGGGCATATTGATCCCGCCCTCCATCATGCTGATAGTTTATGCTGCAATTGCAGAGCTCTCACCTCTAAGATTATACGCTGCTGCTGTATTCCCGGGCCTGATGTTGGCTGGGCTATACATTTTGTATGTGATCGTCCGGGTCTATATTAATCCCTCGATTGCACCGAAACCAAAAGAGGAGGACATCCCTCCCCGGCTCAAAATATACAAAGATCTTCTTTTCTCGTTTGTGCCGTTGACGGTACTGATTATGTTGGTGCTGGGCTCAATTTTGGGTGGCCTGGCAACCCCTGCGGAAGCCGCTGCCATGGGTGCATTTGGCGGCTTGGCGCTTGCAGCACTCTACCGGTCACTCACCTGGCAAAAAGTCAAGGAAAGCGTGTTCCTCACCGCCAAGGCAACCGCGATGGTCTGCTGGCTGTTTGTAGGTTCGTGGACCTTCGCCTCAGTATTTTCCTATCTTGGTGGTCATGATGTAATCGAAGGCTGGGTTCTGGCCATGGAGCTTGAACCATGGCAGTTCCTGGTCATGGTGCAGTTGATCATATTCATACTGGGTTGGCCGCTGGAATGGTCTGAGATTCTGATTATCTTTGTGCCGATCTTCCTGCCGATGCTCGATACATTTGGCGTGAACCCGTATTTCTTTGCCATGCTGGTAGCACTTAACTTGCAAACCTCGTTCCTTACCCCGCCAATGGCAATGTCGGCTTATTATCTCAAAGGTGTCCTGCGCGACCAGATTGAACTGGTCCAGATATTCAAGGGTATCATTCCTTATCTTGGCATCGTGATATTCTGTATGGTTTTGATGTATCAATACCCCGGAATTGCCCTGTGGTTCCCGGACTATCTGTTTGGCAAATATATTCCGTGATTATCACCCGGATTGGTAGCTGAGCATGCCGAACGCCCTCAATGCAGTAGATGCCGCCCGCAAAATTCGCGAAGGCTCACTTACATCCACCGACCTGGTAAAAGCCTGCCTTTCCCGCATTGAACAGACCGACAGCCAGGTGAAAGCCTGGGTGCATCTCGATCCTGAGCATGCACTGGTACAGGCGGTTGAACTGGACGCTATCCGCCAATCCGGGAAACCCCTTGGGCAGCTACATGGCGTGCCCGTCGGGCTGAAGGACATTGTCGACAGCAGTGATTTTCCTGCGGAAAGCGGAAGCCCAATATTTGCCGGTCGTCAGCCGGAAAAAGATGCTGCAATCGTTGAACGGCTACGGGAAGCCGGGGCCGTGATCCTGGGTAAAACGGCAACCGCAGAACTCGCTTTTGTACAACCAGCCGAAACCAGAAATCCCCATAATCCGGATCATTCTCCCGGTGGCTCATCCAGCGGGTCTGCCGCCGCCGTTGCAGCTTTTCATGTGCCATTGGCAATCGGCACCCAAACCAACGGCTCGGTGATCCGGCCAGCCTCATTTTGCGGAACTTATGGATTTAAACCCACACGAGGAGTAATTTCACGTCGTGGCCTGCTGCAAACCTCCAAATCCCTTGATCAGGTTGGTGTATTTGCTCGCACCCATGAAGATGCGGCACTGCTTGTCGATGTTATCGCTGGATATGATCCATCTGATCCATCCTGTTATTCAAGACCACGACCTAAAATGCTGGATGGTAGCCGCGCGCCGGCCCCGGTTGAACCCGCACTTGCCTGGTTTGACATGCCTTATGATGATCGACTGACACCCGATGCCAAGGAGGGCGTAGAAGAGCTCCTGGGTGCATTTGGCGCGAAGGTTGAACGACTACAAGCCCCTGAAACACTTTCAGGTCTGGTCACCGTCCACAACACAATCCATGAATATGAGATTTGCCAGCATCTGGAAGCTGAGTTCAGCGATCATTGGGACCAAATCAGCCCGGCATTACAGGCCGTGATTGTTGAGGCACGGAAGATCACACAAGCGCAATACGAGGACGCCCTCGCGGTAATGGCATCCGCTAACAGTTTCTTCGCCGATTTCTTCAACGACTACGATGCGATCATTGCGCCAAGTGCTGCTGGCGAAGCAGTTAAATTTGGCCCAAGCACTGGAGACCCGGTATTTTGCACCATCTGGACACTTGGTGGACTACCATGCCTCACCATGCCACTATTGGTTGGAGAAGCTGGCCTGCCGATCGGCATCCAACTGATCGGTGCAGCCGAAGAAGATGACCGCCTGTTGAGAACAGCCAACTGGATGTTGGCAGAATTGGATACCGGAGCCACTAGCTCCTGAGCCGCATTAAGGGAATTTACGGTATGCTTTCGAACACAAACAGAAAAATCCTCGGGCTTATCGCAACCACACTGCTTGTTGTTTTTATTCTCGGACTGGCGCACAGCATTTCAACCGGATTTGCCGGTTTCTACGGTGGCCTGCCGTTCTGGATTATCTCCATCGCCGTACTGAGCCTGGCGCTTTACGATCTGTGGGACCAGTGTTTTCGGAACAAGTAGATGACGAACAAGCCTGTTGTGTGGATTACCCGCGCACTTTCAAATGCAATCCTTGAACGTGCCGGACAGAAATACGAACTCATCACAAACCCTGAAGATGCACCGCGTAGCGCTGATGAAATCATCGCGATGAGTGCAAAGGTCGACGCGATAGTACCCTGCCATTCCGAACGGTTTGATGCAGATGTCGCTGCCAAACTCGATTCAAGGCTGAAAATTGTTGCCAATTATTCGGTTGGTGTGGACCATTGTGACATACCCGCTCTGAAACAACGCGGCGTTGTAGTCACCAACACCCCTGATGTGCTTTCGGATGCGACTGCGGAAATCGCCCTGCTTTTGATGCTGGGGGCAGCCCGGCGGGCGGTTGAGGGCGACCGGATGATGCGAACAGCAAGCTGGAAGTTCTGGAGCCCGTCATTCATGGTGGGCAAGCAGGTTTCCGGCCAGCCGCTCGGGATCATTGGCATGGGCCGTGTCGGTCAGACAATGGCCAGGTTTTCCCGCGGCCTTGGCATGCAGATACACTATTACAACCGTAACAAGCTGACGCCAGATCTTGAACATGGTGCCACCTATCACGACACGATCGAGAGCCTGTTGGGTGTCGCCGACTTTCTCTCCCTGCACTGCCCGGCTAAACCCGAGACGATCAGCCTCATGAACGCAGAGCGCTTTGCACTATTGCCGGATGGGGCTATTCTAATAAATACGGCACGTGGCGCACTGGTCGATGAAACCGCCCTGATGGGTGCACTGGATTCCGGCAGGCTGTCGGCAGCAGGGTTGGACTGTTTTGTCACGGAACCCGGTGGCAATCCAGCCCTGGCAAAATACGACAATGTATTCATGTTACCCCATATTGGCAGCGCAACCGACCAAACACGCGATGCCATGGGATATCGTGCTTTGGACAATCTTGACGCTTTTTTTGCCGGAAAATCGCCAAAAGACAGCCTTTAAGTCATAAAAAATCACACCAAATACCACGCGAAAACCCCTGTTTTCAGGGCTTTTGAGCGATTATTACCAAAGTTTCATGAAACCGTCGAAATAAATACCTATATAGTGTGTAGGCATGAAGGGGGAGTGTTTCCCACGCTCTGATTTCTGATTAACAAGGTTCGCCTCTCTGAGGGAACCAAACACCAATAATGATGGAAAGGGTGCAATAAATGGCCCAAAAAATGCCAACAATCGCTGCCAGCGAAAACGGTTTGAACCGCTATATGCAGGAAATTCGCCGCTTTCCGATGCTGGAGCCGAATGAAGAATACATGCTCGCAAAGAGCTATCTGGAACATGATGACCGCAAGGCTGCCCACAAGCTGGTCACCAGCCATTTGCGGCTGGTTGCCAAAATTGCGATGGGCTATCGCGGCTACGGCCTGCCGGTCGGCGAGGTAATTTCCGAAGGCAATGTTGGCCTGATGCAGGCTGTAAAGAAATTTGACCCCGAACGGGGTTTCCGTCTGGCGACTTATGCCATGTGGTGGATCCGGGCTTCTATTCAGGAATATGTACTGCGTTCCTGGTCGCTGGTGAAAATGGGTACAACCGCCAATCAGAAACGATTGTTCTTCAACCTGCGCAAGGCAAAGACCCGCATTCAGGCACTCGATGATGGTGATCTGCGCCCGGATCAGGTGAAGCAAATAGCAACCCAGCTTGGGGTTCATGAGGAAGAAGTCATTTCCATGAACCGCCGTCTAGGTGGCGATGCATCGCTTAACGCGCCGATCAAGGCCGCCGAAGGAGAAAGCGGCGAATGGCAGGATTGGCTTGTCGATGAATCAGACGATGCCGAAAAAACCCTGATTGCCCAGGATGAACTGGAAAACCGCCGGGACATGCTGAAAGACGCAATGGACGTGTTGAATGAGCGTGAGAAACGTATATTCCTTGCCCGTCGGCTTGAGGATAGTCCAATCACGCTCGAAGAGCTTTCCGGCGAGTTTGATATCTCCCGCGAGCGGGTGCGCCAGATTGAAGTTCGCGCTTTCGAGAAGGTTCAAAAGGTGATGAAAGCTGCAGCCAAAGAGCTGGCCCGTCCGCCGGCTGCATTGGAAGCACAACCCGCCTAAACCTCATGGAAACAATCCCGCCGGAAGCTCGGTTTCAGAGTTTTTCGACGGGATTACGCCTACATCCAAGCGTCTGTCGATCTCATGGATCAGCTCTATTCTGAGTGACGCTAAGAGTTCCCGTCCCCACGACGCATGTTCGCCAGCTGCGAGCCAAGCACCGCTACCATCACAATCAGCCCACCGAAAACTGCCAGCATATTTGGCCATTCTGAAAACATCAGCACTGCCCAGATCGGCGCAAGGGGTGTTTCCAATGCGCTGATCAGCGCGACCTCGCCTGATGGCAATCGTTTTGCACCCTCAGCCAAAGTGACGCTGGCAACAGAAAACACCAGTCCAAACGTTGCGATGATGGGAATTTCGTGCGGTATCGCATCGAAAGGCTTTCCAAAAACAAGCGCAAACATCATCAGGAACGCACACATCAACACCATCGGCCCGGTGGAAGGTGTATTGGGATACCGCCGGTAAATCACCATCCACAGTGCCATCCCGAAGGTCATCAACAGTGCCAGCAGATCGCCCTTGATATTGAGGCTGCCTAAAGAACCGGACATGATGATAGCGACACCTGCGAGCGCCAGCACGCTGCCAAAAATGACAGGAAGCGTCGGGCGTTCCCGCATCCATAGCCATGCAAAAAACGCTGCCACGAAGGGAGCGGCCGCATAGATCAATGAAACATTGGCAATGGTTGTGTATTTGAATGCCGGAATAAACACCGTGGTTGCAAGAGCACCAACAAAGCCTGCAACTATCCCGGTCCAGCCCATCCCAACGAACTCGGACCGCCACTTGCCATGGAAACCGGTAAAGCCAATCATGAAAAGTGCTGCAAACAGACTGCGCCAGAAAATAATCGACCAAGAGTCAGCACTGACCCCCTTGATGAAGAGGCCCCCCGTACTAAAAACAGTGGCAGACACCAAAATCAGGCCCACCCCAATTGCGCGCTGCTTGTCTGTTGTGATTGCTGCTTCCACGAGACTTTATATCCTTCCGATTAAATCTACCGCTACAGCAACACTGCTGACACCATACTGTCAGGAGTGATCAGTTATTGTGCATTTTCTATAGGTAGCGAGAATGACAATGCGCAAGGCTGAAAGACTGTTTGAACTGATCCAGATCCTGCGAACCTCCAGGAAACCAATAACCGCGGGCCAGATTGGTGAAATTCTCGAAGTTTCTTCGAGAACCATCTATCGTGACATCGCCAGTCTTCAAGCGATGCGTGTGCCCATAGCTGGCGAGGCAGGTATCGGTTACATCATGCGTCCAGGATACGATTTGCCACCGCCCAATTTTGACATTGAGGAAATTGAGGCAATGGTTGTGGGTTTAAGCTTGCTGAACCGAACCGGCGACACCAGCCTGCAAAAAGCTGCACGGCGCATCTACAACAAACTCGAAGGCCTGCGCACCAATCTGCAAAACCTTCATGTGGATGCGTGGGGAGCAGACCCGCCGGGGAAGATCGAGTTAAGCGAGGTTCGCAATGCAATCCGGACCGAGCAAAAAATCCGACTGGAATATTTCGACCAGCACGGTGTGCGAAGCGAGCGGATCATTCTACCCGTCGCGATGGTTTATTATGTCGAGGTCATCGTAATCGCGGCCTGGTGCGAACTGCGCGAAGCATTTCGCCATTTCCGCGCTGACCGCGTCCATGCCTGCCAGTTCCTTGATGAGACCTTCATTGGAGAAGGTTCCAAACTCCGGGAGCAATGGAAACACGAACGTGGAGGAAATGACGAAACGAAGCGCCCGAAAGATTACGGTAACTCTACAGCGTAAGTTTCCAGCGCAGGCACAGAATCAATCAGTCCTGATTGCTTCATAAACTCCGCAAATCGATTGTACCGGTTTGAATCAAGTGCGGCTGGACGCTTGGCAAAACGCGGTAGTGTGTCAGACCATGCTCGCTTGTTCAGTTCATTATCGAGATCCGGATGGGCCTTGATAAATTGCCCCCAGGCCTCATCGGGATGATTGGTAAGCCATAGCGTTGCCTGTTCAATTACATCAAGAAACGTCCGAAACTGTGGATCATCAAGCCGGTCGTTGTGTGCAACAAGGATCAACTCATCAAAAACCGGAACGCCATTTTCTTCCGGATAGAATGCACGACCCGGCTTTCCTTCCAGATCAAGCTGGTTGAGTTCAAAATTTCGGTATGCACCAATCACCGCATCCACATTGCCGGTAATTAAAGACGGAGACAGGGCAAAGTTGATATTGACCAGTTTAACATCAGAAAGACTGAGACCGGCCGTCTTCAACATCGCACCAAGCAATGCATCCTCAAATCCGCCAACCGAGAAGCCAACGGTTTTGCCCTTAAGGTCGGCGATTGATTTGATCGGCCCCTCTTCAAGCACAACAAGGGAGTTGAGCGGGGTTTCCGCAATGGTACCAATGCGTGTCAACGGCAGTCCCTGCGCCACCTGAACATGCAATTGTGGCTGGTAGGAAATTGCAATATCTCCCTCACCGCTGGCAACCAGTCTTGGCGGCGCACTTGGGTCCGCCGGCGGGATGAGCGTTACATCAAGACCGGCAGCCGCAAACATGCCGCGCTGTTTGGCAATAACCAGCGGCGCGTGGTCCGGATTGACGAACCAGTCGAGCAGCACAGTGAGTTTGCCATCCGCCTGCGCAGGCAGGCAAAGCGAAAGGAAAAAGAGGATAGAAACAAGAACGCGCATTAAAAACTCCTTGGCGTTAGATGGATTTACCTGACCAGAACACCAAACGGTCCACGGCAAACGAAACACAAAATCTTAGAAACACGGCGGAAACCGCGAGCATGAGAATGGCGGCAAACACCACATCTGTCTCAATTCTCGCATTGGCTTGAAGCATTACGAACCCAAGTCCGCCCGATGCACCTGCCCATTCGCCAACCACTGCACCGATCGGTGCGATGGTAGCGGCAATTTTCAAACCGGAACCGAGCGAAGGCAGAGCCGCCGGAACACGAAAATGCAGCAACGTCTGCAAACGGCTTGCCCGCCATGTCCGGGCAAGGTCAAGCCAGGTCTGCGGGGTGGATTTCAATCCGTCATAAAATGCCGACACGATGGGAAAGAAGATAATCAGCGATGCCATGACAACTTTTGATCCCATGCCGAGGCCAAACCAGATGACCAGCAAGGGTGCAATGGCAAACACCGGCAAGGTTTGGCTGGTAACCACCACAGGGGTAAGAAACCGATCCAGAAATCGAGACTGGGCCAGCACCAACGCAACCAGAATACCGGATACCGCACCGGCAAAGAGCCCGAGCACCATTTCCAAAAAGGTGATCATTGCGTTGGAAAACAAATAATGCTGCTTGGTTACCAATGCCTCCCACACCGCTTCCGGTGCAGGCACCAGAAAACTTGCGGGCTGGAACACGATAATCGCAATTTTCCAGATCAAAATGAGCAACGCGACAACTACCACAACACTGATCACACCATTGAGGAATTGTGCTCTGGAGGTTGGTTCTGCCATTTCAAAAACGTTTCCGTTGAATGGCACATGAACATCGGTAATCCGGTCGAAGTTTGGGGAAATTCCCCAGTCTCCATCCCTACGCTGGCATAAACCAGATCAGGTTCCAGATCACCTGCACATTCAAGCGCCGGAACCTTTAGCCTGCTGGCCTCTGGTTCCTGGTAATCAGGGGTTCGGCTTTCGCCATCTCAGTCCACACTCTGGACACCCCCTGGAGGATATTTTGCGTTCTTAAACCGTCCTCAATCCGGTGACAAGGCCAGATATCCGTCACTTATAGGTCCAGGCGCAACTGAGGTTGACCGTTCGATGTCTTCTCGGTCGTAAAGCCCGCAGTTCCAATGGAACAGGATACCCGCTTTCTAAATGCAGAAAAGCTGTCAAAGGTAACGACATCCACGGGCTCGTCAAACAGCAACGTCACACGAAACCTGCCCGGCGACACAAGGTTTTGAACACTCAAGACCTCACCGTCAAAGGATTGGCCAAGATATTGACCGCTTACCCTCTGCCCGGGCACCACTGGACAGGCCAATGGCCGATTGCCAACTGCCGCGTGCAATGTGTTCCAGTCCTTGTACCCATGTTGATGCGCCAGCAATTCCAGCGACCGGCTATGTCCAATCGCCGTGCCATCACTATCAAGCGCAGCACGCAGACGCTTCGCCTGCGCCTTCAATGCTTCAATAGCTGGTAGTAGAGATAATCCAGTCATCACAAACCTCATTCAATGTTTGGATGCGGAAAGAAAATGGTGCTCGCATTGCCATCAAACCGCATACAATTGAAGTTGGATGATGAGTTGTTTAAGGACTTCACCGTGGTTTGCCAGCGAGCGGCAGGGGCCTTTCCCAGCCCGCTAGATAGGTGTTCGACTATCGTCTGTCAATCACCTGCAGAATACCTATCAATTCGCTCACCGGTTTTTCCAGTCCTCGAAGGCATCTTTGAACACCTGTTCGCCCCGATCACCCTTTTCGAAGGTGACCAGTGCACGTCGGCCACTGGCGTAACCGAGAGGGATGTCGATCCACCCCGATTGAAGCAGCAGATTGGTGTTGGTATCAACAGCCTGTTGAAGGTTGTTTAATGCGATCAGGAAAAATCCTGCATCAATACGGACCGGCACGGCAATCAGCCCTTCCCCACGGGCTTGCTCCGTGGCTTTCATGACAAACCGCGCAACATTATCGATCGAGCCACCAACAAAACCCTCAGGTGATGTGAAAATCAGTTCAATTATATGGCTGGCCGACAATGCTTCATCGGTATTCCGCTTAATTTTGAGGTTCATCGACAGCGCCTTTTCCGGCACTTCAAGTTGAGCGATGATGACAGCTTCTTCCAGTAAACCTTCTTGCGGACTTTCAGAACCAAGCGACCACACAACCGATGCATTACTGCGCGCAGCGCCTTCACTGGTGCCACCCTCCTCGTAAAGATACGCTCTCTCACCAACTGCCGGTGTGACTATTTCTGCAGTTTCTGTTGCAACGTTTTCCTCACTCTGATTTGGCTCAGCCACCGGTTCAACCTCACCGGCTGGTTCAGATGTCTCAGGCGCAGGATCCAACACCAGCGGTACTTCAGTCTGACCACTAACCGTATCCGGCTCAACCGGATCTGCTACAACGTCTTCTCCATTTTCACCAAGCCGCACGGCTTCCTTAACCTCGCCTTGATCGCTATCGGCAGGTGCTTCCGGCTCGACAACGACAACTTCAGGTTCCGGTTCGACAACTGCAACTTCAGCTTCCTGTTCAGTAGAAGTTTGACTTTCCTGGCTATCGTTTTCACTCACAGGTTCGGCCACCGAGACTACTTCCTCCTGCTTGGAAAAATTATCAAATGCCTGTATCAGCGCATCCTTGTTGAGCCAAAGCGCGTATGCACCACCACCCAGCACCAACAGCACCAGGACATACGGAAGCAGCCTGCCAATAAAAAGTGCCCCTCCACCGGAACTTCCGGCTGGCCGTTGCTGTTGAATGTCCCGTTTGTCTCCAGGTCGCGGTTCGGGGTCAAGTTCAACGACCGATGGCGGCGCCTCGGGCATGGCTGGTTGTTCGGCTTGCGGTGTATTTTCAACAGTCACAGACGGGCCATCCACAGAGGGCGATGATACAGTGTCTTCAGATGCCGGCATCTCAGGCTCAAGTGCAGCGGGCTCCTGGACTGTCTCACCAGCAGTAGCGGCCACAACATCACTACCGGACGCGACATGGCCTTCCGGCGCATCGGGTTCCTCAGCCGGCGTTGCCGAAACAGTCTCGAGGGGCTCTGCTGCGACTACAGGCTCCGGCGCCACTGTGGTTTCCGCAGCAGGCACTGTATTGGTTTCTGTCACGGGTTGAGAGACAGCCTCTTGTGTAGGCTGGGGTTCTGTTTCTCCGGCAGGTTTAGGATCTGCAGCCGCCTGTTCAACGACAGGCTCTGGAGTGCGCTGATCTGTTGCGACACCGTTTTCCGCTTCAAGTTTGGTAATGGCGTTTTCCAGCTGCTTCATCTGGCCAGCAATTGCCGCATCACTTGGCGTTGGGTGCATCGCCCGCAGTTGTTTTTCTATCGCAGCCCTGGCTTTGTTATAAACCATGCCGCGAATTTCGCCGGAGTTGTTGGCTAGACCTGAAATGGTCTTGCTTAAAATTGAATAGTAATCAGCCATGTTTTTGTCGCTATTTTTTAACCCCGGTTACTTCGCGGAAACCTGACCCTAGTCTTGAAATGGGTCATGGACAAGTATGGTGTCATCCCGCTCGGGACTGGTTGAAAGTAGAGCTACTGGTGCACCAATCAATTCTTCCACATGGCGCACATATTTTACCGCCTGTGCAGGCAGTTCATTCCAGGTTCGCGCTCCCACCGTGGTGTCTTTCCAACCTTCCAGTGTTTCATAAATCGGTTCAACCCGCGCCTGGCGCCCCTGACTGGCAGGCAGGTAATCAATTTTTTCACCATCCAGCATATAGCCGGTACATATCTTGATTTCTTCAAGTCCATCGAGCACATCCAGCTTGGTAAGGGCAATGCCCGTAATGCCGTTTGTCGCAACAGCCTGGCGGACCATGGTTGCATCAAACCAGCCACAACGCCGTTTGCGCCCCGTAACCGTGCCAAATTCATGGCCTCGTTCACCAAGAAAATTACCGACTTCATTATCCTGTTCCGTCGGGAAAGGCCCCTCACCCACACGGGTTGTGTAGGCTTTGGTGATACCAAGAATGTACCCAACCGAACCAGGCCCGATGCCAGACCCTGCTGCTGCCTGACCTGCCACGGTGTTTGAAGATGTTACAAACGGATACGTACCATGGTCAATGTCGAGCATCGTTCCCTGCGCACCTTCAAACAGAATCCGGGAACCCTTGCGTTTTTCCTTATCGAGAAGCCGCCACACGGGTTCACTGAACGGTACGATGCGCTCAGCAACTTCTGTAAGCTCCTGAAGGATTGTATCAAACTCAATTTCAGGCTGATCAAGCCCGCGCCTAAGCGCGTTGTGGTGCGTTAAAATTCTGTCGATTTTTTGAGGAAGGGTTTCCAGATTGGCCAGATCAAGCACCCGGATTGCCCGGCGTCCCACTTTGTCTTCGTATGCCGGTCCAATACCACGTCGCGTTGTGCCAATCTTGGTACCACTGTTTGATGCTGCATCTTCACGAATAGCATCCAGCTCCCGGTGCAGCGAAAGAATGAGTGTCGCATTGTCCGCGATACGCAAATTCTCGTGGGTGACTTTAACTCCCTGCTCTCCCAGACGTTCAATCTCTGCCAGAAGCGCATGTGGATCAATCACCACTCCGTTTCCAATGATGGCAAGCTTGCCTTTGCGCACAACACCAGAAGGCAACAGGCTCAATTTGTAGCTGATACCATCGATTACCAGCGTATGACCTGCGTTATGGCCACCTTGAAAACGAACTACAATGTCTGCCCGTTCGGACAGCCAATCGACGATCTTGCCTTTGCCTTCGTCTCCCCACTGGGAACCAACCACCGCCACATTTGTCATTTCGGGATTGCTCCATTTCCAACAAGACAACAAGATACTGGACCGCGAAACCAGATTCACGAACCGGCCTTAAAGCAATTATGAGGGAGTATCCGGTTACGGACATTTCCAGATTGCGGTTGTTATTAGTATGAAATGACCGCATACATCAAGCATCAGGTCTAAGACTGATGAATCTGGTGTGGACAGGTTCGAAACTGGTCAGCAACGGAGATAGGCACCTGCACACCCGGTTCCTGGCAAATCCCTACCTGCTTTTGACAATAACCGCCCTTTTTTGGGGGGGTAATGCAGTTGCCGGAAAGCTGGCAGTAGGTCATATCTCACCCTTCACACTAACCACATTTCGCTGGCTTACAGCTTGTATAGTGCTGTTTCCGTTTGCCCTTCCCCACCTGCGCAAGGACTGGCCAACAATTCGGCGTACACTGCCATATCTCTTTCTGTTTGGCGCGACCGGCTTCGCAATCTTTAATAATTTGATGTATCTGGCGCTCAATTATACCAGCGCCATCAATGTCGCAATCGAACAGGCTTCGATGCCACTCTTTGTATTCGCGCTCAATTTTATCCTGTTTCAAATACGCACCACCTGGTTACGAATTGGCGGATACATGCTGACGTTACTCGGTGTTTTGGTCACTGCGACCGGCGGTAAATTCAGCGGTGCGGTATTGCAGAACTTGAACATCGGTGACGTGTTGATGATTTGCGGCATGATGACCTACGGGATTTACTCTGTGTTTTTGAGGAACAAACCGGACATCCATCTGCTGGGCTTCATTTTCGTACTCGCAGTATCAGCCTTTGTAACCTCGCTACCCTTCACCGCATACGAAGCTGCAACACAGAAAATGATCCTGCCCGACATGCAAGGCCTGGGAGTAATTTTGTACACCGGAGTATTCCCCTCAATCATCTCCCAACTGTTTTGGGTTCGGGGTCTGGACCTGGTCGGCTCAAATTTGGGTGGATTGTTTGTGAACCTGGTACCGATATTCGGCGCCCTGCTGGCAATTCTTATTCTTGGCGAGCAGTTTCAACTGTTCCACGCCATAGCGCTCACATTGGTTTTGAGCGGCATTTGGATTGCGCAAAAAGCAGCTGGATAAATTTAGAGCATAAAGGATTTGAGGTGCAGTTGGAACCAAGGCTTACCAAACCTCGTAGCGAAGGCCTGCCCGCACTTCGTGAAAATCAAGGCCGTCAAATTCTGAATCGCCAGGTAAACCGGTTACAGTGGACGAAAGCACAACATCACCAGATACGTGTGTGTAGCGGTAACCAAAATCGGCAGTCCAATATTCGGACATTTTATAATCAACCCCGAGCATCAGGGCATACGCCAGATTGATGCTTTCTTCAGTCGCAAAGGCGACCGCTGGACCGGTAAAGGTTTCAGTGACCAGACTGCCTGAATGCACACCAAGCGCACAGGTCTCACCCGGGTCGAGCTCGCAGACCGGTGTTGAACTGTAATTGCTCCATTGCACATGCGCAACACCAAGTCCGGCACCAGCATATGGAGATAACTTGCCCCAGCGACCAAGGCTTACATAACCGTTTATACTGGCGGCAGTTACTTCAAATTCTGCACTGTCATTGGAAAAACAGTTACCCGTTTGGCCTACGCCACATCCGGTTGGATCAAGTAACGTTGCTGCTGTGCGGGCACCTGACCATTCACCTCCGGAGAAGACGTCGAATGTCGCATCAGCACGCAGAAAATCATTGAAAATGTAACCAAAACCGACACCCGCCGAGTATTCCGAGTGGGTCGACTGACTGGTATAGTCCCGGGAAAAATCAGTGGAATAGGAAAGATTGGTGTCGCGACTGAAGCTGAGGCCTATGTCACCGCGCAGATACCAGCCGCTGCCATATTCAACTTGGGTATAGGCACTTTCAGGACCTTCGCGGACAACGCCTGATTCATAATCGGCTGCAAAGACACTGGTTGTCTGGGCCAGGGCTGCAGCTAAAATTGCGCTAATTAATACAGTGCGGTTCATTTTTTCCCCCAGGGAACGGACGCTAATTTCACCAGATTGATTTCGTGTATTTTCCGGTGTCGATGTAAAAGGAAACGGGGGTTACCCCGTTCCCAATCTCTTATTTGTAGACGATTTCATTGTCATAAACGGGTGCCTCGGCACAGCCACCCAACGCGTAGCGCAGGCCAACATGTCCTTCGTGAACATCAATCCCGCCGTCAAAAACATTGCCGCCAACAGCTGCACCGCCGCCAACCGGCACACCGGAACCAAACATGCGACCACCTTCAATTCGGGTGAACGTGTAACCGGCATCTGCTTTCAGTTTGCAATTGATGTCATAGGACGTACCCGCATGAAGCGCCCAGGCAAATCGCCATCCAGACTCTCCTGCATGAGTAAAGTCCGTCGCATCACAAAGAGGATCAGCCGGGGTACAGACCTGATCGTTGAGCAAGTCTCCCCACTTCACATGAGCACCACCAATACCGGCGCCCACATAGGGTGTGAAACTGTGATACGTGCCGAGGTCCCAATAAGCATTGGCCATCAGCACAAGGGTTGATTCAAGTTCAGCATTGTCCGTAAAGGCACAGGTGCTGCCCGGAAATGCTCCATTACAAACGGAACCGGCCGGTGCGGATGAACCCGTAAAGTCGGATGAGCCGAAATATTTCAGGGTTGCGTCCACACGCATGTAGTCGGTTACCTGGTAACCAATACCGCCCTGCAATGACCAAGTCGTATCAAGGTCATTCCGTTCGAAAACACCGGTCAGTAATGCGCCCTGAAAGTAGGTCACATCATCAATATTCATTTTAGCGTATCCGATATCGCCACGGATATACCAGCCACCGGCATGTTCAACGACAACCTCTGGTGGAATATATTCAGGCGGTGGATTGAAATCAGCTGCCTGAACCATCATGGTGGATGACATCAGCGCCGCAGCAACCAGTGAAATATTTTTAAAGCTGCGCATTACAACTTTCCTTCCTAAATACCGCCCACGGGCGCGTTTTGAATTTTCCATAGGCGGAATGATGCAGCAGAATGGTTAAAGGTGCCTTAACCGTAATCGTTAAGGTTAAGGGCAGTGGTAAATGAAATATTTAATACGATTTGGACGGGATACCGATAACAAAACGGCCCCTTCCGGAGCCGCTTCAAATTAAAAACTTGGGAAATTCACGCAAGCTGTCAGGCAGCGATGTTGCTCACAATACCGGCAATGTCGTTCACCACCGCGCGCACCAGCACCTCATCATCGCCTTCAGCCATAATCCGGATAAGCGGTTCAGTTCCCGAAGGACGGATCACCAGTCTACCCGTATCACCAAGTCTGGATTTACCTTCCTTGATGGCTTCAACCACTTGCTTTTCCTCAAGTGGCTTGCCGGACTTGTAGCGAACATTTTTGAGAAACTGCGGCACCGGCTCAAATTTTTTGCAGACTTCACTGACCGGCTTGTTGGTTGCCTGGACGACAGCCAACACCTGTAGTGCAGCGACCAGCCCGTCACCGGTTGTCGCAAAATCAGACATGATCATATGACCAGATTGCTCTCCGCCCAGATTATAGCCATGCGAACGCATATGTTCGACTACATACCTGTCACCAACCTGGGTGCGGGCAAGCTCAAGGCCCTTGTCGTTCAAAAATCGTTCCAGACCCAGATTGGACATTACCGTTGCGACAACCCCGCCGCCGGACAATTTGGATCTGTTATTCCAGAATTCCGAGACAACAGCCATTATCTGGTCGCCGTCGATGATATTACCGTTTTCATCAGCGATGATCACCCGGTCCGCATCCCCGTCGAGTGCTATACCGATGTCCGCACGGGTTTCATGCACCTTGCGGCAAAGCTCAGCGGTATCCGTGGAACCGCAATCAAGGTTGATGTTAAAACCATTGGGATTGACACCGATGGGTATAACTTCTCCTCCAAGTTCCCAAAGTGCTTCAGGCGCGACTTTGTATCCGGCTCCATTTGCGCAATCGACAACAATGCGAATTCCTTCCAGCGATTGATCGCGTGGCAGAGTTCGCTTGGCGAATTCAATATAGCGTGCATCTACGCCTTCAACCCGGGTTGCCCGACCAATCTCATCAGCTGAAGCAAGTCTCGTGTTCAAATCCTCATGGATAAGCGCCTCGATATTTGCCTCGATTTTGTCAGAAAGCTTGAAGCCATCCGGGCCAAACAATTTAAGACCATTGTCCTGATAGGCATTATGGGAGGCAGAAATCATGACGCCAATGTCGGAACGCATTGAGCGTGTCAGCATTGCAACAGCAGGTGTTGGAACAGGTCCAAGCAAAAACACGTCCATGCCGGCTGCGGTGAAACCTGCAACCAGTGCGTTTTCGATCATGTAACCGGAAAGCCGCGTATCCTTGCCAATCACCACCCTGTGGCGATGATTGCCGCGCCTGAACGCAATACCAGCTGCCATCCCGACTTTCATCGCGACATCAGCTGTCATTGGGAAACTATTGGCTTTCCCCCTGATGCCATCCGTACCGAAATATTTTTTGGTCATAATTTTAATGCCCGCACCTGCCCGCAGCAGTTCATGCAAAGACAGTTACTACACAAACACATCAACGCATCTTCACTCTATGTGTCTGATTATGACACAATTGGGCAAAATTTGCTGCAGATTAGCAAAAAGGTGGTTAATCAAATCCAGCGCTGTGCCAGACTTTGATCAAGTTGGTTGCGGCTCTAAATCACCCGCATCAGATTCGCCACCCTTCTTGTCGGATTTCGCAGCACCCGCAGACGGTACAGCCGAGCCGCGCTTTGGAGGCTTGTCTGAATCCTCGTCACGATTGGGTGGTTTGCCTTTCAGCAAATCCGCAATTTCGTCACCGGAAAGCGTTTCAAACTCGAGCAAGCCTAACGAAAGAGCTTCCCAATCCTTCTTTTTCTTCTTCAGCACTTTCATTGCCGTGTCGTAAGCTACATCAATCAGCTTGCGAACCTCGGAATCAATTGTTTGGGCTGTCGCTTCAGACAAGTTCTTTTGTTGTGAAACAGAATGTCCCAAGAATACTTCCTGCTGGTTTTCACCATAGGCCACACGACCAAGCTCGTCGGAAAATCCCCACTGGGTAATCATCGCACGGGCGAGTTTGGTTGCCTGCTCAATATCGGAAGCCGCACCGGAAGTGATGTTGTCCTTGCCGAATTTCAGTTCCTCAGCTACCCGGCCACCCATCAGGATTGCCAAGCGTGAGGTCATCTGGGTGTAATCCATTGAATACCGGTCACCCTCAGGCAATTGCATCACCATACCAAGCGCCCTGCCACGCGGGATAATGGTCGCCTTGTGAACCGGGTCGGTTTTTGGAACATTCAATGCGAGTATTGCATGACCGGCTTCATGATAGGCCGTAAGTTCCTTTTCTTCCTGGCTCATGGCCATGGTTTTGCGTTCGGCACCCATCATCACCTTGTCTTTGGCATCTTCAAATTCAGCCATCGTCACCAGGCGCCGGTTTCGCCGGGCCGCCAGAAGCGCTGCTTCATTGACGAGATTCATCAAATCAGCGCCGGAAAAGCCCGGGGTACCACGGGCAATCACCTTCAGATCGACATTTTCCGCCAGTGGAACTTTGCGTACATGTACTTTCAGGATCTTCTCGCGGCCCGTAACATCCGGGTTGGGCACAACCACTTCCCGGTCAAACCGACCGGGACGCAACAATGCCGGATCCAGCACATCTGGGCGGTTGGTAGCAGCAATCAGGATAATGCCCTCATTCGCCTCAAACCCGTCCATCTCGACCAGCAGTTGGTTGAGCGTTTGTTCGCGCTCATCGTTACCACCACCAAGACCAGCGCCACGATGTCTGCCCACGGCATCAATCTCATCAACAAAGATGATGCAGGGCGCATTTTTCTTCGCCTGTTCAAACATGTCACGAACCCGGCTTGCACCAACGCCCACGAACATTTCGACAAAATCCGAGCCGGAAATCGTAAAGAACGGCACACTTGCTTCCCCTGCTACCGCACGCGCCAACAAAGTTTTACCGGTTCCCGGAGGTCCAACAAGCAGCACGCCGTGTGGAATACGCCCACCCAGCCGTTGAAACTTTTGCGGGTCGCGCAAAAACTCGACAATTTCCTCTAGGTCATCCTTGGCTTCATCAACACCGGCAACATCTTCAAATGTTACGCGTCCCTGTGTCTCGGTCAAAAGCTTGGCCTTGGACTTGCCAAAACCCATGGCGCCGCGGCTGGAGCCCTGCATCTGGCGCATGAAGAAAATCCAGACGCCTAAAATTATAAACATCGGCAGCCAGGAAATGAGAAAATTTACAAACGGCGAACCCTCGGATGGGGGAGTAGCCTGAATTTCAATGCCGCGTTGTTCCAGCTTGCCGACGAGCATCGGGTCTTCCGGTGCATAAGTTTCAAACCGCCCGTCATTATCGGAGTAGGTACCGGTAATCTGTTGACCGGATATCGTTACTGAACTCACCCGGTTGTTCTCCACCTCGTCCAGAAACTTCGAGTAGGCAATTGTGTCTGCAGCACTTTGCTGAACCGGGCCTTGGAAAAGGTTGAAGAGCGCGATCAGCATAACGGCGATGATCGCCCACAGTGCCAGATTTCGAAAATTGGAATTCATGAATACTTCCTGGAGAAGGGACTGAAAATTATGGTATTTTCAGTCAATTGCATTTCGATAATGTCTTAGAACCTTAAATAGGATTGGCAAACCCCATTGCCAAGGTAAAATCTGCGAAAACCTAACATATTCCCCATTTTCCCAAAAGACGGTGAATCCACTATCATCGCGGTTTCTGGTCGGAAACTGGTGTCAAACCCGAGTGTTCCCGGAATGTAACAAGCCATTCGAGCAATGCAAAATCAAATTCCGGGCAATAATGCTCTAGCGCACGCACACAAAGCCGCAAGCGAATACCATTGGGTGATACAAAGCCACGCATGAACGGCAGCAACACATCATGATCTTCACCCCGTAGATAAGGCATTGAACGCAAGGCAACCCGAGGCGAAACCGGGAGTTTCCCTCCAAGTTTGAACTCCGCTTCCTGAATTTGTTCAAGATCAAGCGGTCCACAAAATATCGCACTGGCCGTACCGTTTTCAATCTGAAGCCTGCCATCCCAGATCGCATCATCGCCTGGACCTAGCAAAATTGCTGGCAAATTCCGTGCCTCGCGGTAAATCCGCAATACATCGCTCCTGCGTTCGATTACCACGTTTCCCAGGGTTGTTCGTTCGATTTTTTTGTTATCGCCCGATTCTTTCTTAGTCTCTTTATTCGTTGTCAGAAACTCAAGCACTGGTCTTACGGATTTTGCAGAAACCAGATGTTCCCCGCCACCAGCGATTGCGATGACATTTTGCAGTGCAAGCGTGAGCACCTGAGGCGTTTCACGGCTCAGATCATCGACCGTCAACGTATAAACCGGACCACTGTCTACCTTTAAATTATCCGCCAGCACGCGCGCAGCTTCCTTTGCCTGAACACGTCGAAGTCGCGCCATCACATCTGCAAAACGACATAGCCTGTAAACTTGTTCAGGGTTGTTCTCCAACATCCTGCGAACGCGCACTCTTTCATAGGCTTCATCCGAATTACTCGGATCTTCAATCCAGCTTTGATTATGATCACGCAAATAGCTGCGCAGCTCATTTCTCGTAAGCTTCAAAAGCGGCCGTACCAGCCGTGTACCCTGAGGCAACAGTGTAACGGTAGCCATCCCGGAAAGACCCCGCCCGCTGCTGTCATCACCTTCCCGTTCAAGCCGCATTGCAAGCGTTTCCGCTTGGTCATTCGCCGTATGGCCGGCAAGCACTGTGTTTGCACCGATATCGGGCGCAAATTCTTCCAGAAGACGGTAACGTGCACCGCGCGCTGCTTCCGGTACTCCACTCCCCGGTTTGATGCCATCCCATGCCAAAGTCACGTGCGACACATCAAGTGCCTCGCTGAGACTTGCAACAAAAGCCGCTTCTGCTGCAGCTTCCGGCCTCAATCCGTGATCCACGGTTGCGACTTGTAATTCAACCTCGTTGTGGCGCGCCCAGGCAGCAGCAAGCAGCAACAACGCAACAGAGTCACTCCCCCCCGAAACCGCAACAATTACCGGTTTGGTGGTATCAACATCTTGAAACAGGGTTTTGGGATCAGGTAGCCGGTTCATTAATCGTTTTTCAATTGGTGAGGCAATTGGCAGCCCGTTGTTCCAGCGCCACATTGCGGCGAACGGCACGTGAGGCGTCCGGATACTTTTCAATCACTTCCGCATAAGTTGCGCAAGCAAGTTCTCGCTGATTGAGACCGGCAACTGAAACTCCAAGCTTTAACAATGTCTGGGCACCGAACCGGCTGGCGGGCCAATTCTTGTGGGCATCCAGATAAATCTTTGCCGCCTGTTCAAAATTGCCACGACCAAGATAGCTCTCCCCCAGCCAGAACCGGGCTTCAGCAATCCGCGGATCATTCGGGAAACGCTCAGAGAAAATCGTGTAGGTATTTTCCGCCTGCGCATATCTGCCAGTCTGAATGTAGTCATACCCCAATTCAAACAGCGCCTCAGGATCTTCCGGCATGGCACCGGCTTCTTCGTTTGTTACTCCCTGATTTAATCGGGTGGTCAAATCAAGGGGTTTGCCGATCGCCGTATCAACAATGTTACCATTCTCATCAAACTGGATTGTACCAAGTGTTCCGGGTGCATTTTCGTCAATGCCGGATTCTCCCTGGAAAATCTCAACCCCGTCAATGGTTTCTGGTGATTTGCGCGCAAGGGAAGTTCCGTCCAGGCTGTCAGCGCCACTAGATTGCCCGGACGGTTCGGCCTTTCCCAGGCCATCCTCCACATTAGAGTTTGAAGCAGTATTCGAGTTGGAGATTACGCCACCTCCAAGCTTCTCTTCAATCTGTTGAAAACGAAACTCATTGTCTTCCTGCATTTGGCGCATACGTTCCTGGATTTCCAGGATTTGAAAATTCAACTCCTCAACCCGACCGTTCAACTGCCGGACCTGCTCTTCGAGCTGGTTCATCCGAAATGCTGCATCGTCCGACTGGGCAAGCACCGGCAAACTGCTTGCTGAATACAACAACAGGGCAATCAGGATTTTTCTCATGGGCAACTTTCCATTCAAGTTAAAATGCCAGCTTCCATCTCAACGTAACCAGCGGATAAAAAATAGCAACAAAACTGCGTTCAAAATTAGATTGTCCGAACGGGGTTAAACTGCATTTCAGCAAATTTGACAACAAAAAGGGCGGTTCGCAGAACCGCCCCAAATCTTGTAAATTTACCGACATCTTAGCCAGTGGGTGCTGCAAGAAGCGTAACCGCACGGCGGTTCTGCGACCAGCAGGAAATATCATTACAAACCGCGACCGGGCGCTCCTTGCCATAGGAGATGGTTCGGATGCGACTTCCTGTGACACCCTTGGAAACCAGATAGTCGCGCGTTGCCGCTGCACGCCTTGCACCCAGCGCAAGGTTGTACTCGCGCGTACCGCGCTCATCCGCATGGCCTTCAACGGTTACCGGATAGGTTGGATATTTGGCCAACCATTGGGCTTGCCGATCAAGAACTCCGCGAGCTGTAATCGTCAACGAAGAAGAATCTGTTTCAAAGAAAACCCGGTCACCAACATTGACCGTGAAGTCCTGTTGCGAGCCAGGGGTTGCACCATTCAAACCCAGTTGACCTGAATTGTCTGGCAACTTTTTTTCTGCACAGCCGACAAGCGCCAGGCCAAGCACAACAGCCACCACTGAAGGTGACATCAAGAAGGACTTTGCCGTAAGCATCGGTCCGTTACTCCTTTAGGATTTTAATCTAATTCTAAATAACCTGTTCAGGTTAACTGGGGTTCAAGAAACGCAGTTAACAATCTGTTGCCAAAGCTGCGTCTGCATGTCCATGGTTCGGTGCATTTCCGCCCCAACCGAGTGTCTTGCAACATGCTATTATGTCGAAAACGCGGCGTCAAAGACGGGTGCTACCACATTCTTGATCGAGCACTTAGTCGAGCAAGGGAGACCAGGCTGGATCAGATGCAAACGATGGCGTCGCTATCTGCCTCTCATGGTAACCGGTCAGGTCGATTGAATAAAGTTTCGGACCGCCGGTTGCCCCTGGACTATCACGAAAAAACATCATTACCCGGCCGTTTGGCGACCAGGTTGGCCCTTCATTGTGATAGCCTTCCGTGAGAATGCGTTCACCGCTACCATCGGCTTTCATCACCCCAATCAGGAACTTTCCGCCGGTCTGCTTGGTAAATGCGATCACATCCCCCCTTGGCGACCAAACCGGTGTCGAATAGCTGCCGGTTCCAAACGATATGCGCTGGGGATTGCTGCCATCAGAATTCATCACATATAGCTGCTGGCGGCCTCCCCGGTCAGATTCAAACACAATCTGACGACCATCCGGTGAAAATGATGGTGCCGTATCAATCGATGCACTGTTGGTAAGCCGTGTCGTATTGCGTGACCGCAAGTCCATCAAATAAATATTGGCATCCCCACCCTGCTGCAGGCTCAGGACGATTTTCTGGCCGTCAGGCGAAAACCGCGGTGCGAATGTCATGCCTGGAAAATTACCAACCGTTTCGCGTTTACCTGTTTCAATCTGCAAAAGGTAAACCCGCGGCTGGCCGCCATCATACGACATGTAGGTAATTTCCTGTCGGGTGGGTGAAAAGCGCGGTGTCAGAACCAGATCGCTACCGCGCGTAAGCGTCCGGATATTCGCACCATCTTGATCCATGATCGCAAGCCGTTTTACCCGTTTGTCCTTTGGACCCGTCTCATCAACAAAGACAACGCGACTGTCGAAATAACCTTTTTCGCCGGTGAGCTTTTCATAGATTAAATCAGCAATGATATGCGCAACCCGGCGCCAGTGTTTTGGATCGGTGGAAAACTGCTGGCCTATTATCTGCTCTGCCCCAAACACATCCCACAGCCTGAACTCGGCCTTGAGCCGCCCGTCAGATGTGCGCGATACCCGACCGTTTACCAACGCCTGGGCATTGATCACGCGCCAATCTTCAAAACGCGGCAACGCATTTGGATCAGAAATCTTTTCAATAAACGCAGCTTTTTCGATGGGTCGAAACAATCCCGAATTGCGCAAATCCGCTTCCACCACGGCGGCAATGTCACGGGCAACCTTCTCGCCAGCAAAATCATTGATGGCAATCGGCAGGGGTTCAACATTACCCTTGGTGATGTCCAGCCTGACCTCGGCATGGCTTGGCATAACAATGCCAAACACAAGGCCAAACACAAGGATTGCAGCCAGACAAAGCCGTCCAATCGATCTGGCGCTACGCTTTGCAAAGCGTAATTCAGGATTACCGTTCACTCGCATTTTCATATTCTCCACCCTTCGGTGCTTGTTCAGGCTTCCTGCCAAGATGCTCATCAATTAAACATCTCAGCTGGATAAAATGTCGGGATAACCCGCGACCAGGCATTATACTTGGCCGCCGGCAAATCATAGGGTGCGCATCGCAGAACCGAGCGAAGCATGGCCCGGGCAAACCGATTGCGCTCTTCCGAAGTACCACCTCGGGCCTCTGCCAGTGGATCGCCGATAATATTCCCGTCGGGCCCCAGTTCGATCGTAATTGTAATCTTCAGATTCGGAGATATTTCGCCGCCCCCAAAACCGGTAGAACACCGCTCAATGGCTGCTCTAAGCGCATCCATTTCGCTCTGGCTTAGTTTTTCTGCGCCATTTGTCAATTCGGTACCCAGTGAAGCTTGCTCGCTGGAATTTGCTGAACCGGTGGAACCGGCTTCCTGTTTGTTCAAAAGCGCAGAAATTTTATCCTGGGTTGAGGTATCGGCTTGCTGCGCCGAGCTGCTAACAGCTTTCACCGGTTCTTTTTTGGGTTTCTTGCGCTCCGGTGTTTTTGCAGTTGTGGGCTTTGGTGGTTTTGGCTTGATTACTGGCACCGGCACACTGTCTGGCAGTTTGGCAAATTGCTCGCCCTCTTCGGATATTTCCGGAATTTCCGCAGCCGGTTCTTCTGTCGCAGGGACTGCGGGATCAGAAAGTGCGGCAAGCTCGGTAGCAGGCGCTGGTTGCTCTTTTTTCTCCTGGCCCGTATCTGGCGTGGATGACGGCGCTGGCGGCTCGGTTGAGGTGGCGGCCTTTTCGACCGGAACCGGTTTGGGCTCTGCCTCGCTGGATGATTTGGCATCATTCTCGCTGTCGCCAACATTTTCAGCTTCCGGCGCCAGCTCAGGCTTCTTGGTTGGTGTAGGTGCCGGTTTTTCAGTCAGCTCCGCAGATTTTTCACCCTGAATTGATTGGGTCAATTCTTCAAACGGCACAATATCAATCGGGAGCGCTTCAACATCCGCAACCTTTAGCGGTTCCGGCCCACCCAGAGATATCAATCCCCAGGCAAGGATAGCGACATGCGCTGCACTCGAAACTGAAACGCCAAGTTTCATTCTTGCTCCTGAAGCGTCACCAGCCCGATGCGGTTGTATCCGGCCGCAGAAATTCGCGCCATGATCCGCATCACTGTGCCATAGTCGGCTGTCCGGTCGCCCCGTACATAAATTCGTTCTTCGTATCCATTGCTGGCAATCGCTTCCAGTTTTGCAACCACTTCATCAATCGGAATTTCTGTTTCCTGCAAATATACCTTGCCCGATTCATTGACCGAGATCGTGATCGGTTGGGTTTCTGAATTAAGTGCCTTGGCCTGCGTTTCCGGCAAATCTATCGGTACACCAACCGTTAAGAGTGGCGCTGCAACCATGAAAATAATCAACAGCACCAGCATTACGTCCACAAAGGGCGTAACGTTGATTTCACTCATCGGCTTGTGTCGCCGCTGCCGCCTTCTGCGACTGCCACTACCACCGGATTGTCCTGTAGCCATACCCATCTGGTTTTTCCTCAGCCGCCCTTACCGGTTTTCTCATCAATCTGGCGCGAAAGTATGGCGGAGAACTCATCCGCAAAACTTTCAAGCCGCAAAGTGATCTTGGAAACGTCCGAAGAAAGCTTGTTGTAAAAGATTGTTGCAGGAATAGCTGCCAACAATCCAAGGGCAGTCGCCATCAGCGCTTCAGCAATACCAGGCGCCACCACTGCAAGATTGGTGGATTTCGAACCGGCAATCGCCTGGAAAGAGGTCATGATACCGATAACGGTGCCAAACAGACCGACAAAAGGCGCAGCAGCACCAACCGTTGCCAAAAACATCAACCGCCGCTCAAGCCGTTCGGCCTCGCGCGCCAGAGATACATCCAGCACCTTGTCGATCCGGGTTTGCAGTCCGATTTGCGAACTCGCACCACGCTCATAAGAGCGTTTCCACTCACGCATTGCCGATACAAACAGGGCGCCCATGCCGGTCGGCGATCGATCTGACAGGGAACGGTAAAGTTCCTCAAGGGATTGGCCGGACCAGAAAACTTTCTCAAACCGGTTCAACTGGCGTTTGGTGCGCGCATACAAGAACCACTTGTCAACAATGATGGCCCAGCTCCAGACCGAAGCAACCAACAACCCCACCATCACCATCTGCACGATAAAGGACGCATTGATGAACAACTCGACCAGCGAAACTTCACTGGTTGAGCCGAGGTCGGATACCGCGACCTCCTGGGCGAAGGCACTCGATATGCCTAGGATTGCAGTCTCAATCATGGATGCACGTCACTTTCAAAATAATTCGGTAAAAATCAGGTCGACCGGGAACCGATTACTATCACCCGTTTCCGCGCCTGAGAAACCGAAAACTATGGTCAAAGGAAGGCGTTCAATACGAACGCCTCCAACGTAATTCGTTTAGAATCGATTAGGGTTAAGGAAGCGTTAGGATATGTGGCAGGGAGTTTACAAATAAACCCTGCGTGAAGATAGGTTTTAAACCGGTTTCCAGCGAATGTCTGCTTTCGGAGGTTAAAGCAGACATCATATATGGATAGCTCTATGTCTGCTTTGTGCGGTGGTCACAACTGATCGACGCAACACTTTAATCTTTTTTGCAAAGATGGAGTGTTACGATGAAGAGACGAAGCAGACTGTATTTTACCTGACAACAGAAGTCCGAGATATGGGATCGCTGGCAG
>JAJFHV010000019.1 GCA_021775415.1 Hyphomicrobiales bacterium | reverse complement strand
TCAACTAATAGCGAGCCCTGATGGTGGGAACGATGCACAAACTGTAAAGAGAAAAATCTTGAAGCTGATTGGGTGATCATTCGTATCGGACTCCCAACAATCGATCACAAAATATGTCCGCTATTGGCACAAAGCAGACATCAGGCATTGCATTCAGAATGCCCGAATTCGGGGATAAAGCGGACATCGAATCGCGTGATGCTCGCACTCGACAACCCGTGACATGCCAAACAATGTGTTGTTTGCAACAAACGTTGTTCGGCTCCGTCCGTATTGCAAATTGACGATAATAGCTGAATCAAATTCTCACAAACCAGCCGAATCCATTTGATTTTGCTGATTGATTTCATTTTCAAATCTTGATTTTCTCCCTGGAGAATCGCGAGTCCGAAATCGGTTAACAAATCAATACCTGATTTTCGTGCCGACCCCGCCCTTTTGGTCCAAATGGTTGAATCTCAAAGGATTCTTCGTTTAAACTTTTTACCCGTAATTCACATCAAAACTACAATATCTAGTTTTTTTGATTTTCTTTCAAACTACATCTTGACGGTCAAATCCGAGTCAGTCTAACTGCCAATCATGAGTAGTGTGGCGTGGAGTAGCGACAAGCCGGTTGGTTCGTATTTTCGGTAAGTAGCTTCAGGCCTCTTTCACAGTTTCAGTTGGCTTTTATCTGGGCATTTTGCGTGCCTGATGGTGGGATTTTATGGCCAATTTTCTGGGAAAGTGCTGTTCAAAGCGTGATGTGCGTAAATTGATCGTAAATAAAGTGAAAAAACCCGAATTAACACAATATTTAGTGTTTACGGGGAGTGTGTTTACAAGATATAGTAATTGGCTGCTGCCAATAATATGAACGGATTACCGCTTGGCAAGTGTTCCCAAAGGGGAACAAAACCACAAAATTAGCGGAAAAATCGGTCAGGCAGAACGGGGATTAAAAGGCGTAAACAGAATTGACGGGCTGGCTGGGTACATGGCCGGTAATCGGCAGGATTGTGTCAGATTTTACGGGAGGAACAACCACCTTCCGAACATCGGGCAAACAAGGCATTTTGAAGGGAAATACACCATGCGCATTGAGCGCCGCTACACAAAAGAAAACCAGTCGCCCTATGCAGACGTAGAGTTTCGCAAGGCGACCAGTGAAATCCGCAACCCCGATGGTTCGGTGGTGTTCAAGCTTGAAAATATTGATGTGCCCAAAACCTGGAGCCAGGTTGCAAGTGATATCATTGCGCAGAAATATTTCCGCAAAGCCGGCGTACCCGCCTGCCTGAAGAAGGTAGAGGAAAATTCCATTCCTTCATGGCTTTGGCGCTCTGAGGCTGACGAAAAAGCACTGGCCAAACTGCCCGAAGACAATCGCCACGGTTCTGAAATGGATGCCCGCCAGGTATTTGACCGGCTGGCTGGCACCTGGACCTACTGGGGCTGGAAAGGCGGCTACTTCGACAGCGAAGGCGATGCCCGCGCATTCTTTGACGAGCTTTGCTACATGTTGTGCAACCAGATGGTGGCACCAAATTCTCCCCAATGGTTCAACACTGGTCTTCACTGGGCATATGGCATCGACGGACCGGCTCAGGGCCACCATTATGTGGATTTTGAAACCGGCAAACTGGTCAAATCGAAGTCTTCCTACGAGCATCCCCAGCCGCACGCCTGCTTTATCCAGTCGGTAGAAGATGATCTCGTCAATGAAAACGGCATCATGGACCTTTGGGTGCGTGAAGCACGGCTGTTTAAATACGGTTCCGGCACTGGCTCGAATTTCTCCCACCTGCGTGGTTCCGGCGAAAGCCTTTCGGGTGGCGGTAAATCCTCCGGCCTGATGAGCTTCCTGAAAATCGGCGACCGGGCAGCAGGCGCCATCAAGTCCGGCGGCACAACCCGTCGCGCGGCCAAAATGGTCGTGGTGGATATCGACCATCCCGATATTGAAGAATACATCGACTGGAAAGTTCGCGAAGAGCAAAAGGTTGCAGCAATCGTTACCGGTTCGATCACCGTATCGAAGCACATGAAGGCGATCATGAAGGCCTGCATCAATTGCGAAGGCGAAGGCGATGACTGTTTCGACCCGAAGGTCAACACAGCCCTTAAACGCGAAATCCGCGCCGCAAAGAAATCCGCTGTACCGGAAAACTACATCAAGCGCGTGATCCAGCTTGCCCGCCAGGGCTACACCGACATCGAATTCCCGGTTTACAACACCGACTGGGATTCAGATGCATACCTTACCGTGTCCGGCCAGAACTCCAACAACTCCGTGCGCGTCACTGATGGTTTCCTGAAAGCCGTTGAAGATGGCGACGACTGGAACCTCGTGGGCCGCATCAGGGGCGATGTGGTGAAAACCGTGAAGGCCCGCGAATTGTGGGACCGGGTCGGCAATGCCGCCTGGGCTTCGGCTGATCCGGGCATTCAATATCACACCACCATCAATGACTGGCACACTTGTCCTGCAAGTGGCGAGATCATCGCATCGAACCCATGTTCGGAGTACATGTTCCTGGATGACACGGCGTGTAACCTTGCCTCGCTCAACCTCTTGCAGTTCCGTAATGAGGCGGCAAAGGGCGATGCCCGTTCATTTGATGTGGAGAGCTTCGAGCATGCCTCGCGTCTTTGGATGATCGTCCTTGAAATCTCGATCACCATGGCACAGTTCCCGTCAAAACAAATTGCCAAACTCTCCTACGAGTACCGCACCACGGGTCTCGGATTTGCCAATATCGGCGGATTGCTGATGACTACTGGCACACCATATGATTCCGATGAAGGCCGCGCGATTTGCGGTGCGATTTCGGCTATCATGACCGGCATCTGCTACTCGACATCTGCCGAAATGGCGAAGGAACTTGGCACATTTTCCGGCTTCAAATCAAACGAAGAACACATGCTGCGCGTGATGCGAAACCACCGCCGCGCCGCCTATGGTGAATCCAAAGGCTATGAGCAGCTGTCAACCGATCCGGTCGCTCTCGACCACCGCGCCTGCCCGCAGGAAAACCTCATCACCCATGCCCGCGCGGCCTGGGACAAGGCGGTAAGCCTTGGTGAAAAACACGGGTACAGAAACGCGCAGACCACGGTGATTGCACCGACCGGAACCATTGGACTGGTGATGGATTGTGACACGACTGGCATCGAGCCGGACTTTGCCCTGGTAAAGTTCAAGAAGCTCGCTGGCGGCGGTTACTTCAAGATCATCAACCGCGCTGTACCCGAAGCGCTTTCCGTGCTTGGTTATGATGAAGGCGAGATCACCGAAATCATCGACTATGCAGTCGGCCGCGGAACCCTCAACAAGTCACCAGGCATCGACCATGAGGCGCTGAAAGCCAAGGGCTTTACCGATGAAAAGATCGAGAAGCTGGAAACCACGCTGGCTTCCGCCTTTGACATCAAGTTCGCGTTCAACCGCCATGCGCTGGGCGATGAGTTCTGCAAGGATGTGCTCGGCCTTAGCGAAGAGCAACTCGCCGACTACACGATTGACCTGCTGGCGGAGATTGGTTTCTCCCGCAAGCAGATCGAGGCGGCAAACATCTTTTGCTGCGGAGCAATGACGCTGGAAGGCGCGCCGGGTCTTAAAGACGAGCACCTGGCCGTGTTTGACTGCGCAAATCCGTGCGGCAAAATCGGCAAGCGCGCGCTGTCGGTTGGAAGCCACATCCGCATGATGGCGGCATCCCAGCCCTTCATCTCCGGCGCGATCTCGAAAACCATCAACATGCCGAATGATGCTTCCGTTGAAGATTGCAAGGAGGCCTACATGCTGTCCTGGCAGTTGGCGCTGAAAGCCAATGCCCTATACCGCGATGGCTCGAAACTGTCTCAACCGCTCAACGCTTCGCTGATTGAAGATGATGCCGAAGACGAGGATGCGATGGAAGACCTGATCGAGGCTCCAATGGCAGCGCGGGCCACGCAGGTGACGGAAAAAATCGTCGAGCGGATCATCGAGCAGGTGGTGCGTGAACGCGAAAAAATGCCGGATCGCCGCAAAGGCTACACCCAAAAGGCCAATGTCGGCGGCCACAAGGTCTATGTCAGGACCGGTGAATATGATGATGGCCGGCTGGGCGAAATTTTCATCGACATGCACAAGGAGGGCGCGGCGTTTCGCGCCATGATGAACAACTTCGCCATCGCGATTTCGCTGGGCCTTCAGTATGGCGTACCGCTGGAAGAATATGTCGAGGCGTTCATCTTCACCAAGTTCGAGCCTGCCGGCATGGTGCAGGGCAATGATGCAATCAAGAGTGCCACTTCCATTCTCGATTACATCTTCCGCGAACTGGCCGTCTCCTATCTTGGCCGCAATGATCTGAGCCACGTGGATATGTCGGAATTCTCCAACACCTCGCTTGGCAAGGGCATGCAGGCCGGCAAGGCGGAGGCCGTCTCAAAAGGTCTGACGCGCGGCCACAAGCTCGCGGTGGTAAAATCCGGCAAGACAGGCGTGAGCGGCGAACCCAAGGGAAGTGCCGCGTCCCCTGCCCCGGTCGCCACGCCCACTACCGCAAGAAGCCCGGCACTGGTAACCGGTTCGCTGACGCAAAGGGCAACGGCAATCGCCGCCAACCTCAATGAGGAGCCGACGGCATTCAAGCGTGATCTGGATCCCGAATTTGCACCGACCGCGCAACCGGAGGAAACCACAGTCGAGGTAATTGTCGAAACCGCTGCACCTTCTGCCGATGAGATGCGGGCCAAATCACTGATGCAGGGCTATACCGGCAACTCATGCGATGAATGCGGCAACTTCACCATGGTGCGCAACGGCACCTGCGAGAAGTGCGACACCTGCGGCGCTACGAGTGGGTGTAGTTAAATCTCAAATCAAAGTGGTACTTTGATTTGGAAATGGGCTGCACGATGTGTGGCCCGTTTTTGTATCAACTACTAAATCAAAACTGTTTGGTTCAAAATTTAAACAATGCCAAAGTTGCAGAGAGGCTTTGTCGGGACAGTGTGCTGAACAGTCCGGCATTGACATCAAATCTCCGCGCGGGGCTCGGTAGCCCATGCACACACGGGCATTTCTCCGGTATCCGGGTCCCGCGTTTGTGCTTAAATTTTGCGCTCGCGCCAGTGGCTTTGCCACGGCTACGCGGGTGCACCAAGCGCTTCGGCTATCGCCTCAGTTGGCGACTGGTCGTCGCCAAAAGGCAAATCGCACGTGTTTACGCGCAAGATTTGCCCAGACAATGTCATGACGCTGGTCTGAAAGGAGCGAGTGAATGCAAAAGTGCGCCTCACACACTCCGTCATCCTCGGGCTTGACCCGAGGATCCACGGCTAATCGCGCTTTGGCATGGATCCTCGGGTCAAGAGATTTCTCCAATGTGACAAAGCTTAAGACTTTGTCCAGAATCCGAAACGGCCGCGCCTGTTTTTATGCGCTAACCTGGCGCCTTTTTTAACGTAGTGCTCGTTGCGTCTTTCCTTATTGGCAGCCGCATCAATTGAATTCATAAATGCACCGACTGGAGTTATATCGAAGATTGACATGGGATGTTCCACTTTGGTTGTTGCAGATTGGGGACCAAAGTAAGCGCGAACCCGAGTGGTTTCCGTGCCAGATCACACACTTTTCTGCACTATTTGTGTGGCAAATCTCACAGTCTCGACCTTTATGGTCCGTCAAAGAGCAAAACCTGTTTTCGGCAAGCGGGGAAAACCTATCCCCGCCTGCGAAACCTCAATCATAATCCTCGCACTGCCGTTGTGCACAAACATCGGACGTACGCCAACGTTGGGTGGAATGGTTTATGTTTACAGCTTCACGCTAAAGGCCAAGTTTTTTCTTCATGCGGTTGACTTTGGATCCATATTTGTCACCGGATGAAATTTTTCTTTCCGGAAACTTGTACCAACCGCCGGTCTTGTAGTGTTGCCAAAGTTTACCGTCGGGATCGACCACGTGTTTGTAACAATCCTTGACCTTTTTGGTCACCAGACCACCGTCATCCCAATACCACGTAACATTGTGACACAAGGTACCGGATCCGCTGACCGACCAACTGCCCAGCCCAACCGAGCCATCGAAAACTCCATGGAATTTTCCATTGCTGGCAAAGTAGCCACCGCCTTTGCTCCAGCGCCAGCTTTTTCCGGAAAATGCAGCCTTGATGTCTGCACCCTTGGCATTTTTTGCACCGGCTGGTTTTGAACCGGCATTTGCAACTTCCGGCACTGTAAGCGCCATCCCCAACCCGAAGGTCAATGCAAATCCAATTGGTAATACCATTGATAAAATGTTTTTCATGATTTTCCCCCTTCTATGTAATTGCCAATATTGGCCACTTATTGCTTAAATCAAAATAATTTTCCCGTGATAAGCCTGACAACTCTAGTATCTTTACTTGCCAGATACAAATTCTGGCAATTAACGGGAAATTCTACTCTCAATATAACTTGTTTTTAGACTACCAATGGGGACAGCAAGACATTGGATAAAAACGATAATTAAAGTTTATCACGAAACACACGGGCAATAATTCGATATTCTTTATCCCCACGCTTGAAACCTCAATCATAATCCCTCGTGATGACGGTTGTCATGCAAACCGAGGTCCATTTGCGCCAACAGTGGTACTCAATTTCTGTTCCGCGCAAGTTGATGGGCATAGTGGATCCCACCGGATCACGTCCGGTGCAGGCTCACTGATGTGACCGGGATGACGAGTAGAGTGCCCGCCCGAATGCTAACCCGCTGGCGTGTAGACTGCCGCGCCCTTCTTGGCAGAGACAAGCACCTTGTCCATGTCCAGCTCTTCAAGAACTGAAATTTTGGTGAAGGCCCCGCTGGCATGAATGGCAACCACTACGCCCATGGCGGAATCCTGATCCGGAAAATTGGAAATCGCCATCACGTCAAATTCGCCACGGGTAAACATCATGGTTTCAAGCTTGCCACCGACGCTTCCCAACAAGGTCTCAATCGCTGCCTTGCGGTCGGAACCGGCAATAAGGCCCTTGAATGCATTGGGTGCATAACACCCCAAAAAAACTGTGCGCATGGTAATTTCTCCCGATGTAATTTGCCCCCTGCGGGTGTCCCCGCCCCGGAACTATAGCCTGATGCGAACCGGCTTTCCAAGCCCAGTCCCTATTCCGCTACGTCAGGTTTCTGGTGGTATGCATCGAGGAGAGTGCAGTGCTCGATGCCTGCGTAATCTCAAATCAGCGCGTATTTGCCAAGCTGCATGTTCGAGATTTCACCCAAAGCAATGGCCCTGGTAATGGCCTGCGAGCGGTTTCGGGCATCAAGTTTGGTGGCGGCACTGTCAAGTATGATGTTCACGGTAAACTCGCTCAAATCAAACTGGCTACCAATTTCAGAGGCGTTGCACCCATAGGAGTTAAACAACAGCATCTCGGCCTCAATCGTGCTGAGAAGTTCAGGCTCAAACAATTTCGTAACTTCAGGAAACCGGCCAATAATCGCAACCGTGATCTGGCAGATTGTACTCACCAGCGAAACCAATGCTTCGTCAGTGTATTCCCGCTCGCGAAATCCGGTGGAAAATACCGCAAGCCCGCGCCCCAGCATCACCGGAATAACCGGAATATGCCGGTGTTCGAGTTTCCCGAATTCGGCCAGAAAGCGCTGACCGAGAAAATCAGGATATCGGGACTTATCAATTTGAAGCGCGTCAAAGGGATGACGCAGCCACTTTGCTTCATTAATGACCGGGCATCCACCGCGGTCTCTGAGCTGCAGCGACAATTGCACCAGCGTGTCTGGATATTGCATGAATGGCCTGATTGATGGATGTTCCCCCATCAGATCACAAAATGAAACCGTCAACAGATCTATTTCACCGCGTGAAAAATAATCCTCCACCAACAAGCAGGCAGAGTGCAGATCTTCCGACTTCGAAATCAGCCTTATGGTTTTACTCAGATCACCTAAACCAGAAACCTCGATTTCGGTAATTCCAGCAATTTGCCCCACATCATTTCTCCCGGCCCCAAAGAGTTAAATATATGCACCATGCATAATAAATGGTTTGGTTATTCGAGTCGAGTATATCACCTTACTTAAAATCGTTAGCTCCAAGACGTTTTGGTTAGACTGAGGTTTGGAGATGAAAACTATATTGGTTGACCATCACCGGCGCTCATTACGCATCAAATCATCCGAATTGAACCAAACTCTTGAGGCAGTATAGACTGCTCCAATCAACACACTGCACTAAACACAGAATGGAATGATGACCCTTGTGCAAACCTTGTGTCAAGTTTGCGTCACCGTGCAAATGCTCACAAATGGAACGAGAACAACAACGGGCCCAGTCAGCTGTTGGACCACAGCCACACTCAATCGAAAGAACACAAATTTGTACGATTAATCAAAAAAATTGTACATACAGATATAGATAATCCAATCAGAGCCCATATCTTAGCAACAAGCCGTACCTAGACAACGGCTTGTTCTATACCACCCTAACAGGAGTTATTTATCATGGGTATCCGCTTTATAACTAAACAGATTCACGCTTATCTTGATTATCCGGTGGCCATTGCGCTGATGGGATTACCGTTTGTGCTGGGATTGGGAACTTCCAGTCCGCTCGCCCTTTGGCTGTCAGTCATTGTCGGCGTTGCTGCATTCGTCCTGACAATCCTTACCGACCATCATCTGGGTGTAATACGAGTCTTGCCGTATTCATTCCATCTTCTGGTGGACGGTGCCGTGGGCGTAGTCTTTCTGCTTGCCCCTGTAATTCTGGGATTTTCGGGAATCGACGCCTGGTTCTACTGGGCTAATGCAATAGCAGTGTTGACTGTCGTTAGCCTGCACAAACCAGAAACCTTACAACTGCATGCGGCTTGATATTGCTGCAAACAAGAGGCGAAGGCTGCTACCCTCAATGATATCTGGCAGCCTTTGCTCCCGCGTATTTTAAGACGTCACACATCTGCAGAAATCCGCACAAACAATGTTACGGGATTATCACAACAAAGAATGATGTATAAGCTGGCTTTGGTTTACTTTGATGGAACAACCGCAGGCCCGGGGGAACATGTGACGCGCGATCCAAGATACGACATTTTGTTCGAACCAATGAAAATCGGCCCTGTGACCGCCAAAAACCGGTTTTATCAAGTACCTCATTGCACCGGCAGTGGCTGGGAGAGGCCACGCACCCTGGCCGGATTGCGCGAGGTAAAAGCCGAGGGCGGCTGGGGGGTGGTCAACACGGAGTATTGCTCGGTTCACCCAGCGTGCGACGACACTCCCTATCCCACCGCGTCTCTGTGGGACCAGGGCGACATCAAATCCCATGCCCTGATGACCGAAAAAGTGCACGCACACGGCGCCTTGGCGGGGGTTGAACTGTGCCTGGGCGGAGCGCGAATGCCAAATCTTGGTACCCGTGAAGTTGCCATGGGTGTCGTCAGCATGCCTAATTTGGCCGGCAATCCATTCCAGACCCGTGCCATGGACAAGGCCGATATTCGAGAAGCCCGCCGTTGGCACCGCAATGCGGCGCTCCGCGCAAAAGAAGCAGGCTTTGATATCGCTTATGTATATGCAACGCACGGCTATCTTCTCTCCAATTTTTTGTCAGCCACGCTCAATACCCGAACCGATGAATACGGCGGATCGTTGGAAAACCGGGTGCGCCTCGTTCGTGAAATCATTGAGGACACCAAAGAAGCGGTCGGCGACACGATGGCGGTAGCATGCAGATTTTCTGCCGAAACCAACGGTGGTTATGGCGGTGACGGCAATCCCGTGCCGGGCGAGACCGAGGATATGTTTGGAGTATTGGGAGAACTTCCGGATCTCTGGGATATCAACATCAGCGACTATTCGCTGGAAATGGGTCTGTCACGCTTTGTCCAGGAGGGTTCGCTTGAACCTTACGTATCGTACATAAAATCCATCACCTCGAAGCCTGTCGTATCAGTCGGCAGGTTTACTTCTCCCGACACCATGGCCAGCCAGATAAAGCGCGGGATAGTCGATTTTATTGGCGCAGCGAGGCCTTCGATTGCTGACCCCTTTTTGCCTACAAAGATTGAGGAAGGTCGGCTTGAGGATATCCGCGAATGCATCGGTTGCAACATCTGCTATATGGGTGACGGCAAAGGCGTTCCCATTCGCTGCACCCAAAATCCGACCATGAGCGAAGAGTGGCGGCGCGGCTGGCATCCAGAGCATATTGATAAAAAAGTTACGGATTCCCGTATTCTGGTTGTTGGCGCAGGACCCGCTGGTCTTGAGGCTGCACACGCATTGGGCAAACGTGGTTATGAAGTCATGCTGGCGGAGGCCACCCGCGAACTCGGCGGTCGTGTAAGTCATGAGTCCAAACTGCCGGGTTTGAGCGAGTGGGTACGGGTACGGGATTACCGTCTTCAGCAAATCGAAAAGATGGATAATGTCGAAGTTTTTCGCGAAAGCGATATGAGCGCTGAGCAGGTGCTGGAAATTGGTGCAGATCATATTGCGATTGCCACCGGCTCACACTGGCGAAGGGACGGGTTTGGAAGCAACAATCCCGGAGGGATTACCGATCTTGGGGCACCAGATAAACTCTATACGCCTGACGATATCATGGCCGGCAAGGTTCCTATCGGCCCGACTGTAATCTTCGACGATGATCACTATTACATGGGCACAGTGTTGGCGGAGCTTGTTCGGAAAACAGGTGTTTCCGTAACCCTGGTAACTCCAGAAGACACGGTCTCCAGTTGGGGATTGTTTACCTACGACCGATGGCGGGCACAGACAAAGCTGATGGAGCTGGGCATAGATCTGATCACCGCCCGAAACATTTCAACTTTTGACGGCAACTCGGCAACGCTGGAATGCCAGTACACGGGACAAAAAGGCACCATTGAGGTAGAAGCTCTGGTACTCGTTACCGCACGTACGCCTAATGATGGCTTGTATCAGGAGTTGACTGACAAGATTGCAGGCGGTGCGAAGGGTTCCCCAAAATCCCTGAAGCGAATTGGCGACTGCGAAGCCCCTGCAATCATCGCCGCCGCCGTTTATTCGGGCCATCGCTATGCCCGTGAACTGGATGTGGAAATCGATCGCGACAATCCGCTAAAACATGACCGGGTATTCTTTGAAGATGGGTAATTGCACCGTCATTATCGAGATGCCCCCAGGAACAATCCGGACACATATTCCCGCAGAATTTACTACCCTAAACCCGTACGACAAATGCGGTGGCGTACATGATTGCAACTCCAACCCCAAATCCTGCAAGGCTGGCAGCTGAGTACCACGGTAGAGACTTGTCCCGACTGCGCCGCAAAAACACCCCGCCCACTTCAACAATCACTTGTAAAATAGCCCCTGCCCCCACGCCAAACGCCAGGGCTGTCCAAAACGGTGAGATTGAAAGACCGCCTGTCATCGTTCCAACGATCGCCGGTCCGCCTGCAATAAGTGCCAACCAGGACAATTGTGGCAACCTGATTGATTCCCGTTGAATCGGAGTGGAAATGGCTATGCCTTCGGTAACATTGTGTAGCGCAAACCCCAAAACCAGAAACGATGCCAGGGCAACTTCACCAACCGCAAGCGATGCGCCGATTGCCAGGCCTTCTCCCAGATTGTGAACACCGATACCGATGGCGATAAACATCGCAAGTGCCGGCCCTTCCGGTGGACGGCCTTTGCGCCGTCCGACTGCAAGCAAAACAAGGGTGGTTAAAATGGCACTTAGCCAGACAACCAGATCAGCCTTTAACGCACCAACGACTTTTTCCGCAACTTCCAAGCCTTCGCCCAGCGTGTCGATCAGCAAAAACGCCAGCAAGCCGATAGTCAGCGCCATTGCGAACTCTCGTCCGGGTTCGCCAAAACTCATCAACGCCGGATAAAATGCATAACCGATAAAAATTGGAACTATCCCGACAAACAATCCAATCAGCGCCAGGCCGACAAAATCCGTAACCACCACGCCAGGCGTTTCAACTGCGATATCGATCGTATGTTCAAAGGTTGTGCCCGATGAAGTGATGAACAGCAGATGGTGGGTCTCGCCGGTGATCCATGGATAGGGAATGTTGACACGCACTGAGCTGAGATACCCAATCGGTCCTTGTGGTGATTGCTCAAAATCTCGATAGGCACCATCTACCTGCACCTGTGCAATCGTCATGGGTTCCGATCCTGCAGCTCGGAGCGATGCATGAAAACCAGCATCATCTATCCTGACGGATTCAATTTTCAGTTCCTCACCTGGTGGCGCCCCCTTGCTCAGATAGTCGAACGGCTGGGCCAGCAAAAATGAGCCAATCAAAACAGCGATCATCAAAATCGGCACAATGATTGAAATTCGTCTAAGTACCATCAAACTACCTCAAAATGAGCCATCCAGCCCAGCTCTGCAAACTCTGACTGATGTGCGTGAAACATGTAACGGCCCGGCTCGTGATCAGCGAAACTGAACTCCAGAATTCCGCGTTGGGCCTGACACTGCATCACCGTGTCAACGGTTTTGAGCGTTGGAGTAAGTGTCGTTCCGTGATCGTAATAGTCGAAAAAATTTGCATGCAAATGGAATGAGTTTATCGGATCAAATTCAGTGATATTGATAAGGTATACCCGCACTGGCTTGTTTCGTTCCACACGGATGGCGTTGTCCTGATAGGCAAAAGCAATGGTGTTGACCGCGTAGAATTCATTCTCTTCGTCAAAATTGGTATCAAAGCCGTTCATGACCATGAGAAATTCCTGCCACTCTCGGTTTTGCGGTGTACCGAGCAGGCGGCTTCGGGCAACATCTGCATGTTCTGGATGCTTTGCCGGATCAGGGTCAATGATAAACCCGCCATATAGTCCCTTGTGGACATGCCGTTTCAGTGGAAAGGCATGGCAGTGATACAAATGGCAACCAAATGGGTGAGCTGAAAATTCATAAGTGAACTCCTCACCCGGTGCGATCTGGCCAGCGCCGGGAACGCCATCCATCCGGGCGGAGTGAATTCCGTGAAAATGGATTGTATGGGGATGAGTGCCCGCGTTTTTAAAATAAACGCGAATCATATCGCCCTCGGTTGCCCGCAAGGTAGGTCCCGGCACGCGACCATTGTAGGTCCAGGCAGGAAACATCACGCCGGGCGCAATTTCGATTTCCACATCAACCGCAGTGATGTGAAATTCCCTGAGGGTTTGTCCATTGGCAAGTTTCGAAACATTGCCGGTATCCCAATCAGTCAGCAAATCTGCCGGATCAAATCCATTGCGCTTGTGATCAACCTCACCAACAACACGATTTCCATTTTCGTGATTATGTTTGCTGCCATTATCGGATGTTGCACTCGCGGGTTTGACCATCGCCAATCCCCCCAGCGCGGAGCTCGTCGTTAAGAAAGAACGTCGGGAAACCATGTTGCGTAACTCTTTGTTGAGAATGAGTTGCATTAGCATAGTATTTTGCGGGCTGCTACTGTTATTTGGTATTTTGGCCAGAATTGAATAACTCGGTGCTCAAAGGTTGCCAAACCAGCGATGATTGGCTTTTATTCCCTGATCTGCATCACAACTGGTGGGATGTTGATTTAAACACTGAGAAACCAGCTGGAGAAAGAGACCCATGTCCAATACCAAGACCATCCATGGATTGCTGCTGGCGGCAGCAACCGCTTTCGGCACGATGAATGCCCCATCTGCCGCGAACGCGGAAGAGGTTTATATGATACGAGGAGCCATGAATGTTTTCTCAGCTGGCATAAACCAGATGACAAACAAGCTGAAGTCCCGTGGCGTTAACGCGCGATCCATGTCGAACGGACAGTGGTCAGGCGTTGCGCGTGATATAATCAGTCGAAAAAAGAGTGGCCGCGTATCCTTTCCAATTGTCATTGCTGGTCATTCCGTTGGCGGACAGGAGGCACCCAGGTTTGCCGATGCTCTTGCCAAGGCCGGAGTACCCGTGGCGCTGGTGATCGGTATTGATCCGGGCTGGGCTGCACCACCGCCTTTCACCGCTGGTTCACCGCGCGTTGTAAACTTCTGGGTTGGCGGCACCACCCGCGGCAATCCCTATCGCTCAAGCGGCGGGTTCCGGGGAAGCATCCGGAATGTTGATATCCGCTCATTTTCGAACGCGGATCACGTCCAGATTGACAAGGACCCCAAAGTTCAAAGGCGCATCATCGGCCTGATTATGTCAGCCATCTGAGTTCCCGGCAGACCAAACGGGCCAACAAAACAAACAGGAACGGGATTACACTCCCGTTTCTGTAGCCTTTTCCAATCCAACATTTGTCGGCTTGGCCTCCTTTCCGCACACAACCATTGTCAGGCGAAGAAATGCCGCATGTTGAAATCAAGCACTCCGCCGATTTGGCGCTCAACCCACAAGCGCTATTCAAACTGGTGGAGTATGTAATCAACCGGCATGACGCCGATGCAGGCGAATGCAAGGGGAGAGCCTATCCGGCTAAGGCATTTCAACATACTCATGTGTTGTTCGAAATTTCGATGCTGACAAAACCGCACCGGGATGAAGCCTTTACCCGAAAACTGATGGTGGAACTTGAGCAGCAATTGAAGGCACAAATCCCCCAAACCTGTCGATTTTCGCTGGCGCTCAATTATTCAGGCCCATACTACAGCACCAATTTGCACGAGGTGGGTTAAACTCACTCTCCCCCGTTCCTGATACCAGTTGTCGCAATCCACAGGCAGCAATTGTGGATGGTTAACAGGAGTGATAGTGCAGCGAATAGAACTGACCAACTGGGATTCTTTTCACAAAATTATTGGAGAATATAAATGCTCAAGCATTTGAAACTGGTCGTGATTGCCTGCAGCCTCACGGTTGCGACGGCAATTCCGGCATCCGCCCAAACCCTGACGGGTTGCCTCGGTATACTTGGAACACTCACATGGATGGCAGAGGGAAATGAACCCCTACATGCCTGTTCCAGCCTGCAAACCCAGGTGACGTTTAACCAGGTTGGCCGCACTGGAGCAACTGGTCCCGCCGGACCGGTCGGTTCGACAGGCGAAGCTGGACCGCAAGGTGTCCAAGGCCCACAGGGACTCACGGGCCCACAAGGGCTCACTGGGCCAGCCGGACCAAAGGGTGAAACAGGCGCAACCGGACCGGCCGGCTAGGTCGCAAACGCTGTGATTGTAATTACGGAAAACATCCGGGTCGTTGTGTACAGTGCCTGCAATCAAACTGACACCGCCGGCAAGGTCATCGGTGTATGTGTTCCTGAAACAATAACACTTTGATACTCCTGCGCGGCATTGTTCCGCGCGGGGGCTATCCAGTCAGGGCGAACCCGCCTGCTTTAACAATTCGCTCATCGCTACCATCATCCCACGCAAAGCCACCAAAGCCTGCTTCATCTGGCATGCGGATTTGCGCATCCAGCGCTTCAAGATGCTGCAATTCGAGCAGGGTGTAGGGCCGGGCCCAAAGCCACTCGCGGTTTTCGACGGCAGCCAGATCGTCAACCGGCAAGGCTTCATCACTCCAACCATAAAAATAGAGGCAAAACCCGATATCCGTAACCGGCTGGACCGACATCAGCCGCATCCCGAGTTCTCCCTCGCAATAGGCTTTTGCTGCCTCGATGTCCGTTACCCGCAATGTAATATGGGCAAATGTCGCCTGCCTGCCAATCACATGGCCATCACCAACCGGTTGATCATTCCCCTTGAACCCTTGTTGCAACAACTCAACGATAAAACCTTGAGGGTCGCGTAGCTTGGCCATGTAGCCTATGTCGCGAAACTGTTTGAGATCTTGGGCCGGATAACCCTGGGCTTCAAGAAATCCGAATGCCAAATCCAGATTGCGCAGCGTCAGGCCAATCTTCCAGTAAAAGTCATTCGGACCGGGTTCATAAAGTGCATCACCACTAACCCGAAATGCCAACAGGCATTGATCTTCCCCATAACCAAACAAGGGCTCCTCGGGCGTTCCAAAATTACGCATTCCCAACAGGCCACAATAAAACTCCGACAGTCCGTCAAGGCTTCGAACATTCAAAAATAGACGCGAGAACCTCACTGGCAACACCTCTCAGGCAATTTGAAGTACACCGCCGGTAACGGGCTCGCGAACGCCGGTTGCACCAGGAAAGGTCAGTGGCAGATGTGCCAGCGAGCGCACGGCCATGTAGGCCCATGCTTCAGCTTCTACGGCATCGCCATCAAATCCCGCGTCCTCGGCGGAAATAACCTGCGACTGGCGCGCCAGGGCCAACTCGCGAAGATCTGACATAATCACCCGATTATGCCGCCCGCCGCCACAGATGATCCAAAGCTTCGGTGCTTGCGGCAATAACTCAGCCCCGCGAATAACACTTTCGGCCGTTAACCGCGCCAACGTTCTCGCGCCATCATCCAGCGAAAGCGCGCCCGGACTCAATGGCGGGAAATCACTCCGGTCGAGTGATTTTGGTGGCGGCAAGGAGAACCATTCTGACGTGAGCATGTGTTCAAGCATCGCTGCATTGATCTCACCCCTGGCAGCAATTGCACCACACTCGTCGTAACTACCCGCATCATGGGCAGCAATCCATTGGTCAATCAGCCCGTTACCAGGCCCACTGTCAAAGGCAACCAGATCCTCGCCGACAATCGTGATGTTGGAAATCCCTCCGACATTTACGAAGGCAATTGGCAACTGGCCGGCAAATTCTTCGGCAAGCGTGCGCGACAACGCCTGATGATAAACTGGTGCCAGCGGAGCCCCCTGCCCGCCATGAACCATGTCATTCGCACGCATGTCATTTACCACCGCAATGCCTGTCTTGGCAGCAAGTGCCTTGCCATCACCAATCTGCACTGTAAGCCCAATCTCGGGACGGTGCAGAACTGTCTGACCATGAAAGCCGATCACATCAATGGTAGTTGGGTCGATTTGTTGCTCGTCAAGAAATTGTCCCACTGCACGCACATGCAGATCAGTAATTAACGCTTCTGCACGGCCAAGCGAACCAGGTCGCGCCGTGCGATCAGTCAGCGGTGCCGCGTCCTTGAGAGCTGTCAGCAAAACCGCTCGTGTATCAGCGTCATAGGGAAACATCATTGATGCACCCCGCTCCAGCTCGTCACGCCCATCGGTGCGAATCAGCGCCACATCAATGCCATCCATGCTGGTACCACTCATCATGCCCAAAGCTGTATACATTGACATGTCGCGCAAGTTCCTCGTGATATTTTGCAAATGACCTGCTAAGAGCCTGTCAGATTTATCAACATACAACCCGATTCCTGAAGAAAAGAAAACATGGCCGGCTTCAAATCCGAATTCTTGAAAACGCTTTCCGAGCGCGGTTTCATCCATCAAATATCAGATGAGGGCGGTCTCGACCAATTATTGGCGAAGCAATCAACCACAGCCTATATCGGCTTTGATGCAACCGCTGCCAGCCTCCACGCTGGAAGCCTGGTGCAAATTATGATGCTGTATTGGTTCCAGCAAACCGGTCACAAGCCCATCGCACTGATGGGAAGCGGCACCACCATGGTGGGCGACCCCTCCGGCAAAGATGAGAGCCGCCAGATGATGACGGCAGAGAAAATCGCCGAAAACAAACAAGGCATCAAGCAGGTCTTCAAGCAGTTTCTTGATTTCGGTGAAGGCAGCAACAAGGCCATTATGGCCGACAATGCTGACTGGCTGCTCGGTCTGAAATATGTGGAATTTCTTCGCGATTATGGCCGACACATCTCGGTCAACCAGATGCTGTCCCGTGACTCGGTCAAATTACGGTTGGAACGCGAGCAGCACCTGTCGTTTCTCGAGTTCAACTACATGGTGCTTCAGGCCTACGACTTCGTTGAATTGCATAAGCGATATGATTGCCGCATGCAGATGGGAGGCTCTGATCAATGGGGCAATATCATTTCAGGCGTCGATCTGGGCCGTCGCTCCGGGTGCGAGGAATTGTTCGCTCTGACCACTCCCCTACTCACCACGTCGTCGGGCGCCAAGATGGGGAAAACTGCAAGTGGTGCGGTCTGGCTATCCGAAGCGCTACTGCCTGTTTATGACTATTGGCAATACTGGCGTAATTCAGAAGACGCAGATGTCGGCCGGTTCATGAAACTCTTTACAACCCTCCCGCTTGAAGAGATCGCGCGTTACGAGGCATTGCAGGGTGTCGAAATGAACGAGGCCAAAAAAGTATTGGCGACGGAGGCCACCTCACATATCCACGGCCGCAAAGCTGCTGAACTTGCAGCCGAGACTGCGCGCAAAACATTTGAGGAAGGTAGTGTTGCCGATACGCTGCCGTCAATCACGGTGAACGCTTCAGATCTAGACGACGGCGTTGGTGTCTTATCTCTGCTGGTTGATGCTGGTCTTGCAGCTTCCAATGGCGAAGCCAGGCGACATGTCCGCGGTGGCGCTGTTCGTATAAATGATGAATCCGTATCGGATGAAAAGGCCCAGGTAAGCTCAAAAAATTTAAATACCGAAGGATTTATCAAACTATCACTCGGTAAGAAAAAGCACTTTTTGGTGCAGCCTCGGTAGAGGGCTCATTTTTCCAGTTCAAACACCTTGTTGAAAACGCCGGGTGTCACTGCTGATACGGGATTGAGTTGCAGGATCGGGTTTTTACGGGGGCCCTTCAGCTGATATTTGATACCAATCAGTGCATTATCCTTGCCGTTTGAAAACAATTGCCCAAGCAACGGAATGACAGAAACAGCGATATCCAATGGATTCGCCGGCATGAATGTGCCACGCAAATTAATCCGGTCCTTGGCGTCATAAATCTGCCCCGCATAAGAAAGTCCAATCGTGGCACTGCGTACAATCCCGTCATTCACTGACAGATATCCAACCCCTTTTTCTATTTCCGCGTCCGCAATCAGAAACTTCACAACCTTGTCACCATCATCCTGAACTTGAATGGCTGTCTGCCGACGATCAGCCCCAACTTCCCGATTGGTTGTTGTAACAAGTTTTTCCAATCTTGGTTCGTTGATGACATCAAAGGAAGTGATTGAAACCGGACCAACAAATGGACCGGAGTCTACCCGGTTCAGATTGGCAGTTAGATTACCACCCGCCATGCGAGAGTATATGTTGGAAAACGCCAGCCCATGCCCGGCATCGCTTGTCAAAATATTAAACCGCGTGGTGTTTCCACTACGCCTCGCCTGGACGAGAAAACTGCTTTCATTTGGGCCTGTTGCCAGGAGATCTATCTTGCTAAGCCAACCACCGCGGCTCTCATAGGTAAGCGTAGCGTTATCAACCGTACGCTCTTCAAATCCAATTACTTTTTCAAAACTTGCCTTGAGATTGACCGAACGCTCACCCTGTTCATCTGCAAAACCACCCTCATGGATCAACTTGTTGACCAAGCCCCGGCCATCAAAAGAATCGCCAGTGGCATCAATCTCATAGGTATTTTTGGAACGATTTACTGAAACACGAAAATCATCTCCCTCGTTCAAGATGATTTTTGACATCTTCGCAGAAATCAGCCCACGTTTATCAAATGCAAGATCACCAACAGCGTAAAACCCGGCTCCCTCAATTGTGAAATTATCGAGATAATTCCGATCAGATTTCTGTCTCAATTCAAACCGGCCGCGCGCTGGAATCCCAACTCCCTTGCGCCATCCGATCCAGGGAAGAGCAACTTCCGCCTCAGTGAAATCTATTTCATGAGTTTCGTTGCTATCTGTTTGGACAATCTTGACTTGGATTGGACCGACAACAACCGGGTTAAGATCAATCCCGAGTTTCTTCCGATCCTCTTGCTGAAGCGTCGAGACAATCGTCCGGCTTTGCTTCACATCACTGGTCTTGCCAATGGGTTCTACAAGGGTAATTTGGGATTTAACCCCATCGATCGAGGCGCTCCCACGAACGCTTGCCCCTTTCGGGTTTGCATCTATCAGGACATCAGCTTCAGTTATTATCCGACCGGACAACTTGCGTGAGCTGGAGGCATTTTGAAGATCCAGCAACACATTCCAGTCAACTTGTTCATACTTCACACCTGGCCCGATTGGAAACTTCGCTACTATGTCTGCATGCGCTTTCCCTTTGAATTGATCCGATCTGACTTTCATCCGCTCCATGGTTCGCAACGGCCGCGCCTCTAATATTGCTGCGATTGTCGCAAGATCCCCATCAAGTGCAACTGTCGTTTCACCCCGCTTCTGCGCAGCGGCAAAATCAATCATTCGAAAATTTGCAGCCTTCACTTCTGCACGCGCGCCATCAGCGTCCAAAACCTCGCCACTGTCGAGCTCTGCAAAAATTTGCATCCCATGGATAGAGACGCGACCAATCCCTTCCCTGATTGGTGGCAGTTCACCAAAGGGTTGAAGAGCAATTTTTTCAATTTTGGTTTCAAGCTTGAAATGCTCAGGCTTCATTCTGGCGCCTTGCCCCATTCGAAACAGGATACCGGGCGGAATGTCAGCGTGAAGCGTGCCGGATTTGATCCAACCTCCCGCAACATGCGAGTGAACCCATTTTCTCGCACCATTGCCAATAAACATCGGCCAGAATTGTTTAACCGCCGCAACCGAAATACCTTCAGATTTCGCAGTCGCCTTTACTGAAGGCGTTTCTCCCTCAAACCCGAAGCTTCCCGACCCGCGAATCAATCCGGACTTGGTTGTTAAAAATGCATCCTCAAAGGTCAGTATCTGTTTTTGGGAGTCATAAACTCCCTTTGCCTTGATAGCGGCGGGCACCACGGGTTCACCTGCAATTGTTGGTGCAAACACCCCTTGACGCATGATCATGTCGTAGCGGAGAGGACCTGCATATCCCACTTCGGGTTCCACCGGTTTTAAGCCTCCGATCAAAACTGCCTTAAGCCTGCCGATTTCAATTTCGGAAGGATCCAGTTCAATCTGGTTTTTTGCAAGTATCAGCCTGAAGTTCAAATTGAGACTTTCAACCTTTACGCGTTCCCTTAGCCCAAGCCGCAAATCACTCTTGCCGGCAGAAATCGAAATACGAGGTTCAAGCGGCAAATTCTCCGCATTGAAGGGAATACTCCCCAAAACTTTGACATTTGCGTTTGAAGCCACCATTCCCTTTTTTGCATCCGGATCCTGCAACCATTCCCCAAGGTTTATGCCGGTGGCAGAAAAATCAAATGCACGACCCGCATTTTCGGTTGGGTGATAGTTTGATGTCAGATCAACAATGGAATTGAGCGTGCCAAGCTGTGCATCGAGTGCGAATCCATTTTTGGTATTGGGGTAAATTTCGAGTCGCTCAATTTCGATCGGGTCTTCTTCCTTGCGACCGAGCACAGATCCTGTAATGCGGGAATTCCTGATCTTCAACCGGTCAAACTCACCATCGTCCAATTTGGACTGGAATCTCGCAAATTCCTTTCCCAGTACGGCCATCGGCTTGTCCAGATGAGCAGGCAGGAAAACTTGTCTGCCTGATCCCAGCACATCGGCATCAAGTGTTGCTTCCTCAATCAAAATTGAATCAAATCTCAAATTGCCGGTTAACGTGGGTATCAATTCCACTCCAACCACCAGATTGCCGATTGTAGAAAGCGTTTTCCCGGTTTTCCTTCTGGTAATTTTGATATCGCTGCTTTTTAGCGAAACAAGACCACCAAAGTCGAAGGCAAGATTGGCGGATGGGAGCTCAACATCAAACTCTGGTCCAAAAATCCTTTCAAGCCCAGCCTCCAGCTGGCCGTGCAACGCAGAACCTTTGTAGGTATCACCCTGAAGCAGGAAATAGAGGGCCCCCGCCATCACACCGAAACCAGCTACAACCGCAAACAATATGGCAAATGTAATTCTCATCATCCGACTCAAACGGTTTGATTCATGGCGTTTCGGACGCCTCTCGACAGATGCGTTATCGCCATGTCTAGTTCCTGTCTGGTGGCGGTTTTCCAGATTCATACCCGGTTTGTTTCGAATTCCCCCTCAGGCCAGACTCACTGTACCTGATGCACTAACCCTACTCAAATGAACGGGTTGGCTGCAACAAGCCAAGTGGCCGAACCCGTAGAGATTCTCCAAAGACGTGTCTCACCCATTCATGTTCAAAGGATGACCAAATGTCAAAAACCAAAAGCTGCATCATCGTCACGGTTTATTAACCATAAATTGTTTCAATTGCAGGATGTGTTTTCTTGGTATGAGTGTCGATTTATGAGTCCTTCCCAAATTCGCGAGCCAGTAAGCTTTGGCAAGCGCGCTGAACCCCATACGGTTTTGATTACCAGAAACGGCCAATCCCGCCTGTTCACCATAAAACCGGTAGTATTCTCGGTGTTTCTGGGCGTCATGTTCATGTTCATGGTTGGGTATTTCAGCGCCACCGCATATTTGGTATTTCGCGATGACTTGATCAACGCCTCTTATGCAAGACAAGCGCGCGTCCAATATGAATATGAGGATCGTATCGCGGCACTACGGGCAAAGCTGGACCGCGTAACATCGCGTCAGTTACTGGACCAGCAAGCCATTGAAGCTCGCGTTCGCGACCTCATTGCCCGACAGGACAACCTCGGAAATCGCGGCACACGCATGAACGGACTACTGGAAAAAGCAAAAGCACATGGCCTCCAGGATGAAACAGGCAGCACCGTTCCAACTATCACACCCAAGATACAGCCCGAGAGTTCGGAGCCCGTCAAATCCAGCAGCATTGACGTATCCGGCTCCGACAAGCTTGTCGCATTTGCGGGTGCGTTCAGCTTGCGCGGTTCTCTGGAAGGAAACAGCAAAACTGCACAGACTAGCGTTCTGATTGCGCAAAATCCGGATGACACCGGTTTTCAGGTCGCGCGAAACATCCATATTCCTGAAATGACCTCCAGGTTTACCGAAAGCCTGTTTGGCGAGATCGCAAATTCCATCGGCACGATCGATGCAAGTCAGCGACAGAAAATGGACAGCCTTAGAATTGCCGCTTCAGGCCGGAGCAAGAAAATAGCTTCCGTGTTGGCATCCGCCGGTTTCGCAGTTCCGGGAACAGTAAAGAGAAATATCGGTGGTCCGTTTATTCCGTTGGACCAAACGGTCGACTTCAGCCTGCATCTGGAGGCACTGGATGATTCCCTTACCTTGTTGAATGAAGTCACGCAGATGGCTCGGTCACTGCCGCTCTACCGGCCTACGATGAACGGCTCGGTTTCAAGCCGGTTTGGTAGCAGGGTCGACCCCTTCAATGGTCGAATGGCAATGCACTCCGGCATGGATTTCAAGGCAAGTCGTGGCACACCGGTTCACGCGGCGGGCAGCGGTATTGTTATCAAGGCGGGTCGCAAGGGCGGCTATGGCAAGATAGTCGAAATCAAACACAGCAATGGTTATACTACACGCTACGCTCACTTAAGCAGGATACTGGTGCGCCTCGGCCAGAAGGTCGACATGGAACACATCATTGGCAAGGTCGGCACTACCGGACGAAGCACGGGCCCTCATCTACACTACGAGGTTCGCAAGAACGACAAGCCGATAAACCCCATGCGCTTCCTGAAAGCGGCCAAAAATCTCAAGGCGCTTTTGTAAGAGCATCCGCTTTGGCTCACCATCACTCCAGATCTTCCACCACCCCGTCACTGCCGGTCACCTGGTGGGCAAGAGCTGCTTCCATAAACGGATTGAGATCGCCATCCAGCACATTATCAGGTGAGGTACTGTCCACGCCTGTGCGCAAATCCTTCACCAACTGGTAGGGTTGCAGCACGTAGGAACGGATTTGGTGTCCCCACCCAATATCCGACTTGGAGTCATGCGCTTCCTGTATGGATTCCTGGCGCTTTTTCATTTCCATATCAAACAACCGTGCCCGCAACGCCTTCATCGCATTCGCACGGTTTTGATGTTGTGACTTTTCAGACGAGGTAACAACAATACCGGTCGGCAAGTGCGTTATCCGCACAGCAGAATCCGTGGTGTTCACATGCTGTCCTCCAGCTCCTGACGAGCGGTAGGTATCAACTCGAATATCCTTGTCCTGGATTTCAATTTCCACATTGTCATCAATCTCGGGATAGACCCAGATTGATGAAAATGATGTGTGGCGCCGCGCGTTGCTGTCAAACGGTGATATCCGCACCAGCCTGTGCACTCCGGATTCGGTTTTCAGCCAGCCAAACGCATTGTCACCGCGCACCATGATCGATGCAGCCTTGATACCGGCCTCATCCCCGTCTGTTGTACTCAACACCTCCGCCTTGAAGCCATTCTTCTCGGCCCAGCGGATATACATCCGCAAAAGCATGTTCGCCCAATCCTGACTCTCGGTCCCACCCGCTCCGGCGTGGACCTCAAGAAAGCAATTGTTCGTATCCATTTCACCCGAAAGCAGTGCTGCAACCTGACGACGACCCATCTCGGATTGCATTTTCGCAAGTGCAGCTTCTGCTTCTGCAACGATTGCTGTATCACCTTCTTCTTCACCCAGCTCAATCAATCCGATGTGGTCATCAAGCTCGGACTCAATATCTCGAATGGTGCTGATGCTGGTCTCAAGATGCTGTCGCTCGCGCATCAGTTTCTGCGCTGCATCGGAATCATTCCATAAGTCAGGATCTTCGGCCCTGGCGTTTAATTCGCCAAGCCGCGCATTGGATTTATCCCAGTCAAAGGTGCCTCCTCAGCAGGCTTACGGCCTGCTTGATTTCAGAGACAATTGCCTGCGTTTCTGCACGCATTTCTTGCTACCTCGTATCATTCAATAATGTGGAATCAGGATTTTCCAAAATCCAGCCGGAACATAGGCATCCTTCGTAGTACTGTAAACATGTGAGAGAAAATTGGACACACATTTACACTCAGGCACCCGTTTTGAGGTAGTGGCATGGCATTGTATGGCGAACCACACTGTCATCCCGGGCGCTACCGCGAACCGAAATCTGGCAATGATCTCAAAGTTTGGATAGGTTAGGTCATGCGTATCGCTCAAAGAGCCCGATTGGTTCCACACATTTGTGCACTCTTTCTGGTATTCTCGATGGTGGCGAGTATCGTCCCTGCTTATGGACAGAGCCGCCAGACAGTCGGCCTTGAACTCGCGTTGCTGGTCGATGTATCCGCAAGCGTAAATGAGCAGGAATACCGTTTGCAAATCGATGGCTTGGCGGACGCGGTAAGAAGCCCTGCCGTCCTCGAGGCTGTACTGGCATCCGGTGGCATTGTGGTATGTGTTATTCAATGGGCTCAACAGACACTTCAGTACAAATCTGTCGATTGGACACATCTTGATGGAAAAGCCGATGTGTTGAATTTTGCCATCCAGATAGAATCCATGAACAGGCCAGCTCCCGCCGGTCAAACGGCAATCGGCGATGCGCTGGCGGTCGCGTCGAACGAAATACAAACCAACAACTATTCAGGCCTGCGCAGGGTGATTGATCTCTCCGGTGACGGCCGCTCCAATGACGGTCGTTTGCTGCGTCAGGCACGCGAAAAAGTTATCGAACACGACATCACGATTAACGGGCTGGCGATCCTTAACGAAATCCCCGATCTCAAAGCTTATTTCCGTAGCCAGTTGATCGGCGGTCCAGGCGCATTCGTGATGACAGCGCAGGACTACACTGATTTTTCACGGGCCATTGGCAAAAAACTGGAACGGGAAATTCGTCCAACGCCGGTAGCCGGTAACACAACCCCGACACGGTTGGCATCCAGTGAAACGGTCAACTCACAGCTCAGCAAATCATCGGCAAAGCCAATCACCAAGTAAACATCCAGTGGTGAGTTATCGGGGGTCAGGAAACTTGGATACCCTCAAACACAAGGCATTCACGCCCGGGGCTCCCACCGCAAACTCCCTCACATTTATTGATTAGCCCGCGAAGCGTGGTCTCCAGCTGTTGCAACTCCGCAATTCTTTGTTGGATTTCGCCGAGGTGCTCACTCGCAATTTGACCAACTTCGCTGCAATCGTGGCTTGCGCTGACCGAGAGCCCTAGCAGCTTGCGGACCTGCGCAAGCGAGAAACCAAAGTCTCGGCACCACTTTATGAATATTATGCGCTTCAGGTCAGCCGTGGTGTAGATGCGTTGATCGCTTTGTGTGCGGGCAGCCTTGGGCAGCAGGCCAATTTCTTCATAATATCTTATGCGCGATGTCTTTATTGCAGCCCTTTTCGCCGTGCTGCCAATTGTGAACACAGGGCCGTGTGATGCCATTGGAATAAACCTCTTGTTCTTCAAGTAACTTGAAGGGTTACGGTATTTCTTCGCAGACAGGAATCAAGTCAAAATCCAAAAAAGGTAAAACTATGAATATCAAAAAATCCGTAACACTGGTCATGGCAGCGTGCGTGGCCTGCTGTTTGCCTCTCATTATCCCACCGGTTGTTGCAGCCTTCGCCGCAGGCGGCATAGGATTAGCCCTTCTAGGCAAGGTGAGCATTGGACTCTTGATGCTAGCCGCAGCGGGGGCCATTCTTTATTATCGGTATTACAAGGCACAAAGTTGAAAATGTTACACCGACCCTGCTCACGCTCAAGCCAATGCCTAGTACAACCCACCCGTACCAGACAGGATCGCCCGGTTGGCATCTGGTGAAACGGTCAACTCGCCGCTTAGCAGATCGTCTGCAAAACCAATCACCGAGTAAACATCCGGTGGTGAAGTACCAGGCTTGAAAGCCTCCATGATCACCTCATCACCCCCAGCATTTGCCAGCAGGCCGGTCTTGCGGTTGATCGGTATCAATTTGATACCCTTGGGAACACGAAAGTTGACCGGGTTCTTGCCTTCAAGAACCGACTGCATGAATTCGGTAAAAATCGGTGCGGCAAGTCCACCACCAGTACTGCCCCGTCCCATCGGGCGCGGGGTGTCATACCCAACATAAACGCCGGTCACCAGATCAGGTGTATACCCGACAAACCAAGCATCTTTTTCCTCATTGGTCGTGCCGGTTTTGCCAGCAACCGGAACACCCAGTGCACTGACGCTGGTTGCTGTTCCACGAATAACAACCCCCTCCATCATCGAGGTCATCTGGTAGGCCGTCATCGGATCAAGCACCTGGTCGCGGTCATCTTCCAGCTCGGGCTCTTCCTGCCCTTGCCACGATTGAGCATTGCAATCATGGCAGATGCGTTCTTCGTGTTTGAATATGGTTTTGCCGTAGCGATCCTGAATGCGGTCAATCAGCGAGGGTTTGATGGATTTCCCGCCATTTGCAAGCACCGAATATGCACCAGCCATCCTGAGCACTGTGGTTTCTCCAGAACCAAGCGACATGGAAAGAACAGGAAGCATTTTGTCGTAAACTCCAAACCGCTCGGCATATTCCGCAACCAGTGGCATGCCCATGTCCTTGGCAAGCCGCACGGTCATCAAATTCCGTGAGCGCTCAATACCAAGCCGCAGAGTGGAAGGTCCTGCATATTTACCGCCATAGTTTTTGGGTTCCCAGATACCAAGCGCCCGGCCCTGGTTGATTTTGATGGGGGCATCGAGCACCACGGAAGACGGTGTATAGCCATTGTCGAGTGCTGCTGCATAAACGAACGGTTTAAAGGATGAACCGGGTTGACGGTAAGCCTGCGTTGCCCGGTTGAACTGGGAATCTGCGAATGAAAATCCTCCAGCCATTGCCAGCACACGACCGGTATGCGGGTCCATCGCAATCACCGCACCTGCGATTTCCGGCGTTTGGCGAAGCGTGAAACGTTTGGCGGTTTCAACATCTCCTTCTGTGGATTCCACATAAATCACATCGCCTGGATTAAGCACCCCATCGACGCCTTTGGCCGTTCGTTTGTCATCCTTGATGCGTACAGCCAGCGCCCATTTCATTTCATCAAGTGCAATGGACCCCAGCCGACGTTCGGATTTGAGTTTGCCGGATGCTTCTTTACCAGGTTGAAGTCCAATGGTTGCTGAACCTGGTTCCGTCGCCAATACAACCGCCAACTTCCACTCTGGAACATCCGAAAGGTCTTCAATTTCTCCAATCGCCTCGCCCCAGTCAGCGCCAACTTCGACTTTTTCGACTGGTCCGCGAAACCCGCGAGCAGTATCAAATTTCACCAACCCGTTGATCAAGGACCGACGTGCATAAACCTGCATTTGCGGATCAAGCGTTGTTCGAATGGAAAGGCCACCCTCATAAAGCGCGTCTTCGCCGTATCGACCAACGATCTCGCGGCGCACTTCCTCAGCAAAATATTCCGAGGCAAACAAATAGCTTGAGCCTCGCCTTGGATTGACATCCAGACCCATTTCCTTGGCTTTTGCAGCCTCTTCAGCGCCCGCATAGCCGTTGACAACCATGCGATCAATTACCCAGTTGCGGCGCTCGATGGCTTTTTCGGTTTTGCGGAACGGATGGTAGTTGTTTGGTGCTTTCGGTAGTGCTGCCAGATAGGCCGCCTCATGCAAAGTCAGCTCATGAACCGATTTGTCGAAATAGGTCAGCGACGCTCCCGCAACACCATAGGCACCCAGGCCGAAAAATATCTCGTTTAAATAAAGCTCCAAAATTCGATCTTTGGAGTAAGCCTGCTCAATACGCAGGGACAGAATGGCTTCTTTGATCTTGCGGTCAATGGAACGTTCATTTGACAACAAAAAGTTTTTTGCAACCTGCTGGGTAATGGTGGAAGCACCAACCGCGCGCCGATCAGTACCGTAATTGCGCAAATTTGTAATAACGGCTCGGGCAAGTCCGCTGGGATCAATTCCATTGTGCTTGTAGAAATTCTTGTCTTCGGCTGACAGGAATGCTTGTTTGATCAATTCGGGAACGGCCTGAATTGGCAGGAAAAGGCGGCGTTCGCGCGCATATTCCGCCATCAGCGAACCGTCGGAGGAATGGATACGGGTCGTAACCGGGGGTTCATAGGCGTTTAGCACTTCGTAATCCGGAAGGTCTTTCGACAGATCACTCACATACCAGGACACGACAGCCACTGCGCAAATGGCTACCAATATTCCCATCCCGAACAAATATCCGAATATTCTCAATAGCATGTGTTGTTCGCCTGATTCGATTTTGCAGACTGTAACATTTGCAGTACCGCTATCCGCCACCTTTATGGACCAAGGAATGCGGAAACATTGTGATATTTATCTCAATTAACGCAAATTGACACCCAGTTACCCAACGGAAACATATATATTGCTCTCCAATATTTCTCAACCACAATCATAAACCGGGAAAGGGATTTACTCTCCTGTTCTTGGCTTGAAATACGCCACAACTGATTGAGTCACCACTTCTGCGACTTTCGCTTGCCACTCCGGGTTTCTCAGCAGTTTTTCATCTTGTGCATTCGACAGATAACCCAGTTCGAGTAGCACGCCCGGCACTTCTGGAGCCTTCAATACCCCAAACGCTGCCGAACGCTGTGGGTTTTTGATCAGTTTTATTCGGTTTTGCAATTTGTTCACGAGGATTCCGGAAAACTGCCGTGAAAACTGTTTTGTCTCCCGCGTTGTAAGATCGGCTAGAATATCCGTGATCGTCTCGGCCTCCTCCGGCAAGGAAAGCCCGGCGATTAGATCGACACTGTTTTCAGAATTTGCCAGCTGTTCAGACAGGCGGTCAGAAGCCTTTTTGGAGAGTGTATAGACCGTTGACCCACGCACATCACGTTGGGCTAGAGAATCCGCATGAATGGAAATAAACAGATCTGCTCCGACATCCTGCCCGAACGCCAGCCGCTGTTTGAGAGAAACAAATTCATCACTCTCCCGGGTCATCTTCACATCAAACGGTCCGGCCGCACGCAATCTTTCTTCAAGAATTTTCGCAAATGAAAGCACTAGGTCCTTTTCTATGGCCCGGCCATATCCCACTGCGCCTCCATCAATTCCGCCATGGCCGGGATCAAGCACGATTGTAAACCGTCCAGCAGGTTTCAATGATGGCTTTGGCCGATCGCTCTTCGCGGCAATTGCGCCGCTGCTTTTAGCAATACTGCGCCGCTCCTCCAGGAGTTCGGAAAAACGCTCAACACTCGTAACCTCAAGATCAAGCACCAGGCGATACGCATCGCCATTTCCGTGCTGTTTCACTGAACTCGTGACAATTTGAGAGGGAGCAGCCAGCGACAACACGATCCGCGATTTACCGCTGGTGATGGTACCATAACGCATAAATGAAATCAGACCACGCGGATTAAGAGCCTGCCCTTTACCCAGATTGAAAACTGCTTCGTTGAGATCAATCACTACCCGGTCCGGCTGATCCATATAAAATGCCTGGATTGTTATTTCCCGGTCAAAATCAAGCAGCAAACGGGTGCTTTTCTCATCTCCTGCAATCCTGCCTGAATATGCGATTGGCAATTCACCACCAAACGCGACACCCATTGGCTGGCTGGCAATCGCAGTAACAATCAAAACAAGTGCAAAAAGGCGGGATAGTATCGTTTTCATTCAAACCACTCTGGCGAATTCAATTGTAGGTGCAACGGGAATCAGTGCCATACGCGTGGTTTACCAAACAGACTACCCCTTGAACACGGTTTTCGGTTTGTTGGCCGACAAATCGGCTAACTGTTCAACCGCCGTCGATGATTGAATAATTTTCGTAAAAATGCCCACTCATCGATTGTTAGCCAATTCGCGCAGAATTGAGACACCACCAGCGATTTAGCTTGTACTTTGAACATGTTTTACCTATTTAGGAATCATTGGCATTGCGGGGATGAAGGTAAATTACACTGGATTTTCCACAATAATGATATCCTGACGGAATAATTGTTCCCTCAAGGTTGTGCCAAGAAAGTTTCGCGCGGGTCACCTGTCAACCAGTTGAACTGCACCGATACAGCGTCAGAGGCCTTGATAAATCAGATGGCCCACAAACGCTTCACCGGCCGGATTTTCCGGTCCCTTTAAACGAACGCGAAAGAAATCGTGCATCCTATGAGTATCCAGAGCCAAAATAGTCCACCTCGCCGTGTTCGGCAGGACGAAGGCGCTGTGATCATGTTTATGCACAATTTTTCGTTCGCCCCCAAAATAGCAAACGTATCCCGAATTCTGTCGCGGCTCTCACAAGAATCCCATTACTTGTTGAGAATGTGCGTATTCCTTACGACACCGAACTCAGAAAATTACGGCCCCGCGTTTGCGGAGACTTACAACAATGTCGACAAACAAAATGCTGATAGACGCCTCCCACCCGGAAGAAACCCGGGTAGCGGTAGTGCGTGGCAACCGAATTGAAGAATTTGATTTTGAATCCCAGGAAAAAAAGCAACTTAGAGGCAACATATATTTAGCAAAGGTAACGCGGGTTGAACCCTCGTTGCAGGCTGCTTTTGTTGATTATGGCGGAAATCGCCACGGCTTTCTGGCATTCAGCGAAATTCATCCCGACTATTATCAAATTCCGGTGGCTGACCGCCAGGCTCTGCTTGATGAAGAAGCCGCGCAGGCTCGCGCCAACCGTGATGAGGATGACGCAGAAGACGAAAAAGCCCCATCAAAAAAAGCGGGAAAGCCCAAGCGTCGCTCCAGAAAAGCCAAATCTGAAGATACTACCGATGCAGATGAGGCAAGCCCTGATGCGGATGCAGCAGCAAACGCAGACGAATCTGATGCGCAAACCGCAATAGATGCCGCAGAACAAACCACCGACGACGAACCGCAGCCAGAGCCAGATTCAGGTGACAAGGACGCTGGGGAAGATGAAACTTCAAGCGATGAGGACGATACGCCGACCACAATTGCTGCGATGGTTGAAACCGATTCAATTTCGGAAGCCTTGCCGGGTGAAGATGATGGAGATGGCGCTGACGATGCTGACAACGAGGTAGAAGCTGAAGACAAGCCAGCCAAGCCCAAGCGTCGCACCACAAGACGCAAACCTGCCAAGACCAAGAAAGAAGCTCCCCAGGAAGAAGTCGCCGCTTCAGAAACTGAAGCCGAGGGTGTAACCGAAGTTGTGGCCGAAGCGTCAACTGAAGTTGAAGCCGCCGCGAAAGAAGAAACTGCAGCAGACAAGCCAAAAAAATCAAGATCGAGATCCCGACGCAAGTCAAAGTCTGAAGCCAAAGTTGAAGCAGCTCCTGACGAAAATGGTGATGACGAGGCCAATGGCGACGACGATGTCGAGTCTGTTGGCCAGGAAGACGCAATGGAGGAAGTGCCGGAAAGGCGCAGAAACCGTCGTCAGTACAAGATACAGGAAGTTATAAAACGCCGTCAGGTTTTGCTGATCCAGGTCGTCAAGGAAGAGCGCGGCACCAAAGGTGCAGCACTTACAACCTATCTGTCGCTCGCCGGACGATACTCGGTTTTGATGCCCAATACTGCACGTGGCGGGGGAATTTCACGCAAGATTTCCAACGCCAATGACCGAAAGCGACTTAAAACAATCGCATCGGAACTTGAAGTGCCGGAAGGCATGGGTGTCATCCTGCGAACCGCGGGTGCCTCACGCACAAAAGCAGAAATCAAGCGCGACTTTGAGTATCTGATGCGCCTGTGGGAACAAGTTCGAAACTTGACTCTCTCTTCATCAGCGCCTTGCCTGGTTTATGAGGAGGGCAGCCTCATCAAACGGTCAATTCGCGATCTTTACGACAAGGATACAGACGAAGTTCTGGTTGCCGGAGAAAACGGCTATCGCGAAGCCCGCGAATTCATGGGCATGCTCATCCCAAGCCACGTAAAGAACGTGAAAGAATACACTGATCAGCAGACAATTTTCTCAAAGTTTGGCGTGGAATCCCACCTTGACCGGATGCTATCCCCTCAGGTGACGCTAAAATCAGGTGGCTATTTGGTGATGAACCAAACTGAAGCCCTCGTCGCTATCGATGTGAACTCGGGTCGTGCAACACGCGAACATTCGATTGAGGACACAGCGCTCAAAACCAATCTGGAGGCGGCTGAAGAAGCCGCACGCCAGCTTCGGTTACGCGACCTGGCTGGTTTGATTGTGATTGACTTCATCGACATGGAAGAGCGGCGCAATAACCGGGCGGTTGAGAAAAAACTCAAGGAATGTCTGAAAAACGATCGTGCCCGCATCCAGGTTGGTCGAATTTCACATTTCGGCCTGATGGAAATGTCACGTCAGCGCATTCGCGCCAGCGTTCTTGAAAGCACAATGAATGTTTGCCCTCATTGCGGTGGTCAAGGCCATGTGCGTTCGGATTCAGCAATTGCCTTGCATATTTTCCGGGGCATCGAGGAACACCTCGCCAAACACAATCGATTTGACGCGGTTGTTAAAACCACACCGGAGATTGCTATCCAAATCCTGAACATCAAGCGCCTCGCGTTGATGGAACTGGAAAACCGCTATGGGCTAAAAATTCAGATCGAGGGTGACTACAAAATCAAGGGACAGGAATTTACCGTCGAAAAGGGCGAACCCGCCAGAGGTAATGCTACCGCTCCTGTTACCAGCACTTCTGATGAACAAGATTCAGTTGCAATGGATTCAGATAGCTCAAATGAGGACAGTACTGGACCAAGGAAACGCGGTCGCGGAAGACGTCGTGGCAAGGATTCAGAACCATCTGTCAATGCAGCAGGCGATGATACCGTCGAGGTCAGCGAGACATCTGCCGATAGTGATGAAAACGGTGATGGCGAACCCCGTCGCCGGCGACGCCGTGGTAAACGCGGTGGCCGTAAAAACCGCGGCCAAAACGCTGGCGGTGAAGAAGCAAGTAATGATGCATCCGTAGAAGCTCAAGGAGAGGCTGCCGTCGAGGCTGGCGCAGAAGCCGCCAAGTCCGATGCTGAAATCCCGTCGCCGGAGGTAGAGGCGGAAGAAAAGCCAAAATCGCGAAACCGGAGACCGCGCAAAACCAAGAAAGCAGTTGAACCTATTGCGGAAGATGCTGCTGTGGTTGAAGCAATTGCCGAACCTGCTGTCCAATCCGAAGTGGTTTCTGAACCGGTTGTTGAGGAACCCCCTGCCCGCGCTCGGAATACAACACGTCCAAGAAAGGCAAAATCCTCCTCCGATGAGACTTCTGTCACAGAGACGGCCCAATCAGGCAACGAAGACGCAGACTCAAAAGAGGCAGCTGAGGGCACCAAAGGCGCAGGCTGGTGGAGTGGTGGCGGCAGTTTCTTTTAGCCAATTAAAGATTCTGTCGGCTTAGCCACTCATCCAACCGGTCAAATCCTTCGACTAACGTAGCGTTGTCACCGGCGAAGGAAAAACGCATCCAGCTTTTTCCCTCGGCCGTGTCAAAATCGATACCAGGAGTCAATGCTACGTTTGCTTCATCCAGAATCCTTGCTGAAAGAGCCAGGGAATCGTTTGAAATTCGGGATGTCTCCACATAGGCGTAAAACGCTCCATCAATCGGGTGAACCTTTTTTAATCCAAGTCTGCTCAAGCGGTCCAGCACCAGCGTCCGATTGGCTTCATATCCCTGTTTGACCCGTTCCATTTCATCAATGCCATCAAAGGCAGAAAGCGCTGCAATCTGTGAAATTTCCGGCGCGCTGATGAAAGCGTTCTGTTGCAGTCGGTCGACTGTTTCACTCATGTTTTCAGGCACAACCATCCAGCCCACCCGCCACCCGGTCATGCAGAAATATTTAGAAAACGAGTTGATGACGAAACACTCATCGCTGATTTCAAGAGCACAAATTTCCGGCTGCGCGTAAGTCAACCCATGGTAGATTTCATCCGATATGAAATTCACGGACAATTCCGCACTGGTTTGCATGAGCTCATGAAAAGCATCAGGTTTCATCATTGTGCCGTTGGGATTGTTTGGATTAGCAATCAAGATGCCATTGAGGGGCTTCTTGGAGTGCGCTTCACGCAACATGTCGGCAGAGATTACCCAGCGTTCATCTTCCCGCGTCGCAAGTTCCACCGGCTCCAGCGACAAGGACCGCAATATGTTGCGATAGGCCGGGTATCCAGGTGACGGGATCGCCACCCGATCACCGGGATCAAAGCCTGCAAGAAATGCCAGAATGAAACCCGCTGAAGATCCGGTGGTTACAAACACCCGGGCCGGGTCGAGTTCAACCGAGTACTTGTCCATATAATGTTGCGCGATGCGCCTGCGAAGCGGATCAATACCTGCAGCGGTCGTATAGCCGATCCTTCCATGGTCCAACGCGCTCCGGGCAGCCTCACGCGCAGTTGTTGGGGCTGGTGAGCCCGGTTGGCCGACACACATCATTACGATGTCGCGTCCCTCGGCAACCGCCTGATTTGCACGCGCAACCACGTCCATTGCCCGGAATGGTTCAATCTGACTACGCCTGGAAGGATACATTTACACAGCCCCGCTTGCCGCCGCGACATGCAGTAGCACAAAGTTGAATTGTGTGCCTATATCGCTACTTGCACAAAATTACGAGATAGATGATGGTCGATTGTCCTAAAAAAGAACACGATCACGGACAATAGAGACATTCAGCATTCACTGCGCCCGAACGGACTTCGATGAGCTCACGACCAATCATAGTCACTTGCAATCTGACCAGCCTCGCAAATCGGATTGTTCTTTTCATTTGCGTTGGCATTCTTGTGACAACTTTGTCGATTGCCGACTCTTTCTCGCAGAAGCGACGGACCTCCCTGCCCTGGGTGCGCGATGCGGAAATTGAAACACTGGTCAAGGATTACACCAACCCACTCTTCCAGGCAGCCGGCATGAAGCGCAACGGCATAGAAGTATTCCTGCTCAACCGCAATGAATTCAATGCGTTCGTGACCGGAACCCGCATGTATATCAACATTGGCGCCATCGCAAAATCAGACACACCAAACGAAGTAATTGGCGTTTTTGCCCATGAAACTGGTCATATTATTGGTGGCCATCTCACCGGCCTTCGTGACCGGTTGGAAAAGGCGCAAGTCATGGCGGTGTTATCGGCTTTGGCCGGTATTGGGGTTGCTGTATCGGGAGGCTCCGATCCAACAGCAGGTACTGCCATTGTGCTGGGCAGCCAACACGCAATCTCCCGGGGCTTGTTGTCATACCAGCGTCAGGACGAATTGGCCGCAGACCGTACAGGCGTTACCTTGCTGAACAAGACCGGCCAATCTTCTCTCGGCATGTTGAATACATTCCGCCGGCTTTCAAAGAATTCTCTATTCAGCAATGGCGGACTTGACCCATACGCAATCAGCCATCCGCTCCCCACCGAACGGGTTGGATTGTTGAAAACCGTTGCTGCGGAAAGCCCGCACTTCGGAAAAAAAGACCCACCAAGTCTGCAGCTTCGCCACGACATGGCCCGGGCAAAAATTATCGCTTTTACCGGAGGACCAGGTGCCGTTCGAGCGGCCTTTAGAAAAAATCTGAACAGCGCACCCGCCCGCTACGGATACGCAATATCGACCTATCTCGCTGGCTCAACTCACAAAGCAGTGCGCCAACTGGACAAGTTGATTACCGAACAGCCGAACAATCCCTTTTTGTATGAGATGAAAGGCGAAATCCTGTTGAATGCGGGCAAGGCACGAGCCGCTGTAGTCCAATACGCAAAGGCGGTTGAGCTGAACCAACGCAAGGCAGGGCTTTTGCAGATTGGACTTGGTCATGCGCTACTTGAAACCAACAACCCAAAAAACCTGGATGCCGCGATCAAAAACCTGAAAGCAGGCCTCTCACGCGATAGATATTCTTCACAAGGGTACGGCTACATGGCGCGTGCCTACGCCCTTCAAGGCAACGAAGTTTTGGCAATTGCAGCAAGCGCTGAAGAGAAATTTCTCAGTGGCAAGTTCAAGGACGCTCGCGTATTTGCGCAGCGCGCTCAACCAAAAGTGAAAAGCGGATCGCCACAATGGCTTCGTTTACAAGACATTATCGACTATAAGCCTAAAAAGTTTCGTTGAACCGCAAAACGCGCTTGTTTCATCCACCGGAGAATTTCATGAGATCCCGAATTTCACTATTCACAATTGTAACTGCCGCTGCACTGAGCCTTTCGGCGATTACGTTTTTGCCAATGAGTACAAGCGCGCAAGACACGACCAATCGCGCTGAAATCGAAAAAATCGTTCGTGAATACCTTCTGGGAAACCCGGAAATCCTGATTGAAATGCAGGATGTGCTTGAATCACGCGAGCAGGAGAAGGTCGCGGCCAGCCAGAAAAAGACGCTCGAGGAAAAACGCGACATTATTTACGCCTCAGCCAACCAAATCGAGATTGGTGATCCAAATGCCAAGATCACCATTGTCGAATTTTTCGACTACAATTGTGGCTTCTGTCTTCGGGCAATGAACGACATGACCCGCCTGCTTGAATCTGACAATAACATTCGCTTTGTGTTGAAAGAATTCCCGGTCCTGGGCGAGGCATCCGTAGAAGCCCATCGGGTCTCCCTGGCATTTTCAAAGCTGGTGCCTGAAAAATATGGCGAGTTTCATCTGCAACTTCTTGGACTGAATGGTCCCAAGGATGGCAACCGTGCAATGCAACTGGCCATTTCCATGGGTGCTGAAGAAACCGCGTTGCGCGCCGAAATGGAAAAACCCTTTGTGGTGGAGAGCTTTCGCGAAACCTATGACCTTGCCGACGATCTGGGCATCAGTGGAACACCTTCTTATGTGGTTGGAGATGAGATCATATTCGGTGCGGTTGGCTACGACCAGTTACAACAAAGGATCGCGAAGCTCTCTGAATAAGTAAAAGAACCTCCAAAACCCGATTGCCACTTGCTACTGCCGTGTGTATAAGCCCTGCGGGCTGACCGTTGGCGCTTGTGCTCTGGCATATTGTTCCTTAGACAAACTTGTCTTACCCGCTCAAAAATTTGATCTGATATTCACCCTGTTCTAGGGTCAATTCAATTAACTCCATTTCGGCAAAGTACCATGGCAACCAAAAAAACCACTATCGACCAAAACTTGATCCGTGACCTCGCGGGCATCCTGAATGAAACAGATCTCACTGAGATTGAAGTGGAACAGGATGACCTGAGAATCCGGGTTTCACGTGGAGGCAGCGCTCCCGCAGTTCAGGTCGCAGCACCTGCCCCCGCGGCAGCACCGATTGCAGCTCCGGTTGCAGCTGATGATAAAGCGGCATCCAAACCAGCCGGGAATGTCCCCTCACCCATGGTAGGTACTGCCTACCATTCCCCGGCGCCCGGCGCAGATCCATTCGTCAAGATCGGCGATAAGGTAAAGCAGGGACAGACGGTTGTAATCATCGAAGCAATGAAAACCATGAACCAAATCGCGGCACCGGTTTCCGGCACCGTAGCAGCCATTCTTGTTGAGGATGGCCAACCGGTGGAATTTGGTGAACAACTGCTTCTCATCGAATAGACGAAAGCAGCGATACAATGTTCAACAAGGTACTGATTGCCAACCGCGGTGAAATCGCCCTGCGAATTTTGCGGGCCTGCAAGGAGTTGGGGATTGAGACCGTTGCCGTCCATTCCACAGCAGATGCAGATGCGATGCATGTACGCCTTGCTGATGAAAGCGTCTGTATAGGCCCTCCAGCGGCACGCGCTAGTTATCTGAATATTCACGAGATACTCGCAGCCTGCGAAATTACCGGAGCTGATGCGATCCATCCAGGCTACGGATTTTTGTCCGAAAATGCCAAATTCGCTGAAATTCTGGAAGCTCACGACATTACATTCATTGGCCCTTCCGCCGAACACATTCGGATAATGGGCGACAAGATTGAAGCCAAGAAGACAGCAAAACGTCTTGGCATACCAGTTGTGCCCGGTTCTGAGGGTGCTGTGACTGATGCAGCTGAAGCCAAGAAAGTGGCTGCGGAAATTGGCTATCCTGTGCTGATTAAAGCCGCTTCTGGCGGCGGTGGTCGCGGCATGAAGGTAGCAAACAGCGATGCCGATGTCGCTGAAGCCTTACACACCGCGCGCAGTGAAGCAGGCGCCGCATTTGGCGACGATGCTGTCTATATAGAAAAATACCTCAGTACGCCGCGCCACATCGAAATTCAGGTCATGGGTGATGGCAAGGGCGGTGGCATTCATTTGTGGGAGCGTGATTGTTCCCTGCAGCGTCGCCACCAGAAAGTCTGGGAAGAAGCAGTCTCCCCTGCACTCAACGAAGCTCAACGTAAAAAGATCGGTAATATTTGTGCCAAGGCAATACAGGGCATGGGTTATTCAGGTGCCGGAACGGTTGAATTTCTGTATGAGGATGGCGAATTTTATTTCATCGAAATGAATACCCGCCTGCAGGTGGAACATCCCGTCACCGAGATGATCACCCGCATCGATCTGGTAAATGAGCAACTGCATGTTGCTTCCGGAAGCGGCATGTCAGTGAAGCAGAAAGACGTTCAGCTGTCTGGCCATGCAATTGAATGTCGCATTAATGCCGAGCACCCATCAACATTTGTGCCTTCGCCTGGCACAATCCAGTATTATCATCCACCGGGCGGGCTTGGAGTACGCGTCGATTCAGGCGTTTATCAGGGGTATTCAATTCCACCCCACTACGACAGCCTGATTGGCAAGCTGATTGTCCATGGTCGCACAAGGGTTGAGTGCCTGATGCGTCTTCGCCGGGCATTGGATGAATTTGTCGTGGATGGCATAGAGACCACTCTGCCCCTGTTCCGGGACCTGGTTTCCAATCAGGACATGCAGGATGGAAATTACGACATCCACTGGCTTGAAAATTATCTCGCTGACAAATAAATATGGCCCATGGCCACCAGCGACGAAATCCTGCTTGAGATCACGCCACAGGTTCTCCTGAAAGCTTATGCCTGCGGAATATTCCCAATGGCAGAATCCGCCGATGACCCGGGCATGTTCTGGGTTGAACCGGAAATGCGTGGCATCCTGCCGTTGGACAGTTTCCACATTCCGCGAAGCCTGAAAAAATCGATGCGCAAGAATACATTCGAAATCCGGTTTGATACCGACTTTCGCAAAGTTGTGGATTACTGCGCTGAAGAAAACGCTACCCGCAAGAAAACATGGATCAACCCGCGTATCCGGGAACTCTATTGCGAACTCCATGATTTCGGCCATGGCCATAGCGTGGAAGCATGGCACGGTGGCGAATTGGTTGGTGGCCTCTACGGGGTTCGTCTGGGGGGCGCATTTTTCGGTGAAAGCATGTTTTCAAGAATGACCGATGCGTCCAAGACAGCACTGGTGCATCTCGTTTACCGTATGATCAAAGGTGGATTTGTTCTTTTGGACACCCAATTCACAACCGCACATCTGGAACGCTTTGGCGTCGTGGAAGTACCGCGTGAAGCATATCAGAATATGCTGGAGGAAGCGCTTCAAGAAGAAGGCGATTTCACGGATCAGGAAGGTGGTGCAACCTCAGAATCCATTTTACAGTTTTTCAGCCAGATATCATAAACCGGGTGTTCAATCGCATTCAGACCCGGGCTGTCGGCAAACATCCAGCCTGAAAAGATCCGCCTGATCTTGCGATCCAGGGTGATTTCATCGACTTCCAGAAAACTGGTCGTTTTCGGCGTCTCTGTAACAGGCCGGGTGTAGCAAACCCGCGGAGTAACCTGAAGTGCCCCAAACTGGACCGTCTCGTCGATATAAACATCGAACGTGATAATACGGCCTGTAATCTTGTCGATCCCGGAAAACACGGCAACACGATTTGCAATACGCTCGGCGTGGGCCGGCGCGGCGGCAAACACCACCAGCATGAAAGCAGCAAAAAGCGCCATCACTCTCAATTGAAGAAATTCTCTATTCATCCGGCTTGCTGCATCCAGACTCACTTACCTCGTGTAAAACAAGTCGATAGCATGGGAAGTAGGCGCGGGAAAGGCGTGCGGCATCTCAATTTAAGTCCTCAACATTCTGTGTTGCGAACCTTCAAGCACAAGCGCTGTAAGCATGCCACTGTCAAAACATCTCGTATCGATATTAATCCGGTTATTGCACACCTCCGGAACGTCAATCGGAGTATGGCCATGCACAACCACTTTCTCAAACGGAGCCGAGTGACAAAGAAAATCATCACGAATCCACATCAAATCATGTTCCATCTGGCTTGCCATGGCGACTCCGGGGCGAATACCGGCATGAACAAACAAATAGTCGTCCTGAGTGTAGCTAAGTGGCAGTCCTCTCATGAAAACCCAATGGGTTCTGGGAATAGCTTTTCGAGCCCGTCTGGCAATGTCTGTGAAGGAAATTCCAGGTTCTGCCTCAACCCCGTAGGATGCAAGCGTTTGAATACCACCCCAACGCATGTAGCCGGTGCCGGTAAGCTCCGGGTCTTTGAGAAAGCCCGTTAGCCAGTCCTCATGATTCCCCTTCAAGATGACAGTATCGCGATCACTGTTATTGAGCGCAATCAGCAGTTCCAGGACCTCCTGTGCGGCTGGTCCGCGATCGACATAATCGCCCAGAAATATCAGCTTGTGGTGATCAATCGGGTATAGAGCCAAATCATTATCGATGATCTCAAGCAGGCTTTGAAGTTCCCTCAAACAGCCGTGGATGTCACCGATCGCATAAACACGAAGACCCTCACCGATCTTCGCTGTTCCAAGTTCCATCAATGATCCAGTTGTCAGGGAGTCCAGGCGTCGTAGTCCCCGGTCACCCGGGGCCGCTCTTCTGCACTGGAAAGTGAACCTTTTGGAAAATACGCGCCAGCCGTGCCGGTCATGTTTGGCTTATGCGGCTTCTGCCACTCATGTGCCTGATAATTTTCCTCTGTCGGTGGTGTATCCACGCGGTAATGCATCCAACCATGCCAGCCTGGCGGTATGGCGCTTGCCTCAGCCTGGTCCGCATATTGTACGTACCGTCTGCCATCTCGATGTTCGAAATAGCTGTTGCCGGTTTCATCCTCACCAATTTTTTTGGCGTTGCGCCAGATATGGAACCGCGTGTTCCAGGTCGAGCCATTCCACCAGGTAAAGATTTGTTTGAAGAGCAACATGCAATTTCCACCATCAACGAGCAATCGACTTGAACCAGTTTATGCCGCGATGATCAGATGAACACAAGGCCAAATACTCAATTGAACGTTCGCAACTTTTGCATTCGGTTGTCTTCGGGAGAAGCAGTCAATTAGCCCGAAAGCGCAACAGAACGTTCCCGAAGCACAACGTACAGTCCCGCCATAATCGTAATCACGATTCCAAGTGCGGCCAGGTCATTTGGAAGATCTTCAAAAATCAGCCAACCCAACAAAGTTGCAACTGGAATTTCCAGATACTGCATCGGCGCAAGTGTGGCAGAAGGCGCTAGCCTCAATGACCATGTCATCAACAAATGAGCAAACGAGCCAACAACGCCCAAACCAACAAGCAACCAGCCTGAATTGTAGTCGGGCATCACGAAGTAGACACCTGGAACATCAAAAATCCTTATAACGACGTAGATCAACGTCATTATCGCCACTGATATCCCCCCACTCAGGCATTGCAGGCCAATCGGATCACAGTGCTTGGCGATTTGGCGTGTGACAAGCATGAACAGCGAAAAGACAAACGCAACAAACAGCGGTATCAGGGCGGGCAACCCAACCTCCGCAAAGCTCGGCTGAATTACCAACATGGTTCCCAAAAATCCGACGGCGCAGGCAGCCAACCGCCTCATTCCTACTTCTTCATCAAGCACATATTTTCCCAAAATGAGCATGATGAATGGCATCACAAATGCAATCGCAACCGCATCAGCCAGCGGAAGATATTGGAGAGAAAGGAACATCCCGCCGACGCCGAGTACGTGCAAGACAGACCGGATAATCGATAGCTTGAACACCCAGCGCGGCATCAAAAATGATCCGCCTGCAATCCAGATTACGGGCAATAAAAGTACAGCCTGCATACCGAATCGCACAATCACCAACTGCATCAAGGGAATTATCCCTCCAAGCAATTTGGCTATCGCGTCACCCAGCGGGATAATGGCGCAAAAGCTCAGCATCAACATGATACCAAGAAGTGGTCGATCAGGGTTCATCAGCAAACCCTATTGATTGGATAAACCCTTCACAACCAGATTGTTGCCGACTACTGACCGCCAACAATATATGTTCCTGGAAAAGGAAACCTCGCTATAGTCCCAGAGCCCGATAACTGTCCGCAACACGCTGAATAGAGATCATGAACGCCGCTGTGCGTAGATCCATCTCCTTGTCGTCTTTGCGTTTGTCAAGCCATAGCTGCCGCATATCCGCATAGGCACCGCGCATGGTGTCATCGAGACCGGAGCGGACCAGCGTCAATTCGTCAGCACCGCTGACAAATGCCCCACGCAACTCATTTGGAAACGACTTGCCTGTCATTTTTTCCAGCGCTTCAATCACCATTTCCTGGCGCGCCTCTTCCTGCCGTCTCTGCATGCGTCCAAAACGGATATGCGAAAGGTTCTTCACCCACTCGAAGTAAGACACCGTCACACCACCCGCATTCGCAAACATGTCTGGAATGATAACAACTCCCTTGTCGCGCAGGATTTCATTGCCACCAGCAGTGATCGGGCCATTTGCAGCTTCACATATCAGCTTGGTCTTGATCCGGTCGGCATTTTCAAGGTTGATCACACTTTCAAGCGCCGCCGGAATTAGAATATCGCATTCCATTTCCAGTACTTTTGAACCATCCTTCTCGTATTTACCGTGCGGGTATTTCGCGACACCCCCATGTTCCTTGATGTGGGCGAACAGCGTTTCAACATCGAGGCCTTTTTCATTGATGATTGCACCATCGCGTTCAATCACTGCCGTGATCAGGCATTCATCTTCTTCCTGCATGAACTTGGCTGCGTGATATCCCACATTGCCCAATCCTTGAACAATGACCCGTTTGCCAGCCATTCCTTTGGACAGGCCAGCAACTTCCAGATCATCCGGGTGCCTGAAAAAGTCCCGGATAGCATATTGTACGCCTCGCCCGGTAGCTTCCACCCGGCCACGGATACCACCAGCGTTGAGCGGCTTGCCGGTGACACAGGCACGCGCATCAATGTCGGTTGTGTTCATGCGGTGATACTGGTCTGCAATCCACGCCATTTCCTGTTCACCGGTACCCATGTCTGGTGCCGGTACATTTTGAGATGGATTGATCAAGTCCCGCTTGATCAGTTCAAAGGCAAATCGCCGCGTAATACGCTCCAGTTCATCCTGGTCCCATTCTCGCGGATCGATACAAAGACCGCCTTTTGAACCACCGAAGGGAACTTCCACCAGTGCACATTTATAGGTCATCAGTGCAGCCAGCGCCTCGACTTCATTCTGGTTGACACTGAGCGCATAGCGAATCCCACCTTTCACAGGCTCCGAATGTTCCGAATGAACCGAGCGATAGCCGGTGAAAGTCCGTATATCTCCGCGCAACTTCACGCCAAATCGAACCGTGTAAGTGGAATTTGCCACTTTGATTTTTTCAACCAACCCCTCTGATAGATTCATGTGCCGAACGGCACGGTCGAACATCAAGTTTACGCTTTCACGAAAACCCGGTTCCTTGGATGATGTGTTCCCCATTTGCTGCCTCCTCTGAGCTAAAGCAACAGACTTTCACAAAACTCGCTTGTGTGAAAGTGAATTACGCCAAGTATTAAAAATCAGTCTTCGGCGTAGACAATCTGCTTTTTCAAGATCAGTGCCGGAATCCCTGAGCCATCCTTGCCGCAGTTGGTTGTTTTACCCGCATCCTGAAACCCGTAGACAGTGTAAAAATCCACAGCTCTTTTGTTGTTTTCTTCAACTTCGAGTGCAATTTCATTGCAATCCATGAACGAATTTTCGATTTCAACAAGCAGTTGAAGTCCAGCGCGCTGCCCATGAAACTCAGGCAGCACATAGAGTTGGTGCAGATTTATCGTCTTTTCTGACTGGCTGGCATAGGCCATCCCGCATGGTGCGTTACCATCATCCGCCACCAAAAACTCGGAGTGCGGACGTTCAAGATTTTCCTCAAGTGCTTCAAGGGAATGCCAGTCGCCGCAAATCTCGTTGACCCGCTCAACCCCGTAGATTTCGTCATAAGTGGCATGCCAGGTTTCAACCAGAATTTTCCGGATTGCCGGCAGATCATTGCGGGTGGCGGTGCGAACCCAGATCATTCTATCTAATCCTCATTCTGAGCCTGTCGAAGAATAAGGATCAATGCACCTCGCCCTCGCCCTTCGACAAGCTCAGGGTGAGGACTGGTTCATTCGATCCCAAGCTTTTGCTTCACCAGTGCCTGTACCGACTGAGGATTAGCCTTGCCACCAGTCGACTTCATAACCTGACCGACAAACCAACCTGCAAGGGCTGGTTTTTCCTTCGCCTGGTCAACTTTTTCAGGATTGGCGGCGATCACTTCATCCACAGCGCTTTCAATCGCACCGGTGTCGGTCACCTGTTTCATACCGCGGGCTTCCACGATTTCAGCAGGATCTCCACCTTCTTCCCAAACAATCTCAAACAACTCCTTGGCGATTGCACCAGAGATTGTGCCTTCCTTGATCAAATCAATAATCGAACCAATCTGAATTGGAGAAATTGATGTATTTTCAACGTCTTGCCCGGCTTCGTTCAACTTACCTAGTAAGTTATTTATTACCCAGTTTGCGGCAGTTTTACCATCCCGGCCTTCCGCCACCTGCTCGAAATAATCAGCTGCTGCCTTCTCAGACACAAGGATTGAAGCGTCATAGGCTGACAATCCCATCTCGTCGATGAACCGGGAGCGTTTGGCATCCGGCAATTCCGGTAAATCGCTCTTCAAGCTATCTACATAGGCCTGGCTGAATGCCAGCGGCAGCAAATCAGGATCAGGAAAATAGCGGTAATCATGCGCATCTTCCTTGGAGCGCATGGAGCGGGTCTCACCCTTGGCCGGATCAAACAGGCGGGTTTCCTGATCAATCGTGCCACCATCCTCAAGGATCGCAATCTGGCGCCGCGCTTCATATTCAATTGATTGCCCGACAAACCGGATCGAATTTACATTCTTGATTTCGCAACGCGTGCCGAAATCTCCGCCCGGCTTGCGTACGGAAACATTGACATCAGCCCGAAGCGATCCCTCATCCATGTTGCCATCGCAAGTACCGAGATATCTAAGGATTGTCCGAAGTTTGGTGATATAGGCCTTCGCTTCATCCGATGAACGGATATCCGGCTTTGATACAATCTCCATCAGCGCCACACCGGTGCGGTTCAAATCCACGAAACTCATGGTCGGATGCTGGTCGTGGATGGATTTACCGGCGTCCTGCTCCAGGTGAAGACGCTCAACACCAACTTCGATGTCCTCGAAGTTACCCTGCTTGTCCGGCCCGACTGAAACCGTCACCACCCCTTCGCCGACAATCGGGTCCTTGAACTGAGAAATCTGGTAGCCCTGTGGCAGATCCGGATAGAAGTAGTTTTTACGATCAAACACCGAGCGTAGATTAATCTGCGCGTTAAGTCCTAAGCCGGTGCGCACTGCCTGAGCAACGCACTCCTCATTGATTACCGGCAACATGCCGGGCATCGCCGCATCAACCAGCGAGACATTGGCATTCGGCTCCGCACCAAACTCGGTCGAGGCGCCAGAGAATAGCTTCGATTTCGAGGTTACCTGCGCATGCACTTCAAGCCCGATGATGACTTCCCAGTCATCACTCGCGCCAGCGATAAAGCGTTTCGGTTCAGGGGTTCTTGTGTCGATAAGTTCAGTCATTAAGTGTCTGCCTGCTTGTCCATGTGCCTACAAATGGCCCAACAACGGGATTGTGAAGTAACACGAAAGATATGCTAGATGCCATTCAGTTGATCTTCTGTCTAGGCCAATTTCCATCATGTATGAAGGCGATTCTTTTTATACCCTCACGCTACTTGGCCGCACAGGTCTCATCCTGCTTTCAACGGCTATGGCATTCATTACCATTGGCTTGTTTTTAAAGGTCTCCAGCAGATATTCCAAATCGGTAGGCGTCGGTCTGGCAATCGTTTTTCTCGGGCTCTTCGTGTCCCTGTCACCGCAATTCTACTACACCTACTACATGCTGATATTTGAAGGTCTTCCGGTTCAAAGCGTTATTCGAAAGCCGCCCGGTCCAGTCGAAATCTTCCAGTTTTTAACATTTACCGAAGACGCTACATTCTCAAAACATGCAAAGGGTGTTCTGGGCTGGGTACTGATTGTTCTGGCCTTACGGAAAAGAACCAGGGCCGAGACCTAACCCAATACCCGGTCCAGATCACGGTTCAAATCTTCTGCATCTTCAAGGCCAACTGAAAGGCGGAAAATACCGTCTCCGGCATAGTCGCGATAGCTTTCAAGCTGTTTTCCTTCCAGGTGGAAGGACGATTCCATCAAACCTTCGGTTGGCATCCAGAATACAAGACTACGGTGGTGCCCGAGCGAGACCGCGTAATGGATGATTTCAAGGTCCTTGGCCATGCGGGCAGCGATCCGGTCACCATCTGATTCCGACCCCACCTGAAAGGACATCATGCCGGAAAAATTCTGCATCTGACGCTTTGCTAGGTCGTGTTGTGGATGACTTTCAAGGCCCGGATACAGAACCTTTGTAACCTTGGGATGAGTTTCCAGAAACTGCGCAACCTGAAGTGCGGTTTCTTCATGCGCCTTCATCCGCAACGGCAGCGTGGAAGCGCCACGCGCGATCAACCATGCATTAAAGGGCGACATCACCCCACCGTGGTGAATACCAGCCTCCAGAGTAAGCGTCCTGATATTTTCGGTTGTGCCAGCAACGGCTCCACCGACAGCATCGCCATGCCCGCCAATGTATTTGGTGACCGAGTGCATCACGTAATCAACCCCAAGATCCGCGCACCTTGTGGCAATTGGAGACGCAAAAGTTGAATCGCACGAGACCTTCGCACCGGCCTGTTTTGCCAGATCACAAACCGCTTTCAGGTCAGTCAGTCTCATAATCGGATTGACCGGCGTTTCCGTGTGAATGAGCTTCGTGTTCGGCTTGATTGCGCCAGCTACTGCATCAAGATCGCTCATGGTGACAATTGAGACTTCAATGCCAAAGCGGGGAAGCGTATCACGTGCCAGTTCCGCCACACCCGCATAGGATACATCTGAAACGATCACATGATCCCCTGCACTCAGCGTGGTCAGGAATATAGCTGTTACCGCCGCCATACCGGAAGCAAGACACAGACATGCCTCTGTACCCTCAATCGCGGCAATCTTCTTTTCCAGAGCCGCCACTGACGGATTGGCCCAGCGCGAATAGAGAAACGGGCTATCCTCATTCAAATCATGCGCGGAAAAACCGGCGGGCTCATCACACACATAGGTCGACGACATAACGATGTTGGGAGCGGAGGCACCCGTATGGGGATCGGGCTCGCCGCCAGCATGAATTGCGGTTGTCCGCGGCCCTACTGTAGAATTTCTGATGCTCATTTAATCAATCCTCAAGAATACGATCTTCCATCGCAATGGAATGCTCCACCAGTTTCCGCCACACATGGGCGTAAAACTCACCATCAAGCCCTTGTTCTTCCGCAAGTTTGCGCGCATTGGCAATTACCGCTTCAACCCGTACCGGAATATCTGCCGGCAGTTTTTCAACCTGTTTGATCTCACCAGCGCGCTTGATATAGCTCTCGCGTTCGGCGAACAACGCAATCAACTCAGCGTCCAGTCGGTCTATTTCCGCCCGCACATCCGACATTGACTTGCACTCGGCTGGTTCAAGGTTTGCAACCATTACCACCACTTCTCAGCTTCGAATTTACCTGCTGCCTGTTCAATCACATGAGAGGCCTGGAACAACTCTTCTTCCGCAAACGGCTTACCGATTAACTGCAAACCAAGTGGCAAACCCTTGTTGTCGAGACCGGCGGGCACAGAGATCCCCGGTAGTCCGGCCATATTCACAGTCACCGTGAAAACGTCGTTTAAATACATCTTGACCGGATCAGCCGCCATTTCCTCGTCACCAATTGCAAATGCGGAGGATGGTGTCGCAGGGGTCAGGATTGCGTCAATACCGTCTGCAAATGCAGTCTCGAAATCACGCTTGATCAAAGTACGAACCTTCTGCGCACGCAGATAATAGGCATCATAGTAACCCGATGAGAGCACATAGGTGCCAATCAAAATCCGCCGCCGAACTTCATGACCAAATCCGGTTGCACGGGTCTTTTCATACATGTCCGTGATGTCACTGCCGGTTTCACGCAACCCGTATCGCACCCCGTCATAACGCGCCAGATTGGATGAGGCTTCCGCAGGTGCCACAATGTAATAGGTTGGAAGCGCATATTTCGTGTGCGGCAATGATATATCGACAATCTCGGCACCAGCATCGCGATACCACTCAATGCCCTTTTGCCATAACGCCTCGATTTCCTCCGGCATTCCGTCAACCCGGTACTCTTTCGGAATGCCGATTTTCATGCCCTTGACTGATTTGCCGATGCTCGCTTCGTAATCCGGCACCGGCAAGTCGACGGAAGTTGTATCCTTGGCATCAACGCTTGCCATCGACTTCAACATGATTGCCGCATCACGCAGATCACGCGAAATTGGCCCCGCCTGATCCAGTGAAGATGCAAACGCTGCAATTCCCCAACGTGAACAACGGCCATAGGTTGGCTTGATCCCGACAGTACCCGTAAACGCCGCCGGTTGACGGATTGAGCCACCGGTGTCGGTTGCGGTTGCCCCGGCACAAAGATGTGCTGCCACAGAGGACGCGGAGCCGCCGGAAGAACCGCCCGGCACCAGCGCTGTATTTGAACCCTGTTCGCGCCAGGGATTTTTTACCGGGCCATAGTAAGATGTCTCGTTGGATGAACCCATGGCAAATTCGTCCATGTTGAGTTTACCGAGCATCACAGCGCCATCATCCCAAAGATTCTGCGTGACCGTGGATTCATACTCCGGCTTGAAATCATCCAGAATGTGCGAACACGCCTGGGTGTGAATACCTCTGGTGGCAAACAAATCCTTGATGCCAAGCGGTATACCCTCCAGCCCGCCAATAGTTCCACCAGCCCGACGCTCATCCGAGGCTTTCGCCATCTTGCGTGCCTTGTCGGCCGTCACCACCACATAGGTGTTGAGGCTTTCATTCGCTGCATCGATTACCGAAAGATAAGCCTCCGTCAGTTCAACTGAAGTTATTTCGCCAGCGTTCAGCTTTTCGCGCGCTTGGGCAATAGTAAGGGAGGTAAGTTCGCTCATTGGGACAACTTTTTTCTGAAAAACTGGTTATGACCGGAATCGGGGTAATCAAGTACCGGCCCGCAAGCTTGAAACCCGTGACGCTTGTAGAGTTCCGCAGCCGAGCGCATCGCATCGGTTACGCCGGTTTCCAGCACAAGTTCATTCATCTGCCGGCTTTTGGCTTCATCAACGATTTTGGACAAGATCATGGAACCAACACCTTTGCACTGGTGTTCCGGTAATGTGAACATCCGCTTTACTTCGCCAAGCGCCTTGCTATGCGCTTTAAGTGATCCCATACCCACAGCCCTTGCGTTATCTTCGCGCGCTACAAACACTGTCGTGTCTTCAAAAGCCATCTCTTCAGCCGACATTTGAAACTGAAACTCCGGTGGAGATTGTGGTCGCAAAAACGCATTGAGCTGCACAATCATCCCACGCACCTCATCCTGCAGCGGTGTTTCACTGGCAACCGAAATCATCTATTCAATCACCTTCGGCACCATGAAAAAATTATCATCCGTTGCAGGCGCATTGGCAACAATATCCGCCGCCTTGTCTCCGTCGGTGACTTCATCAACGCGCTTTTTCATGTCCATCTCGACAACCGATGTGATCGGTTCAACACCCTCGACATCAACCTCGTTCAGTTGCTCTACAAATCCCAGAATTGCATTGAGTTCGCCCTGCATACGCGTGGCCCGCTCATCGTCGATGGCAAGTCGCGCCAGCTTGGCCACCCGTTTTACGGTTTCAAGATCAACAGACATGGGAATATTCCAATTGTACAGTCACTTCTAAAGTGGAGAGATTTCCCGTAGCCTATAGCGCCGGGGGGCAAAAGGTTCAACTTTATTTGCTCATTCGTGCATTAGATTTGATGAGTTCTTCCCGCATAAAGATGGATAAGGTTCTTGTGTGCAACAAAGCACGAAACCAACGCCAACCGGAACTGTCAATTTGAAACCCATTGTCGCAGTTATAGCATTCGCATTTATGCTCGAATTATCATTCTCCAGTCTTGCTGATGAGGCTTCATATTTGGAAAGCTTCAAGGGCGATTGGCAAGGTAAAGGTATTGTCAGGGTAAAGACCTCATTCCCGGAAGTAGCGGTTGACTGCCGCTTTGAATCCGCGACCACAAACACCTCCCTCAAACTGGACGGAATTTGCCGGGCACTAGTCGTAATCATGAAAGCTGTATCGGCTGAGCTGGTGCTAAACGACGGACAATACACTGGCTCCTATATTGGCGCACGTACCGGTCCCGCCGCGCTTGAGGGTCAACGGGTAGGAGATGCAATCGGATTGAACATAACCTGGGCAGGCGAGGTAAATGGAGACCGCTCAGCCATTATGAGAATCGCAAAGACCAACCCGGATCAAATGATGTTATCCATCATCGATATCGACCCCGAAACTGGACACTGGGTAACCACCAGCCGGTTTGAACTCAATCGAAACTAGGCTGATCACACTTCAGTTGTTTCACCGGGTTCCATGATTTTCACCCGGTCTGCCTGATCCTCCATCGCTTCCACAAATGCGTCAGCCGTTTGATCAAGCACCCCAAATGTGCCGTAGTGGCAGGGGAATACGGTATCAAAATTGAAGTAGCGTCTGCAGGCAAGTGCCGCCACTGCTCCGCCCATGGTAAATCGGTCACCAATCGGCACCATTGCCACCGCTGGCTTGTGCAATTCCTCAATCAGCGCCATGTCACCGAAAATATCCGTGTCGCCCATGTGGTATACAGTCTTTTCGCCCGGCGCATGAATGACCAGTCCGGCCGGGTTGCCAAGATAGAGGTTTTTGCCCTCGCCGGTCTGTGTTGATGATGAATGTATCGCGTTGACGAAAGTGGTGGAGAACCCGCCACAATCCACCGTGCCACCGTGATTGCCCGGGTTGATCTGACCGTCCGATACCCCCTCGCCCACCAGATACATACAAAGTTCGAAATTCGCGACCAGCTGTGCCCTGCTTGCTTTGCAGATATTTGCAGCACTTCCGATGTGATCATCATGGCCGTGGGTCAACAAGACATGCGTCGCTCCTTCAGCTGCCTCCTCCCAGCCCTTGCCCCAGGTGGGGTTTCCCTCGAGAAAGGGATCAATCAGGATTTTTGTGCTGGCAAATTCAAGCCCATACGCTGAATGGCCATACCAGGTGATTTTCATAACGCGTTCCGCCAATTGCTTTTGTCTGGAAAACCCATCATAGAGCGGCAATTCGTGCACTCAACCCGGAAGACCCAATTGTCAGGCAATACTGTAGAAATTAATGCGCTAGCAGCACTTCATGGCAAGAACCAGCGTCTGATGGGTCTCGACCTTGGAACGAAAACCATTGGCATCGCAATCTCCGACACAAGACTGACAATTGCTTCGGCTCGCCAAACCATGATGCGAACGAAGTTCTCTCTGGATGCCGCCGCACTCAACAAAATGGTAGAGGATGAAAACATCTTCGCCTTGGTGATCGGTCTCCCCCTCAACATGGACGGCAGTGAGGGACCAAGGGTGCAGGCAACCCGCGCTTTTGTTCGCAATCTAGAAAAGTTTGTTAGCCAGCCGGTGGCATTCTGGGACGAACGCCTATCGACAGTCGCGGCCGAACGGGTAATGATTGAAGCGGATATGTCGCGAAAAAAACGCGCAGAAAAAATCGATGCTGTGGCCGCGAGCTTTATTCTGCAGGGCGCGCTTGACCGACTGAATTCCCTATAGGCGACTGGTCGCCGTAAAAAAAGCCATCGATCAACGGCTCTGTTGTAGATCCATGCTCTACATCCCATCCACTCACATCACGAAACCAGGCAAGCGTGCCGGGCAGCCATGACTTGCGCCAGCGGAATGCAGCAATTGAAAACAGCAGCCCCGTATCGAAGATAAACACACCGGCAATTTTGGCTGGAACCTCCTCCGGAGGCATGTTGAGCATGTTCCCGTAGATCTGGAACATATGGTCATGGAACAGGCGGGACAAAAACAAATTGCCAAAATGCATGTCATTCACACTCAAGGCATACCAACCCCAAAAGAGGATAATCGGGATAGCCCAAAGTATGAGAATTATGCGCATCTATCACCTGTTTTAACAAATGTATAATGCCGTGAGCGAAGTCGACACACAACGTAAACCATTTGTTAAGGTTAACGAAAGGTTAACAAACCGCTTCTCACCAAGCAGGAAAGGTCTGGTCAAGGATGGCGCCTGCATCGTGGCGATTATCGAGCATACCGTAGCTATTGCGCCATAGGCCACCCAACCGGGTCTCCATGAATGCAGCCGCAACGTCCCCTGCCCCAATCCGGTTTAGTTCAGCCGCCGCCGCAGTAAAAGCAAGCTGCTCGGTCAAGATACGCGCGGAACCTGGATCGCGTTCAGCCATTTGCGCAGCCGAGCGAATAACATCGATGGTCTTTACCGCACCCACCGTACCGATATCCCGCTCAAGGATCGATAAAACCGCATCAAGAATGCCATTGCTCCTGGAAATCACCCGCAACACATCAAGACACATGATGTTGCCGGATCCTTCCCAGATCGGATTTAGGGGGGCTTCGCGATAGTGCCGCGCAAGATTGCCGGTTTCCACATATCCATTACCACCCAGACACTCCATCGCCTCATAGACGAGTGCGGGTGCCATCTTACAGGCCCAGTATTTGATCACCGGGGTCATCAACCTTGCGTAAGCCGCATCCGCCGGATTGGATGGTGCCTGGTCAAATGACGCGGCAAGTCGAAACGTCATGGCAGTTGCAGCCGCACTATCCAACGCCATATCGGCCAATACCCGCTGCATCAATGGCTGATCAATCAGCTTTGCGTCAAACGCTTCACGATGGCGGGTGTGATGAACCGCTTCTGCAAGGCTTGTTCGCATGATACCGGCAGAGGCAATGGCACAATCCATCCGGGTCAGCGTCACCATTTCCATGATATCGCTGATACCCTTGCCCGCTTCACCAACCAGTCGACCGATACTTCCGTGAAACTCCACCTCGCTGGAGGCGTTCGAACGATTACCCAGCTTGTCCTTCAATCGTTGCAGGTGCATGCCGTTTGCCGAACCATCCGGCAGAATGCGTGGCACCAGAAAGCATCCAAGACCTTTCTTCGTCTGCGCCAAAACCATGAATGCGTCGCACATCGGTGCTGACAAAAACCACTTGTGCCCGGTAATTTGCCATTGCCCATCCTTAAGCGGTTCAGCACGTGTGGTTGCTGAACGTACATCCGATCCACCCTGCTTTTCAGTAAGCCCCATGCCAATCGTGACGCCGTTTTTTTGCGCCACCGGTTTGTGCGAAGAATCGTATTTCTGTGACAGGATACCGGGTAGCCACTCTTTCAAAATATCCTGATTGCCAATCAGCGCAGCACATGATGCATTGGTCATGGTGATAGGGCAAAGATGACCGTGCTCAACACCAGCGGAGATGAAAAACCGCCCGGCCCTTGCCACATTACGGCAACCCTTCTCGGCTCCGTCATCGCGCCAGATTGAAGAATGAAGACCGATGGATACCGCCCGCCGCATCAGTGCATGATAGGCCGGATGATATTCGACAATGCCGGTTCTTCGTCCCTTTGCATCATGGGTATGAAGTTCCGGCAGATGGGTGTTGGCGAGACGCGCGAGCTTCAATGTTTCCGGATGGCCACCCCACTCGCCCTGGTTTTTCAATCCAGCTTTTACATCATCAGGCAGGTTTGATGTTACGCGCCCCAGAACGGGATCACTCGTATAGGCATTGAATCCGCCATAGTCGGGCGACTGGTTCATGACTTCATGGGTATCAAACACAGATTTTATCATACGGAATTCTCGCCCATCCTGCCTGGTCTTGGGTATTTGCTACCTTGAAATTTCCTTGGAGTTCACACAACCCTGTTTCAGGTTTTTACACATACCGGTGTAGCGCCAAGGCTAGCCGAAATTCAGCGAGTTGCTGGAATTTTGGCGGTTCTTTCCGTCCACATCATGACCAGCATCGCGGCAAATCCACAGATTGCAAATCCTGCAACCAGAGGAAACACCCCACCGTCGAAACTTTTACCGACAGCCCAGCCAAGCGGCAGCCCAATAAGTGTAGACAACGAACCAACCATCGCCGCACCAAGCCCCGCCATGTGACCCAGAGGTTCCATTGCCAATGCATTAAAGTTGCCAAACATGATCCCGACACAAAAGAAATTCGCCAGCAACCACAGCATGAAGAACCACAGCGGCGGCAGACCATCATACAACAAGGCTGGTGCAATGAACCCGATTGATATCACTGTCGTTCCAACCAGCGCACGCCATGTTAAGAGGCGCATGCCCAACCGCATAACAAGCTGTGCGTTCAACAAGGATGCAGCTCCGATCGAGAGCGCCGCAACTCCAAAATAAATCGCAAACAACTGGCCAGTTCCATAGCTTGCCTGAAATATCTGCTGGGCTGAGCTCAAATAACCAAGGAAGGGTCCGAATATCAGACCAGCGGCAATCGTGTAACCAAGCGCTGCTCGGCATTGAATTGCCTCCAGTAATCCCGACACAACGTTGGAGAGCGAAAATTTGCGACGGGCTGTTGGAGGCAGGGTTTCCGGCTGTCGCAGACCGAACCAGCAAAAACAAACAACCGCAAGAACGAGCAATGAAACGAATGTGCCCCGCCAACCGGAAGCATAAATGATAGCCTGTCCAATCGCCGGTGCGATGGCCGGAACGATGATGAAAATAGCCATGACGATTGACATGATCCGTGCCATCGACCGCCCCTCATAACCATCACGCACCAAAGCCAATGTTACAATCCTGGGCGACGCAGCACCCAGTCCTTGTAGGATGCGGCCAACAATCATCACAGAAAAACTGGTCGCAAAAATTGACAACAGGCAACCGGCGATAAAAATCACATACCCACCATAGATCACCGGCTTGCGCCCAATACTGTCGGATACCGGACCCGCCACAACCTGCCCGACCGCGAACCCGACAAACAGCGATGAAATAATCAGCTGGGTATCATTGGGATTGGCAACACCCAAATCCCTGCCCATGATGTCCAGCGCCGGCAACATTACATCGGTTGCCAAAGCCACGATGGAAATCATCATGGCAAGCAGAATGACAAACTCGATAAAGGGCAGCGGTTGCTTGGGTTCAGACATACCATCCGCACTATGGGATCACAGGTTGATTCACAACCCATAAAAGCGTGAGTGGCCGTTTCATTGGCGACAATTCAGCTTTGCAGACAAAATGACCAACACCGATCATCTGGTTATTCATTCTGCCGCATATATTGACGTGTCCGTTTTGCGCCAGAAGCGGACATAGTAATTTACGACCTCTTTCGTGCTTCGTTGTTAATTGCAAATTCGGTGTTTTTATTCCTGTGCCTGCGCTAGATTGGCGACTCTAAATTTGAGGATTCTGGAGTGAATAGACCTGCCAGCATTTCAATTACAGTGCTGCTTGTGGCAGCTATCGGCGGATTGGTTGCTTTGGCGGCGGGTGCGGTGTTGCTGTTATCGGCGTATGCAAACTTCAAAAACACCTCCGAACTTGTATTGGATTCCGCCAAATCCTTCATGGAATCGCTTGAAGCAGATGTAAAGCAACACCTCACACCAGCTGAGGCGATTGTTGAGTTCTTGGTCCAACAAGCAGCGAACGGTGAACTTGATCCGGCCCTAAAACATGAATCCGTTTTGATGCTGAGTGGTGCATTGGCCGCTGCTCCGCAGGTTTCAGATATCGCAGTGTGGCAGCGGGATGGTCGGGAACTTGTGGTGGCGCGTGGTGAAAATGGCCGATTGGTTGTAGAAACTGAAGATAATCATGAAAAACAGGACCTGAAGGAATATCTCAATTGGGTTCGCGCCAATCGCAAACTGGTTTGGAACGAACCTTTCAGAGTGGACGGAAAGACGCTGGTATCGGTGGCTGCTCCACTATTTCGCGAGGGAGAATATATTGGCACAGCCGCCGCTGGGGTATCGGTGGAAGAGTTGTCTGCACTTGTTGATGAACTGGGTAATGCATATGGCATTACCGGATTCATTATTTATGGAGAGGATCGCCTACTCGCTCATTCCCGGTTGCCGCAATTGCCTACCGCAGCACTAGATACAGACAACCCGCTGTACGATGTCGCTGCATTGGAAAATCCTGTAATTGACGGCTTCTTGTCGATACCTGCCGACTTCACTGGGCCAGAAGCGGCGTTTGATGTTCGGGAAATTCGCGTGAATAATGACGTGTTCCTTGCTCTATCTCGCGAGATTGGAGATTTTGGAAACGTGTCATGGATACTTGGTGCTTACTCACCGAGGAGTGATTGGGACACCCAAATCAAACGGCTGCACCAATCAATTGTTGGCGGGTTGTTTCTGCTGGGACTGGCAATATTGGGTGCAATTATTCTATCCCGCAAAGTTGCAGAGCCGGTACGCAAAACCGCCACTGCAACCCTGAAGATCGGTAATCTCGATCTCGACAGAATTGAACCTCTGCCACCTTCGCGAATAACCGAGCTCAACGATCAGGCAAATGCCTTCAATCAAATGCTTGATGGATTGCGCTGGTTTGAAACCTACGTGCCCCGACAATTGGTTCGCCGGTTGATACAGCAAAAAGACAAGTCTGCGGTTTCATCGCGGGAACTGGAACTCACAGTGATGTTCACCGACATTGTTGGATTTACCGCCAACTCGGAAACAAAGAAGCCTGGAGATATTGCCGCTGAACTCAACCAGCATTTTGAAATACTCAATCAGTGTATTGAGGCTGAAGGAGGAACGCTGGACAAATACATTGGCGACGCGGCGATGGCATTTTGGGGGGCTCCTGAAAAACAAGTGGATCACGCCCAACGGGCCTGTCGTGCAGCTCTGGCAATGGCCGAGGCATTATCTGAAGCAGGCCACGAACAAAGGATCAAGATTGCAATACACACCGGTCCGCTGATTGTAGGAAACATTGGTGCTGTGGGGCGCATGAACTACACCGTGATTGGCGATACGGTAAACACCTGCAGCAGGATTGAAAAACTGGCAGGCGATCTTGATGACGGCAAGAGCGCAATCATTCTGGTTAGTAATGTTACAGCCAATTATCTAGACGACAAATTTGAACTAATGAAAGCGGGACAGTTTTCTGTCAAAGGCCGGAAGAAACCAGTTACGGTTTTTCGATTGTCAGCCAACTCAATTCCCCAATAAGTGCGGGCTAAACTAATCTTACATTCAAATATCTGCTTTGGGTCATAAGCGGAAGTCGTGCTACCATTCGATTATCAGTAGAATCTATAGTTCAGCGCAATCCTGAAGATATCAATGTTGTCGAGTGTTACAAAATTTCCTGCATTGGCATCAAAGATGCCTGAAATAGCCACACTTGCGATATCCAATCGCTCGTCGAAATCGTAATGCAGGTATTCAGCTCTCAGTGACCACTGGTCTGAAAGCGCCCATTCAACTCCCCCACCAAAAACTATTCCCATTGCATCAAATTCGACCATGCTGCGACCATCTGCAATATCCATTTCAAATGTCGTGAACGCCACACCTGCGGTCAAATAGAGCAGTGATTCAAATCCGCTCAAACCGGAAGTATCAAAACCCATTCGACCACGGATCGTTGCAAGGTAATCAAGATTACCGACGATAGGATAGCTTAGAAGAAAAGCTTCCGAAGCTGAGCCGTCTTGGATTGTAGTGTAAGACTGGTTGAACCCGCCCCAACTCGCATCTGCCTCAACGCCTAAGAAAATGTGGTGCCATTGAAAATTGACTCCGGCCTGGACACCTCTGTGTGCACCACTGTCACCAAGATTACTCAGGTCGGGTATTCCACCGCCTGGCTCGAAGGCATCGAAAATGCCTATCGTGTCAATGTCATGAACTCCAATATGCCCACCAATGTAAATTCCGGTCCAGCGACTATCGAAGCTAGACCTGCGGTCATCTGGATTTGGTAGTAATTCTTCCGCCGCTGCGGAAAATGCGAACGAACCTAAACACGAAGCAATTAGCGTTGCAAATATGAAAACGCGGGGCCAGTATCCTGTCGCCATGGTATTCCCAAGCATCAGTTTGCCCACACCAGCCAGTAAGTAGCTGATTCGGCAGATGTTTGTTAACCCCATCCGTGCATTGGGTCATGAGCGAACGAGAGCTACGAAATCCATCTACCCCCATAAACCACACATAAAAAAAGCGCGTGACCGACATGATCACGCGCCTTAAACACTGTAAGTTTTGGGTCGTTAGCCAGCAGCTACCTGCGTAATGGCGGTGTCGATACTCTCGGCGATCTGGTCCAGATCGCTCTTGGTACAGATGAGCGCCGGGCTCAGGCACAAGGTGTTGTTAAAACCCTTGAGCGAGCGATTTGTCACCCCGATGATCACACCGTCATTGGCCATGCATGCCCCAACAATTGCTTGCGAAACGCTTTCTTCAACCGGCTCACGCGTATCGCGGTCCTTGACCAGTTCCGCACCGCAGAACAAGCCCTTGCCACGCACATCACCAATGATCGGATGCTTGGCTTTGAGTTCTTCAAGCTTTTCAATCAGGTAATCGCCCATCGAAGTGGTGTTTTCGAGCAGATTTTCATCTTCAAGAATGCGCATGTTCTCAAGTGCTGCTGCCGGGCCCGCCGTACAACCACCAAAGGTGGAGATGTCCCGGAAATAGCTCATCGGATCGCTTGGGTCCGCCTTGAACATCTGGAAGACTGCTTCCGTTGTGACCGTGCAGGAAATCGCCGCATAACCGGATGCAACGCCTTTCGCCATGGTCACCATGTCTGGCTCGATGCCGTAATGCTGGTAACCGAACCAGGTACCGGTACGACCCATGCCACACACAACTTCGTCGATGTGCAGCAGAATATCATACTTCTTGCAGATTTCCTGAACGCGCTCCCAATAACCTTCCGGTGGCGTGATGACACCGCCGCCGGCTGTCACCGGCTCCAGGCAGAGTGCACCAACCGTATCGGGCCCTTCACGCAGGATGACTTCCTCAATCGCATTTGCAGCGCGAATACCATAATCGTCCACCTCACCCCACTGGGAGCGGTACTCAAGACAATGCGGAACCTCCACAAAGCCTGGCGTAAACGGGCCGTATTGCCCCTTGCGTTCGTCCTGGCCACCAGCTGAAAGGGTGGCAATGGTTGTGCCGTGATAGTCGCGCTCGCGGTAAAGAATCTTGTGTTTCTTGCCACCATATTTGTTGTGTGCGATCTGGCGCACAATCTTGAAGCATTTCTCGTTCGCCTCAGAACCCGAGTTTGAATAATAAACGCGGCTCATGCCCGGCATTTTTTCAATCAGCTTTTCAGCAAAAAGAGCGCCCGGAATGCTTCCCGCGGAACCGGCAAAATAGTTCATTTTCATCAGCTGGTCACGAACCGCATTGGCGATGCTTTCCCGGCCATAGCCGACGTTAACAGTCCAAACACCCCCAGAAACCGCATCGACGAATTCCCGACCGGCCTGGTTCCAGACCCGCATACCCTTGCCTTCAACAATTATGTTGGGATCGACCGTGTCAAACTTTGCGTGTTGGACAAGGTGGTGCCATACATGCGCCTTGTCGGCTTCAACCACGTGGCTAATGTCATTCTGGTTGATTTGCTCATTCATGACTGGTCTCCATAAATTTGGTGTGCCTGCTATCTGACAATCATCATCACCGCAAGTTTTTCTGTTGGGTAGAGCCAGATGGTTCCAATTAGCACAATTCATTGGACCAGATGCTGGATGCAAACAGACATAAATTGCATGTTAAATGGTTGCCTTGCGCACCGATTATCATATTCCATTAGCTATCCACCAGCAAACCATGAAATGATGCGAAACGGGGCTTGTTAAATCGGCAAACCGCCCCTATAGCTGGGCTTTTAATGACAACTGAAAACAAAATTCCCGGCGCACGGTTCGCCCAACGGCATTTGCTTGGCATTGCCGATCTTACTGCTGTGGAAATTACCCAACTTTTGGAGCTGGCAAATGATGCGGTTTCTGTCTCCCGCCAGCAGGAAAAAAAGAAAGCCGTGCTGCGCGGCCGCACCCAAATCAACCTGTTTTTTGAAGCGTCCACCCGCACTCAATCTTCCTTCGAATTAGCCGGCAAGCGGCTCGGTGCGGATGTGATGAACATGTCGGTCGCATCCTCGTCGGTCAAAAAGGGAGAAACCCTGATCGACACCGCGATGACATTGAATGCCATGCAGCCGGATTTGCTGGTGGTACGTCACCAGTCGGCTGGTGCGGTTGAACTGCTTGCCAACAAGGTTGGCTGTTCAGTGATCAACGCTGGTGATGGTTCACACGAACATCCCACACAGGCGCTGCTCGATGCCTTGACGATCAAGCGTTACAAGAACCGGCTGGAGGGTCTCACTATTGCGATATGCGGTGATATTTTGCATTCCCGTGTCGCCCGCTCAAACATCATTTTGCTCAACGCAATGGGTGCACGCGTCCGGGTCGTGGCTCCATCAACACTACTTCCCAATGGCATCGATCAGCTAGGCGTCGAAGTATTCCGCAAGATGGAAGATGGTCTGAAGGACGTCGACGTGGTGATGATGTTGCGCCTTCAGCGAGAGCGCATGGCGGGGGCACTTGTACCATCCGTGCGTGAGTATTTTCGCTTTTACGGACTGGATAACGAAAAGCTCGCATATGCCAAACCGGATGCTTTGGTAATGCATCCAGGGCCCATGAACCGTGGTGTTGAAATTTCATCTCAAGTTGCCGATGGCGCCCAAAGCGTCATTGAAGCCCAGGTGGAAATGGGCGTTGCCGTACGTATGGCTCTGATTGAAGCACTGATCGCAAATGGAGGCGCAAATGCCTAAGGCAGTCAAGACGCTTATAACGGGTGGCCATCTCGTTGATCCCTCACAGGACATAGACGGCCCGGCATCGCTTCTGCTGTCGAACGGCAAGGTCGACGCGGTGAATGCCGGAACATCGAAGATCGACGCTCCAGAAGGCGCGGAAATAATTGACGCAAAGGGCAAGCACATCTTTCCGGGTCTTGTCGACGCGCGGGTCTATGTCGGAGAACCGGGCAGCGAACACCGCGAAACCATCGCCTCTGCTAGTAAAGCCGCCGCAGCGGGTGGGGTTACGAGCTTCATCATGATGCCCGAGACGGATCCGGTGATCGACGATGTCTCATTGGTAGACTTTGTGAGAAGAGCCGCACGCGATGATGCACAAGTACGGATTTATCCTTCCGCCGCCATCACCAAGGGCTTCAAAGGCCAGGAGCTTACCGAGTTCGGGCTTTTGCAGGAAGCTGGTGCGGTCATGCTCACCGAGGGCAAGCGCTCGATCCGAAACAATCTGACGTTCCGGCGCGCCCTTACCTACGCCAGAGACTTCGGCCTTGTTATCTCCAAGGAGACGCTCGACCCGGATCTGTCTTCCAACGGTGTTATGAACGAGGGGATCAATGCAACTCATTTGGGATTGCCTGGCATTCCACGTGAGGCAGAAATCATCGCCCTTGAGCGCGACTTGCGAATTGCAGCCCTTACGAGTGGCAATTACCACGCAGCAAAAATTTCGACATCGGATTCAGCCGATGCGATCTCTACCTACAAGAAGCAGGGCCATAACGTTACCTGCGGAATTTCAATCAACCACCTTTCACTCAATGAAAATGATGTCGGCCGTTACCGCACTTATTTGAGGCTGGCTCCACCCTTGCGTTCCGAAGACGATCGCAATGCAATGATTGCCGCACTCGCAGACGGCACAATCGACATCATAGTCTCAAGCCATGACCCCCACGACGCAGACACCAAACGTCACCCGTTCGAGGAAGCCGCTGAAGGTGCTATCGGTCTTGAGACGTTGTTCTCGGCAGCTCTGCGTCTTTATCACAATGGAGAGGTTGGATTGTCGCGATTGATCGATGCAATGTCTACAAGGCCGGCGCGGATCTTCGGCCTTCCCGGGGGCAGCCTGAAACCAGGTAAGGATGCTGACATTGTCATTGCCGATCTGGATATTCCATTCGTTATCCGTGAGGAAAATATCGTATCCCGTTCCAAGAACACGCCGTTTGAAGGAGAACGCTTCAGCGGAAAAATCTTGCAAACGCTGGTCGCTGGACGCACTATCTACCAAGAGTGTGGGTAATTCAGAGAGACTGTAAATGCCGGATCCAATCAGCTGGGCAAATGCTGCGCCGTATTATTTGGCAGCACTCGCATTCGGATATCTGCTGGGGTCAATTCCTTTTGGCCTGATCTTGACGCGGGTGGCCGGCCTTGGAGACGTACGCAAGATCGGCTCCGGCAACATTGGTGCGACCAATGTATTGCGTACTGGCAACAAGATGATTGCGGCAGCAACTCTGCTGGGCGATCTCTTAAAAGGCACGCTCGCCGTAGTACTTGCAAAGATGTACGGACCGGATGTGGCTGTGATTGCGGGACTTGGCGCCTTCATTGGCCACTGTTTCCCCGTCTGGCTTGGATTCAAGGGCGGCAAGGGTGTTGCGACCTATATTGGCATTCTGCTCGGCTTTACCTGGAAAATCGCCCTGGTATTCGGGGTCGTTTGGCTCGTCAGCGCCGTGGTTACCCGATACTCTTCCCTCGCCGCACTGATTGCCAGTGTCGCAGTTTGCATCGCCCTCTATTACACCGGGATGGCACAATTGATGGAGCTGTTTGTTCTGCTGACCCTGATCTTGTGGGTTCGTCACCATCAAAACATTGTCCGCCTTGTTAAAGGCCAGGAAGGCCGGATAGGTGGCAGCCGGTGAGCGTAACTTGATGGACCAGCCGCTTGATCCCGGTAAACGCTACTTTTCGTTGTCAGACGACCAAAGGCTCAACTGGCTTCGGTTGATTAGGAGCCAAAATGTCGGTCCGGCAACCTTTCGGGATCTGATTTCACATTACGGGACAGCCTCGGCGGCCATTGATGCCCTTCCGGAACTTGCCTTGCGCGGCGGTGCAGCGGCACGCATCAAGGTATGCACCGTAGAAGATGCAGAGCGCGAACTTGTAAAATGTGCGGATGCGGGTGCCCGCTACATTGCCATGGGTGAAGCGGACTATCCGCCCCTGTTGCGCAATGCGGATCAATGCCCGCCGCTTTTGTGCGTGAAGGGTAAGTCAGAAATCCTTTCGCGAAAAGCCGTTGCCATGGTCGGATCGCGCAACGCGTCCATTTCTGGAATGAAGCTCGCGCAAAGACTTTCCAACCAATTGGGTGAAGCAGATTATGCGGTTGTGTCCGGCCTTGCCCGCGGCATTGATACGGCCGCGCATAAAGCTGCTCTGGAACATGGCACCATCGCCGTATTTGCTGGAGGTGTTGATTACGTATTTCCTGAAGAAAACCGTGAGCTTGCCGGTGAAATTCTGGATCATGGCGGCGCGGTGGTTTCGGAAATGCCAATTGGCTGGCAACCACGATCAAAAGACTTTCCCCGTCGCAATCGCATCATCACCGGTCTCGCTTCTGCTGTTATCGTTGTGGAAGCAGCCAAGCGGTCCGGCTCACTGATTACGGCCCGGCTCGCCAACGAGATGGGCAGACTGGTGCTGGCTGTTCCCGGCTCACCGCTTGATCCACGTAGTGAAGGCACCAATGGCCTGATCAAACAAGGCGCCACGCTGGTAACCGCAATAGAAGATGTTCTCGATGCGCTTGCGCCGCTCGACCCAACAGTCGAAAACAGAACTCATGGCGCGGACGAAGATGACAATACCTATGAGAGCGAACCCCTGGCGCCGGAAAATACCGACGAGCGACTGCGGCAGGCAATAATCTCCGCGCTTGGTCCCTCCCCCAGCGAAATTGATGACATCATTCGTTTTACCGGCGCAACGCCAGGACAAGTACAACTGGTATTAATGGAATTGGACCTGGCAGGCAGGCTGGAACGACATGCTGGTAATCGGGTGTCATTGCAATTGGGATAACTGCCAACTCAATATGCCCGACACGCATCAATCCGCAGGAAGCTTGCGTTGAAACTCTTCAATTTCTCTTAACTGAACCGCCTCAAGTACCGACATCTCAATCAGATAAGCCAGGGTTTTTTCATTGAGTGACAACGCCTGATTGCGCAGCTCAGCAAGCAGTTCCATGAGATAGAGCAAACGGGTTTGCCGGTCTATTTGGTTAAACCGGTCAAAATCTGCAAACGATGGAGTCTTATCCAAAAGAGGGACGTTCTGATTCACCACGGACCTACCTGTTCCGCTGTCCCTGCCCCACAGCTGTTAAACCGCCCAAAATGAAACGCATTGTTGTAAGAACGCCATCTTCGACCTACCTATTGCAGAAGAATAAAATGCGTCCCGCACATAGTAACAATGTGAAATCAGGATAGTATCTATAAGTGTATATTGTCAATACACACTTATTAAGTGAAATTCCTGTTTTCTTACGCCCTGATTTCAATTTTGGGGTTGACGATTGACGAAAGCCTGTCCAATGCAAGAGCCGCCGATTGGGGCATTTCCCTGTTTGCACACATCGAATTGAAATATTGCCCCGAAGTCAGCATCACGGTTTTTAAACATGTCGCACAGCGTTGTTATTGTAGAATCGCCCGCCAAGGCCAAGACAATCAACAAATATCTGGGCAAGGATTTTACCGTCCTGGCCTCCTATGGCCACGTCCGCGACCTGCCGCCAAAAGATGGATCGGTCAAACCGGATGAAGATTTTGCGATGTCCTGGGCTGTGGATAGCAAATCCAAAACCCGGTTGAGCGACATCACCAAGGCAGTCAAGAACGCCGACAAACTGATTCTCGCAACTGACCCCGATCGCGAAGGCGAAGCCATATCCTGGCATGTGTTGCAAGTTCTACGCGATAAAAAAGTCATCAAGGACAAACCGGTTGAGCGTGTCGTATTTAATGCGATCACCAAGAAATCGGTCCTTGAGGCAATGGACAACCCGCGCCAGATTGATGAACCGCTGGTCGATGCCTATCTGGCACGCCGCGCGTTGGATTATCTTGTAGGCTTTACGCTTTCGCCGGTTTTGTGGCGCAAATTACCGGGTGCACGCTCCGCTGGTCGGGTACAATCCGTATCACTTCGCCTGATTTGCGACCGCGAAGGTGAGATTGAGCGCTTCCAGCCGGTTGAGTACTGGTCCATCATCGCGACACTTGCAAACCTTGAGGACAAGCAGTTTGAAGCGCGAATTGCCGAATATGATGGCAAGAAAATTCAGCGCCTTGATATTCCAAACGAGGCGCTCGCAACTGAAATCAAGACAATGCTGGATGGCGCAAGCCTCAGCGTCGAAAAAGTTGAACCCAAGCCCGTCAAGCGCAACCCTTACGCGCCTTTCACCACATCAACATTGCAGATGGATGCAAGCCGCTGGTTCGGATTTTCCGCAAAGCAAACCATGCAGGTTGCGCAGCGTCTTTACGAAGGCATTGATATTGGTGGCGAGACCGTTGGCCTCATAACTTATATGCGTACCGATGGCGTGCAGGTTGCTCCCGAAGCCATTGACCCTATCCGTTCCCAGATTGCAAAAAGCTACAGTGACCGGCATGTGCCGGAAAAACCCCGTTATTATTCAAGCAAAGCAAAGAACGCTCAGGAAGCGCACGAGGCGATCCGTCCAACCGAAATTTCCCGTATTCCGGATTCGGTTGCCAAGCATCTCGATGAGGACCAGAAAAAACTGTATGGCCTGATTTGGCGCCGCACTATGGCAAGCCAGATGGCATCGGCTGAAATTGATCGCACCGCCGTAGACATCCTGGCCGAGAATTCCGGTAAGCAGGCGCGTCTGCGAGCCAATGGTTCAGTGGTCCGGTTTGATGGTTTTCTCGCCGCTTACGAAGCCGCAAAACCGCAAGGCGAAGAAGACGAAGACGGCAAGCGCCTCCCGGCAATGGCCCAGGGCGAAGCCGTCAAACGCGAGAGTATTGAAGCAAAACAGCACTTCACAGAGCCGCCTCCACGATATTCGGAAGCCTCACTCATTCGCAAGATGGAAGAACTGGGCATTGGAAGGCCTTCAACCTACGCCTCGGTACTCTCCACCCTGCAGGATCGGGATTATGTAACACTGGAAAAGCGCCGGTTTACGCCAGCCTCAAAAGGACGCGTTGTAACAAGTTTCCTGGAAAGCTTTTTCAATCGCTATGTCGAATACGATTTCACCGCCAATCTGGAAGAACAGCTCGACCAGATTTCTGCCGGTGAATTGTCCTGGAAAGACGTTTTGCGTGATTTCTGGACGCAATTTTCCGCAAGTGTTGAAGAAATCAAGGACGTGCGGGTTACCGAAGTGCTGGATACCCTCAACGTCGAGTTGGCTCCCCTGGCATTTCCACCGCGTGAGGATGGTTCTGAACCCCGTGCATGTCCGAATTGCTCTGAAGGGCAATTGAGTCTCAAAGTCGGAAAGTTCGGTGCATTTATCGGCTGCTCCAATTATCCCGAGTGCAATTACACCAGACAGCTTGGTCAGTCCGATGAAGAGGCAAAGGCCGCTGCCATCAATGACGGACCCAAGGTTTTGGGTAACGACCCGGAGACTGACGAAGAAATCACCTTCCGTACCGGTCGCTTTGGTCCATACGTGCAGCGTGGGGAAGGCAAAGAATGCAAGCGGGCGAGCATCCCAAAAGGTTGGGACCCACAGGAAATCGACTATGAAAAAGCGATGCAGCTAATCGCGCTTCCACGCGACGTGGGTGAACATCCAGAATCCGGCAAAATGATAACTGCAGGCATTGGCCGCTATGGCCCATTTGTTCTGCATGATGGACTCTATGCAAATCTTGACAGTGTTGAAGAGGTTTTCACCGTTGGCCTCAATCGGGCTGTCACGGTGATTGCTGAAAAAGTGGCCAAGGGTGGCGGCAGGCGCCGTGGCGCAGCGGCACTCAAGGAACTTGGTGAACATCCTGAACTTAAAGGTCCAGTCACCGTCAAGGATGGTAAGTATGGTCCCTATGTGAATCATGCGAAAATAAATGCCACCCTGCCAAAAGACAAAGATCCGCAAGCAGTGACAATGGAAGAAGCATTGGTGCTGATCGCTGAAAAAGCTGCCAAGGGTGGCAAGAAAAAGAAATAGATACGGAATTAGGTCCGACCTCTGGTGGCCCCAAAGAAATTCAAAAAGAAGACCAAATCCAAAAAGGGCATCCCCGCCGATTCCCAGCCTACCCGCGAAGAAATTCTGGCGTTCGTCGCCGATAATCCAAAACGCAATTCCAAGCGTGACATTGCAAAGGCGTTCGACATTAAGGGCAATGCGCGAATTGGCTTGAAAGCAACGCTCAAGGGCTTGATTGAAGATGGGCTGATTGAACGCCGGGGCAAGCGATTGCAGGAGCCGGGGAAATTACCACCCGTTGGTGTAATCGACATTGTTACCCGCGACCGCGATGGCGGGTTGTTGGCAAAGCCGGTGAAGTGGGATGAGAGCGAGTTGGGTAAACCGCCGGTCATTGAGCTTTCCAGAAAGAATTCTGCCAAGGGAAAGACTGCTGGAGTTGGCAACCGGGTACTCGCCAAGCTTGAACCCAAGACCGGGGCCGACGGAATTTACACCGCCTCCATCATCAAGGTTTTAACAAAACAGGTCGATGAAATTTTAGGCATCGTCCGCATTCGTGAAAATTTGATCCGGCTAATTCCGACCATCAAACGCCTTTCGGAATTTGATATTCCACAGGGAATGCTGGGCGACGCCAAGGATGGCGATCTGGTTGCTGCCGAAACCCTGAAATCGGTTAAATACGGGCTGAAACAGGTTCGCATCACCCGCGTGATTGGATCCATCGCCAGCGAAAAAGCGGTTTCGATGATTGCAATCCATGCAAACGAAATCCCGTATGTATTTCCTGATGAGGTTTTGCAGGAAGCGGAAAAGGCAAAATCGGTAACGCCGGATGGCCGCGAAGACTGGCGCGACATTCCACTGATCACCATCGACCCTGCAGACGCCAAGGACCACGACGACGCAATCTACGCTGAACCGAACCCCGATGTGCCGGGCGGGTTTATCGCCTATGTGGCGATTGCGGATGTAAGCGCTTATGTTCTGCTCGGCTCGCCAATGGATCGTGAAGCGCTTGTGCGTGGCAATTCTGTGTACTTCCCGGATCGCGTCGTACCGATGCTGCCAGAGCGCATTTCCAATGATCTGTGTTCTCTACGCGAACACGAGGATCGCCCTGCCCTCGCCGTCCGAATGATATTTGATTCGGAAGGCCGCAAGACCAAGCACACCTTTCACCGTATTCTCATGCGCTCAGCCGCCAAGCTTGCCTATCAGGAAGCCCAGAAGGCAATTGATGGTGATGGTGGCGATAAGGCAAACGCGATGATGGAGAATGTTCTAAAGCCATTGTGGGAAGCCTATCGCTGTCTGGAACGAGGTCGCAACAACCGCCAACCACTTGAGCTTGATCTGCCGGAGCGAAAAATCCTCCTCAACGAAAAAGGCGAAGTAGACCGTGTAACCGTGCCGGATCGTCTGGACGCTCACAAGCTGGTCGAAGAGTTCATGATCCAGGCGAATGTCTGCGCTGCAGAAACGCTTGAACGCCGCAAACAGAAACTAATTTACCGCACCCACGACGCACCATCGCTTGCAAAGCTGGAGTCGCTTCGTGAGTTTCTATCCTCTCTGAATATGTCTTTGGCGCGCCCTGGCAATCTTCGCGCCATGCATTTCAACCAGATACTGGCAAAAGTTCGCGGCGGCGAGCAGGAAGAGCTGGTCAATCAGGTTGTACTGCGATCTCAAAGCCAGGCAGAATATACCCCAGACAACATCGGGCATTTTGGATTGCAGTTGGCTCGATATGCGCATTTCACCTCACCCATCCGCCGTTATGCCGACCTGATTGTCCACCGCGCATTGGTGGGCTCGTTGGGACTGGGCCCCGGTGCAATAACACCAGAAGAAGAAGCACGACTGGAAGAAATCGCAGCGGCAATCTGCATTACAGAACGACGCGCGATGCAGGCGGAACGGGAAACCGTAGACCGGCTGATTGCCGCGCATCTTAGCGAGCGGGTTGGCGATCAGTTTTCTGGCCGCATTAATGGTGTGACGCGAGCGGGTCTGTTTGTCACGCTTGATGACACTGGCGCCGATGGCTTCATTCCCATATCTTCACTGTCAGATGAGTATTTCATCCATGATGAAGACCGCCACGCCCTGGTAGGCGAACAAACCGGCAGTACATTCCAGATGGGCCAGTTGGTCGATGTAAAACTGATTGAGGCAGCCCCTGTGTCCGGCGCACTCCGGTTTGAAATGATGAGTGAAGGAACCATAAGCAACATCCTGCCACGCTCGAGGAACACCAATCGAAGGCCTCAAAACGGTCGCCGTTCGGGCGCAAAAACAAACTTCGGCAAACGCCGCAAACGTCACTGAGAAAGTATTTGAGATGACCACACTGGAAAATTCCGGCGAACTTGAAACCCGTCCGCTTGCCTCCGCAATTATTACCGGATTTCGCGGCAAGTGCCCGTCTTGCGGAACCGGAGATCTGTTCTCACATCAATTGTATATCAAGGATAATTGCGAGCACTGCCAGGAAGAACTGCATCATCACCGGGCTGATGATTTACCCGCCTATCTGAACATTTTGGTAGTCGGTCATGTCGTGCTCGGCGTGATGATGATCGTGATGGGATGGCAACTGCTTGAAATGTGGCCCCTGATTGGCGTTACCGTCGCTGCCGCTGTTTTTGTTGCCGTGCTAATGATGCGTCCGTTGAAAGGCGCTGTTCTGGGCGCGCAATGGGCGATGCGGATGCACGGTTTTGGCGGTCATGACGACTGACCCGGCAAAAATCAGTATTGACCAGATCGAGGCGATGATCGCGAACCCGACAAAGCGCGACCTCAAAGGCCGGGTCCGTGAAAACACAGGATATGTAAAGCCCCGAAATGCTGCCACGATCATCCTGGTAGATGGTCCACCAGACGATCCAAAAGTTTTGATGGGCAAGCGCAACAAGGCATTGAAATTCATGCCCGGCGCACTGGTTTTTCCGGGCGGTTCCATCGACCGAAACGATGGCTCGGTCCCTTCAAATGATTCACTAAGCCCACAAACCGATGTTCGACTGCAATCCAACATGCGTGGAAAATCCACAACCCGTGGTGCGCGTGCCTTGGCAATAGCAGCAATCCGGGAAACCGCAGAGGAAAGCGGTTTGCTTTTGGGGGAAGCCGGCAAGTTCAATTATTCTCATCCCGATTGGGAGCTGTTCCAGCAAAACAACATTGTGCCGTCTCTATCTGGTATCCGGCTATTTGCCCGTGCGGTCACACCTCCGGATTTGGCACGCCGCTTCGACACCTGGTTTTTCGTGGTGCGCAAATCAGCGATCGCACACACACCCAAAGGTGGATTCGCACCCAGTGGCGAGTTGGAAGAATTGCAGTGGATCAGTCCTCATAAAGCAGTCTCTGAGAACACGCGCGAAATCACCCGTATTATGCTGGTCGAATTACTGAACCGTCTTCGGGAAGATCCGGATTTGTCCGATGATTACCCGTCTCCCTACTACCATGCTATCCGGGGAAAGTTTCAGCGAAGCGTAATCTAGCGCCCCCGAGCGAACATGGCTTGACCCCACAAGTCTACCGGTCCAAAGGTGGTCGCCATGACCGCATCCCCTTCCATCAGCCGATTTCAGACACTCCTCAAGGAAGCCGACATCGTTTCAATTTCGGCTGCAATTGCAACAATTGCGGCAGTTGGTGCGGCCCTTAGTCTGAGTTCTCCCCTGTTGAGCCTGATCATGGAACAAAGAGGGGTCTCCTCGACATTGAACGGAGCCAATACGGCAATATCCGGCCTTGCCTGCATAATAATGATCCCTTTCATCACACCACTTGCGCGCTGGTTTGGAGTCGTAAACACCCTTGTGCTGATGATCGTTCTTTCAGCCTTGTTTTTGGTTGGTTTCTATGTGTTTGAATCGCTGCCGGCATGGTTCCTATTGCGCTTTGTATTCAGCTGCACACTGGTCACAGTCTTTGTCCTGAGTGAATTCTGGATCAATTCCTGTGCACCCGAAGCAAGCCGTGGATTGATTCTCGGTATTTACGGAACTGTGCTGGGTTTGGGATTTGCGATTGGACCCGCAATATTGGCATTTGTGGGCACTGCTGGACTGATGCCATTCGCAATCGGCGGCATCATTATCCTGCTCTCCGTAGGGCCAGCCTGGTACGCAAGAGATCGCCAGCCGGTCATGGAAAAATCCGGCAAGACTCCTTCTGTTTTTCCATATCTGTTTATGGTTCCCACAGCGACCATGTCAGCGCTTGTGTTCGGCATGGCAGAGCAATCTGATCTTGCATTATTTCCAGTCTACGCCACGCGATATGGCTACACTGAAACAAGTGTGGCGCTGTTGGTTGTGATCCTGGCACTGGGAAATCTGGCCTGCCAGATACCGCTTGGAATCTTGAGCGACAAGGTAAAAGACCGGCGCAACGTCATGTTGGGTTGCGCACTCATAGGTGCAATCGGAGCGTTGATGCTACTAGTTGTAATTGAGAACCCGTGGCTGTTGTCAGCATGCATTTTCATATGGGGTGGTGTGATTGGCGGTATGTATACAGTTGGGCTTGCCCATCTCGGTGCCCGGCTTTCAGGCACTGATCTGGCTCAGGCAAATGCTGCGTTCATCATGGCCTACGCGATTGGGATGATGGTCGGCCCACAGTACACTGGTATAGCGATGGACGTGATCGGGGCCCCAGGGTTTGGCTGGGCGATATTTTCATGTTTCGGGCTATACATCATTGTGCATGTCGTACGGGTGAGCTTCTCCAGGTAAGGCCGGTTGAAAATCGGGCACACCGACCTTGACTTTCGAGGGCGCATCAGTAATTTGCGCCACAACAGGGGCTGCAGTGAGTTGCAGCCTTGTTTTATTTCCACAACCGGAAGCAATTCCTCAATCCGGCCCAAGCAGGACGAACGACCATGGCAAAAGCCACTACCATCAAGATCAAGCTGGAAAGCACTGCAGACACCGGCTTCTATTACGTTACCAAGAAAAACAGCCGCACAATGACCGACAAAATGGTCAAGCGTAAGTTCGACCCGGTTGCGCGCAAGCATGTTGATTTCAAGGAAACCAAAATCAAGTAATCCTTGATCTTTGGACTACCAATAAAAGCTGCCTTGTATGGCAGCTTTTTTATTGGCAGATACAAACATCGTTGGACTGGAATAATTGGGTCGGCCGGTATTCTGGTCATGGTACGAGGAGGCCATTATTATCCAGAGACCGACCGACTGACCCCACGGACCCAGGAGATGCGGCGGACCTGAGCACTCCGTAGGGTATGACAGACAGGAAAACTGACCTTAACGGCCTTTATCATCCTGCCGGTCACCCGATAGGTGTACCAACTGACCGCCAAAATCAACGATTTGGTAACCAAACCGGCGGCTATTCTTCATCCATGGTTAGGATTAATGTTTAACGTTCACGCATAAAAAAATGCACGTGAATACAGGCAAAATCCCGGAATTCCAGCAATTTCAACTATTTATTGGTGGCCACTCAGGCTGCTTCTGTCACAACCCGGTTACGACCTTCACGTTTTGCGGCGTAAAGCGCTACATCAGCCCGTTTAAGAAGCTTAGCAGGCGTATCGTCATCCTCTTCGATACAGGCAACACCCATCGAGATGGTGACAGAAACCTGCTCTGCACCGTTGTTGACGATGACAGGATGGTTGGCAATTTCACTGCGTATGCGCTCAGCCACGATGCCCGCAAGCGCGATATCCGTGCCCGGCATTACAACGACGAACTCCTCGCCACCATACCGGCAGGCCAGATCAATATTGCGCACACTTTTGGCAATCCGTGCCGCACATTCACGAATGACACTGTCACCTACATCATGGCCGTGGGTATCGTTCACAGCCTTGAAATGATCGATGTCACACATAATCGCTGAGAGCGGCTTACCGTTGGCAGTGGCCTTGTCAAACAGATTAGCCAAATGACTTTCCAGATAGCGACGGTTGTGCAGACCGCTCAGCGCATCCTTGACCGCCATCTCCACAGTTTGCTGGACTGATTCCCGCAGACAGTCATTATAGCGCTTGCGACGTATCTGGGTGCGAAGCCTCGCCATCAATTCGTGTTGGTCAATCGGCCGTCGCACATAGTCGTTCACCCCAATTTCCAGCGCACGACTAACCATCTCTTCCTGATCGGGATCGGCAACCGTTAAAAGCGGTAAATTGCGGGTACGTTCCAGTGATCGCAAATGCGAACACAGACGCAGACTTTCCACACTCTCTAGATTAAGCGAAATAATTGCAGCCTCAAAATCACCGTCGGCAACCCTAAACAGTGCATCTTGCGGATCTGTAATGACGGAAACATCGTTTTCTACGGATAGAAACTGCACAAGCCGTTCATAAGATGAAGCGCGGTCATCTATGACTACGATTTTACCCCGACGCTGTGAATTGTGGATATCCTCGGCACTTTTGAAGTGATCAATCGCAAGTTCGTCGCCATTTGCAGCCCTCAGCCGCAAGTCATCGGTCAGCATTTTCAGACGTACAAGGCTTTTTACCCGTGTAACCAGTGCCAAGTCATTGACGGGTTTCGTCAGGAAGTCGTCCGCACCGGCCTCCAGCCCCCTTACCCGGTCTTCAGGCTGATCGAGCGCGGTAACCATCACAACAGGCAAATGCATCGTTTTGGGATTGGCCTTCAATCTGCGACAGACCTCAAACCCATCCATTTCGGGCATCATAACATCAAGCAGAACGAGATCACACTGACCGTCATCACAAAGTTGCAGCGCATCACGACCATTGCTGGCTGTAAGCACCTGAAAATACTCCGCCATCAGGCGTGCTTCAAGCAGCTTTACATTCGTGGCAACATCATCAACGACAAGAATACGAGCGGTCACTTGTTAATCCTGTTTTTACGGCAACTAGCCGTCACCCAAATAAAATTTGATAGTTTCAATAAACTTCGCCACCGATATCGGCTTTGAAATATATGCTTCGCACCCCCCCTGACGGATGCGTTCTTCATCCCCCTTCATGGCAAATGCGGTGACCGCAATCACCGGTATAGCCCTGAGTTCATCGTCTTCCTTGATCCATTTTGTCACCTCAAGACCCGAAACCTCCGGTAACTGGATATCCATCAGGATCAGATCCGGCTTGTGGGCCCGGGCAAGGTCTAGTGCTTCCAGACCATTACGGGTCTGGATGATGTCATAGCCGTTCGCCTCCAACAGATCGTTGAAAAGCTTCATGTTAAGTTCATTGTCTTCGACAATCAGAACACTTTTAGCCATATTCCCCCACCCCTGTTTCCGTCCGACCAAGCAACTTGGGGTGCAGTTGCCAATTATGGTTTACGACTGTAGTCAAATTGTATTGACGAAACGCAAACATTATCATGACACCAGAACACGCATCAAATGTCGCCATCTCAGGCCTTCAGTTCATCGCAGGCGATGAGACCCAACTTTCGCGGTTTGCAGCCCTGACCGGGATTGAACCGCCAAAAATACGCGCAATGGCTGATTCTCTAGTGTTTTTGACCGCAATTCTTGATTTTTTCATGGGCGACGAGGCAACTTTGCTGGCATTTGCCGCCAGTTACGGGCTTGATCCTGCCGACATTGCAAAGGCTCGTAACGCACTTGATCCCATTGATTTTAACGACGGGGATTGAAAATGCCCGCTGATGAAGGCTTGTGTCGCGATTGCTTGACCTGGCTGGAGCCGGATAAATCCCAATCAAGATGCGGAAATTGCGGCAGCCCGCGCATGGTGCGCCACGCGGAAGTTCGAAAACTCGCGATTGCCCATATTGACTGCGATGCATTCTACGCTTCCGTTGAAAAGCGCGACAATCCAGACCTTGCAAACAAGCCGGTAATCATCGGTGGTGGCAAACGCGGTGTGGTTTCAACCGCCTGCTATGTGGCGCGTATCCGCGGCGTCCACTCGGCCATGCCAATGTTCAAGGCTCTGGATGCCTGCCCTGATGCGGTGGTAATCCGTCCAGACATGGAAAAATACGTCGCTGCGGGCAAGGAGATCCGCACAATGATGCGGACGCTTACACCACAGGTTGAGCCATTGTCGATCGACGAAGCATTTTTGGATCTCAACGGAACGCAAAGACTGCACGGCGCCTGCCCGGCAGAAGTTTTGGTCCGATTTGCCCGCGAAGTGGAAGAAAAGCTCGATCTCACCGTGTCGGTTGGCCTTTCCTACTGCAAATTCCTGGCCAAGGTTGCTTCAGATATGAACAAGCCGCGGGGATTTTCCGTGGTTGGGAAAGAAGAGGCGCTGGACTTTCTGCGCCGTCAATCCGTTTCAATTGTCTGGGGTGTTGGCAAGGTGACTCAGGCAATGCTGGCGCGTGACGGCATTCGTGATCTTGCAACAGTTCAGGATATGGAGGAAACCGAGCTCGCAAAACGGTATGGTTCGATGGGGCTGCACCTTTCACGCCTTGCCAACGGCAAAGACAGTCGAACGGTGACCCCCGGCAGCGGAGCCAAATCAATCAGCTCGGAAACCACTTTTTTTGACGACATAAGCGAGCCGGAAAAGCTGCTGCCGATACTGCGTTCACTGTCGGAAAAAGTATCCGCACGTTTGAAGAAATCGCACATTGCCGGTCAAACGGTCGTGCTCAAGTTAAAAACCTCGGATTTTAAAAGCAGAACCCGAAACCGGCAAATCCCCGACCCGACCCAATTGGCGGATCGAATTTTTCGTACAGGCAGTGATTTACTATTGCGCGAACTGGATGGAACCAAATTCCGCCTGCTTGGAATTGGTGTCTCAACGCTTGGCCCCGATGAAAATGCTGATCCCGAAGATTTGGTGGATATAGACGCGTCGAAGCGTGCGAGCGCTGAACGCGCCATTGATGCCGTGCGCGGAAAGTTCGGTGACAAAGCAGTTGAATTTGGGCTCACATTCAAGAAATAATCTTATTATTCAATGAGATGTGACTTGATTCTAATTTTCCAACTCACAGGGTTTTGACTCAAAAAACTCAATGGTTTTGAGCGAAGCATTCAAAGAATAATCAGGATATCGCATCGTCAGTTTCCGCGTCACACCATTCCCATACAGCAGAAATGACGCTTCATAAATCGGCAGGGATTCCGATGCCTGATCAATATCCTTGTCGAAGTAACTGACGGTTACCGGCCAGGCAGTTTTACCGTCAAGGCGATCGGGAACCGGTTGCTCCTCTCCCTCCAGCTTGCCATCAATTTGACGAGCCTTGCCAATAATGCTTGCGCTGGAAACCACTTTGTCCGCCGCTCCCGAACCATCAAACACATCATGGGAAACCAGGATTTCACCCTGCTTTGCCTTTTCAATGACCGCTATTAAATGCGAACTGACAAAGATTGCGTCATCAAACGCCAATTCTTGTTCCTTCGGGCTTGCGAGACTGACATCCAGCTTCCCGCCCTGCCTTACCGCACTGCCTTGAACAACCTGATCGGCGATCTCATTCACAAAGCTTTTCGTCAGGAATGAAAATTCCTTGCCGTCGGCACTTTCATGCGTACTGGTTTGCTGGTCGGTCAAAAAAGTATCCGAGCCGGTATCGACATTGGTAACGAACCGGAAACGGGTTGCCAGACCATCACATTCATTGCCCTTTACCTCGTAAACTATTCGCCCGCTCATGGACACGATGCCGGAACGCTCCTCGGCTTTTTCAAGTTTCACATCATAAACAGCCCGATGAGGTGCAAGGATTTCGAACCCCGCCGCATACGCGAAACCGCTGGTTGATAAAACCAACATGCTAACCAGAGAAGTTTTCAGAAACATTTGCCAGCCTTTCTGGAATCAGGAACTATCGCGTTGGTTGGAATCGATGAACCATATACAGATACAATTTTGAGGCAATGCCATGGCGTTGGATCTTTCAGACAGGGTAAATCATTCAATCGACTGGATGCGTAAAACCCCGATTGCCCATCGTGGATTGCATGACAGTGAGGCAGGCATCTTTGAAAACACCCTGTCCGCAGCCAATAAAGCGGTTGCAGCAGGGTTTTCAATTGAAGTTGACCTGCAGCCGTCTGTCGACAGGGTACCAATGGTATTTCACGATTACACGCTAGACAGGCTGACAAACCAGAACGGCAATTTTCGAGACATGAATGCGGCTGCACTAATCGGTGTTACAATTATGAACACAATGGACGTAATTTCACCTTTGTCTGCCCTGCTCAACCTCGTCGATGGGAAATCCGGCTTGGTCCTGGAAATGAAAGGGCAAACCGGTGCTGATAAGGGCTTCCTGAAAGCCGTTGCTGCGGCACTTGAAGGGTATGAAGGACCATTTGCAATCATGTCTTTCAATCATCAACTACTTGAAGATGCGCGCAAACATGTACCGCACATGCCATTGGGGTTGGTCGCCGAGGGCGGGGATGAAGAATATGACACCCATCGTGAAATTGCCGAAAAATGTGATGTCGATTTTCTGTCCTATTCGATTAAAACTTTGGAGTGCCGATTTGTCCGCGACTTCAAAAAGACTGGACGACCAATCATCAGCTGGACTATCAAAAGCCCGCAGGATGCGGAAAAAAGCGCAAAATACGCCGACCAAATCACATTTGAAGGCTTTACCCCGTGATCATAGAGACCACATTTAACCTTATGCATTTCTGTTTTTGATATTTACCTATCCCTCCAGTTACAAATACAGGTCTTGTTGGTTTGAGTGAGAGTTTTCAAATACGTGTAATTACCACGCTCGAAGGTGTAGAACCGACAGCCTGGAACGGATTGCTGACAGACACACCAATCAATCCCTTTGTCACATACGAGTTTTTATACGCCCTGGAGGGAAGTGGTTCAGCATGCGCTGAGACCGGCTGGCTGGCGCAGCACCTGCTGCTTGAAACCAGCGACGGTGAATTACTCGCTGCCCTTCCCTGTTACCTTAAAAATCACAGTCAGGGCGAGTATGTTTTCGATCACGGCTGGGCAGACGCATTCATGCGAGCCGGCGGCGACTACTATCCCAAATTGCAATGTTCGATACCCTTTACGCCGGCGCCCGGTCCCCGGTTTCTGGTGCCTCAATGCGAAGACCGTAAAACAAGAATGGCAGCATTGGCCGAAGGGCTTAAACAATTATGCGCAAGACTGAAGGTTTCCTCCGCCCACATTACATTCATGGTAAAAGATCAATGGAAGCTCGCTGGCGCACAGGGCTATCTGCAACGCACCGACCAGCAATTTCACTGGATCAACGATGGTTACAAGACTTTCGATGATTTTCTGGATTCGCTGTCGTCAAGAAAACGCAAGAACATTCGAAAGGAACGTGAAACCGCACTGGATGGGACCGGCATAACAATTGAGTGCTTGAAGGGCGCCGAGCTCACCGATGAAATATGGGATCGTTTTTTTGTGTTCTACATGGACACCGGCGCCCGAAAGTGGGGCCAGCCTTATCTAACCCGCGAATTTTTCTCTACAGTTTCCCAAACCATGAGCGAGCGAATTCTACTGATCATGGCAAAGCGGAACGGTGAGTATGTGGCGGGTGCCCTGAACTTCATAGGGGATGAGTGCCTTTACGGGCGTCATTGGGGCTGTGTTGAAGACCATCCCTGCCTGCATTTTGAGGTCTGTTATTATCAGGCGATTGAATTTGCCATTTCTAAGGGCCTCAAGCGTGTCGAAGCCGGCGCACAGGGCGCACACAAACTTGCACGCGGTTATCTGCCGGTTAGTACCCATTCCGCTCACTGGATCACCCATGCCGGATTTCGCGATGCCGTCAGCGATTATCTGGTGCATGAACGCCAACATGTTGATATGGAAAACAAGGCACTCACTGCCCATGCGCCATTCCGAAAAAACGAGAAAACAAACGATGACTGATGCTTATGATAACGACAACATATTTGCCAAAATCCTGCGTGGTGAAATTCCTTGTCACAAGATTTACGAGGACGAACACACATTTGCGTTCATGGATATCATGCCGCGCGGCGATGGCCATTGTCTGGTGATTCCCAAAATGCCTGCTCGAAACCTGCTTGATGCAGACATCGAAACACTTGGCGTTGTGCAGGCCACGGTGAAAAAAATTGGAACGGCCGTAATGAAAGCCTTTTCAGCAGATGGCCTAACTGTCCAACAGTTCAATGAGCCAGCTGGCGGTCAGGTAGTATTTCACCTGCATGTCCATGTGATCCCGCGTTTTGATGGCGTCAAACTTCGCCCCCATACCGGAGACATGGAAAAGCCGGAGATACTTGCAGAAAATGCTGAAAAGATAAGCGCTGCGTTAAAATAACATCAGCGTATTGCTGTTCCGGTAATCCCGAGTTTGTTCATTAGAACACCAAGTGAGCTTGAGGAAAATTCTCGTTCCAGCGGACAGATGGGCTGCTCACAACCGTGTTGCTGGCGGCACTGTACCTGATCCTGATCTATTCGGACCGGTTGTTTGATTTCCGGGCACATACGGAGTTTTTTGTCCGGGAACGATGCCATGTTGTTTCCTTTCCTGCTGTCCGAATCTAACACTGGCATCACCGTCAGGAATTGATCTGGATCAAGGAACGCACTTACAAAATTGGCAATGACCTTCTGCAGATATGGAAGGATCTAAAATGACTGATTATGGAATAATGGTTTTGTGCTTTTTGATTGGCTCTTTCGCCCTGTTCTCAATCGTTCTGGCATATTGTTCGATTTCAGATGGCGAGACCAAATCCTGATGGAGATAAATGCCAAATCCCCGAGACACTAAATGAAATCAACAGTTGATTCTGAGGCGTAACGTCGATCCCCCTTGCAAAAGGACGACAAAACCCCAATTCTTGAACTATGGCCAAGGATACACTGCCCCAGAAGTCCAAATCTAAACCAGCACCTGCCGAACGTTCGGCTGCGTCCGATATTGCGACGTTTCTCAAAACAGCTTCGAGCACCAATCCGAATGCATCCGGACGGCTGATTTTCTCACTCGATGCTACCATGAGCCGCCAACCGACCTGGGATCGCGCCTGTCAAATTCAGGCCTCAATGTTTGAAGCCACAGCCAAGAAGGCTGGTCTTGCCGTCCAGCTCATCTATTTTCGTGGCTTCGGCGAATGCCGCGCATCAAAATGGGTGGTAAATGCAAAGGCTCTGGCCAATCTCATGACAACAATCCAGTGCCGGGGTGGGCAGACACAAATCGCCAAAGTGCTGTCTCACGCCACCAAGGAAGCCTCACGCAATCCGGTAGCGGCCTTGGTTTTCATCGGGGACGCGATGGAAGAAGACATCGACAAGCTTTGCCATCTCGCAGGCGAACTGGGCCTCAAGGGGGTAAAAGCTTTCATGTTTTTGGAAGGAAGAGATGGCATTGCCGAACGAGCATTTCGTGAAATTGCCCGCCTCAGTGGTGGCGCATTCATGCGGCTTGGTGATAAATCTGCCAAGGATCTGGAAGAGCTTTTGGCAGCTGTTGCAGTTTACGCCAGCGGTGGTCGCAAGGCACTGGAAGCAAGATCAGGCCGCAACAGCCGGTTACTCCTCGAACAATTGCGCGGTTAAATAATGGGTTATGTTCTTACATTCCTGGCAATGCTGGCGGTGATCGGCATATTCGCCCTTACCTTTGTCAACGCATCACCGCGCAAGATTGCCGATACTGTACGAACCATCGGTCCACTGTTGTTGGCGGGGACGGGTGGCATACTTGCATTTGCAGGGCGGGGCGGCATTGGCATACCCCTGCTAGCGGTCGGCTTTACCTGGTGGGCGCGCAATCGCCGGATCACTCGCATGACCCACACGGGAAACAGCCCGAAATCAACCGTGCGTTCAGCCTGGCTGGAAATGGAACTTGACCATGAGACCGGCGAACTCGATGGACTGGTTTTGACAGGAAAGAACGAAGGAAACCGTTTGTCGGACCTTGCCGACACCGTGATAATGGAACTCTACCAGGAGCTTTCCAGTGACGGCGAAAGCTGTGCGCTAATGGAAGCGTATCTTGATCGCCGGACACCCGGCTGGAGTGAGCACACGGAGCGAAGTTCCAGCGCGGGGCAAAGCAGCACGGCGGGCTCTGGACCCATGACCAAGGAGGAGGCCTATCAGGTTCTTGGTCTTCGCCCCGGAGCGGGGACGGACGAGATCCGCGAAGCGCACAGGCGACTGATGAAGCGTGTCCACCCGGACAGCGGTGGCTCCACGTTTCTTGCTGCGCGGATAAATGAGGCCAAGGATACTCTTTTGTGAACTACTCATTACGCTACTTCTCAACAATCCTTCGTTGTGAATTCGGCTTCAGCTTGCCAACACCAGACAGGCAAATTTCTTGCGCTTGAGCGCCTGGCAGGCATCCTTTGCCGCTGCTTTATTGGCAAAGCCGACAAATCGGGCGCGATGCAGGACGGAGTTCCCCTTATCCACAGTTTCTGTGTAAGTGTATGTGCCTGCCAAGGCCGAGGATGCCTTAGCCTGTGCCTTGTTCAAAAGCCCAAGCGCACCAGCTTTGGATTCGGTCGCACCAATCTGGATCTGCCAACCCGAGGTGACAGCCGCAGTTTGCACCGGGTCAGAGTTCGGAATGTCGTTGACTGGTCTGATTGCCGGAACCGGCAATTCTTCGCCATTGTAAGCAAGCAGCGTTGAGCGCACCGCAGCTGACTCTGCCGCGAAGCCTTGCGAGGTAGCTGATGCAACTTTAACAGAATGTGCCGCAATAATCCGGGCCTGCGCAGCACTGTCAGCACGCGCCCGGAACATCGGCACTGGCCCTTTTGATGGCAGTTTAATGGCAGATGCCAGAACAATCCCGCTTGATTTCCGTGAGGCAATTAGTTGTTTTTTGGATCCGCGAGATGCCTTGCGGAGGTATTTCGAAATCATGTTGGTCATTTGCGCGTTGCGACTTTTGCCGGACCTTCCGCCCAGCACCACACCAACAATTGAACGCTTCTTTGCCTGAACCGAGGTTACAAGATTGAAGCCTGACGCGCGGGTGTAGCCGGTTTTGATACCATCAACACCATTTACGCGACCCAACAAACGATTGTGATTGCCGTAGCGATGCTTGCCATACTTGAACGAACGGGTTGAAAAATACTTGTAGTGTTCCGGAAAATGCTCGCGAAGCGCGATACCCAAACGCGCCATGTCGCGGGCAGTCGTAACCTGACCCTTTGCCGGCAGACCGGAAGCATTTTTGAAAGTAGTACGAGACATGCCAAGCTGACGTGCCTTGCGGGTCATCATTTTGGCAAATCCGGATTCGGTGCCACCCAGATGTTCACCAACCGCTGCTGCAACATCATTGGCCGATTTGGTAACCAGTGCATAAACCGCCTGTTCCGCGGTAAGCGAGCCACCGGGCTTGATGCCAAGCTTGGAAGGTTGCTGGGATGCCGCGTGCTTGGACATGCGAATACGGGCGGATTTTGACAATTTGCCATCAGCAAATGCCTCAAACACCATGTACAGGGTCATCATTTTTGTAAGTGACGCAGGGTAACGGATCGCGTCAGCTTTGTGTGAATAGAGTGTCTTGCCGGTTTTCGCATCAATAATGATGCCGGCATATTTTGAATTGCCGGCATGGGCATTGGTCAAACCAAAGCCAATTGTTGTGCTTAGGACAATAATAATTAATGCCATCGCACATCGGCGAGGGCCAAAAGTAGAAAGGGTACGCAAAACCAATCCCCGTCTTTTCCTCCAAAAAACAAAGGAGGTATACTTGAAACAACTAAATCCCGGATTATGTACGCCACTGGCCATTGCCCGGATGAACAATCCACCCTAGGGACAGGTGGTTACCAATCCGTTTATGATGAACGGTTGGTTCACCTTTTTTGGAAAATAATTTGGAATGATAGTTAACCGCGACCGATTTGTGACTCTTCGTGACAGCCATCGGTATTGCGACAACTCAAACATGCATTATATTACACTCAATAGAATCCAGTCCGAATAACATGACAGACATGCCGTTACGAATGCAGGATGATGACGACCAGTCGAATGACGGTGGCAATGAAACAGGTGTTGCAACCCGAATCCGGACGAAAACAAAAAAACCGAGCCTTTACAGGGTGCTTTTGTTGAACGATGATTTTACTCCGATGGAATTTGTAATCATGGTACTCGAACAGTTCTTTTCAAAGTCTCAGGAACAGGCGACCCAGATCATGTTGCATGTTCACAACAATGGCGTGGGAGAATGTGGCGTATTTTCCTACGAGGTGGCCGAGACCAAAGTCACGCAAGTCATGGATTTCGCCCAGAAACATCAACATCCATTACAATGTGTAATGGAAAAGAAATAACCCGGAGCACCTATTGCCCTCATTTACTGACAGTCTGGAAAAAGCACTCCACAAGGCCCTGTCGTTTGCCAACGACCGGTCTCAGGAATATGCAACGCTTGAGCACCTGCTGCTGGCTCTGATTGATGACCAGGATGCGGCAGCTGTAATGCGTGCCTGCAATGTGGATATGGACGCGCTGCGCGAAAATCTGTCCGACTATATAGATACAGAGCTTGCCAATCTGGTGACCGGCTATGATGAAGATTCAAAACCGACGGCAGGATTCCAGCGGGTTATCCAGCGTGCGGTTATTCATGTGCAATCTTCAGGACGCGAAGAAGTGACCGGTGCAAATGTGCTTGTCGCGATTTTTGCGGAACGCGAAAGCCATGCGGCGTATTTCCTTCAGGAACAGGAAATGACCCGCTATGATGCGGTGAATTTCATATCGCACGGAATTGCAAAACGCAGTGGCTCAGCGGAAGTCAGACCGGTTCGCGGTATTGAGGACGATCAGGCTGCCCTTGGCGAAGAAGACACCAAAACCAAGGGGGATGCGCTTACTGCTTATTGCATCAATCTCAACGAAAAAGCGAAAGCAGGGCGTATTGATCCGCTGATTGGCCGAACAGATGAAGTAAACCGCACAATCCAGGTGTTGTGCCGCCGCTCAAAGAATAATCCCCTCTATGTGGGAGATCCTGGAGTGGGTAAAACCGCAATTGTTGAGGGCCTTGCCAAACGGATTGTGGAAAAAGACGTCCCGGAAGTTTTGCACGACAGTACGATTTTTACACTTGATTTGGGTACCCTGCTTGCCGGGACCCGCTATCGCGGAGACTTCGAGGAACGCCTTAAACAGGTCGTGAAAGAAATCGAGGATTATCCAGGCGCGATCATGTTCATCGATGAAATCCACACCGTGATCGGTGCCGGTGCGACTTCCGGTGGAGCCATGGATGCATCCAATCTTTTGAAACCAGCACTCTCCTCGGGTACCATCCGCTGCATTGGCTCGACTACCTACAAGGAATACCGACAGTTCTTTGAAAAGGACCGCGCCTTGGTCCGTCGTTTCCAGAAAATTGATATCAAGGAACCTTCCCTTGAAGACTCCATTGATATCATGAAGGGTCTCAAGCCATATTTCGAGGAATTCCACGACATCAAATACACTAATGAGGCAATCCGGGCTTCGGTGGAATTGTCCTCGCGCTACATCAATGATCGCAAATTGCCCGACAAGGCAATCGATGTTGTTGATGAGTCCGGCGCGTCACAAAAACTGCTACCGGTTTCCAAACGCAAAAAGCAGATTGGCATCAAGGAAATCGAAGAAACCGTCGCAACGATGGCACGTATTCCGCCAAAAACTGTTTCAAAGGATGATGCCACCGTACTTTCCAACCTCGAAACGCAGCTGAAGCGGGTGGTTTACGGACAGGACGCAGCAATCAGCGCGCTTTCGTCCGCGATCAAGCTTTCCCGCGCGGGATTGCGTGAACCAGACAAACCCATTGGCGGTTACCTGTTTTCTGGACCAACCGGGGTCGGAAAAACCGAAGTTGCACGCCAACTTGCCAGCGCCATGGGTGTGGAACTGTTGCGCTTTGACATGTCTGAATACATGGAACGCCATACCGTATCCCGTCTGATTGGTGCACCTCCAGGGTATGTTGGCTTCGATCAAGGTGGATTACTGACCGACGGAGTCGATCAACACCCCCATTGTGTGCTGCTGCTTGATGAAATCGAGAAAGCCCATCCGGACCTGTTCAACATTCTCCTGCAAGTTATGGATCACGGCAAACTGACGGACCACAACGGCAAGAAAGTCGATTTTCGCAATGTCATTCTCATCATGACCACCAACGCGGGTGCTTCGGAAATGCAGAAATCCGCGATTGGCTTCGGCTCAACCAAGCGCACCGGTGATGATGAGGAAGCCATCAACCGGCTATTTGCGCCGGAATTCCGCAATCGACTTGACGCAATTGTTCCCTTCGATTCCCTGCCAACACCGGTTGTCCACAAGGTTGTTGAGAAGTTCATCATGCAGTTGGAGGCCCAGCTTGCCGAGCGCGGTGTAACTTTTGAACTCACCGAAGAAGCCATCGCGTGGATTGCGACCAAAGGGTTTGACGAACGCATGGGCGCTCGTCCCCTGGGCCGCGTTATTCAGGAGCACATCAAGAAGCCATTGGCAGATGAAGTGTTATTCGGAAAATTAAAAACCGGCGGCACCGTAAGCATCAGCCTCACCAAGGACAAGGATGGCAAAGGGTCCCTGAAGCTGGTTGCGATCGAGGACAAACCGATCAAACCAAAACGTCCGGCAACAAAAGCCAAGGCCAAACCGTCAAAAGCGAAACCAAAGTCCACCGGCAAGCGAAACGGCGGTACCGGCTCCGTTCCAAAGGTTCCGCTTAACAGCTGAACTCCATATCTGACAATCAGCGTAAAGGATCAGCGAACATGCTGAACATCTGGGGTCGTGCCTCATCATCCAATGTTCAGGCTGTTATGTGGTGTATCGGCGAACTGGGTCTCGAGCATCAACGCACCGACGCCGGCCTTATGTATGGTGTTAATAACACTGGTGATTATCTCACCATGAATCCGAATGGCACCGTCCCTACCCTGCAGGATGGCGATAATCCTCCAATCTGGGAATCAGGTGCAATCCTGCGCTATCTTGCAAACACCTATGCCAGCGAAGATTTCTGGCCACAGGACCCTGTAAAAAGAACCAATGTGGACATGTGGGCAGAGTGGTCAAAGATAAACATAGCGCTGAAATTTACCGCACCCCTGTTTTGGCGGGTTGTCAGAACACCTCCCTCAAAACGCGATCCGGCTGCAATCGCGGAAGCTTTGGAAGCCCTGGGGAAATTCCTCACTATCGCGGATGATCGGCTGTCCAAATTGAAATTTATCGCCGGTGAGGACTTCAGCCTGGCAGATATTCAGTTCGGCCACTGCCTCTATCGATACTTCGATATTGATATCGCCCGAAAAGACTTCCCGCACCTGCAGCGCTATTACGATGTGCTGGCTGAACGAAAGCCCTTTCGCCAGCATGTAATGGTTTCTTACGAAGAACTCCGGGAAGCGGACTAACTCTTAATTCACTGAAAAAACCGCAATATTCACTTTCAAATTTGAACATTCGTGGAATTTGTGCATTACATTGTTCATGCGTCTTCTATGGGTTTTGGTGCGTGGCGTAACTGCAAACAAAACAAATCGGTGGGGGCCTAACAACTTTAAAAGGGTAATTCATGGAACAAATTCAACAACTCAAAACAATGCGCGATGAAGCGCTTGAGCGGCTACAAATCAACCCCGACTATAAATTGGTGACTTCACTCGACACGCTGATTGGCGATCTGGAAGCTTCATTTGGTGCGACTGCTCCAGAAGCTGTTGAGGCAGCAATTGCTGATCTTAATGCGACGGACAGCAACCAAGTGGATGCCGCGCCGGAAGCCGCGATTGAAGAGGCTGACGGACTTATCGATGACCTCAATCTTGAAGAACAGGTTGAAAAGAGTCTTGACGAAGATCTTGCTGCATTAGGTCAGGAACCTGATCTGGCAGCCGGTGATATTGGCACAATGGCGAACTGATCACTGAAGCTTCTATACTGCAATTTATGAGCCCGGATTTCCCAGTCCGGGCTTTTTTGTGCGTGGGTTGTCAAATACTCGCCAACTCATCTTTAAGCGCCAAGCCCGCTGCATCTGATAATCGCCCTAGCGGCGGACGGACCTCCAGCCAGCGCTGATCCCCGCTCCTGTCCGCAAGGAGCCATTTTTGCGCTGCAATCAAATTGTGTTGCTGCATCGTCGAACGAAATGTATGGACCGATTTCATTTTTTGGGCAGCCATCTCGTGCTCACCCGAATGCAATAGACTTGCCACTTCTGCAATTGCAGCAGCATTCAAGTTGGCCGTGCCGGTAATGCATCCTGGGCCACCAAGTTCGATTGCATCGGTCAAAAACAATTCAGAACCGGGATAAACCACAAGTCCCTCAATTTCGAGCAGCGCTTTTGTGTTGTCCCAGTCACCCGAACTGTCCTTGATGCCCACGATCTGCCCCGGAAAATCTCGGTGTAACCGTGCCGCCAAAGATACCGGAATACCAACGCCTGCAACTTGCGGAATATGATACAAATATATCCGAAGCGCATCAGAGCCTACCTGCTCTATTAGCCGCGCATAGTAGGCATAAAGCCCTTCCTCACTTGGCTGGTTGCCAAAGAATGGCGGCAATACCAGTGCTCCGGCACAATTTAACTCAACTGTCTGTCGCGTGAGTCGCACCGTGTCCGGCATGTTGGTGAGGCCTGTTCCCGGGATGAGCTTTGACGGATCAACGCCGCTATCTACCAGTGTCGCCAGCGTGTGCACGCGTTCTTCCAACCCGACCGAAAGCGCCTCGCCCGTCGTACCAAAAGGCGCTAACCCGACACAGCCCTCTTCAAGCATCGCCTTGGCGTGGCTGACATACAAATCTTCAGCAATATTGAGCGCTTTATCAAACGGTGTGAGGATCGGTGCAATAACACCTTTGAGCGGTTGGACTGGCATCAAATAAGCCCCTATCGATATCGTAAATTATCGCGGCTGAGCTGATCTAATGAGGTAACCCCCATCAGCTTCATGTCGCGTTCGATTTCGGTACGTAGATTGCCCAGGACTTTTTCAACACCGGCCTGCCCAGCTGCCGAAAGAGCATAAAGATACATTCGCCCGCCCGAACAGGCCTTTGCTCCAACTGACAGGGCCTTTAGAACATGCGTCCCGCGTTGAATGCCGCCCTCGCAAATAACATCGATTTTATCGCCCACCGCATCACAAATCTCAGCCAATTGATCAAACGGCGCGCGGGAGCCATCCAACTGCCTGCCGCCATGGTTTGAAACCATGATCCCGGTACATCCAATATCAACTGCCCGTTTTGCATCTTCAACACTCATGATGCCTTTCAGGGCAAACTCTCCGTCCCAATCCCTGCAGAGTTTTTCAGCGTCTTTCCAGTTCATGGACTGATCCAGCATGGTGGAGAAATATTCGCCGACGGATACAGCCAAATTGGTGCCTTCAGACACATGACCGGACAAATGCGGCATATCAAATTTTGGTTTGGTGTAGAAATTCCAAGCCCACATGGGATGGGTTGCGAAACTGATCATACTGCTGAGCGTCAATCTGGGTGGCGATGTGAAGCCGGTGTGAAGGTCCCTCTCCCGGTTTCCGCCGGTTATGGTATCGACCGTCAGCGCCAACACATTGAATTTCGCATCCTTTGCCCTTTGCATCAGCGCATCATTCAAACCACGGTCCTTGTGAAAATAGAACTGGAACATTTTTGGCCCAGGGGCAATTTCAGATATTTCTTCCACACTGACTGTGGCAAGCGAAGATACACCAAACATGGTTCCATATTTGGTGGCAGCCTTGCCAACCGCCCGCTCCCCTTCAGGATGGAAAAGCCGTTGCAGAGCAGTTGGTGCGCAATAAATCGGCATGTCGATTTTCTGCCCCATCACCGTTGTGGACATGTCAACGGTTTCAACACCCGCCAGGACATTCGGCACCAAATCACAATCATCAAAGGCGGCAGTATTGCGCCGATAGGTCAGTTCATCGTCCGCCGCCCCGTCAATGTAGTGGAAGATCGGGCCGGGTAGCCGCTGTTTGGCCAGCGCCCGCATATCCTGCACATTGTGGCAATTTTTCAAACGCTTGAACATGAATTTTCCGACTTTTTCTTGTGTAATTTCTTCGCCAGTCACCCAAATGGCACAGATCAGCCTCTGCATTCAACTTGAACATTGGAACTAGGCACAAGTTCATCGCCGCGTGAACGTGATACACCGTGACGCATTCCAGACTTCGAGCACCCTGTGCTTTAGATATCTCAATATCTGAATTTCACACCATCCTGGCAATCTGCCAAGGGTGCGTGTGTATTATTGTGACATTAGGGGATAGAGAAATGGCGAACGTTGAAGAACTGAAAGTACAGCACGAAGCTTGTGCTGCCGCGACCGCTGGTGGACCACCGCAACGTACCGTAAACCGGTTCTTCGGCGTTGGCCCTATCACTGATATCACCACCGATGAAATCGATAGCCGTAAAATGCGTTATGAGTTTGAGCGATGGCTTGAAGCGACCTATCGCAAGCTTGATGACAAGGGCAATGACATTGGCGCGTTTACCGCTGCCGAGATTGGCCGTTCCATGCACCGTGGCTACCCGGCAGATGCAATCCTGCTGGACATGATGCGCGAAATTATCCGCTATTTCGAATTCCCGAAAACCAACCGGATGGCAATGGGTCTGGGCGGCGGCCACTCCGGTTTCACCGTTTGTGCAATGCACCTGATCAATGCCAATGACCCTGCTCAACACGTTTTTGTTGATACTCCCGCACCTGAATCGGATGCCGGTAAAGCTGGGGGTTTTTTCCGCCAGTCTTGGGGCGCGCAGCTGGTTGAGATGCATCGTTTTGCGGAAAATGGTGATGAGAACCGTCTGCATTTTGCTGACAAGGAAGGCACCATTCCTTCCCCTGATGAACTCGAGGCGATGGGCATCAAGGTATTTTTCGGTGTAGGCCACGAAACCACTGGCGCAACGACCTACTCCGAAGCGGAAATCAAAAACCTGCTTGCGTGGATTGACAAGAACCCGGCAGAACACCACGCGGTGATTGATGCTACATCAATGCTGGGTGCCATGCCCTGGTCAGATGAAACTGTCGCCGAGGCGATGACCAAATGTTGTATGTTCACCCCGTTTCAAAAAGCGATCGGCGGCATATCGGGATATTTCGTGGTCTCTCTTACGCCACCAGCTTTTGATCTTGTTGAAACCAATCAGCAAAATCCTGCTTGGGCAATCCCACGACAGCTCAAAATGGTAGTGCCGGTTAATCCCAAGTTACCGCTTTCTGGAGAAAAGACCGCAAAGCTCGGACCATTCTACGATCCGGCTGAGGACAAGATGCTGGGTGGCATCATCAACACATTTTCCACACTGGCCCTGGCAGAAACAACCTTTGGCCTGCTGCGCTCTGAAAAACGCATTGGTAGCGTAAGGGACGCAAACCACCGCTCTAAAACAAACCGCGAAACCATAGACAAATGGATCGCAAAGGAGCCTTTGCTTGATCTTGGTGTTGATCAACCCGAGAGTCGCGGCGCAGCCGTTACACTCCTTAAAGTGGTCGACCCGGAAATTACTGATCCCAATCTACATACGCATCTGATTGCGCGGTCAAAGCAGTTGCTTGGCTATGAAGGGCTTACCCATCCCAATGGTGACTTTGAACCCGGTCTGGATGTGGCCCGTTATGTGAATGCATTTCCAGGAACCCCTGGCGATTACCGTGCCTGGATCGGTGGCATTCGTGAACCGGAAGACATTGTAGCGCTGTTGGAAAACCTCAAATACGCATACCTGCGCGCCAAACTGGTCACACTTGAAGAATTGCTGGCCAAGGAGGGCGTATCATTCGACACATCAGCCAGCGCCGGTGGCGAAAAAGCTCGCACGGACGATCCAAACCGCGCTTACAAGGTGTTGGTTGCAGATCTGGTTGGTCTCAAATTTGATAAAAGTGGCAAACCAGATCACAGCGCCGTTAAGACCCATATTGAGCAGACTGGTGGCGTATTCCATGATGGGCTCATGGAGAACGCGGATAGTTTGGAAAAAGGCAAGATTCACTATTTCTACCAGCCGGATTTAAGCCGTGAAGACGAGCTTCTGCCAATCACGGAAAATGGCCAGTATGATGCAACCATCGTCGCGGCCACATTCCTGCCTGCAACATCTAAATTTGCAGAAGGCGGCGTACGCATTGGTGCCGGTACGGGCAACATGGGGTCCGCCTCCTGGGGCGGCGGCAATGGCGATGGCGGCGAAGCACCACTGATGAACACTCCGAGTTTCAACAGCCGCGCAACTGCCCAAATGGCAATGAAGGCATTGTTGAAAGTAACGCCTGATCTTCCTGTTGGCGAATTGCACGCCCGTGTATGTGCCCAGGATTTCGATACCGGCAAAAACCTTTGCGAATATCCGACCGAAAAGATCGAAGGCAAGAAGATGGCGATCATCGGCTTCGGTAATATTGGCCGCGAAGTCGCCTGCCTGGCAAAGTCATTTGGCATGGAAGTTTCTGTCTACGCCCGTCCTCATCACAAGGACTGGATAGAATCGGAAGGTTTCATCTACGCAACTTCACCAGAAGACGCAGCGAACGGTGCAGACGCCATCTCGCCGCACACCGGGCTTGGCCCGCTCAATGCGGATACCGGCAAATTCGCCAATGATTCCGTTATCGACGACAAAGTTTTGTCTGCGCTCAATGATGGTGCTGTGTTGATCAATTACGACCGCGGCGAAGTCGTCAACGCCGACGCGCTTGATGCAGCTCTTGCAAGCGGCAAGGTACGCTACGCCGGCATTGATGCGGATTTGTTCAAGAACGCTGAAACCGGTGAACTCTCAGGCCCGATGGTGCCTTATCTGGCGCTTGAGAAGAAGCACGGCGACAAGATGGAACTGTTGCCTCACGCGGCAGCTGATACCGAGCACAATTCCAGGGTTGAGGGCGCAAAGCAGGCGGTCGACCAAATTACCGATTGTATTCGCTATAAGTCGGTCATGAACCTCAAAGGCGATTTGCCCGCAGGCTACACCGATGCGGGTGCAGTCACCGTCAACGGCGTTGGCAAGGTTACACCAAACACGCTTGGTTCTGCCCTTGCAGACGCTGAAACGCTCACAGCAATTCGTAATGCAGCAGAGAATATTGCTGCGAGCTGGGGGGCAATTGACGCGATAACAGATCCGGCGAGGCGGGCTGAACTGGTTGAACGTTACGGAGCCGAGCTGGTCAAAAGCTCCAACCGTTATACCAGCCTGATTGAGAAACTCGGCCTCAAGGGGCCATACGGCTAAGCCCCACTATTTAACCGCCTTCGCTGCTCAAGGCAGTGGCGAAGGCGCCGATTTCTTCAAGTTTTTCCCAAGCCCGAACAACATAAGCAACCCGCATATCATGCCCTCGCGGATGCAGGCAAAATTCCAGCAATTTGCCGTTTGCATCGTGTTTTTCCGTGCATTCCAGTTCACCATCACTGAATTTTCGCGCATCGGCGTAACGCCCCTTGCTGGCATACATCTCAAGAGCGGTGAGCACATTTCCCTGTTTTGTATCGGCAATTACCCTTCCCGTAAGCGGCACCATTGTGTCTTTTTTGCCGTGGGTATGAACGAGGTTGACGTTACTGCCTTCACAGGTCTTTGGCATCGGTTCCCAGAAGGTCCCCGAAATCGGCGCATAACCTGCAAACATGTCAGGACGGTCACAGACAAGGTTCCAAACCATCATGCCACCTGCAGAAAAGCCTGAAGCCATCATCCTTGCAGGATCAATCAGAAACCTGGTGGTGACATCCTCCGTCAACGCATCAAAAAACTCGATCTCCACCGGCTTCTCGCCGCTTGGCGAGCCTGGCAATGCCCAATCTTCATGCCGTGACTTTGGTGCAATAAGTGCCAGACCCATATCAGAAATGGTTTCCCCCAGGATCTTGTTACGCATCACCGCAGCAGCACTGCCGCGCCAGCCATGCATAAAGAAGATCGCTCCAACCTTCGATTTGCCATCGTGATTTTCAGGCATGCGTATGCGGTAATGGCGCTTGCCAACCATGCAATCCGTGTCGGGTCCGCATGCATATCCGGCTTCACCTGACAAACCTATGAATACGGGCGATAGGGCGACTATCCAAAGCAACGAAGTAAAACTGTGAATGATTTTTTTGAACACCAACACTGGATTTCAGTCCTCAAAATAATTTGCAGAGCGTGGAATGTGTCGCAGTGTAGCGCGTCGCGCAACAGTCCAAAGGGTAACAATATCGTCAGCGGTGGGAATTGAAAGTTATTCGACCAACACTACATCGCCGGGCACAAATCCACGGCCTTGTTGCGCCATCGTTTTCAACTGTGCATTAATCGCCCGCTCCAGACGAAGGCGTTGTTCATAAGTCATATGTCTGGATAGGTTTTTCAACTTGCGCTTCCGCGCCCTCAACTGCCGCTTCAATTTGTTCGTATCGGTAGTCGCGACATTACCACCACCCATCGGCAGGCTGTTCCTTACCCGCGCCACAACAGTAATTTCAAATACAGGACGCCCAACAGCTGCCAACACTGAGGTCGCAATCGCATCTTGCACTTCAACAATCAATTCATAGGTATTGACCGTCGTTTTAATCGCATCGACATTCTCACCATAATTGGCCAAAACCATGTTGGCAGCGATTTGCTCCATGTCTTTGACCGGCGCGCCACTGCGTGCGGCGGCTACCGCTGCTGCATCGACAGCTGCTTGCAAGCGGTCACCTGCATTGGAAATTCTGGAGTAATCAATCACGGCACCGGTCACGCCCAAAATTGGCAACAGTAACAGCGCACCAATTATGGCAATGTTTCCGCGCTCATTTCGAGCAAAGTTTCTAATTCTGTGAAACAAAATGACCTCTGGGATAAACTTCCCCAGACTCTAGCAATCACAAATTGGGGTTTGCTTAAGTCATCTGTTTGAATTTTAGCGAATTTACTAACGCTTCGATGGACCGATCATCTTCTCGGGGCGCACAATCCGGTCAAAATCTTCCTCATTCACATAACCAAGTCGCAGCGCCTCCTCGCGCAGCGTTGTTCCGTTTTTGTGGGCGGTTTTGGCGATTTCCGTTGCCTTGTCATACCCAATCTTGGGCGCAAGTGCGGTTACAAGCATCAAGGATCGTTCCAGAAGCTCCTGAATGTTTTCCTCATTTGCGGTGATGCCGACCATACAGCGGTCCGCGAAACTACGGCTTGCATCTGACAGCAACCTAATTGATTGCAACATCGCGTTGGCCATGGCTGGACGGAAGACATTGAGTTCAAAATGCCCCTGGCTGGCGGCAACGCTGATTGTGGTCTGGTTGCCCATCACCTGCGTACAAACCATGGTAAGCGCCTCGCACTGGGTGGGATTGACCTTGCCCGGCATGATGGAAGACCCTGGCTCATTTTCCGGCAATGAAATCTCACCAAGACCGGAACGTGGCCCGGACCCCAAAAACCGTATGTCATTGGCAATTTTGAAAAGCGCTGCTGCCAGCGCGTTGAGCGTCCCGTGTGCAAAAAGATAGGCTTCGTTGGATGCAAGTGCCTCGAACTTGTTGGGTGCAGTGCAAAACGGCAGGCCGGTGATCGTCGCAGTCTCCGCCGCAAATCCTTCCGCAAATCCTTCAAACGAATTCAAGCCCGTGCCCACTGCTGTTCCGCCTTGTGCCAACTCATACAAACCATCAAGCGCCTGGGTGATCCTGGAAATGCCATTGCGCAATTGCGCCGCGTATCCGGAAAATTCCTGTCCCAAAGTAAGCGGTGTTGCATCCTGAGTGTGGGTTCTGCCAATTTTGACAATATCCTTGAATGCTTTGGATTTCGCCTCAACAGCTTGCAACAGATGCTCAAGTGCCGGAAGCAGTTGCGAATTGATTTCCCGCGCCGCTGCAATGTGCATGGCAGTCGGAAAGGTATCGTTGGAGGATTGCCCCATATTGACGTGGTCATTGGGATGCACTGGCGTTTTCGAACCAATTTCACCACCGAGAATTTCAATTGCACGGTTGGATATCACCTCATTGGTATTCATGTTTGATTGGGTACCGGATCCGGTTTGCCAGACTGACAAGGGGAAATGGTCGTCGAGTTTACCCTCTGCCACCTCACCTGCAGCCTGATCAATTGCCTTGGCAAGGTCACTGTCAATCACCCCCATCTCCAGATTTACCCGTACCGCCGCCTGTTTGACGATGCCAAGTGCGGACACTAACGGGAGCGGCATGGTTTCTGTACCAATGGGGAAATTTAGCAGTGAGCGGGCTGTCTGCGCTCCATAATATTTATCACCGGGAACTTTCAGCGGCCCAAAGGAATCGGTTTCCGTGCGGGTGTTCTCACTCTTGCTCATGATTTTTCCTGTTGGACCAAGTTGAATAAAGTTCACGTAGATTTCTATACAAATACAGATTTAGGCGTTTTCAAGCGGCTTTGCCATATCACCGCCGCCAAAATTCATTGCTATGCACGGTTAGATGCTCATATCCCGCCATGCGGACCAGTCATCAAGGCTGCCACGCATGTCGTGGAATTTGCCGGGTTTTACTTCCGCATCTCCCACATCCTGGGGACACAAAAACACCGACCCGAGTAATATCTCGTCTGCAGGAATGCCTAAATGTTTAAAAACTTCCGGCGAGCGCAAAACACCGCCACTTGACCAATAAGTTCTAAAGCCTGCATCCGTCGCAGCCAACAACAGGGACTGCGTCATCGCCGAGGCTGCCGCTATATGTTCCATATTGCGTATGTCCCCGGAGAATAACTCTTCATTTTCAACAGGTTCTGTGTCATTGGTGATTCTATCTGGTAACCAGGAAACCTGCAGCAAAAACTCCGCAGCAGCCAGCATTGCCGGTATTTTGCCGGAATGTCCGCCCTGCCTCGAGAGCGCCTGCATAAGTCGGCGACAACCATTCCCATCCAGTTTGTACACCCGCCAGGGCACTGGGGATGAAAGCGTCTCGTGATGAATATGCGCAGAAGGATGATGAAAGGGTGCGTTACCGGCCACTTCAAGCAGCCTGTCTATAGAATCACGCGAATGCCCCAAAGGTTTGGGCGCCGTATCAGGATTGCCAAGAACCTTTGATGTTCGACGTGCCTCGATTACTTCCAGAATATTCATGTATTGATCCAATTTTCTAATTCACACCTTGGTATGATTTGCATGACAGCGCCAGTTTGGTATAGGTCTCCACACAAAATCAAACGCGTTTTCCAGACGCTGCTTCGAGGGTATTTCATGGCAAAAATCAAGGTAGAAAATCCGGTCGTCGAACTCGATGGTGATGAGATGACCCGAATCATCTGGCAATTCATCAAAGACAAGCTGATCCATCCATACCTTGATATTGATCTCGAATATTATGATTTGGGAATTGAATCCCGCGATGCGACCGACGACCAGATTACCATTGATTCCGCCAATGCAATCAAGAAACACGGCGTTGGCGTAAAGTGTGCAACGATTACGCCAGATGAAGCCCGGGTAGAAGAGTTCGGCCTGAAAAAAATGTGGCGCTCACCCAACGGCACTATCCGCAACATCCTGGGTGGTGTGATATTTCGTGAACCCATCATCATGAAAAACGTACCCCGGCTTGTACCGGGCTGGACACAGCCCATCATCGTTGGTCGCCATGCATTTGGTGATCAGTACCGGGCAACAGATTTCCGTTTTCCAGGCCCTGGAAAGCTCACCATCAAATTCGTTGGCGAAGATGGCAAAGAAATTGAGCATGAAGTCTTCGATGCCCCCTCCTCTGGCATTGCGATGGCCATGTACAATTTGGATGATTCAATTCGGGACTTTGCCCGTGCTTCACTGAATTACGCGCTACTTCGAAAAGTGCCCTGCTATTTGTCCACCAAAAACACCATTTTGAAATCCTATGACGGTCGGTTCAAAGATATTTTTGAAGAAACCTACCAGTCAGAGTTCAAGGAAAAATATGAGGCAGAGAACATCATCTACGAACACCGGCTGATTGATGACATGGTTGCCTCTGCCCTGAAGTGGTCTGGCGGCTATGTCTGGGCCTGCAAAAACTATGATGGCGATGTCCAATCAGATACCGTAGCCCAAGGCTTTGGGTCACTTGGTTTGATGACTTCTGTCTTGATGAGCCCGGATGGCAAAACCGTCGAGGCGGAAGCTGCCCACGGGACTGTGACCCGTCACTACCGCGCCCACCAAAAGGGTGAAGAGACATCAACAAATTCAGTCGCTTCAATCTTTGCCTGGAGCCGGGGACTGGCGCACCGCGCAAAACTTGATGACAACACCGAACTTGCTACATTCTCGAAGACCCTGGAAGACGTGTGTATTGGCACGGTGGAATCAGGCTATATGACCAAGGATCTGGCCCTGCTCATTGGCCCGGACCAACCATGGCTTTCCACCATCGGGTTCCTCGACAAGATTGATGAGAACTTACAAAAGGCTATGGGGTAGGTTCAACCTATCCTGCAATCACGGCCTCTACCGCGGAATTGGCATCTGTCACATTGGCTCCATCCGGTCCTCCGGCCTGAGCCATGTCGGGCCGGCCACCACCGCCCTTGCCACCGACTTTTTCTGAAGCAATGCGCACCAGCTCAACCGCACTGAACCGGTCGGTCAAATCATCCGTGACACCCACCACAATCGCCGCCTTACCGTCTTCTGAAACACCGGAGATCACCACGACGCCGGAACCGATTGATTTTTTGGCATCATCCACCAATCCCTTGAGGTCTTTGGGGGAAATTCCTTCTACCACCTGACCAAGGAAGTTCACTCCGCCAATATCCTTGATCGCATCACTAGCGGAAGCGCCACTGCCTCCGCCCAAAGCGAGTTTCTTTTTCGCTTCAGCCAATTCGCGCTCAAGCCGCTTGCGGTCGGACACCAACGCAGCAACACGTTCCACCGTATCGTGGGGCGGAACTTTCAGGACCGCGGCAATATCTTTTACCCGGGCTTCCTGATCTTCAAGATAGGCAAGCGCAGATTCTCCCGTCAGCGCTTCAATCCGGCGCACACCAGAAGACACCGCACTTTCACCCAACAACCGAACCAGGCCTATCTCGCCGGTATTTGCCACATGGGTTCCACCGCACAGTTCCAGCGAGTAGGTCTTGCCAGCCTTCTCACCACGGAGTGCTGTTCCCATTGAGACAACCCGAACCTCCTCACCGTATTTTTCCCCAAACAGCGCCATGGCACCCAGTTCAATTGCATCATCAACCGCCATCAACCGGGTTTCAACCGGCGAGGACTGACGGATAATCTCGTTGGCGATTGCCTCAACCGTTGCAAGGTCATTTTCTGGAATGGCTTTTTGATGGGAAAAATCAAACCGCAGCCGGTCAGGGGCAACAAGTGAACCCTTCTGGGCCACATGATCACCCAACACTTCCCGCAACGCTTCATGCACCAGATGGGTGGCCGAGTGATGGCCCCGCAAACCGGAACGCGCTACGTGGTCAACTTCCAATTCCACAGGCATGCCGTTGTTAACTTCACCCTCGGCAATTTTTCCATAGTGAACGTGAAGTCCCTCACCGCGTTTTTTGGTGTCTGTAATTTCTATCCGACCGCCATCAAACCGGATTTCGCCTCGATCGCCCGTCTGGCCACCGCTTTCCCCGTAAAATGGTGTCTGGTTGACGATAACGGCAACCGTGTCACCCTTGGCGGCCTTCTCAACGGATTTACCGTCCATCACCACAGCCTGAACAACACCTTCGGCGTTTTCCGTGTCGTAGCCCAGAAACTCGGTTGAGCCATGCTCATCACGCAAAGTGTACCAGATCCGTTCATCTGCGGTATCACCGGAACCTGCCCAGGCAGCACGGGCTTCAGCCTTTTGGCGTTCCATTGCCTCATCAAATGTATTGGTATCAACGCTGATGCCGCGGCGACGCAGAGCGTCCTGGGTCAAATCCAGTGGAAAACCAAAGGTGTCATAAAGTTTGAAAGCGGTTTCGCCGTCCAACTCATCTCCTTCTTTGAGCGTACCCGTAGCCTCATCCAGCAAACCAAGACCGCGTTCCAGTGTTTTGCGAAAACGCGTCTCTTCCAGTTCAAGTGTTTCAGCAATCAGCCCCTCACCACGAACAAGCTCCGGAAAGGCATTGCCCATCTGCTGGATTAATGCGGGCACCAGTTGATGCATCAACGGGTCCTTGGCGCCAAGCAGACTGGCATGGCGCATCGCGCGTCGCATGATGCGACGCAACACATACCCGCGACCTTCATTGGAGGGCAGAACGCCATCCGCAATCAGGAAACTGGAGGCACGCAGGTGATCTGCAATCACCCGGTGACTTGGTTGCTGATCGCCAATCGCTTTTGTACCGGTTAGCTCTTCACTTGCAGCAATCAACGCCTTGAACAGGTCAATTTCATAATTGTCATGTTCGCCCTGCATGACAGCTGCAATTCGCTCCAGACCCATGCCCGTATCAATCGAGGGTTTGGGCAGGTCTATGCGTTCATCAAGCGTGACCTGCTCGTACTGCATGAAAACGAGGTTCCAGATTTCAATAAACCGGTCCCCGTCTTCATCCGGGCTACCAGGAGGGCCACCTGGAATATGATCGCCGTGGTCATAAAATATTTCCGAGCATGGACCGCAAGGACCCGTGTCCCCCATCGCCCAAAAATTATCATGCGTTGGAATGCGGATGATCCGGTCCTCGGACAATCCGGCAATCTTCTTCCACAGATCAAACGCATCATCGTCGGTATGATAAACCGTCACCAGTAGTTTGGATTTATCAAGCCCGAACTCTTTGGTGAGCAGATTCCAGGCAAGCGTGATTGCCTGGTCCTTGAAATAGTCGCCAAAGGAAAAGTTTCCAAGCATCTCGAAGAATGTGTGGTGACGCGCTGTATAACCCACATTATCAAGATCATTATGCTTGCCACCCGCCCGCACGCATTTTTGCGAAGTAACAGCGCGGTTGTAGTCCCGGGCTTCAAGTCCAGTAAAAACATTCTTGAATTGCACCATCCCCGCATTGGTAAACATCAGGGTCGGATCATTGCGCGGCACAAGCGGACTGGAAGAAACAATCTCATGATTGTTCTCGTTAAAATAGTCCAGAAATGCGGACCGGATTTCGTTTACACCACTCATGGCAAAATACGTGCCTCGTTTACGTTCAGAGCCTGTTTCTTACGTCTGACAGCAGATTAAAACAACGGTTGATTTCGCGGGAGAATGCCGCACCTGCATCCGACAAATGGTTCAAAATACAAAAAGACCGCGGGGATAACCCGCGGCCAGGAGGAGGGAAGCAGAGGCGTGAAGCTTCCCCCAGGGGATAATTGTGAATGGGGGGCGAGGCTAGCCCTCGGCTACATCATCCAGAGGCTTTGCCGCATCAAGCGGAGCTTCTCCCAACAAATCGATTTCGTCTGCATCCTCATCCGGCTTTTCCACTTCCCCGTCAAGCAGGGTTGCAGCAATAAGACCGGCATTCTGGCGCAGGGCAAGTTCGATTTCCTCAGCAATTGCCGGATTATCAACCAGGAACTGTTTGGAATTTTCCCTGCCCTGTCCCAATCGCTCGGAATTGTAGGAGAACCAGGAACCGGATTTTTCAACAATCCCGGCCTTGACCCCAAGGTCAATCAACTCGCCGGTCTTGGAAACACCCTCACCATACATGATGTCGAATTCAACCTGCTTGAAAGGCGGCGCCAGCTTGTTCTTGACCACCTTGATGCGGGTCTGGTTACCCACCACCTCGTCACGATCCTTGACCGCGCCAATGCGGCGAATGTCGAGACGCACGGAGGCGTAGAATTTGAGCGCATTACCACCGGTAGTCGTTTCCGGTGAACCGAACATCACGCCGATCTTCATGCGGATCTGGTTGATGAAAATCACCATCGTGTTGGAACGCGAGATGGAAGCGGTGAGTTTGCGCAAGGCCTGGCTCATCAACCGTGCTTGAAGACCGGGAAGTGAATCACCCATTTCGCCCTCAATCTCGGCGCGCGGCGTAAGGGCTGCAACTGAATCGATCACCAGCACATCAACCGCACCGGAGCGCACCAATGTGTCGGCAATTTCCAGCGCCTGTTCACCGGTATCCGGCTGGGAAATCAGCAATTCTTCCAGATTGATCCCAAGCTTGCGGGCATAAATCGGATCAAGCGCATGTTCCGCATCAATAAAGGCACAAATCCCGCCGGCCTTTTGGGCTTCGGCAATCGTGTGCAGGGTCATGGTGGTTTTACCGGAAGATTCCGGCCCGTAAATCTCGATCACCCGACCTTTGGGCAAACCGCCAATACCAAGTGCTATATCAAGACCCAGACAACCGGTGGAGATGGTTTCAATCTCCACTACCTGTTCATTCTTGCCGAGTTTCATGATCGAGCCCTTGCCGAATGCCCGCTCGATCTGCCCGAGTGCGGCTTCCAGAGCCTTGGTTTTATCCACGTTTGTATCCTCAACAAGCCTGAGTGAATTCACTGCCATTGTTTATCATCCTTCCACTGGCGGGTGTACCCCCAATCGGACTGCCCAAACTGGCCACACCGCCGCCTCATGTATTATTTGTACCATATTTGTTCTCATTTGTACATACATGTAAGTGATTGTAAAACAAAGCGATATTTAATTTGTTCTCTTGATGTTCTTTTACGCAAAATAACGCAAGTATCCCCTTGAAACATGTAATCCGAATCCCTATATTAGAGTTAGTCAACAACTGTAAGGATATGGGAGCCACTAGATGTCTTTTGAAGGAAGTACCGAGCTGAGTCGTTTAGAGCGGTTTCGAATTGAATGTCCACTAGAGGGGGATGAATACTGCACCCTGTTTTTTGGGACGGAAAACCATGAGTGGGTTTGTGTGGCGGATAGTCGAATACTTCATCAACTAGCGTCTTCAATTCAAAAGAACGTACCCGATCCGAAGAATGATAATTCATAGGTATCTCCATGATGAAAAACATGACCATAAAAGACTTCAAGAATCGATTCCCAGATGATGACGCTTGCTTGCAGCATTTAAAGATCGTTCGTTACGGTGAAACCCCAATTTGCAAGGTCTGTAATAAGCGCAGGAAATACTATCGTGTATCAACCCGCCGCTGTTATTCCTGTGAGCGTTGTGGACACCAAATCTACCCAACTGCCGGTACACCGTTTGAGAATACCAGAACGTCGCTGACTGACTGGTTCCATGTCATGTTTATGTTCACTACATCGCGAAATGGCGTTTCAGCCAAGGAAGTACAGCGCACTATCGGAGTGACTTACAAAACGGCTTGGAGAATGTGCAATCGCATTCGCCAGTACATGGGTTACATTGATCGTGATGATCCTGTAGGCGGCACACATTCATTCAGTGGCATTGTAGAAGCTGACAAGGCATTTATCGGCGGCAAAGACAAACGCGGCGAAGATGATAAAGCCGTTGTTTTAGGTATCGTTGAACGCGGTGGTGAAGTTGTTGCAACTCACATTCCATCACGACAGGCGCGACACGTACTACCGGTTATGGCTCATTACATCGTTAAGGGTTCTAGGGTCGCCACTGATGAGGCTCGCGTATTCCAGCCACTGTCACAGAACGGATACTGGCACGCCACAGTAAACCACGCTCAAAAGGAATATGTGCGGGGTGAAGTTCATACCAATTCGATTGAAGGATTTTGGGCTAACGTTAAGCGGGGTCTTTCGGGGACTTACGTTTCGGTTTCGAAGAAATGGCTCCAGTCTTACCTTTGGGAGTTTGAGTATCGGTACAACTACCGGAACCGTCCATACCTGATGATGGAACTGATGCTCCAGAAGTTCCCAAGGGCGGTTTAGTCGCCATTGCGTGGAGTAGTTTGTCGAATTTATTTTTTGACACGACGGGTTCTTTTCTTGGCGGGGGGTTTCGCATTTTCCTCAGGCGGCTCTATGGCTACCAAATCATCGGGGTTTTCCAATTCGTCCTGATTTGCAAATTCTTTCAAATCCAGTGGATTTTTTGTTATACAGTTGGTTTTCAGGTTGTTGGTAAACCATTCATACTGAGCGGGTAAAACTATGAAGGTGATGTTGTAAAATTCACAATCCCTAAAGTCACAATCCAACACTTCAACGACGTTGGAGATATACACTTCATTATCTGCATATACAGCCTCACACGCTTGGCCCTTTGGGTTCATTATATTCGTTGTGCCAAACAATAGGAAATTTACAGGACCGACAATCTGGCAACCCACAAACGTTTTTCCGCTCACAACATTTGTAAGCGGTGTGACCAACTCCCTAATGTCAATTTTTTCATATTCGTAAGTCTTAGCTAGTGGGTTTACGGAACTCATATTTGCTCTGGTTTTCACCATCTCAGCAGTTGCGTCCGACAGTGAACGTTTTGCCAACAAAAACCTGGTTCCTGAAAATACAAGTGAAGTTATGAGTGCGGTCCCAATACCAATCGCAACCCACCCAACTGGCCCCCATTCCGCTAGCCAATTGGTGAGCGAGCTAGCGTAGGTCATAACAACCCCCGCAAAAATCCCGACATTAACGGTCCAGTTCGTAAGAACGGCAACAGCCATCTGCACGAAGGCCCCCCAATATCCCATCCTGTCGATGGATTTATCGATCTTTCCAAATACACCCATACCAACCATCCTAGCACGATTCTTGAAGCCTGATTCATATCACAGACTCCCCGTACATGTCTGTATGGTATACACTCGCAAAATAACTTTGGATTAAATGGCGCTTATAAATCCGGCACACAAAGCGAGAATCAGGGATTCCCAAATTTCGGGCACACGAAGCATGGTAAAACGGCCGCTGAACAGCTTTGCGCAAGACATGTCTGTTATCGGAAGTTAGGCGGACGCCGGAAACCTTAACAAAGCACTCAACTTTGGTACCTGATTTTACGAACCACTTTACTCAATTTTCATGTGATTCCTGTATATTTTGGCTGTGTGTGGCAGGTGGAAAGGCAATAAGCGCGTGAAACATTGGCTAAAAAAACTACTGACCGACACTTGCGGCAACATCGCATTGTCAACGGCTATAGCCGCCGTTCCATTGCTGTTTGCGATGGGCGGCGCCACGGATTACACGTTGTTGCATCAGCAAAAATCCAATCTCCAGCAGGCGGTAGATTCTGCAGCCCTTGCAACTAATAAAGAAGCCGGGCTTACAAGCATAAATGACACAGAAATTCAGGCCATCGCTGAAAATTATGTGTATTCCGGCATGGGGATTTCTGCCGGTTCAGATGCTGCGTCCAATTTGACAGTTACAACCACTGCTTCATCAGACCAGACTGAGATTACGGTTGATGTCTCTTACTATTGGACACCATTCGTCCTACATCATTTAAGTACTGCGGTATTGCCGATCAGGACATCAGCAACTGCAACCCGGGCTGGGTCGGAAAATGTCTGCATTATCGCTCTGGACACTTCTTCAGCCGAAACAATTTTAATGAGTGCTTCGCCATCTACGCTCACGGCAAACGATTGCGCCATATATTCAAATTCGACCTCCAGCAAAAGTATCAGCGCAGTCTCGGGCACAGCGATGGCAGCATCCACTACCTATAGCGGCGGTGGGTTTAATGGACCGCTGGTCATTTACGACCCTGAACCCATAACAGATAGCCCAAATATTGATGACCCACTTATTGGCCGGGCACAGCCTGCTGCCGGGGCCTGCGATTACAATGACTTCTTGCACGATCAAAGCGGCGTTACTGTTACAATTAAACCAGGGACATATTGTGGTGGCATCACAACCAAATCGACTGCAAAACTGGTTCTTGAGCCTGGTATTTACATCATGAAAGACGGCCCACTCTTAATCTCGGGCAATTCCACCATAGAAGGCGACAATGTCGGGTTTTATTTCGAGGGCGATAAATCAGTCTTTCTTTTCAACGCGTCAACACAAGTCATCTTGACTGCACCGAAGACGGGTTCAATGTCAGGAATCCTGTTTTTTGAGGACCGCAATGCGCCGGCTAATCGTGAGTTTACAATTAAAAGTCACGATGCAGAGCGCTTTGAGGGTACAGTGTACCTTAAAAAGGGGCGCCTGGTGGTGGATAAGGCAAGTAAGGTCGGCCAGAAATCAAACTGGACCGCTTTCGTTGTTAATCAGCTTGAGATCAAGAAGGGTCCACAGCTGGTCATCAATTCTGACTACTCCGCCTCGGATGTACCGGTGCCGCAGGGTGTTGGTGGCAATGGAACGACGACCGTGCGCCTGTCGAGATAGGGCGCAGATCAAACGAACGCCCGGGATAATCCTCGGAGCTTTAAAGATCGTCATCAAGACCAAACTAATCCGCTATTGGCACAAAGCGCATACACTCACCAATTGATGAATTTCAAGCGCTGGTGGCAGTGTCTTGAGAACGACATCTGCAGTTTAACCTGGTGAAGTGTGCCCCGAAGGAAAACCCCCGAATAAACCGGGGGCTCTGGGGCGGGTTACAGTCTGGAAGTTCGCCTAGTTATAGTAGGGAGAAAAACATTCCCGTCTACGCTGACCGCTACGGCGAAAGGTGTTGTCCCGTTCCCGGTAACGTGGTCTGTTATCGTAACACCAATCCACATGATTTTCCCAATTGTAACTGCTGTTATTATAGCGACGATCGCCGCGACCATTATTCTTGCTGAGCTCGTTAACAATGATCCCGCCAACAATGGCAGCGCCGAGGAGATGCCCAAATTTGTGGACTGCAGCAGCAGGCTGTGTCGATGACATGGTAACAAATCCTGCAAGCGACGCGGCAGCCAATGCAGCAACGGCAGTTTTTCTGATTATCTGGGTGTTCATTTTTTGGTTCCTTCCCTAGTGATTTGAAGGGGTTCTCTTCTCCCTGTAGCTAACAGGATAGCATATAATTGCACTCAGGATGTGGCATTGGTCACACAATGAACAAATTGTTACATGTGAGCCATTATGTCTGCGGACACTGCAACTCGAGATTATGTCCGCTTTTTGGGGGGAAGTGGGTGTTGATTCTGATGATCGTGCGACCGCAAATCAGAATCAAAACAACAGTGACTGTAGAAGCGAGGATGACACCGGGAGATTGGGAATCACCCTCGCGATGTGCGTCTGTCGACCTTTGCACAAAATTACCAGGACGGAACCAAGCTCCGTCCTGGCTTCTTTCAGGATATGATTACTTGGTAAGCCAGGATTGAAACTTCGCGTCGATGTCGTCGCGATGGTCCGCCCAGAATGCAAAATTGTACATAATCACATTCTTCGCATTTGCAGGACTGTTTGGCATATGGGGCGCCATTTCGACTCCCAACGAAGCATGTTTCCCAACCAGGGGTGCGGACGATGCCCGCGCCGGGCCATAGGAAATGTATTGGGCCTGATCAGCAAGGCGCTGGGTATCGGTTGCAAAATTGAGATAGTGAAGGGCCTGTTTTTTACGTTCTTCAGAAAGCCCTTCCGGAATGATCCAACCACCAACATCAATCACCTGGGCATCCCACATCATTCCCACCGGCTGCTTCTGCTCTTCAATCAGTGCAAACAGGCGGCCATTGTAGGTAGAGCCGATAACGATTTCACCATCCGCAAGCAATTGCGGTGTTTCAGCTCCAGCTGACCACCAGACAATCTGGTCCTTGATGGTATCAAGTTTAGCCAAAGCCCGCTCCACACCTTCTGATGTCGCCAACATCCCATAGACGTTTTCCTTTGCAACGCCATCGCACAGCAGCGCCCACTCAACATTGTTGATCGGACGTTTCTCAAGCGCACGCTTGCCCGGGTAGGTTTTGAGGTCGAACACATCGCAAATGTCATCCGGCGGATTGTCGCCAACCATATCCGTGCGATAGCCAAAGGTGGTCGAATACATCACATGAGGTATGAGGCATGGTGAGATGATTGCTTCGCCGAAATCCACTGAGGCCAAGGACCCGTCCGGCGCTTTCGCAAGCTGTGAATCGTGGTCTATTTCCATCGCCAATCCCTCGTCGCAAGCGCGAACGGCATCAGAGGAAAGAACATCAACCACATCCCAGGTTACGTTGTTGGCCTCTTTCATGGCCCGCAATTTTGCGATCGCGTCATTAGAAGAGTCGTCATTGATAATGCTGATTCCCGGATTCTGGATCATGTAAGGTTGGTGATAGGCGTTGTTTTGTGAGGCCGAATACGCACCGCCAAATGAGACAATCGTCATGTCCTCCGCCAAGGCCGAACTTGTGCCAACCACCGTACCGGCGGCCAACATCATAAATGTTTTGAGTTTCATATTGAATTCCCTCCAAAAGGATTGGTTACCCTCAATAGTTTCTTTGTCGGCCGGATGGATTAGCACGCGTCCGATAGAGCCTGGCCTGTATTCCACGGAGGGGATTCAAGTTCGACAATCTGGATCAAGGTTTACAAGTTCACAGGAACCGGCGATGACAACGGGTACGGAACACGCACTCTAGTCCCGCGAAATGACAGGGAATAATGTAAATCTGGACCCAGATTTACAGAGGCTTGTCGGGAATTACAGAACTTGTCTCAAACGGACGGCATATCTTTTTTGCTCATCCCGGCCAACGCCTCCGGTGTGTCGATGTCCAGCCGGGCTGCTTCACCCAGTTCCACCTCGCCAATGCGGTCCAGATTGCGGCCAATGATTTGGCGGGCTCCAATATCGCCCTCAATTGTCTGAAGATCATCAAAGAATGCGCGTGGCCAGAGTACGGGATTGCCGCGTCTTCCGTTTGAGGTCGCGATAATGATGGAGCCGTTGGTGGTATCAGATGCCTTCAGCATCCGGTCAATCATCGAGGCCTCAATCAACGGCATGTCGCCAAGCAGGATGATTGCGCGGTCAATATTCTTCTGCAAAGCGTCAATCCCCGCCTTGAGCGAAGTCGAAAGACCGTTTGCATAGTCGGGATTGTGAATGCAGGTAACCTCAAGGCCGTCCAGCGTCGACTCAACGGATTCTCTCTCATGGCCTGTTACCACCAAAACGCTGTCCACCCGGCTTGCGACCGCAGCATGAGCAACAATCCTTACCATGGGCGTATCATCAACTTTGGCGATGAGCTTGTTGGTCTTGCCCATACGTCGGGACTGTCCGGCGGCAAGAATGATTGCCGCGGTTTTCAAGAAACACCCCGGTTGCGAAAAGCCTCAACTATCTGCGCCATGATCGCGACAGCAATTTCCGCAGGCGTCGCAGCGCCGATATTCAAACCGATGGGAGCACGAATTTGATCAATCTGCGTCTCATCCAGTCCGGATTGCTTCAATCGCGCCACTCGCTTGGCATGGGTCTTGCGGCTGCCCAGCGCACCGACATAAAAACACCCCGCGTTAAGCGCTGCGACAAGTGCCGCATCATCAATTTTCGGGTCATGGGTAACCGCTGCAACGGCGCAATAGGCATCAAGCGGCCTAGTCTTCAACACATCCTCGGGCCACTCGGCAAATACTTGGGCATGTTCAAACCGCTCTGGTGTGGCAAACGCCGTACGCGGATCGATCACCTCCAGATCGTATCCGGCAATCGCAGCAATTGGTGCCAAAGCTTGGGAAATGTGTACTGCACCAATCACCACCAGTCGCGGTGGTGGCAGATACGCATTGAGAAAAAACTGGCTGTCACCAATCTCCACCAGCCCGGATTTTCCAGTGAGGAATGCTTTGGTGATTGCTTCTCCCAGGTCTCCCTCAACCGGATCACCTTCCTCAATTACCCGGTCACGACCATCGCCCAAATTGGTGACAACCAGCGCTGCACGGCGATCAGCACGGTGTTGATTGAGTTTCTTGAGTGTTAGCGGATCCATCGCCTATCCGATCCGCTCGACATAAACCCGAATATTGCCGCCACAGGAAAGCCCGACTTCCCATGCGGATTCATCTGCCACGCCAAACTCCAGCATTTTTGGTTCACCGCAGGAGATGACCTCTATCGCTTCTGCGATAACCGCACCTTCAACACAACCACCAGATACCGAACCCTCAAAATTGCCCGCTTCATCAATCACCAAATGCGAGCCGGTAGGTCGGGGTGCAGAACCCCAGGTCTCCACCACCGTGGCAATCGCCACCTCCTTGCCGGCCTTCATCCAGGCTTCAGCGGTAGTGAGTTCGTCCTTGATTGTCGCCATCCGGCATTCCTACTCAAACACGATTTCCGGCCGCCCGGCATCGGCAGCCTGTGATTCAACATCGAGCCGCTCCGAAACCGCCATGGCAATTTCCTGATAGATTTTGGCATGTGGCCCATTGGGATCGGAAACCACAACCGGTGTACCAGCGTCCGAGTTGGACCGGATATCCATGTGAAGTGGTACTTCGCCCAGAAATGGCACACCCAGACGCTCTGCTTCATCGCGCGCACCACCATGACCAAATATGTCTGATTGCTCTCCGCATTTCGGGCAGATGAACGTGCTCATGTTTTCGATAATACCAAGGATCGGCACATCGACCTTTCGGAACATGTTGAGACCCTTGCGGGCATCAATCAATGCAATGTCCTGTGGCGTTGAGACAATTACCGATCCTGCCAGCGGAACCTGTTGCGCCATCGTCAACTGCGCATCACCCGTTCCGGGAGGCATATCTACCACCAGCACATCAAGATCGCCCCAGGCAACTTCACGCAACATCTGGGTAAGCGCGGATATCACCATCGGCCCACGCCAGATCATCGGCGTTTCTTCTTCGATCAGAAAACCCATCGACATGACTTTGATGCCAAAGGCTTCAAGTGGCGATAGAGTTTTGCCCTTGGCCTCTGGCTTCTGGGTGATGCCCAACAACCTTGGCATGGAGGGGCCATAGATATCCGCATCCAGAATGCCGACTGATTTACCTGCAGCACTCAGGGCAAGTGCAAGATTGACCGAGGTAGTTGATTTACCCACCCCGCCCTTCCCGGATGCAACCGCGATGATCGATTTGATCCCTGGGACACCAGCCTTTTGGCCACTTTGCGCCCCACCTTGTGCTCTGGCCTGTGCCTGCATGGGTGGGGGTACGTTGCCCGCCTGGGCCGCTGTTGGCGCTGGACGAACTGGCGAACCTTCACCGGCCTTTCGCTCAGCGGTCAAAACCGCCGTTACCTTTTCAACGCCATCGAGATTCGCCACCACGTCTTCCGCCGCTTTACGCAAGGGCTCGAGTTCCTCCGCCCGTTCGGCCGGCACGCTGATTGAAAATATCACCTTGCCGTCATTCACAAACACGCCGTTGACGAGTTTGAGTGAAACAATGTCACTTTCAAGATCCGGGCCTTTGACCTTTGAAAGTTGTTGTAGAATTAGTTCTTCTGTGACCAATGCCATGCCTGTTCAATTATCTCCTGAAGCGGAATATATGGACACATTCATATGCAGCCAAATTCCAGGGTCGATCCCTATCAAAGATAGTACAAACAAGAAAGGGAGCTTCGATCAGCTTGCCTGATTTTGCTTGCCAAAAACCCCATTTGAAATAATCTCGCTGTAATTAGGAGGCACCCGGCAATGAACATACAATCCGACAACACAGGTGCTGTAAAATGGGGCGTCAACGCTCAGACTGGAAAATTGACGGATGTATTGCTGGGTAAACCCGACCACTTTCGCTGGGTAGCACTTAATTCCATCTCAGCCGTTACCCTCGCCAATATGGAAGAGATGGGGCATCATTTCGATCAGCAAAAGGCTATGAAACAACACCGGGAAATGGTGGAGGTTTATGAGAAAAATGGCGTCCAGGTCCATTTCGCTGAAGCAGATGAAGGCCTGCCTTCCTCGGTATTCACACGAGATTCAAGCTTCATGACCCCTTGGGGCGCAGTCATTACATCAATCCAGACACCGCCACGCCGACGAGACTATTCGGTAGCAACCGAATTCTACCAACGAGCCGGAATTCCGATCTGGAAATGGGTGACAGCCGGGCATTTCGAGGGTGGTGATTTTTGCATCCTGAAACCAGGTGTCGCGCTGCTTGGCTGGTCAGGTGACCGCTCAACCAAAGAAGGTGCTGAACAGGTCGCCGGCTGGTTTCGTGAGAAAGACTGGGAGGTGCTGGTTGCTCCGATCCCTCCGCAATTCGTCCATGTGGATGCAGTTGTGGTGATGCTGGAAAAAGATTTGGCGCTGGTCTGTGAGGATGCATTGCAACCCTATGCACTCGATTTCATCAAGGAGACGCACGGGATTGAAGTGGTGAAAGTAGCCTATGCGGATTGCGTCAAACTGGGCGGTAATCTGGTGTCGCTTGGCAACAAGCGCGTGCTTTCAATGAGCCACAACATCAACGTCAACAAACAACTGAACGATCTCGGTTTTGAAGTGACAGCAATTGACTACGATATGTTCGCACTCGGCGGCGGAGGTGTACACTGCTCCTGCCACGAACTCCACCGGGAAGATGACTGAGTGACCGGGATGTCCGTTTAACCCCCAAAAGCGGAAGTAACGGCTCCGGTTCTCAATGTCCGTTATGTGCCAAAAGCGGACATTATTAGAATAGGCCCAATGTCAGCTTAGAGCCCTTTCACGGCATTCAATTGATGTCGCTGTTTGGCAACGCTGCTGACAGTTGAAGGTCCACTCCTGACCCAAAGCGGACATTGACCTTCTTTAATTCAGCGTACGGTTTGCCTCACGTTTCCAATATAAAAGGTAATAGTTGCTCATGCCCATTCCGTTTTAAAGGCCGGATGCGGTGAACATCAAATTCGCGATGCCAAGTCCTTATGTCATCAAATTAATATGATGAGCCAATTCAAATATGTGCGTCTAATGATTGTTTCTCTACGTGACTTGTGGAAAGTTACGCCTCCAGATAGTTAAACTTGAGGGCTTGGGATGATCAGTATTCGTCAAATTTTATTTTTCCCGCTACTGTTCATTGCTATCCCTGCGTGGGCTGAAGCGCCTGTTACTCATTGTGATATTGAAGCCGCTCACAAGTTTGATCATCAAGCGCTAGCAAGCGCGGTTGCCTATAAAGACATCGATGGAGAACGAGCGTTATCGGCATGCCTTGAGTCTGTAGCAAAATTTCCAGGCAGCGGCCGCCTCCAAGCTTATTTGGCGAGAGTTTATAACAAGGTGGGCGAGTACGAAAAATCCGCAACGCACGCAACAATTGCGGCTGCTCGAGGGTATCCGTTTGGACACTATCTAGTTGCTGTTTTTTACAGTTTCGGCGAAGGGTTTGAAAAGGATGATGTTCAATATTTTAGGAATATGAAGAAAGCAGCGGAAGCTGGCTCGCCGATTGGATTGGTCAACGTCGGTACAGCGCTGCGGGACGGAGAAGGCGTAGAAAAAAATATTGCCGAAGCAAAAAGATGGCTGGCGATGGCTATCGATCTAGATGTGGCACGGTCCCATATCGCTATGGGTTGGATCTATGAGAAAGGTTTGGATGGTGAAATAAATTTGCCGAAGGCACTTGCTGCTTATAGACGAGCGGAAAGATTGGGCGAGGATACCAAAAAAAATCAAACTCGTGTGAATAACGCTTTGGCCTCTCTCAAGACTGACAATTACAAAGCCAACCAACCCCAGAATAATAAACCGTATTTATCCGCGTACAATGTGGAAAAGAACCTTGATTTCATCAACAATACCCTAATATCCTTTTTCTTTGGGTCGCCCTATTCTCATTTTGTTGATTTCGATAAATGCGAACTAGTGGTCAATATACAAAATTCAACATTCGCTAAATATCCTATGTTTGATTTCAATGATGTTACCCCATTTGATGAGGTGCAAAACATCGTGAAGATTTTGTACGCGGATCAGACTCACATCGCAATTCCAGTATCAAACCAGGCATTTGATGCGATTGAAAGGGATAACAAAAAGCTCAGACTTATACTGCTTACAATTTTGGAAAGGGGTTACAAACTCTGTCCATCACATTTAAATTTGGATGACCGAATAGATTTTCAAAAGTACCTAAGATTTAACGGTTATGAACTCGAGCAAATCGATGGCAGGTTTGGCAGTGAAACATTAAATGCGGTCAATAAATTTAGACAAGAGAAGAATTTCAGAGATGGTTCGGGAGCAGATAAGTTTGTTTTAGGAAAATTGAAAAAAATATCCGACCGAATTGCCTCTACATACGCCACGATTGTTATTGAACCAGACGGTTCCGTTACGAAAGAGAAGGGACTTACGGAGGATTTTATGGCGGGATCAATCGGCTATACTCCGATCGATGAGCTGAAATTCCAACTAGATCTTTGTACGGGTCTCTACAATAGAAGCAACTCTAACGAGCGTAACAAGAAATGCATTGGTGTAATTGGGCAGCATTATTTTGGCTCAGAAAAAAGGTGGGCGGTTGTTGCGGAATGCATCTACAATAGGGATGGCAAGAGATACAAAAGAAGAATGTGGAATGTAGCACCAACCCGTTCACAGGTTGATGTTTGGTTGCAGAATCCTGCAGAAGGTAACGACGATTACGCGAGTTACAGAAATATTAAATGTAAACCGTTGGCAATTACTGCGGCGGATATCATCACCGAGTAGTAATAGCTTGCATTCATGACAACTGATACGCCCGGTTTCCGAAATATCGTTCCCACTCGCCTCAAGACCAGTTAAACGTGATTGATGTCCGCTATTGGCACATAAGAGACGTGCTGAGAGTGTCGCAGTCAGAGTAGCCTGCTGAAAAACCTGTGTAGCTAAGTCCGCACAGCTGACGTTGACGGGATTTCGAAAGAGTCTGCTTTGGGTCATTAACGGACATGCGGTAATCCTTATATGACGTCTGCTTTACCCCCGAAAGCGGACATAGCCGCAGGCCTCACAGATGTTTGCTTTGTGCCAATAGCGGATGTCTCGACTGATCAAGATGGTTTGTTTGTTGTTAATCCGCAAACAACCCGCAAAACTCTGGTATGCATCTGTGGCGTGTTTCAAAGATACCAATGGAGTTGAATGTGAAAATACGCCTACGGATGTTTGGTGTGGTTGCAATCGCTGCAACAACAGTTTTCTTTTCCTTGGCAACGGCTCGCTCAGAAGCGCTTTCTGCGGGTGGTTTCCTGTTCAGTGACGAACTCGGCGGTTTTCGCCTCGTCAGTGTTTCCGGAGATGGTACAATCACGAAGCCGTTCATGATTGTTGAGGAAATATTCGATACCCAACCGGCAGTTCTGGTCATCAAACGGGAACTGGGCCCCAAAACCCAACCCGGATGGAAACCCGCAGCCAGGCGGAGCCATATTTTTGTTGCCAAAACCATCCGCAATCTAACCAAAAAAGTCTGGTCTGGCTTTGAACTTGAACTGCGCCAATGGCTGACGAAGCCCAGCACATTTTATGATGGTCTGTCATTCGATCAAATGCTTATGCGGGACGAAGATTTTGCATCAGACAGATTTACTCGGTTGCAGCGAATCTATGAGCCTGTTGACCGAGTACGATTTGATGGGGGGCATGTCGATCCTGACGAGCAACTCAAACTAAAGGTCCCAATTACAGACCCTACTCCAGTTGGCGTGTTCTATTTGGTTCAACAGCCTACATTTCTGGTTGCAGGCAATCAGACCCAGTTACCTGCCTACCCCAATAGTGGGTATCAGCTTTTCGCTTCCACCAACTCCGCACCGCTGCCCCTCGAACTGTTGACCTCTCGCCCGTCACAATAACTCACCAGCTCCGAGCCACGATTGTCATTAAGCACCAAACTCCCCGGTCGCCCGAAGTTATCCACATGCCACTGTATCAATCCTGAAACACCCATGCTTACATATTACCGTACGTAAGCGTATGCGGGGGGTGAGTTTATGAAATATCATTTATGGCTCGGTGTTTTTGAGCCCGTACATTGTCTGGTTTTTTTATTAATTTCTGTCGCAATTGGTGCCGTTGCTTTGCAGCTGTATTTGGCCTCGGGCATCTAGCAATCACAACAGGTGAGGACGCATTATCCACGATAAGCGGACTCTTCTAAGCTAGATAGCAAATACCTGCTACTCTACTTTCCCCACCATCTTAAGCACACCGTCTTCCACAATCGACTTGACGAAACTGCCGCTCACATCGCCTTGCTCATCAAATTCCTGACTGCCTGCAGCACCTTCATAGTTGATGTCCCTGCCCTCACCCAGCAGCGTCACTGCCTTTTCCCATTGACCTGGCAGGATAAGTTCGCCGGGTGCAGAGGCAACCGCCCGTACATGCACACCCAGTCCCGTTGGATCGGAAGTTCCTGCCCTTTGAATGGCAAGCGCCAGAATAAAGGCCGCATCATAAGCATTGGCAGAAAATTGTGCCGTGCCGTCAAACCCGGCAGATTTTGCAGCGCGTTTAAACCGGAAGCTACCCGGATGAACAGGACGAGCCGGTTGAAGCGCGACTAAACTACCGTCAAACCGGTCAAGCTTGTTGCCGTCGGTTGCATCCTGCGTTGCATAGTATCGCTCATATAATTTCGTTTGCCCGGCGCTCGAAAGTATTGCGTTTCCCGCGCCTCCAAAATAACTGATAACGGCAAGTCGTTTACCGCCATTTTCTGCAAGTTCGGCAAGATTTTTTCGAAATGCACCTTTTGTGCCTTCCTGGCCGGGATAGGCGTAAGTTCCGGCGGGCTGTGGCATGGTTTCCAGAAATGCCGCAAGCATCGTTCGCCCGAATGCGTTATCTGGATGGGCAATCACCACTCCGCCCTCCCCGTCTTCCTTGGCAAGAATTGCGAGCATTTCAGCTGTCAGCGCATCGGAAGGTGCGGTTCGAAACACCAAATCCTCATCCTTGAGGCTGGAAATCTCGCGAGCAGTAGAGGCTGGTGAAATCATAACTACCCCTGCCGGTATGGTGACGGTCTTTGCGGCATTCAGTGTGGCTGAAGAACACACCGCACCGATTACTGCGCTGACATGCTCCTCCTTGACCAGAGCCTCCGCAGCGTTGACTGGCTTGGTTTCGCCCATACAGCCAGTATCGCGCACAACCAAAATCGCGTTTCTATTGTCAAGAATTCCGCCCTGCCGGTTAATTTGCATAAGCGCCAGATGCGCACCATCGCGAATGGGCGCTACGACGCTTGCTGCCGGACCGGTCACACCGCCGAGAAATCCAAATTTCACCTCCGCGGCGAAGCCGTACTGCAAGCCGGTCGCCATGAGCACCATCATGCCACAAATTTGTTTGGCCCAGGAAAACATCAATTTTCTCTACCCTAAGGAATCGTCTATTGTTGCCCCATCTTCAATGGTGGCGGCAGATTTCAACGAAGTAAAGATACAATCCTACAATCGGTTATTCTCTTGCCGAGTAATTCAAGGCGTTCTAGAAATTTTAAAGACACTCAGACCAGGATATATTTGACTAATGCAATTCTGCTGGAAGACCTTCCACCGGACCCTGATCCAGATAACTTTCGGCTGCCTGGCACTGGCCGGCGGGCTTGCCAGGGCAGATACCATTGGGCTTTCCCTGCCACTTGGAGGCCCATCCTCACCCCTTGCAGAGAGATTTCTGCAAGGTGCAGAACTTGCCATGGAAACCTTGGGAGGCCGTCACGACTTGTTTGTCGTCGACGATGGCTGTGTAATCGAAATTGGCCAACTTGCTGCGGAAGATCTTGCAGCAAAGGGCATCGCAATCGCCACCGGATATTTGTGTAACGAGCCTGCGACTGTCGCCGCAAACAAGTTCCGTGGCACCGGTGTACCTGTTCTGGTTGCGGGTGCCCGCTCAATCCGGTTGATCAAGGACCGTGACCGTGAGGACTGGAACCTTTGGAGATACGCGCCTGGAGATGACTATCCGGCGATTGCGGCGGCCAGCTCTCTTTCACAACACTGGAAAGACATCCCTTACGCAATTGTTGATGATGGCACGATTTACGGCCGCACATTTTCTGACAATTTTCGCGCGCTGATGGAAGAAGCCGGGACACCTCCGCAGTTTTCAGACAATTTCCGCTCGGCGCAATCCACTCAGGCCGGCCTGATACGCCGCTTGCAGCGTTCTGGTGTAAGGGCTGTCTTTATCGCAGCAGCAGCAGCTGAAGATGTGGTGATCATCGCAAAAAATGCCGAAAAAATGGAGGTACTCCTTAATATCGCCAGCAGCGAACCACTCAACGTTTTACCCTTTCTTGAAGGAGCCGCAGAAGTGCCACCCGGCTTGCTGGTTGTAACGCAGTCTGTAGGCCAGTCGATTGAGAGCGCCAATTCGCTGATGAATTTGCTTGAGGCACGCGACATTCCCCCGGATGAGATGATTTTCATAGGTTATGCGACACTTGAAATTGCGATTGCTGCCCTTGGCGACAATCAGGAAAATACCACCAGCAATCTCAAAAACCTGCGATTTGAAACGGTGCTCGGCCCGGTAAAGTTTGATGACAACGGCAAAAACATCGTAAACCGGTTTGCACTTCACCAATGGAACGGCACCGCACTCGTTCCAATTGGCATCGCAAAGACACCAGAACCGGATACTCAATGAAACCTGGTCGCCTGAATTCGATATGCGATGTTTCCGGCCTGAAGGTTGGAAATTGTCATGACGATGCACTTAAAAGCGGTGTCAGTGTCGTGCTGTGCGACCAGCCGGCCATTGCATCTGTTGCGGCGCTTGGCGGTGGACCAGGAACCCGTGACACGGAACTGCTTTCACCGGAAAATACGGTTGAAGCGGTTGATGCTCTGGTGCTTTCAGGTGGCTCGGCGTTTGGGCTCGATGCTGCATCCGGCGTTCAGGCAAAACTGCGCGGAATGGGTCGAGGGTTTAAAGTTGGCGATATCAATGTTCCGATAGTACCGGCTGCAATCCTGTTTGATCTTATCAATGGCGGTGACAAGAATTGGGGTCGCTATCCCCCCTATCGCAAGATGGGATGGCGGGCAGTTGAAAAAGCATCCAGCCAATTTGAGACTGGTTCTGCCGGAGCAGGTTACGGTGCCCTTGTGGCAGATCTCAAAGGCGGACTTGGTACCGCCTCTCTCGTTTTGAACAATGGTATAACGATTGCAGCACTTGTTGCAGTCAATGCGCTTGGCAGCCCGGTCATGGGAAATACCGCGCATTTCTGGGCTGCTCCTTTCGAACAAGGTGATGAATTTGGCGGCCTTGGTCTACCAGGGAAAATACCCGAAAACAGCAGTGATCTGGCAATCAAGTTTCGCAACCACCCGACAAGCGTTTCCAACACCACAATCGGTGTAATTGCTACTGATGCAGTATTGACCAAAGCTCAGGCGAAACGTCTTGCAATTGCAAGCCATGACGGGATATCCCGGGCGATCTGGCCTGCCCATACGCCCTTTGATGGTGATCTGGCCTTTTCGCTTGCAACCGGCAAATCTGGCATCACCCCTTCTGTAAATGACTGGACAGACCTTGGTGCACACGCCGCGAGCGTGATGTCACGCGCCATCGCCCGCGGGATTCATGATGCGACCCCTAAAGCGGAAGACTTGTTTCTTACATGGAAACAGAAATATACTTGAAGTGTGGGCCTGAGCATTTGATCCAAAGGAGATTGAATATGTTTGTAACCGCCCCTTCTCTCCAGAAATCGGTAACAGGCACACTTTGCACCGGGGTAATAATTGCCTGCATTGCCATTCTTAATCCGGTTATTGCCCTGGCGGGGGACTTTGCGAAACGTGAAATACTCGGGTTCTCACAAGATGGCGGCCTGTTCGCATTTGAAGAGTTCGGTGTTCAAGATGGCTCCGGGTTTCCCTACTCAAACATCTATGTAATCGACACACTGACCGATCAGTGGACCGCAGGTTCTCCCTTTCGCGCGCACCTCAAGGATGACACAAAGGATATTTTTGATGCCCGTGAAGAAGCCAAAATTCTGGCTGGTACGGTGATGAAAAGCTTTGAAAACCACGGCAACGTAATTGCTACCAACCGGCCATCCGAAATTGTTGCTGATCCAAAAAGAATGGTTGCATCACCCCGTATTACTGTTCCACCGATTGACTTGGCGCTGGAGTTTCGTATCGAGCGTAAATATTTCCCCACTCCTGCTGAATGCGAGGGATTTGGCGATGTTGGGGGGTTCCGACTACTACAGATCGACGCTGCACCTGGTGGCACAACGAAGATTCTGCATGATGACCAGTCAATTCCTCCAAGCCGTCACTGTCCGCTGGACTATGATCTGGCGGATATCATCACTTATTACCCGGAAAAGGGCCACTTGGCCGTCGCAATCCTGATCCTGATGCGCAAGGTTGGTTTTGAAGGCCCGGATGGACGATATCTGGCGGTGACCACTAGAATGGAATGATGGTGCGTCGTATCTTAGATCGACACCCGGTTTCTGCCGGCCCGCTTCGCCTCATATAGCCTTGCATCGGCGACGTTGAACAACTCGTCCGGGTTATCAACTCCCTTGTTGACGGCAGCGCCGATCGATACGGTTGGGTTGATGATGGTGTCACCAACCGGAATCTGCAAAGCTTCTATTTGAGTGCGATAACGTTCTGCAATTATCGGCAATTGTTCATTGCCTGCAAACGTCGCAATCACCGCGAATTCTTCTCCACCAATTCGCGCAAAAACATCATGTTCTCTGATTAGCGCTTTCATACGAACACATACTTCCTTGAGCACCAGGTCTCCAACTTCATGACCAAAGTTGTCATTGATTTTCTTGAAATGATCCAGATCAAGTAAAAGCAGCCCGAAGCTTGCTCTTTTTGATTTGAACTCATTCACATAGGCTCGAATGGTTTGGTCAAAAAAACGTCGATTGTGCACACCGGTCAATCCGTCCCGATGGGCCTGATCCCGAAAACTGTCTGCGTTGCTCAAAGCTTGAAGCTGTTCGACCTCCCGCTTGATAAGCGCAGGGTACAGAATTGTAAAAGAATGAAACAAGCCACCCAACATCAGCGCAACCGTCATCAAAAGCATGGGCTGCTCAATCGAAAGCAGTGCTTCTAATGTGCGACGAGTGGGGCTGTGATGATTCGCAAAGTTGATCCAGGACGTCGCAACCAGACCGGCGCCAACCCCGAACAGGACTGTGTTGGTCATCAGCATTATCGCTGATGTATCAATTTTTCTTCGTAATCTCATGGGCAACATCGAGACCGTTATTTATTATTGTTACCCAAAATCTATCAAAATTGAATCAATTGTCACTTAAAGGACATGGTTAAACTTTGATAAAAATTGTTGTTCCAAAAGGCCGGAAGCGATCGAAATTCCAATCTTCGTGAACATCAAACCGGGCGGCATGTCTCCGGGGCTTGATTGTCCGGCTATGAATTTTCAACGCCTGGGAATGGGCCAATGTGGTGGGTTTCATGCTCAGCCTGAAACAGGTTGGAATAGAGGTTGGCGATCCACATTTTCCCTTCGGTCGTAAGACGAAGATAATCCAGTGCTGGCCCAATGAAGGGTTCGACACAACTCCAGAAAAACTCTGGATATTTGTCCGTAAGATCGGCCGGGGTGGTGTAAGACAGGTTTTCCGCGGTCCCGCTCTCCAAAAATTCAGCGAACAACCCATTGCTCTTGCAATGGTAGAACGGATCACCCATCTGCCCGACGAGATCGGCTGCCCGAACAAGCGCGCCTTCTGTTCTGGTTTCCTGGTGGACCGGGGTCTGCGGGATTGGAAACCGGGTCATTTCGATCATGTCTGCAATGCGTTTTTCGTCGATGTATTGGGACTTCCCGAACCGCTCCATCACATAAATCTTGCCACGATCAATATGGTACGGCGTCAAAAATGCATCCGATGCACCCCTCGGTGGGGTGATCATCTCGCCTTCCATGTTGATGACAAATTCCGTTTCCGTATCCTGCTTGCATATACCGCGAATGTACCCAATGTCATGCACGAGAAGCGCCATTGTGAAGTGAAGCCAGTCGTCAGGTTTAAGCGCCTCGGACAGCAATCTGCCTGTGATAATCTGCTGTCCGCACAAGGTTACCATGACCGTGTGATTTACATTGTGATAGAGCGCATTGGAATTACCGATCCGCTCAAGCACAAGCCGTGCTGCACCACCCAGGTAGCTGGCATATTCCGGCTGTCTTTCGCCAAAATAATGCAGATAAGTGCTGGACAAATGCTTCCCCAGCTCAGCAGCAACAAGTTCCGTTGGATTTAGCATGCCCCCTCCAGTTATTATGCGTTGACATCTTTCTACATCATGTACCCGTATGTCGACAGATAAAATTGCACTGTTTGTATGTGGGCGTGATTTTCCAATCAGAATGGGTAAAAAAAATGGACTTCGTTAAAATTTGAATGGATTCTGGAAGGGCCTGTTAAATCCCAATGCGCATATTGTTTCCCATTCGTTAATAGCAAGGGTGAAACTTCATGGGTAAATTCGCTTTAGAGTTCAGTAAGATCAGTTACATCCCGCAAAAAACCACAACCGACGACCACGAAAAGGATAGTTTGCTTCAAAGAAGTATCGCTTTTGCTGCATACTATAATATGATTTTTATCGCGGCGTGCGCCTTCATGCCAGCCAAAGTGGCAATTGCTGCAGAAACGCTGACCGGTTTTATTTATTGAGGTCATACCGACACTGAATTTTTAAACAGTTCCGGATTTGATACGGCGGTGGAAGCTGCTATCCAGGTGGCATCCACACGGTACAAGCGAAGCTCGCCTTCGAGGCCAAAGCAGACATTTGAAAATTTAACAAAACACTTCAATCAGGTGTCCAATTTTAAGAGCAAATTCGTTCAATTTTCATACGAACCCTGTATGTTTCCAACGTGAATCTAGCAGGTGAAATTATGACTACCGGTATCCCAAGGCCAGATAACTACGTGCTAAAAGATGATCGTCGGGAAGAAATTGACCGTCGCTCCTCTGAGGGCGAGCAGGTATCCCCTCCCGATGACAAACGGTCAGGCACTGATCGCCGATCCGGTGTTGATCAACGAAACGCCACGCGGCTCAGCTGTCGTATTCCAGGATCGTTGAAGGTAAATGGATCACATGTTGAGGACTGCGTTATCAAAGACATGTCTGAAATCGGTATGCAAATTTACATGCGTGCCGGATTATGGTTGCCGAGCAAGTTTCAGGTCGAAGCGTCACCATTCAAGCAGCCTGTGACGGTGGCCAAAAAATGGTCGAGCCGCGACGTTGTGGGCGTACGGTTCGTAACCAAGGATGACAGCGCTTGAATTGACTGGTGAGCTCATCGGCAAGACAGGCCAAGCGGAGGTCACGCATCGACACTGTTCATGCGCCGACTACTCAAAAATCGCGGCGAACACCTACAAAGAATCCATCAAAATCGTAGGAGGTGCGGGGCAAATCCGCCGTACTGGTGCCGTCACCGGCGGTGTTATCAACCTCACCAAAGAAGTAGGATGCACTAACTGAAAACAGTTCCACCGGAAACCAGCTCAGCCCGACGGATCCGATCCAGGCATCACCCTCCCCACCGGCCACACCATTTAATGTTCCACCATCATCTCCCTGCGCATGAGAATATTGCGTCATCAATAGGAGTTGATCATTGAGCTTAAACTGTCCGGAGACCTGATAGGCTGATTGCATGTCGTTCAACACCGAATAATTATGCAGATAATCTGTGTTGTATTCCCCATCCCACATATACATGAAATGAAGCGACCCCCCGCTTAGCCATTCGTCAAGCTTCAAATCGGCGCTGGCTTTGTAAGCCCAACCACCAAAATCAGCGCCACCTGCACCAGATGCAGCGTCTGTGCCAGAATTATCCGGAGCGAGTGAATCGTGCACTGCGGTGAATGCCAGAGTTCCCGAGCCATGGGAGTAATTGACGCCAGCGTAAAAATTTACCCGGCCATCTGTTCCACCATTGTTGGTGGCGTTCCCGCCGCCGCCCTGGCCAACCGAGATACGTGGATCTTCTGCGCCAACCGTGATTGCTAATCCATTTGTTGCAAACGTGTAGTCAATGATGGTTGCATCATCAAAACCATACCAGCCCTCATCCAGTAGACCGCCTGAGAAGTTGGCGCCAATCCCGGCAAAATCTGTCCCCGTATAATTATGATTGGAAGTCCAGTAATTATCAGTGAAGCCGAAGCGAAATCCCGCGATCGATATCAATGCGCGATCCATGTCGACGTCGGCATCGGTATTGGAGTCTCCTGCCTCGAGTCGGTATTGGGCTCGCAGTGTACCCAGTGCGGTTTCGTTGCGGGTATCTATATTCAGACGGGCTCGCTGTCCCCAAAACGTGGCATTCACATCGTTGACGACACCACCAGCATTTGCAGTATCGGTATCATATGCACCATCAATATGGACTTTTTCGTAACTGGAACGTACGAAGCCGCTAAATTGCATGCAAGTTTCAGTACCTGGAATATAAAAAAAGCCCTGCCCATACGCATCACAGATGCGAACATAAGTGGCGGGTTCCGGCTCGAACACGATTACATCTGCCGCTCTTGCACCTGTAACCAGTGAGACCGAAATCGTTGATCCAAGTAAAATTGATTTGAGATTCATTGCTCTTACCCCATTTCGAAGTGGTCGTTCATGGCTTTTGCAATTGCCAGAAGACAGACACGAAAATCGGGTGGAGGTGCCTGAACCAAAGCAAAACATCCAAATAGGACCGCACCCAATTGGTAAAGGAACGTGGTAAACAAACTTATAATGGCGATTGGAATTCGCCGACTGATCCCCTGCAAAATTGCTTCAGCACGTTGAGTATCTTGACCGCCGGTGATACTTGAACCCCAACATCGACAAGGACCCGAAAATGATCCCGCGCTACTCCCGTCCGCAGATGACCGAAATCTGGTCACCCCAGTCAAAATTCCGCATCTGGTTTGAAATCGAGGCGCATGCCTGCGATGCATTGGCGGAGCTCGGCGTGATCCCTAAAGAGGCTGCCAAAACCATTTGGGACAAGGCCGGGACCGTTGAATTTGATGTGGCAAAAATCGACGAGATCGAGGCGGTAACAAAGCACGATGTGATTGCATTTTTGACCCATCTTGCAGAAATCATCGGACCGGATGCCCGCTTCGTGCATCAGGGAATGACTTCCTCCGATGTGCTCGATACCTGCTTCAATGTCCAACTGGTAAAAGCATCCGATCTCCTGCTTGAAGATTTGGATGCATTGCTGGCGGCACTTAAAACCCGGGCGATGGAGCACAAGGATACCATTACCATCGGTCGTTCCCACGGCATTCATGCAGAGCCAACCACCTTTGGACTGAAACTCGCCCAGGCCTATGCGGAGTTTGAGCGGAGTCGGGCAAGGCTGGTACTGGCCCGCGAGGAAATCGCCACTTGTGCAATTTCCGGCGCGGTTGGAACCTTCGCCAACATCGACCCCCAGGTTGAAGCTCATGTCGCCAAGGCAATGGGACTGTCAGTAGAGCCGGTTTCGACACAGGTTGTTCCGCGTGATCGCCACGCGATGTTTTTCTCCGTCCTTGGCGTCATCGCTTCATCGATAGAGCGTCTGGCAACAGAGGTGCGCCATCTGCAGCGCACGGAAGTATTGGAAGCCGAGGAGTTTTTCTCGCCAGGCCAAAAGGGTTCTTCAGCCATGCCGCACAAGCGCAACCCGATCCTGAGTGAAAACCTCACCGGCCTTGCCCGCATGGTTAGAAGTTACGCTTTGCCCGCGATGGAAAATGTCGCCCTTTGGCATGAGCGGGATATCTCACACTCATCCGTTGAGCGGATGATCGGACCTGATGCCACCGTTACGCTGGATTTTGCGTTGATGCGACTGACCGGCATGATCGAAAAATTGCTGGTATATCCCGAGCGGATGGAATCAAATCTGCACAAGTTTCGTGGACTGGTGCATTCGCAGCGGGTTCTGCTGGCATTGACCCAGGCAGGTGTCTCGCGTGAAGATTCCTACCGGCTGGTTCAACGCAACGCTATGAAAGTCTGGGAGGAAGACAAGGATTTTCTGGAAGAATTGCTTCAGGACAAAGAGGTCACCGCAGCACTTTCGGAAAAGGAAATTCGCGAGAAATTCGACCTTTCCTATCACACCAAACATGTTGATGCGATTTTCAAACGGGTGTTTGGATAAGCATCAGCGGCACAAGCTGTTACACGGAATACCGTCCTTGTTTCCATCAAGTCTTAAATTGCCGCAGCTATGCAATTGAAAATACGCCTCATCACAACTCAACATTTGCTTGCAACTTTTGCGAACCTCACAGGAAAATATCTGTGTGGGCACTGCAATTGTTGAGCCTTCTGAATAGCCTTGGGCTGACAAACGTTGGTGCATGATTGCCAACGTTTTACCACACAGGTTCTCACATGGAATTCCATCCCCATCCCCGTCTCTTGCGACGGAATTACATTGTGAAAAATGGAAATAGGCCTCGGCACAACTTGTCATCAATTTACAGGTTTTGGCTGGAGAACAGGAAAATGACTGGGAAAAGGATTCCGTCGCCAGAAGAACTGACATCAACAAACACAATACGCCTGCTGAAAAAATGTTGATCGAACTGTCCCGGGCCAGCTTACAATTAGGTTACAACAATATTACTAATCACAACCCTGAGCAAACCATAACCTTGTAGGGCTTAACCGCTCGCACCAATGTAATATCATCAAACGATAAGTGATTTACAGGCCATCTTGGCGTCACGCTGTTGGTTCACGATTATCTCCATCAAAAGGAGATACGCCATGACTCATTATCGCGATTTCCAGCATAGCGGACAAACCGGCTATGATGAGATCAAGAGTGATCAGTACTATGACACTTATTCGCAAAGCAGTGGCAGTACGCGTGGAATATTGTTGGCTTTCGGCATTATTGCACTGATAACTGCCGGACTGCTGACGTTCTCCGGCGGCGGCGATCAGGTGTTGGGTGAACTGGGTGCTGAACGTTCCAGCCAACCCAATCCGGTTACTGCAACGGTTGCGGATTAAAGCATCATATACCCGCCAACAAGGTTGACATGAACTCGCCAAACACCCATTTGCGAGTTCATGAAAACCTCTGACGCTGAAATTCTGATTGTTCCAGGCTACAAGGGCGCTGGCGAAAACCACTGGCAAACGCGCTGGCAAAACAATCTAAGCACCGCCCGCCGGGTTGAAATGGGCGATTGGCACAAACCGATATTTGAGGACTGGAAGGCGAATCTTCTCACAGCCGTCGCAACCGCACAAAAACCAGTAATCCTGATTGGCCATTCAATCGGCTCGCAGGTGATTGTTCATGCCGCTCCCGAATTCGAAAAACCAATTGCCGGCGCTTTTCTGGTGGCCCCACCCGATGTGGCAAATCCGGATATCAAACCACGGCATTTGATGACCTTCGGTCCCGCGTCACGCGAACCGCTGCCATTTCCCTCTGCGACGGTATCCAGCAGGAATGATCATTTCTGTGCATTTGAAGTAGCCGAAGACATGGCGGCGGCCTGGGGGTCGTTGTTCATAGATGCCGGTGAGAGCGGGCATTTGAACCACGAAAGCGGTCATGGTCCCTGGCCGGAAGGTTTGATGGTGTTCAGTAAATTCCTGAAGAATATCCGCGCAGCCGATGGCAGCGTTTGAACCTACAGAAAATCCAGTCCCTCAAAATCCGCCGCCGCACCGTTCTTGATAACTGAACCATCAAGCGAAACTGCTATCAGCCGGTAACCGAATTTGTGCACCAGATTTGCGTGATCTGCCTGTATGGCAAATGCTGCAGCAATTTTTCCGGCTGCGCGAGTTTGTTTGGCAACATCCTCCACCAGCTTCACGCTGTCTGGACCATAAGCATCAGGATCCACTTTTCCGCGCACCGAGATTGAAAAGTCAGACGGTCCCATCAAAACGCCGTCAATTCCTTCAACACCCAATATACCATCGAGATTATCGTACGCCTCTTTGGTTTCGATCATGGCAAACGCAAGGGTGCAACTCGCCGATTCGCGCAGATATGTGGATGAATCGATATCAAAAAGCGAAGCGGCGTATCGAGGCCCGTGAGACCGGGTTCCCAATGGAGAATACTTCATCACCTTGGCAAAGGCCTGGGCGTCTTCAACCGTGTTCGTCATCGGTGCAATGACACCAAGTGCGCCATAGTCGAGCGCTCGCTCAGCCAGGTCCCAGCGGCGAACCGGAATGCGCACTATTGGAGATTTGCCGGCGGCGAGGATAACCGCAATCGCCGCCAATATGCTTTCGTCACCATGAAACCCGTGTTGCATATCGAGCACCACGGCATCATAGCGCTCCCGGGCAAATGCGCCCGCTAACTGCGGGTCGCGCAGGTTTGACCAGCAGGCAGTGCAGGTTCCGTCATTTGCCAGTTGCTTTTTAAGCCGATCGATCAAAATCAGGTTTCATTCTGTATCTGGTCAACGGCTTTTGCCAACAATTCATCCATCGTGCGACGAATTTGGTGATCAGACTGATCAACCCCGGCATTGTCAAAATCTGTGCGAATTTTACGAAATACGTCCTCTTCACCCGGCTCCTCGAAATCGGACCGAATGACCTCCATTGCATATTCCTCAACATCGTCACCTGATTTGCCGAGTTTTTCAGCAGCCCAGCGACCCAACAATTTGTTGCGGCGGGCCTCAGCCTTGAACTTCAATTCCTCGTCATGGGCAAACTTTTTCTCAAATACTTCGCCGCGTTCATCAATTCCGCTCATCATTGTCTCCTGATGGACCATTTCTCTAATCCATATATGCAGGCTTTGATGCCATTTGAATAGGCTTTGTGCAAATTGTACGCGACCTTCGCCAAGAAACATTTATCGAACTGTAAATTGATGAGGATTTCTGCACCGATTTGTTGTTTCCAAAATCCAGTTGCCCTAGTGTCCAGCTACTTGGTCATATATGGAATTGATTCCCGTACAGGTGACCCCAATTTCCGTCAGCGTACGGGACCCGATTTGTCCACACAGGGATGCAATTTATCATGAGCAGACGCCGCCGAATCTATGAAGGCAAGGCCAAAACCCTCTATGAAGGCCCGGAACCGGGAACCTTGATTCAGTTTTTCAAGGATGACGCCACCGCCTTCAACAAGAAAAAGCATGAAATTGTTGATGGCAAGGGGGTGCTCAACAACCGGATATCCGAGTACATCTTTACCCAGCTGACACGCGTTGGAATTCCGAACCATTTTATCAAACGCATCAATATGCGCGAACAGCTGATCAAGGAAGTCGAAATCATTCCCGTTGAAGTGATCGTGCGCAATATCTCCGCCGGAACACTTTCCGAGCGCTTGGGGATACCTGAAGGAGAGGTGTTGCCACGTTCCATCATTGAGTTTTGTTACAAGAAGGACGAACTCAACGATCCGCTGGTGTCCGAAGAACACATCACGGCATTTGGCTGGGCATCGCCGCAGGAAATTGATGACATGATGGCGCTGGCAATTCGGGTCAACGATTTCCTGTCCGGCCTTTTTCTCGGCGTTGGAATTCAACTCGTCGATTTCAAGATCGAACTCGGCAGGCTCTGGGAAAATGACATAATGCGGATCGTTGTTGCGGATGAAATTTCACCGGATTCCTGCAGACTTTGGGATATCAAAACCAACGAGAAAATGGATAAGGACCGGTTCCGACGCGACCTTGGCGGGCTGGTAGACTCCTATCAGGAAGTTGCTCGACGCCTTGGCATCATGAACGAAAACGATCCCAAACGCGGCAAGGGTCCCGTATTGGTAAAGTCGGACAAAACCTGAAAAACGATTCACGATCAGGCACTTAGTCCGGTCTCTTGAATCAAGTTACGAAACAGTTGAATCAGATTGTGAAGATGATCAAGGCACGTATTACAGTTACCCTGAAGAATGGCGTACTCGACCCACAGGGAAAGGCAATCGAAGGCGGATTGGCATCCCTTGGATTTGACGGTGTCGGTTCCGTGCGGCAAGGCAAGGTATTCGATGTCGAACTCGATGGCGATGACGCAAACAAATCCGAGAGAGACCTCAAGGCGATGTGCGAAAAGCTTCTGGTCAATACTGTGATTGAGGATTACGCGGTGGAGATTGTTGTTTGACCCCCGCATTCAAAAGCCTCGTAGATCAGATGCCATCTCTACTTGAGCAACTAAATGCATGCGAATTGAATTCAATTTACCCACGCAAAGCATTTCCTAAATGCCCAGGAATTTACGCGCTATATGAAGGTCGAAAAGCGGTTTACGTTGGTCGGTCAAAAAATATTTGGCAGCGAATTGGAAATCATATTGGTGGCCGACCCGAGCAGTCGTCGTTTGCGTTCAAATTGGCGAGAGATTTAATGGACAGGCCGGCCACATATAAAAAGGAGGGATCCAGAAAAGATCTGATGGAAGATAAAACTTTCAAACTCGCATTTGAAAGCTCGGTTGATCGGGTAAGATCAATGCACGGACGTTATGTAGAAATTGAAAGTGAAAAGTTGCAACACATTTTTGAACTGTACGCAGCGTTATCTTTGAACACACAGTATAATCAATTTGGGACAAGTTGATTGACCCCCGCCGTTATCCTCTTTCCAGGCTCCAATCGCGACCGCGACATGATTGCCGCCCTCACCAAGATCAGCGGCAAGCCGCCCGTTCTCATCTGGCATACAGATACAGAAATTCCCAATGTTGATTTGATTGTTGTCCCCGGCGGGTTTTCCTACGGAGATTATCTGCGCTCCGGCGCAATTGCAGCCCGTTCGCCAGTCATGCGCGAAATCGCCAGGCGCGCCGCCAAGGGTGTAAAAATTCTTGGGGTCTGCAATGGATTCCAGATACTGACAGAAGCCGGGCTTTTGCCCGGCGCATTGATGCGTAATGCCGGTCTGCGTTTCGTTTGTCGGCAGGTGAAGTTAAAAGTTGAAAACGCACATACTGCGTTCACCCAACATTATTGGGATGGTCAGGTGATCCCCTGCCCTGTTGCCCATCATGATGGGAACTATTTTGCAGATCCCAGAACGCTTCGGGCGCTGGAAGACAACAAACAGATTGTATTTCGCTATGCGGATGACACAAATCCCAACGGATCGATCAATGATATCGCCGGTATCATCAACAAGAAGGGCAATGTGCTCGGCATGATGCCGCATCCGGAGAATTTGATCGAAGCGGATCATGGCAACATCTCAGGGCGCAGATTGTTCGAAAGCGTATTGGAAGTGGCCGCAAGCGAGGCCGCCTGATGCCTACTTGCCGCAACAAGCTGGCAATGTTGCAGGCACTCCCCCTGATGCTGATCATTATCTCTGGTTGCCAGACCGGAGCGTCATCTGAAGCCCTGTCGGTACGCTCTCAGGAAAAACCAACTCCCCTGATTGTTACAGTGGCGAAAAACGCTCAAAAATGCTGGTTCAAGTCCGGAGACAACGCCTTCAAGGCCTACAAACTGGCCAATGAAGTCAATTCACACTCCGGCAGGCCACGAATATTGCTGGTGCCAAGGAATAATCCTGGCGGTCTGCCACAACTCGTTGTTCAAGCTGAACAAAAGGGCAGCGCGTCATCTGGAACTTACACCAACATGCAAGCGTATGGACCACTGCTCGGCACTTCCAGCGGCAAACGCATTACCGATGATGTAAAGCGCTGGAGCGCAGGAAATTCTTCCTGCAAAACATAGCAGCCGACTATATCAGTCCCAGAAACCACGCTGTGCTTCCGCATTAGCTTCCTCGCGGGTAATTCCTATATCTCTCAACACATGTTCCTCCAGCCTTTGCAATTGATGCCGCGTACGCTGCCGCTCCTGACGCCATAAAAACTCGCTGTTATATTGAGCCCAACTGGCGAAACTCCTTTTACAAAAGTCAATCAAGTAGAAAATTCCGCGCCGCATCGAGCCGATAGGGGCATTAATCCTGTATATTGTCATAATTGTACCCATATTTTTGAAATTGACACTTCGAATTGTCACTATTAATTGACACCCCCGGTCAGTCAATGTAAACATTGTCACCATGACAAATTGGCTGCCCACCATCGAACGATCAGGCAATCCGCTCTACATTGAACTTGCGGATAAAATTGAAAGCGGCATCGATTCCGGCGAACTTTCCCCCGGCACCCGCCTCCCACCCCAGCGCAACCTGGCCTTTGATATCGGTGTAACCGTTGGAACAATCAGCCGCGCGTACGCGCTGGCATGTGAACGCGGTCTTGTATCCGGAGAAGTTGGGCGCGGTACCTACGTTCTTAACAAGGACGATCAATCCAAGACCAAATTGTTTAGAGCGCCGGAAGCAGAGCCCCTGCCACCGCTTCAAGGCGGCAGAGAACGCTCCTACCATCTTGGCTATGCCTCCGCTGCCGATGTTGGGCAATCTGAACTCATCGCAAATACCGCAGGAAGCATTGCCAAGGGCCACCCCACCAAGGTTATGGATTATATTCGCGAAGTACCATCGACATGGCGGGAGGCGGGACAGCAATGGCTGTCCCATGCAGGTTGGAGACCCGACATTGAGCAGATTGTCCCCACCAATGGCGCCATGGCAGCCGGTGTGTCAGTGATTGCATCGCTTACGGTGCCTGGCGATAAAATTGCCTTCGAGGGGCTAACCTATTGTTCAATTGCCCGAAGTGCGACGTTGCTGGGTCGCCGCATCATCGTCACTGACTTTGACAAATACGGCATGATACCTGAGGCATTTGAGAAGCTCTGCGCACAGCAACACCCAAAAATCCTGTTTATGATGCCGACAATTCAAAACCCAACGCTTGCCAATTTGTCCAGAGAGCGGCGCATCGCCATTGCCGAGATTGCCCACAAGTACAATGTCTGGATCATCGAAGATGCAATTTACGCACCTTTGATCGGTGATGAGATACCGCCGATGGCCCATTTTGCACCAGAGCGGACCTTTCATGTCGGAGGGCTTTCAAAATCTGTTTCCGCCGGCATCCGGTCCGGTTGGGCCGCCTGCCCTCCGCGTTTTGCAGAACGTATCGCCAACGCTCACAAGATGGTAACCGGCGGCGGTGCCTACTGGCTGACAGAGCTGGCCTCTACATTGGTTCTGAACGGCGAAGCAAATAAAATACTTCAATCCGTGCAGAACGAAATTGAAGAACGAACCACGGTTGTTCAAAGAATTCTGAAAGACGTGAAATTCAGGTCACACAAGTATTGCCCCTATATCTGGATAAAATTACCTGATCCTTGGCACTCGGGCACCTTCAGAAGCGCATTGGCTGAACACAACATCATCATTTCCAGCGAAGATGATTTTAAGCCGACCCGATCAGACCAGGTTTTTCACGGCGCACGAATTGGTTTTACCTCACCCAAGAATGCAGCAGAGCTTGAAGCCCCCCTCAAGATCGTCCGCAACCTGTTGGAAAGCGGTATTGCCGGCTACGACAATCATGATTGAGGCTCTATCGACTGAAAAGTGAAGTTTTCTTTGTATAGTCAGGTGCAATTTGACGAATGCGGTTCAAACCGTTCGCCGGTTCACGTAAACAACTACTCATAATTAATCGAATCCAGGACCGGTTCTGACGATGACCGTTACCAATACATTTCCTGTCACGCCTGAGCTGGTTGAAGAACACGGGCTGTCACAGGAAGAATATGCCCGCATTGTAGATTTGACCGGTCGTAAACCCAGTTTCACAGAACTCGGCATCTGGTCCGCAATGTGGAATGAGCATTGCTCCTACAAATCTTCGAAGAAGTGGCTGAAAACCCTACCAACCACCGGGCCAAGGGTTATCCAGGGACCTGGCGAAAACGCTGGCGTTGTGGATATCGGCAACGGCGAATGTGTGGTTTTCAAAATGGAGAGCCACAATCACCCGTCTTTCATCGAACCCTATCAAGGAGCAGCGACTGGTGTTGGGGGTATCTTGCGCGACGTTTTTACCATGGGCGCACGACCAGTTGCAGCGATGAATGCATTACGATTTGGTTCTCCTGATCATCCCAAGACAAAACATCTGGTTTCAGGGGTTGTTGCCGGCATTGGCGGTTACGGTAACTCGTTTGGCGTTCCAACCGTGGGGGGTGAGGTCAATTTTCATCCACGCTACAATGGCAATATCTTGGTCAATGCTTTTGCGGCAGGAATTGCCAAGACGGATGGGATTTTCCTGTCGGAAGCCAAGGGGGTTGGGCTACCCATCGTCTATCTGGGCGCCAAAACCGGCCGCGATGGTGTTGGTGGCGCAACAATGGCATCAGCGGAGTTCGGCGAAGACATCGAGCAAAAACGCCCGACGGTACAGGTCGGTGATCCCTTTACCGAAAAATGCCTGCTCGAAGCCTGTCTTGAGTTGATGAAAACCGGCGCGGTCGTTGCTATCCAGGATATGGGAGCCGCAGGCCTTACCTGCTCCGCAGTAGAAATGGGTGCCAAGGGCAATCTCGGCGTTGAACTCAATCTCGATTTGGTTCCGGTGCGTGAAGAATCCATGAGTGCCTATGAGATGATGCTGTCCGAAAGTCAGGAACGCATGTTGATGGTGCTTGACCCATCGCGTGAAAAAGATGCACGCGCGGTTTTTGAAAAATGGAACCTTGATTTCGCAACAGTTGGCAAAACTACCGATGATTTACGTTTCCGGGTACTGCATCAGGGAGAAGAAGTCGCCAACCTTCCTATCAAGGAACTGGGTGATGAAGCACCTGAATATGACCGCCCCTGGGTTGAACCCGAAAGCCCACCGGTTTTGGAGCCTCATGCCGTCGAAAATACCGGCGACTATAACAAGGCACTGTTGGATCTTCTGAATTCACCGGACCTTTGCTCCCGTCGATGGGTTTGGGAGCAATATGATACGCTCATTCAAGCCAATACATTGCAGATACCCGGAGGCGATGCAGGTGTAATCCGGCTTGTTGACGATCAGGGGGAAGCCACCGGGCGCGCACTTGCTTTCACCAGCGATGTGACCCCGCGCTACTGCGAAGCCGACCCGATGGAGGGAGGTAAACAGGCAGTAGCTGAATGTTTCCGCAATTTGTGTGCAGTGGGTGCCGAACCGCTCGCAACAACCGACAACCTCAATTTCGGTAATCCTGAAAAACCAAAAATCATGGGACAATTAGTCTTTGCAATCAAAGGCATAGGCGAAGCAGTTGAATCACTTTCTATGCCCATCGTTTCCGGCAATGTATCGCTCTACAATGAAACAAACGGCCTGGGGATCCTTCCAACCCCAACCATCGGTGCAGTTGGGTTGATAGAGGACACCAGCAAGATTGCCTCCATTGGCGGCGCAAACGATGGCGATGTGCTGGTACTCGTGGGTCTGGAAGCAACCCACCTGGGGCAATCGCTTTACATGCGCGAGTGTCTTGGTCTGGAAACCGGGGCTCCACCACCGGTCGATCTCATGACGGAGCGAATGCGGGGGGAATTCGTGCGGGCAGCAATCGGCTCTGGACAGGTGTCCGCCTGCCACGATGTTTCTGATGGCGGGCTTGCAATTGCAGTCGCCGAAATGTGCATGGCAAGCAGCAAGGGTGCCGTAATTGAACTTGAAAGCGATCAGCCACATGCAGCTTTGTTTGGCGAGGACCAATCACGCTACTTGGTAGCCGTCCCTCAAGATTACGCTGACATGCTTGCCGCAAACGCTGAAGGTTCGGGAATTTCCTACTCACGACTGGGCACCTTTGTCGGTGATCGATTGACGATTGGTGATTACGTGTCCATATCTATTGAAGAAATGAAAGCGGCCCACGAATCCTGGTTTCCAGAATTCATGGATGGCAAACCGCAAGAGCTGCAGGCCGCGGAATAGGAGCAGGTTCATGGCAATGGACGCAGGCGATATCGAACGCATGATCAAGGAAGCAATTCCAGATGCGACGGTCACCATTCGCGATCTCGCTGGAGATGGAGACCATTACGCGGCCGAGGTTGTGGCGGAAAGTTTTCGGGGCAAATCACGGGTTCAGCAGCATCAACTGGTTTACAAGGCTCTACAGGGCAATATGGGCGGTGTTCTTCACGCACTTGCACTGCAAACCAGCGCACCGGAATAACACGATTGGCAGAGCGGCAAACCAGTGGGCTGGAGAAAGTCCCCCGTATATTGAAAAAGCCGTTCTGGACGGACCGGTTTTTCTGGATATTTCTGGCAACACTGGGACTTTGGTTCTTCATATTTTGGCTGGTTTTTTAGAAAAATCCTTGATCCAGACGCATTTCGATATATCTAAGAGCCGAGACTCATTTTAGCCCGCAATAATGCAGGCCGACAGCTTGAGGAAATCCCATGACTGCCATCAACGAATTCATCGCCAGTGAAGTGAAGAACAATGACATTGTTCTGTTCATGAAAGGCACTCCGGACTTCCCCCAGTGTGGATTTTCCGGGCAGGTTATCCAAATCCTCAATTATCTGGGCGTTGAATACAAAGGCATGAATGTGCTGGCCGATGATGATTTGCGCCAGGGCATCAAGGATTACTCCGAATGGCCAACCGTCCCACAGCTTTACGTCAAGGGCGAATTCGTTGGCGGTTGTGACATTATCCGTGAAATGTTTCAGGCAGGCGAACTACAAACTCATTTGAGCGAAAAAGGCATTGTCCAACACGGCAAAGCTGAAGCCTGATCGCACGCTTACTCACCTTTACCGCGAACCTCGTTATAAATTGAACAAGCCACAGTGCTGACTAATTTGTCATGCACACGGTTCTGATACATAATGAACATCAGGGTCGCACAACGTTGTGAGTGCATTAAACTGGTTCTGCTGAGGTTTAACAGATCCGGATGCTCCAGGTACCTATAGTGGATTGGTCACGATATTGAGATCACTTAAGGCGAGCACATTGAAAAAAGCCCGGTATGCGGTCGCTGCTGCAATGCTTCTGCCACTGGTTGGTTGCAACGCCACGGGTGTCTCTACATTTACTGATGCGCTTTCAAACAAAACAGACACGGCATACGGCTCCGCTTACAGTCCGCAGGCGGTCGAAACCAACGAACTTCCACCGGTGACAGATACCAGCTCTTCGACAACGCTTTCAAACGGCAGTTCGAACAATACAAACCTGACATACGCCGCACTCTCCAACAGCGATCAAGAAACCACAATAGACCAGCCCTTAAATGCGCCAACACCTGAAGAATTGGCAGAACAACGCATTGCCGTTCTGTTTCCGCAGATTGAACATGGCAAATGCAAAAGTGGATGGGGCAAGCAGGCAAAACAGTTGGATGCGCAGCGCGTAACGCCGGGACACCCCTATTATATTGAAATTCGCATGCGCCACACACCACCCCTGCCGATAGGCCACACCTACAGCGCCTATGGCCGACTTGGGCCAAATGGCGAGAAGCTGGACGAAAACTTGGTGATGCTGGCTCCAGTGGGTGGCTATGCCGGGGCGGCCGTTGCCGCAGCTACACCGATGCCCGCGGAAATGTTACCCAGTCTCACCGATTGCAATATCGATCCGGTGGCCGCCTATCGGGTCTCACTCACCGCGCAGCAGTACGAAAAACTTCTGCTGGAAATCAGACAGGCCAAGATTGACAAACCGAAATACCATTTGTTCGCCTATAACTGCAATCACTTCACTTCGCGTATTACTCAAGCTGTGGGCATCGAGTCACCACGCAACAAATACACATCTTCCCTTGTTTACATGTATGACATCATCAAGGAAGATCAGGCGCGCCACGGTTTGAACGCTGGCTAAACCACAACCGTATGGGCCCGTGAATATTCGCTAACAGCGGGTTTATTGTTGACGCTGTGGCAGACCGTCATCCAGATCGTAATAATCCCCTTTGTCCGCAACAAAGATGTGTTCTTTGAGCTCCAATCCGCTATCGCCATCAATGCTGCCAGCCAGAATGGATGTGTAGTCACGCCCATGAGGTTTCCAGAACAATGCAGACCCGCAATGTTTGCAAAATCCGCGTTTTGCACTTTCAGAAGCTTGATACCAGGTCAGATGGTCATCGCCAGTTATGGTGAGACTGTCATTGGAGGTATTGGTTGCTGCATAGTAATGCCCAGTCTGCTTTCTGCACTGTTTGCAGTGGCAGGCGACAACCTCCCGCATCTCGCCATTTGCCTCCCAGCGAACCGCACCACAACTACATGAACCTTTGGTAGATTTTGTCATCACAGGTCTCCAAACAACAAGGGCGCCGATTTGCACCGACGCCCATGATCTCACAATTTTTATACCCGCTAGTTACGCACTCGCGGCAATCGATTGTCCACCAACGCCACGATCTTCCTGCAGCAACTCTGCAATCAGGAACGCAAGTTCCAGTGCCTGGCTGGCATTTAGGCGCGGGTCACAATGGGTGTGATAGCGGTCGGCCAGATCCTCTTCCGTTACTGCATGCGCACCACCGGTACATTCAGTCACATCATTGCCCGTCATCTCGAAATGCACCCCACCGGCATAAGTGCCTTCTGCCTTGTGGATGGCAAAGAAATTCTGCACTTCCGAAAGCACATAATCGAACGGCCTGGTCTTGTAACCGCCAGCTGAAATCGTATTGCCATGCATTGGATCGCACGACCAGACCACCTTCTTGCCCTCTTTCTCAATCGCACGAATGAGACCCGGAAGATGGTCGCCAACTTTTTCATGACCAAAGCGTGCAATCAACGTCAACCTGCCTGGCTCATTCTCGGGATTGAGAATATCCGTCAGCTTGATGAGGTCATCAGGGTCCATGCTCGGACCACATTTCATGCCAATTGGATTTTTGATGCCGCGGAAATACTCTACATGAGCATGGTCAGCTTGACGGGTACGGTCTCCGATCCAGACCATGTGGCCGGAGGTTGTGTAATAATCGCCAGAAGTTGAATCAACCCGCGTAAGCGCTTCTTCATAACCAAGCAGCAGTGCCTCATGGCTGGTGTAAAAATCAGTTTCCCGCAGGCGCTGATGTTTGTCTGCTGAAAATCCAATAGCCCGCATGAAGCGCAAGGTTTCACCCAACCGGTCAGCAAGTGCGGTGTAGCGTTCAGAACTTGGATTGTTTTTAACAAACCCAAGCGTCCACTCATGAACATGTTCCAGATTGGCATAGCCGCCTTGCGCAAATGCCCGCAACAAATTCAACGTCGCGGCAGATTGCCGGTAGGCCATGATCTGGCGCTCAGGATCGGGTATGCGGTCACCAGGTGTAAAATCAATACCATTGACGATGTCACCTCGGTAACTCGGCAAAACCTCTTCGCCTTTTTTCTCCACATCGGATGAGCGCGGCTTGGCAAACTGGCCGGCAATGCGGCCAACTTTAACCACCGGCTTTGCAGCCGCGTAGGTCAACACAACCGACATCTGCAGGAACACGCGGAAAAAATCGCGAATATTGTCGGCCCCGTGCTCGGCAAAGCTTTCGGCACAATCGCCGCCCTGCAATAAAAATGCTTTACCTTCAGACACATCTGCAAGATGACTCTTGAGCGCCCTCGCCTCACCGGCAAAGACCAGTGGCGGATAGGAAGAAAGCCTTTCCTCAACCACCTTGAGTGCGTTGGGATCGGGATATTCCGGAACCTGAATAATCGGTTTTGATCTCCAGGAATTGGGTGTCCACTTTTGTGCCATAGGGTGTACCTGTTCGTTACGCGTTACTACATTTCAGTTCGTAAAATTCCGGACCGGAGATTTTTCCGGACCTGCTTTGCGGGATATATAACGCCTGTCGCGAAATTTATCCACAGGATTGTGTGCAAACGATGTACTAACCTCGCGCACCAGAAATGCATCGTAATTATTACAGGCAAGCATTGGTACAACCCCCCTTTCTCGTCTTCCTCGCTCTTGAATCGAGGATGCATGCAAAGGCGCGATTAGTCTTGGATCCTCGCCTCAAGGGCGAGGATGACGGAAAGTGTGAGGCGCGGGGAAGGTGAAAAATGACGAACCCAGCGGTGGCAGACAGCGCACCGTCTGGAACACCGGCAAAAAATAGTCCCGTAATGGAGGGACCAAAAATCACCCAAGGTGCTTAGCTTGGCGACTTCGCAACTTGAGCCGGCCAAGTTGGACCGGCTCGAACAGAGTGGTCATGGTCTGGTCCATTCTGTAAATCGTTGGTGCACCCGATGACCGGTCAGGAATGCAGATGGAAGACTTTGCTCATGACCTTCCACGTCCCGTCGATTTTGAGAAGCGTGAACATGTCGGTGTACTGGGCTCCATGGAGGTTGGTGAGTTCGAGCCGAACGGTGGCAATTGTTTTGGCAATATCGATGCTGGCGATCCGTGCTTGAAGTCCGGTTGCTGGACCGCCCTGGTCACACCAGTCAAACAGCAACTGTATGGGGCCGCCAAACAGGTCGGCGCCGGCATAGCCAAAGATCGTCGCGTCCGTGTGGAACGAAGGCTTTATGTCGTCACCCCTGCCGGATTTCATACCGTCGATGTAGGGCTGAATGACTTTGGCGATTGCTTCATTTTGGTGCAGGTCAGCAGGTATGGTATTCACGGTTCAATTTCCTTTCAGATTTCTCAGTGGATAAACTAACGGCCCCACCGGCAGGTTGGGACGAAGCCGAAACACGTTGGGTAGAATTTTCAGGATCTCGGGAGTTTCGGCGTGTGATAATTCTGGAACTCGGCATCGTGGTATTCAATTCAGTGGCTACCGACTCGATCTCGCTTCGATGCATCCCGATATCCTTGAATGTTGTGTCGCTTAATCCCGACAATGCGCGGATGCTGGAGCGGCGTCTGTGCAGCTCTGCCATCGAGGCAAACATGTTGTTTAAAGTCTTGATCATGGCGCGTTCAATCCGTTTTTGGTTGGCCTGTAAACAAATATAGGAGAATTGCTGTTTTTAATTAGAACAAAAGTATGCAATTCTTCTTTGCGACAATTGCACAAATAACATCGACGGAGGAACACCAATGGACACGCTGACAGCACTGTCACTGTTTGCAAAAGCGGTGGAAACCGGTTCGTTTTCCGAGGCTGGCCGGCAGTCGGGTCTCGCGCCCTCCTCGGTCTCGCGGCGTATCGTGGAACTGGAGGGCTGGGTCGGCGCCGCCTTGTTTCACCGGACCACGCGAAAATTGAACCTGACCGAAACCGGCCGCTCATTCTACGAACGCACGCGCGACATACTCCTTGATCTCGAAGAAGCCAGGATCATAGCCGCACAGTTGGAAGAGCATCCTTCAGGCCTCATCCGTCTGACGATGCCAGCCAGCATGGAGCGCCACCTGACGGCCGGCATCGGCGAATTTCAGACCCGCTGGCCCGAAGTGCATTTCGCGCTCTCCTTCACCGACCAGATGGTGGACCTGGTGGGCGAAGGATACGACCTGGCCGTCCGTGTAGGTCAGCTTGAAGATTCAACGCTGCGCGCTCGCAAGATCGGTGAGGCGCGGCGCACTTTGTGCGCCAGTCCGGATTATCTGAATCGCACCGGCACGCCGGAGCAGCCCCAAGATCTTGCCAACCACAACTGTCTGATCTTCAAGACACATGCCGGTTACAATGTCTGGCGGTTCAAATCCGGCGCCCGCACCGTCGACATCCGCGCATCGGGAAGTTTCAACGCCAATAGCGGTAATGCCCTGATAAATGCAGCCCGGGATGCATTGGGGCTGGTCCTTGCCCCGGAATGGCTGGTTGGGCCCTATCTGGCGAACGGGGAGTTAGTCGAGGTTATGCCCAAGCATTCGCCGGTGCCAGACCGGACCCCGCTCTACGCCGTGCATTCCTACCAACGCTTCGTGCCGCCCAAGGTGAAGACATTTGTAGAATTTTTGGGGAAGAGATATGGCAGCAACTATGACTGGGCAAGTTACAGGGGCAATCAGGCGTGAAGAATTTCCCCTTTGGTTCCAGCGATAAAATCTCTTTGCAGATCAAACACGATGTATGTCCATTCCTGGCAATAGTGCTCATTCAGACCGTGTCGCAAGCTCGAATTTGGCGACCATTATCAAAGACCGCAAAGTTGGCTTAGCCGCCATTCCACGGTATAAAGATATGTCCGCTTTGTGCCAGAAGCGGACGTTTTGGCCTCAACCCGCTGGTCCAAACGTCTCAAAATGAATCTGGTCTGCAGGAATGTCTTGTTGTTCCAGGCTGTTCTGAATTTCAGCCATAAACTGCGTTGGGCCGCAGAGGAAATAATGCGCATCGACATTTTGTACGAGATCGGCCAGAAGCGCTCCGCTAACACGCCCCTCGCTGTCGTAGTGTATACCTTGTTTGTCTGTAACTGCGGGCTGGCTATAGGCAACATGAACAGTGATATTCGAGACATCCGCAGCGATATTGCGAACTTCGTCAGCAAGCGGATGATGATTGCCATCACGAGCACCGTGAATGAACCAGATTGGCCGGCTGCTTTTCTCTTTCGCCACCGTGTGAAGAATGCTTACCATCGGCGTTACACCTACTCCGGCACTGACCAGAACAAGTGGGCAAATGTTGCATGTCATCATGAAATCGCCGGCCGGCCGACGACTATCAATGATGGCTCCTGGCTTAATGCCGCCATGCAAATATCCTGACACCAATCCCTTGGGTTCACGTTTTACGGTGATCCGGTACTGATCATCATTCGGAGAACTGGAAAGTGAATAGGTTCTGCGGGTAGGCTCTTTTGTACCTGGTAGGGATATCTCGATTGGCAAATGTTGCCCTGGCTCAAATGCGGTGAGTGGACCGCCATCACGCGCTTCGAAGATAAATGATGTCACATCTTCGCTTTCGGGCATTTTTTCCACCAGTCGTAGAGATCGAACCGACTCCGCGTCCGCGTCCCAGCGCAGTTTGACAGCGGAACGAACCTCGACAATTTCTTCTATATCCAGGCACACCAGGCGTCGAGCACCCGGGTGCTCGCTAACTGCATCCGAATCCCAGTCAATCGAAGCCGTACCAGTTAGCTGCAGCAAGCTTCCAGTCTCAAAATTTATGAACAGGAATCCAGTTCTGGGATCAACTACAAGATTGCCAATTGTATTGTAGTGATTGTTTCCAGCATAGTCCGGAAACTGCAATCGCTGGTCATCGAGGACGCGGACGAATCCACGTTCGCCGCCCCGGTGTGATGCGTCCATGCCGAACGTCGGGCTCTCACCTTCGCCGCGAAATCCGCTTGCAATGAAAAATGTGTCCGAGTTCTCAATCCATTCCCGCTGTGCAGAGGTCAGCAAGTTAGCGCGTTTGCTCTTTGTGGGAGGTGTCCTATCCACCCGTCGCCATTCGCGCTCGCGTATATATTGTGGGCAATTGCCAAAAGCCTGCTCGACCCCCACTACAATTGAATTTGAACCATTTGAGATGACCCGGCCATTGACCCGATTTCGGCGCCGAGTAGCAAGCTCGATACCGAGGATGCCGACATCCCTCCCGGCATTGAACGCTTCTGAAAGCGCATCACCGGAGGAAGGCGTTGCGCCAATCACGAGCTGCTTTGGGTCGGGTGATGTTACAAAGCCATCTGGTCCGTCCAGCAAAGTTACCCAGGGGCGATTTTGGTCATCTCGCGCCGAGACCACGAGAAACGGTTGTGCTGTGTGAAACACCCGATGTTGTTCCGGAAGATGATCGTGCACGACTTTGCGTGCCCAATCTTCAATGTGGCGCACGCCCAGCCTTTCTTGAACGGCATGCTCGCCATCGTGAAATGGCGAGACTTCATCCTTTGGTGGTTGGTTCATACTCACAATAGTTCCTCCAGTGGGTAAGTGCTGCCCGCGGGTGGTGCACGGGAAGGTTGCCACCCGCGGGCGATCCGGCTGTCAGGGAGGGGAGTTTGCCGAATCGGGATTTGTTTTGCCTCAAACCGGTCTTGTGAGGCTGTGTCCAAAATTGCCTAAGCGGCTGGCGCAATAAACTCGACACGAATTCCACCAGGAATAAAACACATCATATGCAGCGTGGAACTTCCGCCCAACGATTCCGGGCCAAATTCCATCTCGATGTCACTTTGGCACTCTAGTGTGTCCTGCAATGCCTTTAGATTGTCCACTCCACCAACATTGAGTGCAAGATGATGCAGGCCAATCACATTTTTTCGGTCAAACGGCACTGCGTTTTCGGGGTCCCTAACTTGCCAGAGAGTGATCATGGTGGTGCCGTCACTTACGAACACCGCAGGGTAGTCAGGAATCTCACCAACCTGATTAAATCCCAAAACGTCGATAAAGAACGCCTTTGTTTTATTTAGGTCGGGAACGGTAAGTCCGATGTGATGCGCGCCTTGTGTTAAGGGATGTTCCGCCATTTTCAACTTCCTTCAGGTTAGATGATGATACGTTTATTATTCTATTCGATACTGGCTGATTGCAATAAAAGCGGGAACAGGCATAATTCGAAATTGATTGTTTCATTTGGTGGAATGTTGATGGATCGTTTGCAGGCCATGTCAGTGTTTATCAGCGTCGCAGACGAGTCAGGTTTTGCGGCCGCTGCACGGAAGCTCAACATGTCTGCACCTACCGTGACGCGCGCAATCTCGGAACTTGAAGAGCGCCTTGGGGCCCGATTGCTCCACCGATCTACTCGCTTACTTCAACTAACCGAAGCGGGACGACGCTATTTAACGGACTGCAGACGTATTCTTGCGGAGTTTGAAGAAGCGGGTTTGAATGCGACCGGGATACATTCTGCCCCCCGCGGTGTCGTCTCAATAACGGCATCTGTTCCATTCGGGCGCATGGTTCTTATGCCGATAATGTTTGACATGATGGATCGATACCCTGAAATTCAGGTCTCCTTTCAACTCTACGATCTGATTGTTCATCTTCTTGAAGAAGGAGTTGATGTGGCTGTTCGCATCGCGGAGTTGCCGGATTCGTCGTTCTCCGCCGTGCGAGTGGGCAGTGTACGCAGCATTTTGTGTGCGTCGCCGGATTATTTGGAGAAGCTTGGGGTCCCAGATGATCCCTGCCAACTGGTTGATCACCGAGTAATTGACTTCGTGAATATGGCACCAAATGGGGAATGGAATTTTCAAAGCAACGGTGGCAGCATAAGCTATACACCTCAATCACAGCTGCACGTTAATAAGGCGGATGTAGCAATAGCCGCCGCTGTGGCAGGGCGTGGCATAACTCGTGTTTTCTCTTACATGGTGACTTCAGAGTTGGCTCAAGGGAAACTGGCGATAGTGCTGGAAAATTTCGAAATGCCACCCATACCAGTGCATGTCATGCACAAAGAAGCAGGCCAGACATCAACGCGTGTCCGTGCGGTAGTCGATCACTGCGTTGAGCACCTCAGAAAACACGAGGCGCTGCAATGAACCGTCTCTGCTTCTGAACTGATTGAGTCCCTGCAATGCATCAACAAGATTGCCAGTCCGGCTAATCATTGAGAACTGAAATGGTCTCTTTCAGATTATCTTTCTTATCAAAATTGCAGGCGAGAAATATCTTGGATGTCACTAAACGCGAGGTGACTTTCCATGAATACAGTTACGCAAATTATGACGAGTGTTGCAATTGCTGGAAGTTCGCTTGCAGTGAATGCCACTGTAGCATCTGCGGAGATGGCTTGCCTTCCGCGTGATCTGACGTTTAGCGAACACAGCCAACATATTCATGTGCACACCTGTGATTTTCTGGGCATCGATATCTATCGAATTGGGCATGTGACCGACCCCATTTATCTTGAGAGTGGCGCCAAGACTAATCGGCATCCGACCCACTCTGGCTCGACCACCTTAGTCAAAAATACGGCAGCTACGGCGATAACTGGAGTTAGTCGGTTGTCCGAAATTGACACTGACTTGAACTGGAATCGGCATGACCATTTTGATGATGGAAAATCCAAAGTGCCAAGAATTCGTATTCAAATTCAGAAAAATTAGCTTTTCATCGCAAGTCAAGGCTCGAAACTCAAAAAGGAGGAACATCATGGAAACTCAAGAAGTAAATCGTCAGATGGGTCGCGTGCTCATTAGTAGCACGCGCCTGAAAAAATTAACCAAGATGGGCGCGCCTGCAATTGTCCTTCGCAACGAAATACGACTGCTACAAATTGCACTTGTTGATCTGTTCCCGGACAGAGAACTTGCCCAGTCTGTTGAAGTTTTGGGGGCAGACCAATTCAACACTTATCTCAACTACATCGTCGGAACCGAATTTGGTTTCCCGATAGAAGCAGAGGCAGGGGCGGAAATCGCCAACTGACCAATGTGCGCACGGTGCGCAACTTGCCCATCGTGCATCCACCTGAGCGTGTTTCACGCTTCCCTCAAACATTTCGAACCCTGAAAGGAATCGAAAATGAAAAACAATCTCTCCTTCGCCGCAATCACAGTCGCCAACGTGTTGAGCCTATCCCAGGTGGCATTAGCCGCTCTCGCAATGTCTGCTGTACTTGCCATTCCACCAGCCTTTGCTGAATCACCGGCTGATCTCAATGATCTTGAGATTGCCCATGTGGCCTACACAGCTGACAATATCGATATCCGCTACGCCCATCTGGCTTTGGCGATCTCCAAAAATCCGGAAATTCACAAATTTGCCGAAACGATGATCCGTGACCACACCGCGGTAAACGAACTGGCATTGGCATTGCTGGAAAAACTCGGCGCTCAGCCGGAAGATAATTTTCTAAGCAAAGCACTTTCTGAAAATGCCGACAAGTTGGTTGATGAGATGGCCCAGTTGCACGGCGCCGAATTTGATCAGCGATACGCGGAAAATGAACTTGGCTATCACAAGGCAGTCAATGAATTAGTTGAAAACACCTTCATTCCAAATATTGAAAATGCGGAAGTGAAGGCACTCTTCGAGGCCGGCCTGGAAATCTTCAAGGTGCATGAAGGCCACGCCGAAATGATGGTCGGAGCAATGTACTGATCATGACTGACATTACCAGAAGAGTTCTGGTTAAGATTGCGATGGCAACCCCGGTTGCCATCGCTCTACGGCCAGCGAATGCCACCGGACCGGTTAGCCATGAAGTGCGAATTACCAGCTTCAAATTTCAGCCGGAAACACTGGATGTACGTGCTGGTGACAGCATAATATTTAGTAATGATGACATTGCACCGCATACAGCAACGGCGGATGATAAAAGCTGGGATACCGGTAAACTCAAACAAGGCGAAAGCGCTACCGTTGATGTTGCCGAGAATTTTGCGGGTGACTATTTCTGCCGATACCATCCCAAGATGAAGGGGAAGTTGGCGGTTGTTTAAAGTGGGTTCAGTTGACAAATGAAGTACTGCCCATAATTACATTCAAAGAGGCCGCTTTGGGTCACAAGCAGACATTCCATTCCACGCTCCTGATGTCTGCTTTGTGCCCATCGCTGTATTTAAACGTGATCATGCCGTTTGCGCATTTCATAATTTGCAACTGTCAATTGCGCTATTTCAGTCTAATCAAATCCCCGGTACCACCCCAATTATGTCTCCTAGCCATTTCATGACGAAATGAGCCAACATCAAAATTTCAAGGAGATAATCATGCAACGTATAACACAGGTAAACCCGGCAGATGCGCCGGCAAGCGTAAAACCAACACTCGATGCGGTAAAAGCCAAACTTGGCATGGTACCGAACATTTTTAAAACCATGGCGCAATCACCAGCCGTATTGAACGGATATCTGGCGCTCTCTGGCTCTTTCGCCGATGGGAAACTTCCTGCTGCTTTGCGTGAACAGATTGCTTTGGTTACAGCGGGTCATAGTGGTTGCAATTATTGTGCTTCTGCACATAGCGCACTTGGCAAAATGGCCGGGCTTGAAGCAGACGAGATGCAACGCAACCTTTCGGGCAATGCCTCCGATGTTAAAACACAGGCAGCTTTGACATTTGCCAGCAAACTGGTCGTTAACCGTGGCCATGTCAGCGACACCGACATCGCTTCAGTTAAGGCAGCTGGTTACTCCGAGGAAGAAATGCTTGAGATTTTTGGCAATGTCGCCGCCAACCTGTTCACCAACTACTTCAACCATCTTGCTGGCACAGAAATTGATTTCCCCCGTGTCGAAGCCATTGCCGAGGCTGCTTGAATGAAATTTACAAGGAGACAATCATGAGCAAGACAACAATAGATGAGAGCACCGCTATCGCGCAGACCGTACAGCACTACATTGATGGTGCAATATCTGGCAAAGGCGATGAGATGAAACCGGCTTTTCACG
>JAJFHV010000018.1 GCA_021775415.1 Hyphomicrobiales bacterium | reverse complement strand
AACTGACCTGTCGCAACACTCACAGGCACATCTCAACAGGGTCGCAAGACAGCTAAACGAACGGCCCAGAAAGACCTTGCAATTTGAAACCCCGGCAGACAGATTTAACCAATGTGTTGCGTCGACCGATTGAGGTGGCAGTATTAGCGGACATCATCACGATTGTGGGTTCATCAAATCGCGACACAGTTCGCATAACCGCTATCGGCTCAAAGCAGAAGTACGCGAAGTAACTAAAAATCTCGCTTTTGACCTCAAACCCAGCGATTAAAAGCCTTAAGCAATTTCAGTGAGTTTTTCTGCTTCTTCCAGATTGACTGAAACAAGCTGGCTGACGCCCTGCTCTGCCATTGTGACACCAAACAGACGGTTCACCCGAGCCATTGTGATTGGATTGTGGGTGATCAACACAAACTTGGTGTCTGTGGTTTTTGCCATTTCATCCATCAAATTGCAGAAGCGCTCGACATTATGGTCGTCCAGCGGCGCGTCAACTTCGTCCAGCACGCAGATTGGTGCCGGATTGGTCAGGAAGACCGCAAAGATAAGCGCTAATGCGGTCAAAGCCTGCTCACCACCGGAAAGAAGCGTCATTGTCTGGGGCTTCTTGCCAGGAGGACGGGCCAGGATTTCCAGTCCTGCTTCCAGCGGATCATCCGATTCAATCAATTGCAACTCCGCTGTGCCTCCGCCAAACAGATGCGTAAACAGGCGTTTGAATTCGACGTTGACGACTTCAAAAGCTTCCAACAGCCGCTCACGACCTTCTTTGTTGAGGCTTTGGATACCGGTACGCAATTTGGCAATTGCTGCAATAAGATCGTCGCGCTCACTCACCAGCGTGTTGCGTTGTTCGTCAATTTCCTGATGCTCGACTTCCGCACGCAAATTAACCCCGCCGAGGCGTTCGCGCTCTGCCTTTTGGCGTTCAAGTTTTGTCTCGGTTTTCTCGACTTCGGGAAGCGGCGCATCAGGCTTTAGTTCCGCAATCGCCATTGCATCCGCCGGCTGGCATTCAAGTTCTTCGCGAATTCGGGATTCTATTTCCTCCCGGCGTTCCTTCGCGGCATGAAGGCGCTCTTCGGCACGACCGCTTTTTTCACGCGCATCGGAAAGATCGCTCACTGCCTGGCGTGCCTTGCGATCCGCATCCGCCTGTTCAGTTTCCGCCTTTACCAATTGATCCGCGGCTTCACTGCGCATGGCTTCAGCTTCTTCAAGCTTGTTCATCAGCTCACGGCGTTTTGCTTCAAACTCGTCTGGAGCTTCGCGAAGTTTTTCGATTTCTGCGCTCGTTTCATCACGGCGTGTGGTCAGGATGTCGATTTGCTTTTGACCATTCGCAATCCGTGACTGCCAGTTTTGACGCTCAACCAGAATGACCTCAAGCCGTCGCCCGCGCGCTTCTGCGTCACGAGAAAAACTTTGCGATTCTGCACGCGCCTCGGCAAGTACTGCCCGGTCTTGCGCCACATTGGTGCGCAATCTTTCGAGTTCTGCTTCAAACGCGGAAATATCAAGCAGAGCCGCCAGCGATGCATCTACATCCACAATGCGTTTTTGTGTTTCGTCGAAATCCGCCGCTAGACGGGCTTGTGCTTCTTCCAGTGCTGAACGGCGGGCCGCAAGCTGGCTTGTTGAGCGCTCCGCTGCACTTAATGCCTCGCGTTCCTCCGCAAGTCGTTGCTGACGTTCGCGAAGTGCGTCTCGTGCCTGCAGCTCACGCTCAATCTGTTCTTCTGTTGCAGCCTTGCAGGTATCGTAATTTTGTTGCGCAGCTGTTGAATTAATTCGTGCCTCAACAATCTGGAATTCAAGTTCAGTAAGCCGGTTTTTCTGGGCAAGACGCTGAGCGGAGGCTGTTGGTGCTTCGGCGCTTGCCACATAGCCATCCCACCGCCAAAGGTCACCCTCGACCGAAACCAGTCGCTGACCGGCTTTGAGTTGTTTTGCAACAGCACCACCCCGGTCGCGGTCCACAACGCCTATTTGTGCCAATCGACGTCCAAGTTCGCGCGGCGCATCAACGACATCAGCTAGCGAAGAGATGCCGTCAGGCAATTTTGGATCACTTTCACCAGCACCCGCCATTTCCCAATGTACCGGGGCGGAACCATCAACAGAAATATCCAGATCTTCGCCAAGCGCTGCACCTAGTGCAGCCTCAAAACCCGATTGAACCGTAATTTTTTCAACAACCGATGGAAACAGATCCTGGCCGCCACGATTTAATATCTGCCGTATTGTTCTGGCTTCGGTTTCCAGTTCGCGAAGCGTTCCTTCGGCTGCTTCAAGCGGCGAGCGGGAGCCCTGCTCGGTTTCCCGTGCCTTTGCAGTTGCGGCTTCCGCGGCATTCATCGCGGTTTCGGCCACGCCTACCTCGCCCTCGAATTTTTCAACATTGGCCTGTATTGCGGCAGGTCCGGCCAGGGCGGCAATTTCTGCAACTATCGTAGCCAGCTCTTGTTCGGTGGACTGCTTTTGCTGAGATATGCGCTCAAGCCGGTCGCGGGATTCCTCGAGCGTTCTCTCAAGCTGGGTTTTGCGGGCATTTTCATCGGCAAGCTTTACTGTCAGCTCAGAAAAAGCCTTTTCACTCTCACCAAGTGCTGTACTTGCTTTTTCCAATGCCTCTTTAGAGGCAGCTTCGGTTTCACCTACATTGCGACTTTGCTCTTCAAGTTCAGCCTGTTCAACGTTCAGGTTTTCCATGGTCTGGGTGTTTTCGACGACCAAGCGCGCTTCACGTTCCAGGTCACTGGCGAGCTGATCAAGGCGGCCCTCCAGCTCGACTTTTCGACCTTCGATACGGGCGATTTCCTCATCGATTTGGCCTCGGGCAATTTGCAATCGCTGCAGGGATGCACCGCATGCTGCTTCGGCTTCACGCAAGCCCGGCAATTTTTGCGCAGCAATTGCCTCTTCTTTGGCAAGTTGCGCTTGTGCCTCTGCTTTTTCACCCATTTCCAGCTTCAACCTGGAAAGGTCACTTTCGCTGGCTGCTTCGCTGTCTTTTGCAGCCACCCATTTAAGGTGGAAAAGCAATGCTTCGGTTTTGCGAATTTCACCGGAAAGATTGCGATATCGGTTCGCCTGCCTCGCCTGGCGTTTCAGACTATCAAGCTGGCTTTCCAATTGGCCGACTACGTCATCCAGACGCTCAAGGTTTTGCTCGGAAGCCCGAAGCCGAAGTTCGGCCTCATGACGACGCGAATGGAGACCGGAAATTCCTGCGGCTTCTTCCAGCAATGCGCGTCTGGCCTGCGGCTTGGCTGAGATGAGCTCACCGACCCTGCCCTGTCCAACCATCGAGGGAGACCGGGCACCTGTTGAGGCATCTGCGAACAGAAGCTGCACGTCTTTTGCCCGAACCTCGCGGCCATTGATTCGGTAATTCGACCCTGATTCGCGTTCAATTCGCCTCGAGACTTGCACTTCATCTGCATCATTAAATGCCGCGGGGGCGCTTCGATCAGCATTGTCGAGGAACAGTGATACCTCAGCGGTATTGCGCGAGGGACGGTTACCAGAGCCTGAAAAAATAACATCATCCATGCCAGAGGCGCGCATGTTTTTGTAGGAGTTTTCCCCCATCACCCAGCGCATGGCTTCGACCAGATTGGACTTGCCGCAACCGTTTGGTCCAACAACGCCGGTTAGTCCATTTTCTATAATGAATTCAGTGGGTTCCACGAAGGATTTGAAACCCAGAAGCCGTAATTTGTTAAACTTCATCTGGCAGCCCCAATCACGTTATCAAAGCTGATAACGCGTCGAACAAGCGGGTAAATCAAGGAGTGCTGGTCAAGACAAAACTGTGCCGGATCGACGCGCTGCTCAAAGGAGCGCGTCGATGATTTCCGACATCTCTTTAACCGGCAAATTGCCTTCATATTTTGTGCCATTGATAAAGAAGGTTGGAGTGGCCCCCACGCCAAAATCTTCTACCGCTTTGTTCTTCACTGCGATCACATTGTCTAAAAGTTCCTGGTTTTTCAAGCAGGCGTCGAATGCCTCTTGTGTAAAACCGGCAAGTTTTGAAATTTTAAACAGATCATCGACCACATTTGTCGATTGAACCCACACGGCCTGCTGTTTGAACAGCAAATCGATCAACGGAAAATAGCGATCTTCAGGCGCACATCGGGCCAGCATGAACGCGGCGGCAGCACGCGGGTCACCGGGAAATTCGCGAAACAGCAGCTTCGCCTTGCCAGTGTCAATGTATTTTTCCTTGAGGGTCGGCATGGTGTTGTTATGAAAGCTGCCGCAATGGCCGCACGTCATTGACGCATACTCGATGATAGTCACCGGAGCATTCTCATCGCCCAAGACCTTTTCACCCAACGGGCCCGGTTCCATCAGCGTCGACAAATCTTCAGCGCGAGCCGGCGTGACAATCGAAGTCTCACCCAGGAGGGACCCCGAGAAGCTGTAGGCAGCAAACCCGGCAAGCGTGGTAGCTGAACCCATGAGCAAATGGCGACGATCAATTTTCATAAATTACTCCTGCAAATTGGTTGGTGCGTGATTGGCTTGTTCGTACATCAATCTATCGCGATGGCTTAATAAATAAATGAGGCATAATGTGTTCTTGCCATCACCATTTGGTGAAATTTCGCGAATATTCATCCCGGTAATTTACCAAACACCGCCTGAATGGGCGATGAATGGTTTTGTACTCGTGGTCGGCCTCATTTTTCACTTTTTTTGCAGAACACCGCGACCCAACCGTTCGAGCGTTTTTTTCAACTCCGGATCGTCGATTTCATCCAGCATGGATGCAAGTCGCACTTCTTCTTCTTGAGACAGGGCAGGTTCAGGATGCACAGGTGGTTTTGCAGTGGAGGTCACAGACTTCTGGACGATTTTAATGCGCCGAACTGCCTGAAATCCAAAGAAGACGTTTACCCGTTCCAGGATTACTGCCTGTTCATGTTGAAAAAACAATGCGACCGAACCATCACATGCCACAACCAGTGTTGCTGGCTCAAATGGATCTTCTTCCTGTATGCGCCTTGGCCAGTCGATTTTTTCAGGTCTGGTTGTATTGCGAAATTCCTCACCCGCCAGCTCCGGCCAAGCCTGCAGCAAATCGAGCGTCATTCCGGTGCGTCGAGCGAGCACCGGCTCAAGCACTCCACCGATCAGTTCCGACACCGATTTTGCACCAAAAGTGCCGCGCTGCTTTTTAACGGGTTTTGATTTGCGCTCAGACATGACTTGATTTTTCTTCGCGTTCGCGGTCCCTGAAGCTTATGGAGCAAATATCTATCACTGATACGACGATATCCCAAGGTGAGGCTGAAATCGCCCAAAGATTGCTTGGCTGGTACGATCAAAATGCCCGGCAAATGCCATGGCGTGTTCCGCCGCACGATCACGCGGTTGGTGTGAGAGCCGATTCCTATCATGTGTGGCTATCTGAAGTGATGTTGCAACAAACACAGGTCGCGACAGTACAAAACTACTTCCGGAGATTCATAGAACGTTGGCCGACGATTGAGGAACTGGCGCATGAGGATGAAGAAGAGGTTCTCAAGGAGTGGGCCGGACTTGGATATTATTCGCGGGCGCGAAACCTGAAAAAATGCGCTGATACAATCATCCGCGATCATGCGGGGGTGTTTCCCAGAACCATGGACGCGCTCATAAATCTACCTGGCATTGGTGAGTATACCGCAGCAGCAATTGCAGCGATTGCGTTTGATGAACCCGCCACGGTGATGGATGGCAACATTGAACGTGTCATGGCGAGGCTTTTTCGGATTACTACGCCATTCCCGGAGGCCAAACCTCAAACGCGCGAATTGCTGAGTGGCATTCTTGACCAGGAGCGACCGGGAGAGTTTGCGCAAGCGATGATGGATTTGGGTGCAACAATTTGCACACCCAGGAAACCGCAATGCCTCATCTGTCCGCTTGCCGGATTGTGCAGCGCCAATTCGAAGGGAGATGTGGCCGACTTCCCGCGCAAGATGCCCAAAAAGACAAAGCCAACACGCAAGGGTGCTGCGTTCGTGTTTCAAAGAAATGATGGGGCGGTTCTTCTGCGAAAGCGCGGTGACAGAGGGTTGCTGGCCGGAATGAGCGAAGTGCCAACCACTGACTGGAACTCCCGCCAGGACGGCGCGACCGGCGTTTCATCCGCACCCATTGACGCGAATTGGGAACTTAAAGGCCAAGTGCGTCACACCTTCACGCATTTTCATCTGGCGCTTGAGGTTTGGCATTCGAGTGCGGATGAGGTTCAGGATTTAGAGGGCTGGTGGTCGGTTCCTGAAAACCTGCCCAGTGAGGCCCTGCCGACGGTATTCAAGAAAGTGATCGAGTTAGCGCTTACAGAGGCAGCAAAACCACGCGCCAAGTAGATTGCGCAGAATTACCGGTTCAAAACCAATGAGATACCACCGGGCAAATTTCAGTCATAATTCGGTGTCACCGTAAAGATGGTTGTGGGGTGGGATCACGCAATGTGATCCACCAATTGTGTACATTCAGGGAGCCATCATCATGAAAAAACTTCTTCTTACTTTTGCTGCATCACTTGCGTTTTGCGTGTCAGCGTTTGCCTCGCAATGTCCGGTCGACATGGGAAAAATTGATGCAGCCATGGAAACAGCGCAACTCTCAGAAGCGGATATGGCCACGGTGAAGGAATTGCGCGCCAAGGGCGAGGAACTTCACGGAGCTGGCGATCACGCCAATTCTGTAAGCACCTTGGCGGAAGCAAAGGCGATACTGGGTATCGAATAATTTTTGCAAAATTTGAAGATAACCAAACGGCGTGGAGCAATTTCCGCGCCGTTTGCCACTAATACCCTCACGCTCCGGCGCTAAGAACTTCGGCTCGATAGGTTTTGCGCAGTTCGTCGATTGCTACAAGCTTGCGGTCTTTCATCAAATGCCAGAAAGTCCAGCCATTACAGGCATCAAGCTCCTGCACTTTGGCACCCATCCGGTGGATTGATGCCGTTTCCCCGTTAAATTCAAGGGAACCGTCTAGGCGCACTTTCACTTTCCAGCGTTTCTTGGTGTCCATCAATTCGGTCCCGGCTTTCAAATAGCCGGTTTCCAGCAATGCACCAAATGGCACTTTGGGTTCAGCGCGTTTTCCGGTGGTGACCACCAGTTGAGGGCCGCTTACCGGTTTTACCGCATCAATGCGTTTCAACGCTGCGTTGATGTAGTCGTCTTCACGCTCAATGCCGACAAAGTTTCGGCCAAGGTGTTTTGCAACCGCACCTGTTGTGCCTGTGCCAAAAAACGGATCAAGAATGACATCGCCCGGTTTGGTTGAAGACATGATAACGCGATGTAGCAGTGCTTCCGGTTTTTGCGTCGGATGTACCTTGCGGCCATCTTCGCCCTTTAACCGCTCACCGCCATTGCAGATTGGAAACAGCCAGTCCGAGCGCATTTGCACTTCGTCGTTGGCCATTTTCAGGGCGTCGTAATTAAATGTGTAACCTTTGGCGTTCTGGTCTGGTGAGGCCCAGATCATCGTCTCATGGGCATTGGTAAAGCGGCGACCGCGAAAGTTTGGCATCGGGTTTGTTTTACGCCACACAATGTCATTCAATATCCAGAAGCCCAAATCCTGCAACATCGTACCGACCCGGAAAATGTTGTGATAGGAGCCGATAACCCAGATTGTACCTTCGGGTTTCAAAACCCGGCGCGCGGCCAAAAGCCAGGCTCTGGTGAATGCGTCATAGGCTTCGAAGGTAGCAAACTGGTCCCAATGGTCATCAACCGCATCAACGCGAGACTGGTCCGGCCGGTGCAGATTGCCGTCCAACTGGAGATTGTAGGGAGGGTCGGCGAAAATAGTGTCGACGGAATTCTCGGGCAGTTTTTCAAGTGCTGCAACACAGTCACCCTTGATGATGGAATTCAACCAGGAAGGGTTTTTATTGGCACTTTTGCGGATATTCGCAAGACTCACTACACTCATGACACCTACTCTACTCAAAACAATTTACTTTGGTTCACGGCGACATGGTTACCGAATAGGGTAAATTTTGTTCTAACGATTCGATGATTGTGTGGATGATGACTGAAATTAAATTGGTGATATTTGATTGTGATGGGGTTCTGGTGGATTCCGAACTCATTGCAGCCAAGGCAGAGCTTGAGGTTTATCACGAGCACGGCATAGAAATGGAAGCGCCGGATTACGCTGCCCGTTTTGCAGGTGCACGCAGTGAGGAAATCCGATTTGAACTTGAAAAAGAACTTGGCCACGCACTGCCAGACCCGGTTTTTGAAGCTGCCCGCGCGAATGTAGAAAAAATGTGCAGCACAGAAGCCCCGGCAATGACAGGTGCGCTTGAGGTGCTCGACCAATTCGATCAGGCTCGATGTGTTTGCTCCAACTCTGAGCCGATAAAACTTAAAACCATGCTTTCGCGCACCGATCTGTACGAACGCTTTCGACCCTACGTCTACTCGGCCAAAGACTTTGACCCGCCGGTACCCAAACCGAAACCAGACATGATTCTCAAGGCTCTCGCAGAATTTGAAGTTGGCGCACGCGAAGCGCTGGTAATTGAAGATTCTGTTCCAGGTATTGGTGCAGCGCGAAACGCCGGAACGAGAGTGATTGGCTTTACGGGCGGTGCGCACAGTTTTGCTGGCCACGCAGATCAGTTGATAGAAGCCGGTGCCGAAACGGTAATCAGCCGCTTGGCTGATTTGCCTAAAACGATCGCTGCGTTCAGCGCATGGGAAGGGTTAGCGGGTTAGTTTACCGGCTGCAGCTTCTTCTTCTCCGGAGGGTCGTAGGGTCCTTCATCATAACCCACATAAACAATCACATTGGGTTTGTCTGGTATGGGAAAGTTCACATTGCTGTCGACGAAGCGAAAGCTGGCATTTGAGGTGCTTTCCGAAATGGTAACCGGAATCTGGTGTAACTGGCTGTATAATACCTCATCGCCACGGGTGACAGCTATGCGAACCGGGGTTTGGAATGTCCCGGTCTCTCCAGTTGGTCCATTGATAGCACGCCCGGCAATACCGACACGCATGTTCAGCATGTCTGTACGATAGTTACATTCGCGAACCACCTCCGTGATTGTCGATTGAAATCTCAAGGAATTCAGCGCGCCTGGATCACCTTTTTTTACGCCATCGGCGTAAAGCCGCAGGGTTTCCGTACCTCCCCGCAGGATCGTTCTTGGACAAAACGCACGCAGATTTGCTGCCTGGCTTTCCTGCTCACTTTGAGAGAGGTCACCGCCCAGTTCCAGGGCATCCTGCGTCTTGTTACCGGTCGATGCGTTGCATGCGGCCAGTAATATTGCTGTCCCGGACAGCAGGAATACGCGGGTAACTGATTTGGTAATTTTACTAATTGTCATACTGATCCACTCTACGCCCAAAGAACCTGAGACGGTCCTGCCCCTTGATGTTGCAACAAGTTGTTATAAAGGGCTAAAAGACGGCGATCAAATGTTCCTTTCTGCTATAGGCAAATAATGAGATATGTAAGCACCCGTGGCCAGGCACCAGAACTTGGCTTTTGCGACGCGCTCCTGACCGGTTTGGCGCGGGATGGTGGTCTTTATATACCCAAGGAGTGGCCGGTTCTTACAGCCGAAGAAATTCGCGGGTTTTCCGGTCAAAGCTATGCCAGCGTTGCAAAGGCAGTACTTAAACCCTTTGTCGGAGATGAAATCCCGACAGCCGACTTCGAGCGGATGATTGATGAAGCGTATGCAACGTTCCATCATCCAGCGGTAACACCGCTTGTACAGTACGGGGAAAATCACTGGATTCTGGAGCTTTTTCACGGGCCGACAATCGCGTTCAAAGATGTGGCCATGCAGTTGATCGCAAGGCTGATGGATTATGTACTTCAACAACGCGACCAGCGAGCAACCATCGTCTGTGCCACATCCGGCGACACGGGGGGGGCGGCAGTTGAGGCATTTCGTGGACGGCCAAATGCCGACATTTTTGTTTTGTTTCCAAAGGGCAAGGTTTCACCGGTACAGCAGCGCCAAATGACAACCGTTGCCGACAACAATGTACATACGCTTGCAATTGAGGGCGATTTTGATGATTGCCAGGCATTGGTCAAAGCGATGTTCAATCATCATGCCTATCGCGACCGGCTGCAATTATCCGGTGTAAACTCAATCAACTGGGGTCGCATCATGGCTCAGGTGGTCTACTACTTTACTGCAGCCGCATCCCTCGGCGCACCGGATAAAAAAATCTCCTTCACTGTGCCCTCAGGAAACTTCGGTGACATATTTGCGGGCTTTGTGGCCAAACAAATGGGATTGCCTGTCAGCCAACTGGTGATTGCCACGAACCAGAATGACATTTTGGCAAGAACCCTCAAGACGGGCCGTTACGAAGTTTCCGACACAACCGCTTCAATTTCACCATCGATGGATATTCAAGTGTCTTCAAACTTTGAGCGCCTGTTGTTCGAGGCCAGCGGGCGTAACAGTGAGACCGTTTGCAAACAAATGGCTGGACTTCAACAATCTGGCTCGTTCAGCATAGATGAGACTTCTATCGCTGCCATTCGCTCAGGCTTTGCCGCTGGCACCTGCAGCGAGGCGGATACCAGTGCACAAATCGCCAAATCCCACCAGAACTGCGACTATTTATGTGATCCCCATACAGCGGTTGGTCTTTTTGTGGCCGAGCCCAATATCAAGCCGGGTGTTCCAATGGTCACGCTCTCAACTGCCAATCCGGCGAAGTTTCCAGATGCAGTGGAAAAGGCAAGTGGCATCCGGCCTGAACTCCCGGATTGGCTCGCTGGCATGATGGAAAAAGAAGAAAGATTTGAAGTGCTGCCAAATGACGTCAAACGCGTTGAAAACCACATCGAGCAACATTCGCGTGCGGCAAAGGTTGCCTGAGTGACAAACGGACAGAGTACAGATAGGTTTGTGAAATGAGTGTTAGCGTAAACAAGCTCGACAATGGATTGACGGTTGTAACCGACGCAATGCCGCATCTGGAAAGTGCGGCTCTTGGGGTTTGGGTAAAATCAGGTTCGCGAAACGAGCGACAAAACCAGCACGGCATTGCACACCTGCTGGAACACATGGCGTTCAAGGGAACGACCAATCGCTCCGCATTGCAGATTGTCGAAGAAATCGAAAATGTTGGCGGTGAACTCAACGCGGCGACCAGTGTTGAAACCACTGCTTATTATGCAAGGGTTTTAAAGCCGGAAGTCTCCCATGCGGCTGATATTCTGCACGACATTCTGGCTAACTCGGTTTTTGAACCAAAGGAACTGGAGCGGGAAAAACATGTGATCCTTCAGGAAATTGGGGCAGCGCTCGATTCACCGGATGATCTGGTATTTGATAATTTCCAGGATACCGCATTCAACGGCCAATCCATCGGTCGGCCAATCCTGGGTACGCCGCAAACAGTCCAGGGTTTCAGCGCAGATGAATTGCGGACTTATTTGGGCGAACATTATCATGGCCCGAACATGGTTCTGGCCGCAGCCGGGGCGGTGGATCATGACGCATTGATGCGCCAGGCTGAACAAACCTATGCCAATTTCACCAACACTCCCGCAGACGAGGCAGAACCTGCCACCTATCACGGGGGTGAGAGGATAGTCGAAGAAGACTTCATGGAAGCCCAGGTCATTCTCGGCTTTGAGGGACGCGCCTACCACGCTCGGGACTTTTACGCGTCACAGTTGTTATCAACCATTCTTGGCGGCGGCATGTCATCCAGGCTGTTTCAGGAGGTACGGGAAAAACGCGGGCTGTGCTATTCTATCTCGTCGTTCCATTGGGGATTTTCAGACACTGGTATTTTCGGTATTCATGCAGCCACTGGTGCCGAAGATCTCAAGGAACTGGTTCCGGTGATCCTGGATGAATTTCAGCGGGCAAGTGACAAGATCACCCAGGAAGAGCTGGACCGTGCGCGGGCGCAAATACGCTCCGGCCTTTTGATGAGCATGGAAAGTCCTGCAGCGCGTGCCGGCCAGGTTGCGCGACAGATATTGCTGTTTGGTCGACCCATACCAAACGACGAACTTATGGAACGCCTTGATGCCCTTTCAACCGAGCGTATTCGTGATCTGGCCAGTCGACTGTTCCATGACAATAAACCAACGCTTACAGCGATTGGTCCGGTCAAGGACATTGCACGGCTTGAAGATATCAATGCTCATCTGGCTACACCGCAATCTGAAGCAGCAGAGTGATTTCTAGCGATGCATTTGCGTTTATTGTCCGTATTCGCGTCACGCAGCCTGAGCATTGCAGATTCTGAACTTGTTTTGAAGCCACCGGCCAACTCAGATTTCAACAAGTGGCGAAAAGTGCGTGAGGATAGTCGCGAATTTCTTGTAAAATGGGAGCCAAAATGGCCACATGACGATCTTACCCGCATCGGGTTTCGTCGACGTCTGAAATCCTACTCCCAGCAATGGCAGCGTGGAAGCGGGCGGACATATTTCTTGTGTCGTGCCAGTGACCACGCAATCCTGGGTGGGATAAGCCTTTCAAAGATCACACACGGCAACACAAAATCCGCAACGCTGGGCTACTGGATGGGTGCGGAACATGCGGGCAAGGGCTACATGCAAACGGCAGCAAATTGTATCCTTGAACACGCATTTGGCGAACTTGGGCTTAACAGGATTGAGGCTGCAAGCCTCCCCAGCAACCCGCGATCCATTCATCTCCTGCAGAAGCTCGGATTTCATGAAGAGGGACTTGCGCGGGAATATCTGGAAATCAACGGGGTCGCCAAAGACCATGTTCTGTTTGCTATTTTAAAATCTGAGCATCATCGTAAAATGGCAGCAGATTGAACTGGAAAATGTCGGATTCGTGTGGTGTAAACAGCCGGTAACACAACTGACATTAAAGAGATTGGCGAACAGTCTCACAATATGCTCAAATTCTGGGGAAGATGAGTGGGTCTCGTTCGAAGTCATATCCAATATACCGGCTGCCTTCTGGCAGCGCTGGTGTTGTCAATGTTTTTGACACACAGCGCACTGGCGCTTGAACCGGTCAGCGTATCAATTGATGATTTGGCGCTCGATATTACCGATTCAATTGAGAGCTACCGCCTTAATGAAGACAGTTTGAAAATTTCAACTGCGCCGGATGCGGACGGAATTGTGCGACGGGTCGAAGTTCAAGCCAAGCACGCCGAAGGCGTTACCCACTGGGCGGTATTTGCGCTTGCAAATACAAGCGATCAACAAATAGACCGCCTGATTATTGCACCGCACTACCGGCTGGTTAGTTCAGGGCTGTTTTGGCCTGATCTTGATTCAGGCCGTGTGGCTGTCATCACGCCGAGCGAGGGGTTCTCCCTTGTCCGCCAGAAGGACGCTGAATCGGATGTTTTTCTGATCACACTGGATCCCGGCGCTGTTATTACGCTGATTGCGGAACAGCGCACAAACAAGTTGCCAAAACTCTTTCTCTGGGAACCGTCAAGCTACAAGGACACGGCCAACAGCTACACCCTTTATCGGGGGATTGTGCTGGGTATATCCGGTTTACTTGCAATCTTTTTGACCATTCTGTTTGTGGTCAAGGGATCGGCGATGTTTCCGGCAACTGCGGCACTGGCCTGGGGGGTTCTTGCCTATGTTTGTGTGGATTTTGGATTCTGGAACCGTGTTGTAGATATCCCGATTTCAGGCGAACCATTTTGGCGCGCCGGCACGGAAGTTTTCCTGGCCGCAAGTCTGGTCATATTCCTTTACGCCTATTTGAGCCTCAACCGGTGGCACGCGCGATTTTCATCGGTAGCGGTTGGCTGGGTGTTAAGTTTGATCATTTTATTGGGTGTGGCGATTTTTGAACCTGCAATTGCTGCCGGCGTCGCGCGTTTCTCGTTTGCCGCCACCAGCCTCGTCGGAGCATGTCTCATCGTTTATCTGGCATTCAAGCAATTTGACCGGGCAATTATGCTAATCCCGACATGGATATTGGTGCTTGCATGGGTCGCGGGTGCAGGAATGACGGCGATGGGCAACATTGCAAACGACATCATTCAACCGGCCCTTGGTGGTGGTCTTGTGCTTATCGTGCTCCTGCTTGGGTTTACCGTTATGCAACATGCATTTTCGGGCGGCGCCATTGCACAGGGGCTGGTTAGCGATGTTGAACGGCAGGCACTGGCTCTTGCCGGTTCTGGGGATATCGTCTGGGATTGGGACATCAGTCGAGACCACATTGCTACGGGCGATGACGCACTGAACATTCTTCAAACTGACCGCAAGGCACTGAATGGGCCTTCGAAAACCTGGGCGAATGTACTGCATCCCAATGACCGCGATCGATTCATCTCAACTCTGGATGCGGTTGTTGAACACAAGCGCGGACGCATTTCACAGAGCTTCCGGCTTCGCGGAGTAGAAGGGCAATATCACTGGTTCAGGCTGCGTGCCCGACCAATGCTGGATACGGAAGGCGAGGTTATTCGCTGTGTCGGTACGATTTCAGATATCAATGCCCAAAAAATAGCCCAGGAACGCTTGTTGCAGGATTCCGTACGAGACAATCTGACGGGGCTTGAAAACCGGGAACTGTTTTCCAACCGGCTGGAAACATTGATGATCCTCGCTCGACAGGGCAAATCCTCCCGGCCATCGGTATTTCACATCAACATAGATGATTTCCAGGATATCAATACACGACTTGGTTTTTCGGTGGGCGATACAATATTGTTGACGCTAGCCAGGCGTTTCGGCCGTTTGCTCAAGCCAGGCGACAGCCTTGCGCGGCTCGGTGGAGACCAATTTGCAATTCTTCTGTTATCCGAAACCCAGCCGAAAAAAATAGCTGTCTTTGCAGACTCTATCCGCAGAACGCTCAAAGCCCCAATTGAATTTGCCGGAAAGGAGATTGAACTTTCCAGTTCCATTGGCATCGCCAGCTGGACGAGCGAACATACAGTTCCGGAAGAAATGATGCGGGATGCAGAACTTGCAATGAGCCACGCCAAACGCCTTGGCGGCGATCGAACTGAGCCGTTCCGGCCTGCATTCCGCAAATCAAAAGATGATTCAATCGTATTGCTGGATGACCTGAAGCGAGCATTGGAACGTGGTCAAATCAGTGTCTTGTATCAGCCAATTGTCAATCTACGGGATCGCTCAACACAGGGATTCGAAGCATTGCTTCGCTGGCGACATCCCAAACTTGGTTTCGTTTCGCCAGTGGACTTCATACCGATTGCTGAACGCTCTGGCCTGATCAACCAGCTGGGGCTTTATGTGATCGGAAAGGCAACCGCCGACTTTCAGGAAATCAATGAGGCGGCCGGACAAAAATGTTTTGTGAGTGTCAATATCTCCAGCCGGGAGCTTTTGCGAAACGATATTGTTGATGACATAGCCTCGTCACTTAAAGAAAGCGGCCTTGCAGCAGAGCAGCTCCGGATTGAGGTTACCGAAAGCCTTGTGATGGAAAATCCCGAACACTCCTCCGAAATTTTGAAGCGGATCAAGGCGATAGGGGTTGGTATTTCACTGGATGATTTTGGTACCGGATACTCAAGTTTGTCCTATTTGCTGCGCTTTCCCTTTGACACAATCAAGATCGATAAATCCTTCATTCAGGCACGCGATCAAAATGAACGACTGGTTGTGCTGCAAGCGATTGTTGCCATGGCACATGGTCTTAACCAATCGATTATTGCAGAGGGCGCGGAATTTGAATCCGATGTAACCGAGTTGATGCAATTAGGTTGCGAATTTGCCCAGGGATATCTGTTCGGAGAGCCGATGAGCGCTGCCGATGTCGAAAAAGTACTGCTGGAAGAATTCAAACTCGCCGGCCAATAGAGCTATCGCTAAGCATGCCCCGCGTCGCTGGATAGCAGGAGCGGATTCACGCCAAGTGTCTCCAGTGCGCGGTTGTATTTATTGTCATGTTTTTCATCAAACAAAATTTGTTCATCCGCATCACAGGTCAGCCAGCCATTTGAACTTATTTCTTCTTCCAACTGACCCGAAGCCCAGCCAGAATACCCAAGCGCCAAAATGCATTTTTCCGGACCTTTGCCGGTTGCGATTTTACGAAGGATCTCGAGCGTGGCGGTGAGCCTGATCCGATCTGTAACATCAAGTGTCGTTTCACTCCCGTACTCTGGAGTGTGCAGTACAAATCCACGTCCCGGTTCAACGGGGCCGCCTACATGCAGCGCCTGATTGGCGAGGTTTTCGGGAACAAGAATGCGCTCATCTTCGTTAATCACCTCAAGTTGACGAAGAAAATCAGAAACCGTCGGGACTTGCATTGTGCGATTAATGATAAAGCCCATCGCGCCATCACTCGAATGTGCGCATATGTAAATTACAGATTTTTCAAATCGCAGATCACCCATCTGGGGCATCGCGATGAGTAGCTTTCCCGACAGAGAATTTATGTCCTGCTCGGCCATGAAATAATCAAAGTCCCGACTCAAATGTGTTTTACCGATTCCAAATTTACCAGCATGCATGAAGAACCAGCAAGGCTATTTTTAATTTCAGTGTACGTCCACTTCACCAAAATATGAATACATCTGATCGGCTGACCGTCGATTTACCCCAAAAGTTCACCTATATTGCGATGATGATCAAAGCTATAAATTTCCTATTCGTCATTTCCTGTCGTGCCTCAATCCTTGCGATTGCAGCATTAATGTTTGCGCTTTCGCCTGCGTCAGCGGCAAGCACTGCCTGGCAGGATATTGGTGGCGGATCAGCCCGTCTGGTTGCGATATTGGATCCGGCTACAAACCATGTTGCAGGCGCAGTAGAAATCAAACTCCAGCCCGGCTGGAAAACCTACTGGAAAAATCCCGGCAGTTCCGGAATACCGCCTGAATTTGATTTTGCCGAATCAAGAGGTTTCAGCGCTGGCGAGGTTAAATTTCCTACTCCAAGACTAATCAGTGCTGCTGGCGCGGTGTTTGCGGGTTACAAGGATGTGGTTTCGTTTCCGTTTGACGGTCAACTGTTGTCCTCCACGGGTGGTGAGATAAAGCTGAACTTGTTTATCGGGGTTTGTGAGGAAATCTGCATTCCGGCCCAAGCTAAGTTTGAACTGCCATTGGAGCTGTTGATGACATCTGATCCGGAAGCCATGCGTGTAATCACAAGCGCCAAGCTTTCACTTCCAGCAATGGATAGTGGCCAGGCTGAAATACTCAATGTTTCAAATGGTGCAAATCACACTCTCAACATTGAAGTTGACCTGAAGGGAATCATTGAAACCCCCGCCCTATTTGTCGAGGGACCCGAAGATTGGTACCTGACACCGGCCAAACTTCTTTCACAAACCAACAAGATTGCGACATTTGCACTTGATTTATCGGAAGTTCCCGAAGATGCTGATCCGCTCACTGCCCCGCTTCGTTATACCCTGGTAAGTGGAAGTACGGGCTACGAACTGAAGCATTAAAACCCCAAAAATCGTTTCATTGGGAGAACAATCCATGGCAATTTCCATTGGTGACAGGCTACCCGATTTCGATTTCAAGGTTATGAAGGATGGGGAGCCGACTAATGCCAGCGTTGCAGAGATATTTGCGGGCAAAAAGATTGTGCTTTTTGCGGTCCCTGGCGCATTTACACCAACCTGTCATCGAAACCATTTGCCCGGCTATCTTGAGCACCTGGATACCATCAAGTCCCGGGGCGTTGATGGAGTTGCGGTTGTTTCAGTGAACGATGTTTGGGTGATGGAGGCCTGGTCAAAAGCAACACAGGGTGCTGGAAAAATTCAGTTTCTGTCAGACGGTTCGGCAGGTTTTGCAAAGGCAATTGGCATGTCGGTTGATCTGGATGTTGCGTGGATGGGAGTACGCTCCAAGCGCTATTCGATGATTGTTGAGGATGGCAAAGTTACAGCGCTCAATATTGAAGTTGCGCCGGGATCCACGGTGAACTCAGGTGCCGCAGCAATCCTGAACCAGCTTTAGGTCATGGACTCATAAATGTGATGGAAATGGTATGAGCCAATTTGACTGGATACAAGGCGCAAAGGTGTAGGCAATGTCTCGCATTTTCAAACCTTTGCAACGTGGTAGCCGGGCAAATTGGCCTTATCCTTAGGACGCTGAATTGGCTTCAATCTGTTGCGTCGAACCGCTCAACCGGGTGACAGCACCCGCTTTTCTCCGTTCTTCTTGCAGATTTTTGCCAATTCAAACGCCATTTCTCACCAAATTTATGAGTTCATGACCTAGGGTTTGAAGTTACTCAATCCCTTGCGGGCCAGTTCATCTGCCCGCTCATTTTCCGGATGCCCCACATGGCCCTTTACCCAGTGCCAGGTAACCTGATGATTATTGGTTGCCTCTTCAAGTGCCAGCCACAGGTCTGCATTCTTCACCGGTTTTTTGGCCGCGGTTTTCCAGCCATTCTTTTTCCAGTTTTTAATCCAGCCGGTAATCCCACCCTTCACATACTGTGAATCTGTTGTGAGTTCGACGCGACATGATTTTTTGAGTGCGTTCAGTGCCTCAATTGCTGCGGTTAGCTCCATGCGGTTGTTGGTGGTCTCAGCTTCGCCACCACATAATTCCTTTTCGCTTTCACCAAACCTCAAAACAGCGCCCCAGCCTCCGGGTCCCGGATTTCCTGAACAGGCACCATCGGTCCAAACCTGTACGACGTCACTCATGTATGTGAACCTTCCAGGCCATATTCACTGGCTGCATCTACTGAACGGTGGAAGCGCAGCTTGGCTATATATTCAGCCGGATCTTTTGGGGTCACCAATGCACCTGGGGGAACATTCAGCCAGTCATAAAGACGTGTAAGCAGGAAGCGCAAGGCAGCACCGCGACAAAGAACCGGCAGTGCAGCGTACTCTTCCGGTGTTAGTGGTCTTACCGCACTATAGCCTTCCAGAAATGCACGCGCCTTTGTAACATTGAAAGAATGATCCGGTTCAAAGCACCAGGCATTGACGCAAATGGCAATATCGTAGGCAAGCAGGTCATTGCAGGCGAAGTAAAAATCAATAAGCCCGGACAATTCATCCTTGAGGAAGAACACGTTGTCTGGAAACAAATCCGCATGAATGATGCCTTTCGGGAGATTTGACGGCCAATTTGCCTCAAGAAATGAAAGCTCGTCATTCACCAGTTCCAGCAGGCCCCCCGAAATTTCATCCGCCCGCCCGCCGGAGCCTTCAAACAAGGGGCGCCATCCATGAACGGTGAGCGCATTTTCACGCTTCAAGGCAAAGCCATCGCCTGCAAGATGCATCTGCGCAAGCGCGTCGCCTACCTGCTGGCAATGATTGGGTTTGGGACGTCTGACCGAGTTCCCGTCGAGATAGCTGATGATTGCAGATGGCCTGCCAGCGAGAGTGGAAAGGCTCTTACCGGATTTCAGTGGCACCGGGCGCGGGCAACTTAGACCTTTGGTCGACAAATGTTCCATCAGGCCCAGGAAAAAAGGCAGATCCTCTACATCTACCCGCTTTTCATAAAGCGTCAGAATGTAGTTTCCAACATCAGTGCTGAGCAGGAAATTGGAATTCTCAACCCCCTCGGCAATCCCCTTCAACGAATGAAGCTCACCAATGTCATAGCGATCAAGATACTCCGCGAGCTCGCGGTCCCGAATTTCAGTATAAACTGCCACCTATTGAGCCCCGTTTACAAATGCCATGTCAGCGGCAGTTAACTCGATATCGCGCAAATCCCGCACGACCGGAAACTCCTCAGTTTCCTTCACAGTTTCAACCAGTTCCAGATTCATCGCAAAACGACTGCGAAAGGCCTCGATGATTTCTCCCACCAGAATTTCCGGTGCAGATGCACCAGCGGAAAGACCGACAGTTCGTGCATCAGCCAAATCCTTCCAGGGAATATCGGCGGCTTTTTGCACCAGTACCGCTGCCTTGGCCCCTGCCTTGACTGCAACTTCAACAAGCCGCCTGGAGTTTGACGAGTTTGGCGCGCCAACAATCAAAAAATGATCCGCGTCCTTGGCGGCAAGCTTTACAACCGCTTGTCGATTGGTGGTGGCGTAGCAAATCGACTCGGCGGCCGGCGCATGCAAATTCGGAAACCGCTCGCCAAGTCTACCAATGATATCAGCAGTCTCGTCCAGCGATAAAGTTGTCTGGGTGACATAACCCAGTTCATCCTCATTGTGAGGTTTTAGCCGGTCGGCATCTTCCACAGTTTCAACCAGGGTGACCTCATCGTGCTGCAACTGGCCCATTGTGCCAATGACCTCAGGATGTCCCTTGTGTCCAACCAAAAGAACATGCCTGCCCTGGCGTGTGTGACGGATCGCCTGCTTGTGAACCTTGGAAACAAGCGGACAAGTCGCGTCGAGAAAAAACATGTTACGCGAGCGGGCATCTTCGGGAACAGATTTTGGCACCCCATGGGCTGAAAAGATCACTGGTTGGTCAGTTTCAGGAATTTCATCCAGCTCTTTCACGAAAACGGCCCCAAGATTTTGCAGGCCCTCCACCACATAGCGATTGTGAACAATCTCATGGCGAACATAAACGGGTGGCCCATATTTCTTCAACGCCAGCACGACAATCTGGATTGCCCGATCAACGCCGGCGCAAAATCCGCGCGGACCACAAAGACGCAAGGTCAGTTCAGGTGTTGGATTGTGGTTCATATTCGTAAATCCCTGCCGCTATTCGCGACCATGGCGTGCATACAGGAAATAGGAACCCACGCCAAGCAGTGCAAGCGCCAGTCCGAACCAGGTAAATGCATATTGCAAATGATTGTTGGGAAACGAGATGATGGTTGCCCCGCCCTTCGGCCAACCCCCGGGGTTGGGTGTTTCATCCACATCAACAAAGATTGGGATAACCGGAGCATTAATGCCATCATTCATCAGTTCCACCATCTCGGAGTGGCTTTTCCAGAAAAACTCCCGTCGATCCAGATTGTTGTCCGGCACAAAGGAGTTTGGCCTTTCCAAATGAATGGTTCTCACCAATCCGGTTAAGACTTGTGGTTCACTCACTTGTCCGGCGCTACGTGTCGTCGGGTCTCTCAACGGGTTGGGCACGAAACCTCGATTGACAATCAAGCGGTTGCCGTCAGCCAATACGAGTGGGGTGAGTACGTTCCATCCGGACGCGCCGTCACTGGTGGTCAAATAATAAACCTCTTTTGTGTGGTCAAAGGTCCCGCTCACGGTAACTGGAATATATTCCACATCCGCATCAGAGTTGAGCTTGGCCAACACATCTGCCAATGATACCGGCGCACGTTGAGTGCGTTCAGCCACCTGTTCCACCAGCATTTCTTTCCAGGCAAGACGCTCGAGTTGCCAGCTACCCAATCCGCAGAGAACCGCAATTCCGCCAGTCATGAACAGTACAACCCATATGGAAGATTTGCTCATGTGGGATCCTGATCACTTGCAGCTATTTCACCCTCACTTGCACCGGCCTGATATTGCAGCGCAATCATAATGCCTTTGCACACCCTAAGCGCCCAAATCGAAAGCCCGATGATAGCCGGTGTCCACAGAACCATGTGAACCCATATAGGTGGTGAATAATTCACCTCAACCACCATCGCCAATCCGGTGATCACAAACCCGATAATCAATATGACGAAGACTGCAGGGCCATCGCCAGAATCAATGAAACCAAAGTCCATTTGGCAGTTCGCACAAGCCTTGGCTGGTGCCAACAGACCTGCGAACAATTTACCCTCGCCACAACGCGGGCAACTGCCTGTAACGCCAGCCCTTGCCGGTGTGGGTTGTGCAAAGATCGCGGTATCTTTGGCGGCAGTCTTTCGTTTCGCCATCATCAATCCAGTTTCAATTAAAAAACAAAAAGGCGGTCCAAGATTATTAACTTGAACCGCCCTTTAAATTAGATGCCGGTTGTTCAGTGGGCGATTGTTGCGCCAGCCGAAGCCCAAACATAGATACAGCAGAACAGGAACAGCCACACCACATCAACAAAGTGCCAGTACCAGGCAGCGGCTTCGAACCCGAAGTGTTGCTCTGGTTTGAAGTGGCCAATCATTGCGCGGATCAAACATACAATCAGGAAGATGGTACCGACCAGCACATGAAAACCGTGAAAGCCTGTAGCCATAAAGAACGTTGCACCGTAGATCGATTCCGAGAACTGGAACGGAGCGTGGGCGTATTCATAGGCTTGAACAGCACTAAACAGGATGCCAAGTGCAACCGTAATCGCCAGCATACCCTTCAAAGTCCCACGATCATTTTCCAAAAGCGCATGATGGGCCCAGGTAACAGTTGTGCCGGAAAGAAGCAGGATAACCGTGTTGAACAAAGGCAGGTGCCAAGGATCAAGCACGCTAATTCCCTGTGGTGGCCATTGGCCACCAGTGAATGCCACGCGCGCCGCCTGAACAGCTTCATCCGCATACAGGCTTGCCTCGAAAAAAGCCCAGAACCATGCGACAAAGAACATGACTTCCGAGGCGATAAACAACAACATGCCGTAGCGAAGATGCAGTGAAACCACCTTTGTATGGTCGCCCTGATGGGCTTCCTTGATAGTATCAGCCCACCACGCATACATGGTGTAAATGACCAGCGCAAAACCGAGGAACAACAACCATGGGTTGGCAATATTGTATCCGGCTATCACAAAATCCTGACCCGTATTATGGCGCATAAACGCAACAGCGCCGATTGCCGTAGTTAATCCGGCGAAACCGCCAATCAGCGGCCAGGGGCTTGGATCGAGAATGTGATAGTCGTGGTTTACGTTGTGACCATCGGCCATAAGTGAAACTCCTGTTGCTTGCCCGTCATCGGCGGGACTTCAATCCTTCAATAATCTTATAACTTTTGATCCGCCGTTTCGCCAGCGTCTTGATCCAGTTTTACCTGATTTTGACCCTGCGGTTCTTCGTCGCTTGCAAAGAAGGTGTAAGACAGGGTGATTGTCTGCAAAGCCTTCATGAATTTCTCCTCATCAAGTTCTGGGTCGACGAAAAACACAACCGGCATGTCCAGTTTTTCACCTGGGGCAATCCGGGTATCCGTGAAACAAAAACATTCGATCTTGTTGAAATATACGCCTGCAGATTGGGGCGTCACGTTGAATGTTGCCATGCCTGTAATAGGTTGAGATGAAAGGTTCTCGGCTACATAGCTGATCTGGATTTTCTCGCCCAAACGCACCGACACTTCCCGTTCAACCGGACGGAAATTCCAATTAAGATCCGTTGCTGTATTGGCGTCAAAACGAACCTTGATGACCCGATCCGAAAGCTCGATGCCATCAACAGTGTCCACCCGCTGAGGCGTGCCACCATATCCGGTAACCTGACAAAATATCTGATAGAGCGGCACGGATGCATAGGCCAGTCCGCCCATTCCGGTAACCAGGATCAGACACAGAATAACGACGTTCAGATTTCCTCTCGTTGGGTGTGTCTTGATGTCGGTTTTGGAAACAGCCATGTCTTTCTACAATGTCCGGTTTAGAACGTTGACGCCGAGTTTGGCCCAAGTGCCCACATACAAAATCACAACAAAGGCAATCAGAACTGCTGCAATCGCAATATTGCGGGCACGCTGCGCCTTCTTCTGTGCCGCGGTCATTTCAACCATTTCATGTTCGGTCTCAGCCATCATCACAATCCCAACCGCATCACGATGGCATCAACACCCAGTGCGCTGAAGATCGCGAACAGGTAGAAAATTGAATACCCAAACAGCCGCTTTTCATTCCGGTGGCCGGTATCAACGGACCGATCCTGCCAGACTTTCCAGGCAAGATAGAGAAACACCAATCCCAAAACTGCTGCAAACAAACAATAGCCAAGGCTCGCAAATCCCATGGCTGTGGGAAGAACACTGATCACAACCAGCAAAACCGAATAGGCGAAAATCTGCATCCGTGTTGATGCTTCGCCCTGTACATTCGGCATCATCGGGATATTTGCCTTTTCATAGTCAGCGCTTTTGTAGAGCGCCAGCGCCCAAAAATGCGGCGGGGTCCATATGAATATAATGGCAAACAACACCAGGCTTTCCACCGAGATGGTTCCCGTAACAGCAGCCCAGCCAATAACAGGTGGAAACGCGCCAGCAGCACCGCCGATTACAATATTTTGCGGCGTCGAACGCTTGAGCCACATGGTGTAAACAACCGCGTAGAAAAAAATCGTGAAGGCAAGTATTGATGCAGAAAGCCAGTTGACCATCACACCCATGGTCATGACGGCAAACGAAGACAGCACCAGGCCGAAGGCAAGTGCCTGCTCAGGTTCGATGCGGCCATCGGGAATAGGTCGTCTGGAGGTACGTGCCATTACCGCATCGATATCGGCATCATACCACATGTTAAGCGCGCCGGAGGCGCCTGCACCAATTGCAATGCACAGTATCGCAATGGCACCCACGACCGGATTGATGGAACCGGGTGCCATCAACAGGCCGATCAGTGCCGTAAACACCACCAGCGACATGACGCGGGGCTTTAAAAGCTCAATGTAGTCGCCCGGCATTGCCGATGAAATTATCGGCACATCCCGGACGGCATCAACACTGTTGGTTTTCATTTGCGTCATGACCTTACCTAGTCCTGACCCATGAGAACTTTACCTGCACATCACTTGATACGCGGCAAGGTCTCCCATTGGTGATGTGGTGGTGGCGATGGCAAATGCCACTCAAGAGTGGTTGCACCTTCACCCCATGGATTATCTCCAGCGAGGCGTTTTCTCATAAATGCCTCAATGACGATGACCAAGAAAATCAGTACGCCAAACGCGGAGATGTACGAGCCGTACGAAGAAACAAGGTTCCAGCCGGCAAATGCGTCCGGATAATCCACGTAGCGACGCGGCATACCGGCAAGACCGAGGAAGTGCTGCGGGAAAAACACCAGATTAACGCCGATGAAAGTGACCCAGAAATGCAACTTGGCCAGGAATGAATTGTAGAGGTAGCCGGTCATTTTCGGGAACCAGTAATACCAGGCTGCAAAGATTGCGAACACGGCACCCAGCGACAGCACGTAATGGAAGTGTGCCACAACAAAGTAGGTGTCATGAAACGCACGGTCGAGACCCGCGTTTGCCAGTTGAACGCCGGTTACCCCGCCGACTGTGAACAGGAAGATGAAACCAATCGCCCAAAGCATCGGTGTGCGGAATGTAATCGAACCACCCCACATGGTGGCGATCCATGAAAAGATCTTAACGCCGGTTGGTATCGCGATCACCATGGTCGCGAACACAAAGTAGCGTTGCGTGTCGAGAGACATGCCAACCGTGTACATGTGGTGCGCCCAAACGATAAATCCGACTGCGCCAATCGCGATCATTGCAAGCGCCATGGCCATGTAACCGAACACAGGCTTGCGGGAGAACGTTGATACAATGTGGCTGATAATGCCAAAACCGGGCAGGATCAAAATGTAGACTTCGGGGTGACCGAAGAACCAGAAAAGGTGCTGGAACAGGATTGGATCACCGCCGCCTTCGGGCGCAAAGAATGTGGTCCCGAAGTTACGATCCGTCAAAAGCATCGTTATTGCACCGGCAAGAACCGGCAGGGACAATAGCAACAGAAACGCCGTTACAAGGATTGACCAAGGAAACAGCGGCATCTTGAACAAGGTCATGCCCGGAGCGCGCATGTTGAAGATGGTTGTAATGAAGTTGATCGCTCCAAGGATCGACGATGCACCAGCCAGGTGGATTGCAAGGATTGCAAGATCAACGGCTGGTCCCGGTTGCCCGGTCAAAGCTGACAGAGGTGGATAGATCGTCCAACCACCACCAACACCACTGGCACCAGCGGGACCTTCAACAAACATCGAAAGCACGAGCAGGAACAGGGCTGGCGGCAGGAGCCAGAATGAAATGTTGTTCATGCGCGGAAAGGCCATATCCGGTGCACCAATCATGATTGGTACCATCCAGTTGGCAAAACCGCCGATCATCGCCGGCATCACCATGAAGAAGATCATGATCAACCCGTGAGCGGTTGTGAACACATTAAAGGTATGCGGATTTGTGAAAATCTGCATTCCCGGTTCTTGCAGTTCCATCCGCATCATAACCGACAAAAAGCCGCCAATGATGCCGGATATAATCGCAAATATCAGATACAGCGTTCCGATATCCTTGTGGTTGGTTGAATAAAACCAGCGTTTAAAGAAGCCCGGCTTGTGATCATGGGCATCATGGGAAGCTGCATAAGCCATTATTTTCTCCTAAATACCTTTTCTCTGCCGGATCAGTTACCAGCGACCTTGATTGTCTCGCCGTTGTTAACGGATGCAACCAGATCACGGTTGGCCTGCTCAAGGTCTGCTGCTGCTGCAGTTTTCCAGTCATTATACTGTGAACGCGAAACTACACGAATGGCAATTGGCATAAACGCATGGTCCCTGCCACAAAGCTCGGAACACTGGCCATAAAACAGTCCTTCACGGTCAGCTTTAAACCAGGTTTCGTTCAAGCGCCCAGGAACCGCATCAATTTTTACGCCAAATGCCGGAAGTGCAAATGCGTGGATAACATCGGCTCCTGTCACAATTACCCTCACCATCTCGTTGACCGGGACAACGACCTCATTGTCGACTGCCAAAAGACGGGGATACACTGCCTTGTCGGTTTTACCCGCAGCACCGCGTTCTTGCTCCTGCAACATGACGGAATCGAATGAAAGCTCGCTTTCATCTTGATACTCGTAACCCCAATACCATTGATAGCCGGTCACCTTGAGGGTCATGCCAGGCTCTTCTTCGGGAGCCAATTGGCGATTGAGCAAGTCAAAAGACGGAATAGCAATCATAACCAAAATCAGGATTGGAGCCACGGTCCAAATCACCTCAATCAGGCTGTTGTGCGTTGTGCGCGAAGGGATAGGATTGGCAGATGCGCGAAACTTGATCATCACGATCAGTAGCAAAATCATCACGAACACGGTTATCGGCACAATGAAATACAGCGTATACCAATCAAACCATTCAATGCGTGCCATCATGTCGGAGGCAGCAGTCTGGTGCCACATCTGCCAATTGACGGGCTGATCTGCAAGTGCAGTACCCACCGAGCCTGCAAATGCCAAGCAGAGTGCAATTATCCATGCAACCGGTCTCATCAAACAATCTCCTGTTGTCGCCATCGCCTGAAGAAATTTTCGGGATCAAAAATCCTGCGGCAGACAAACCATAACAGGGGTTTTACCGCAATCACCAGGCTGCGCAAATTCATGCGGCATATTTGCACGGATTTCTTTTCCGGTCTGCAAAAATTGGCAATTCTGGCGCGATAGGGCTGATTCCAGTGGCTGCGCAGCCAATAAATTGATCAAGGCCGCAAAATCACCACTATTGCCGTGATTTTCCGCAACTGGTGACCAGGCGATGTTGCTTGGCGATTTTGTTTGGCGTTTTTGATTGCGTAATGTCAAATCGACTAAAATGATTCGGAATTTTTGCATGAACTGGATTTTACGGCCCTTTGCCGCCACAGTAATTATGTTCCTCGCCACCTATGGACAGGTTTCGCTTGCCCTTGCACAGGGCGCGGTTAAATCTTCCCATGGTGCCTGGTCGATGGTTTGCGATACGCCGCCGGGTGCAACCAACGAACAATGTGCATTGATGCAAAATGTCGTAGCCGAGGACCGTTCCGAGGTTGGCTTGTCTGTTGTCATTCTAAGGACTGCCGATCAGGAAGCAGAAATTATGCGGGTTTTGGCGCCACTGGGTGTCCTGTTACCAAACGGACTTGGTCTCAATGTCGATGGCAAGGATATTGGACGGGCCTATTTTGTCCGCTGTTTTGCAGATGGCTGCTACGCGGAAGTCATTTTGCAGGGCGAACTTCTGGAAACCATGAAGACCGGTACTACTGCGACCTTCATCGTTTTCCAGACACCGGAAGAAGGGATCGGCATTCCTGTCGATCTGAGCGGCTTTACCGAGGGCTACGCAAAAATTCCATAAGCGGAATTTCGGCGGAATTTGACTGAAGAGTCATATCTATTCGTATTGGGGTTAGACACTATCAACATAACCGGCGCATGTCCGCTTCTGGGGATAAAGCGGACATAATGGAGATTTTCCGACGGGAATTTAAACACACCGCTATCATCGAGGCTGATTCAAAATTTCCAAAAGCCAGGCTACTCGCTCATCGATATCGGCAACGCTGTTAGGAATTAGGATAATTTTTTCTGGAGGAAGCCAGATATAAGCAAGTCCAATCATAGATGCATGCCTGGAGAGATTCATCCAGGGATTCATTTTTGGCGGTGGGCGCTTGTCCAGTTTTCTAAGGGTGGGTGCATCCTGGTTGGGATTTATGTCATTGAAGGACACAACTCCCCAGGGGGGAATAATTACATAGTCATATTTTTGCATCTGCGTTTTGCAATTGTCATGAAATACTGTGGAATATGAGTTTTCAATCAAAGGCGTATAAATCGACCAGTAGTTGTATATGTCCAGCGGACACCGGTCCGAAATGAATCCATCCTTGTGTTTGTTCTCGGTTTTGATTCGGTTCTTTAGGGTCGTCTTAAATGCGTTTATTACATTTGGCACATCTTCCCCCTTTTTGAGGGAATCGTTGATCAAGTCCAATCCTTCGTGAAAAATGGGTAAGTTGAGTAGCTTTGCCAGATTATTTGCAAGCGTCGTTTTACCACAAAAGGATGCGCCGGTAATTGCAAGTCTCATGGTGACTTCTTTCACACTTCAATGATGTTCAGGCGACTATTCCGGTTGTAGATCCCAAAGGTATCAAACAAAAAAATCCCGCCAAGCTCAATGCAAGGCGGGATATTTACTTAACATGTTCTGATCCAGGATTCGAAATTCCCGCTCGCTTAATTCCCTAGAAGTCGCGGCGAACCGTAACTTCCCAATTGTCGTAGTCAAAGCTTGTCCCTGCCAACTGGGCGGATCCATTCACCAGGTACGAAGCTGAGTTTTCGGTTGAACCTCTGGTGTATGATGTCTTGACGTGGAAGCCAGGCGCTGCGGCTGGATACCAGTTCAAGCCAACTGACCACTGGTCCGTGTCGCCTTCCGTTATAGCAGCTTCTGCGGCAGGTCCTACACAACCTGCACCAGCTGCTCCAACTGCACCAACTGGACCTGCAAAATTACCCGTGCAGGCATTTCCACCTTCTACATGAAAGTAGTTGGCCCAGAACTGAATTTCATCAGTCAGGTCCATGCCGTAAGCGACACCCCAAACACTGTCCGGGTTTTCTGTCAGCAGGTTACCATGAACATAGGCGGTGTTGTAGTCGCCATCAGCCATGTACATGGCCCAAAGCGTAGCACCGGGTGCCATGCTGGAAAGATCAACATTTGCACTGACCTTGTAAGCCCAGCCACCAATATCTGTAACTGTACCATCGGCACCACCGGCCAGGCTAAGTTCCGGTGCAATGGAATCGTGTACTGCAGTACCTGCAATGCCCCATCCGTCACCGGAGTAGTTGAAACCGGCATAGAAGTTTGCACGACCATCAGTACCACCAGAGTTGGTAGCGTTACCGAATGCATCACGACCATAGTCAATGCGTGGATCGTCAGCACCTACTGTGATTGCAAGACCATCAGCTGCC
>JAJFHV010000017.1 GCA_021775415.1 Hyphomicrobiales bacterium | reverse complement strand
CGTAACCCGGCAGACACAGCTCCGCTGCTGTCAACTCCACGGAACATTTCGGTCGCGATCCGCCGTTTGTGTGGGAAGACAGTAGGGCGATTATGGGTGAGGTTTTGAGGGCGGGGATAGATTTATTTGAAATATGTCCGCCTTCCCCCCGAAAGCGGACTCTTTGTCATAAATTTGCAATGTCTGCTATGTGCCAATAACGGACATTGGCGCCTCGCATGACTTCGGTGAATTTGAAGCATTATGTGCGTCTGCAAGGTTAATTTGTGTTGCCAATATGCAACATATGCACTTCATCTAACTAAAATGCTGGTTAAACCCTGTATTTCCTTGGGAAAGGCCCGCATTGGGACTCGCAATTTCAGGCCATACATGGACATGTAACACGTTGATCTTGGGTATTTTTTCAGGATCAGGGGATTAAACAATCACCCGGCGTTAGATCGGTGTGTATGCCAGATCAAACTGGTGTTGAGTACAGGGACTGGGGTTTGGGTAAACTATCAAACAATTGGGTCATTGGTGACCGCGTGTTGGATGAAGCCTATAGATGGCTTAGTCAGCGTCGACGCGACTCTTCTCCACATAACGATGTCTGGACGCCTGAAACCGCTTTATCGGTTGGGCTTATAGGGGACTGGAAAATGTCACGCTGGATTTTGGCACTGAGTTGGAAACTATGCGTTGTCTTTCTGCTCGCGAGCGCAGGGTATCTGTGGGAGACTAAGACGGCGGTTGCCCTCACGGCCGGGACGATGTGCGCCAGCTCCACGGACAACAATAACTTAGATGTCGCCGGGTTTGATACCGTCGGCACCCAAGCTCTCCAAAATGGTGCGTGCCTCAACCAAGATGGGGGACTAATAAATAATGCCAACGTGGCGAGCGGGTCGGTCATACTGAGGGTAATATTGAACTCATTTAATGATGGCACGCCCGGCGATACTAACAACTTCCGTATTGGTTTCCAAGCGTCCGTGACAAACGTGATTGTCGCCGGCGACGCTACATACGTGTCAGGGGCGAATTTAGTTATCGCCGCCGCCACCATGATTACGGTACAGTACGACTTTGGCGGTAATACGCTGAACTTTACAGTAACGGTCGATCCAGTCGCCCATACACTCAGTGCTTTCACTGTTCAGGCGGGCGCCCTCCCCGGCGCCGGCCCCTCCGAATCCGACAACCTCGACAGTCAGCAATCCTCCTTGACGCCATTGATCGTGAATAACCAATCTTATGACCTTATAAATGGTGTTGGCAGTAATCTGGATGGCCAGTTTAATGGCAATGGCATGGCCCCAGTAGTGTCGCCAAACGGCTTTGCAATGTCTTCCACTGGCACGGCTAAATGGTTGGCCAGCAGGAACCGTGAACTCAGGGCCAAACATGGCGGCAGGGCATTTGATCTGTTTGCCGAAAGACTGGGTTCTGAGGATAGTAGTCATACGCCGAGTACTGCCGCATTGGATGAAGGCACAAACGCTGGTGGTGGTGCTTCTACCGGTCAGATTGCAGCCCTTGAGGCTCAATCACCCGATCAACGCATGGATATCAGTGCGCTTGGTGGTGAACAGACCTATGGAGCAGATATAGACCCATCCATGGGTGAAGATGCTTTCATGCCTTCACCCTGGAACATGTGGGTAAAAGGTACATGGACCTTCTATGACGGTGATGGATCATCGTTTGATGGCACCATTGCCAATGTTGTTGGTGGTGTGGACTACCGTCTACGCGAAGACCTGATTGTTGGTGTGCTTGGCGGCTATGGCCTGGCCCGCTTTGATACGCTTACCGGGGGTGTTGTTGGCAGCTTTGATGCAGATGGATTATCAGTCGGTGGCTATTTTGGCTGGATGATTACCCCTGATTTGATGATGGACGGGCTAATTGCCTATACCGCATCTGATTATGACAATACGTCCGGTGCTACCACCGGCTCATTTGATGCAGACCGCATTACCGTTGCTGCCCACCTTAAAGGTCATACCGATCTGGGTATGGTGGTAATGGAACCCACCATTGGCCTGATGTATGCGTCGGAGGATCAATCCGCCTATACAGACAGTGCAGCGGTACTCCATGCCGCAAGAACGGTAACGGCGGGGCGCGTATCAGTGGGTCCGAAATTCATCTGGCCCGAAATGATAACCGATCATGGCATGACGCAGTTCTGGTTTGCAGCCAAGGGAGAGTATGACTTCTCCAACCAGGCAAGTTCTGCCACCTCGGGGCTACCGGATATTGATGATGTCGCTTCTGCCCGTGTTCAGGCTGGTATTACCTCCACCAATGACAGTGGCGTAACGCTCTCCCTACAGGGTGACCTATCAGGGCTTGGTTCAGGTGAGTTCATAGCCTATGGCGGCACCGCCAAGGTCAGCGTTCCGTTCTAGGGCCAAATCCGGAGGCCGATGTCTGCTTTGGGTCAGAAGCAGACATAAAGCCGTCGTTATATGACTTCCGCTTTACCCTCGATAGCAGATATTGAAATTCTCCACCCGGCCTGATTTGACCACTCAGGTTCCATCGCATTCATGACGCGTATCTGTATCCCGAAACGGGGCGGGAGTTTCTAGGAGTGGTGTCCCAGCAAGATGGTACGCGTCAGCGAAGAAAACGATACAAATTTGTAAATGGCAGGGGCAGAGAGACTCGAACTCACGACCTACGGTTTTGGAGACCGTCGCTCTACCAACTGAGCTATACCCCTAAATCCGCGATGCGGATGAGAAGGCTTTACTAAGAGGCTTCATGGAAAACTTCAAGGATAAAGTGTCCCCCGTAACGCTATAATGGCGTTACGGTAAAGGGGGTGATACGTGTCATCCGACAGTTGAAGAGGAGCTCTATCAGTGCTGCACGAGGTAGCGACTGTTTACCCAGCCCCAACTGCCATCGTAGCTGACTTTGCACCAGTCAGATCCATATTCCTTGATGACGCAACGCTGGACCCATATCCATTGACCGTTGTGGGGAATTTCCGCAACTTTTTGCGAATATGAGGCGGGCCATTTACGCATGTTCAGGCTGTCCCAGGGTTCGACTGCTATTACATAGGCATCGTAATTGGCGATGTAACCAGCTGCGTTGGCTGACGCTATAGGGGTAACCATCATCACACTGGCTGAAGCCAGGGCAATGAGAGAAGCTTTCAAACGCACTGAATTCAACATGGTAGTTCTCCTTGGCGCCCCGTTAAAAATGATGCAGCACTTTTATGCTGCTAACTCACCATTACGCTGTGCGAATGAACACACGCTGAGAAGCCGGTTCACTTGCGGTTCAGGAAAATTGGAGGCTTTAAATTCTGCCGGTAACGCCGGCTTTGAAAGCCACAAACTGCCGGTGCAGTGCATTGAGTTTTGCAGACTTGCTGAACACCCCAAGCCCGCCAGCTTTCGCTTTGCGTAACAGCGGCGTCACAAACGCCAGGGGCAAAAATACCGGGTGGAGTTCCTCTGGCAGCTTCACAACGGCTTCACGGGAGTAAACCAGATGGCTTTTGGCCTGTTCCAGCATTTCATCCAGAACTGCCATGTGGCGTTCGTCCGGCGCTCCTCGAAGCCACTGGTCGCGATCCAGACCACAGGCCTTTAACAGAGCCATCGGAAAATAAATGCGCCCGGTACCCCGGTAACTTGGCAATTGCGAAACCAGTCGCACAATTCCAAGCGCCATGCCTGCATGGCCACAAGCATCCGCTAATGTTTTGCTCGTCTGTGCACCGGCACAAAGCGACACCAATTGTAGCAGCGAAGAAGTTGTTTCTCCCAGATAACCTTCAAAACTGCCCTGATCAGGCATTGGGTCCTGATACAAATCAATTAGCCGGGCATCGAGGTAATTGATGAAGGTTTCGCGTGGCAAATCATGTTTTTCGATTGTTTGCAGCAAAAGATCAGCCAGCGCACCAGCCGAACTGGAGTTTGCCCTGGAGGAAATCAAGTCACGCCACCATTGCAAACGAATTTCCCCGGGCATTGGTTCAGAAATCAGGGAAGGGATGCGTGAAATTTCCGCATCAAAGGCATAAATGGCGGCCGCTGCAACTCTATAACTGTCAGGCAGATAGAGGCAGGCCAGATAACGCTCAGGATCCAGTTCACGAAGCGTTTGAAGAACCTGCTCTTCGTGTTGATCCATCAGTCCACTGCCAGAAACACTGCTGCAACTGCCCGGCCTTCAGCTACCAGTACATTGTAGGTGCGCACCGCGGCACCGGTCGCCATCGGGTCGGCTGAAATCGCTGCCTTACGCAGTTTACGGCGCAACAAATCCTGTATGGGCACCAGATAATCACCAGTACCAACCAGTAGGATTTCAATGTCTTTGGCTTCATCAAACAGTCGTGTAAAATTTTTGGAAACCAGATCTTTTGTGGTTTTTACATCCCATCCGTATATGCCGGAGGGCAAGCACATTAAACTACCGCGATGGGACATGTCTGCGAAGCGAAAACCACCATTGCCATAGGCATCAATTGGCGCACGGCCCGGAAAATGAGCCTCGTGTATTTCAATGCCGGCCTGTTTGGTCATGCGATACCCGGTGTTCGGGGCTGTTATTCGGGAAGATCGATTGGCATGGTGTTCGCAGTCGCCTTCTTTTCTGCGTCATTTCCACCACTGCCTGCTACCTGTCCCGGGCGTAACCGGAACAAGATGAGCAAGGGGGCGGCGATGAAGATTGAGGAATAGGTCCCGATAAATATTCCAAAGATCATTGCGAAGGTGAAGGAGGCCAGAACTTCGCCGCCCAAGAAGTACAGGGAAAACAGGGCAAGCAAAGTTGTTACCGACGTCAAAATTGTCCGCGACAGCATCTGGTTGATTGACAAATCAAGAAGATCCGGGATTTTCATCTTCTTGTATTTTCGCAGATTCTCGCGAACCCGGTCATACACCACCACCGTATCGTTCAGTGAATAACCAACAATCGTCAAAATCGCTGCTATCGAAGAAAGCGTGAATTCGAGTTGCAGGATCGCGAACATGCCAATGGTAATCAGTACGTCATGCAAGGTTGCAGCAACTGCACCAAGCGCGAACTGCCACTCAAAGCGTATCCAGATGTAAACCATGATTGCCATCAACGCCGAGATCACCGCAATCGTACCCCAAAAGGCTAGTTCGGCAGAAACCGTTGGCCCAACCACCTCAACACGGCGAAACTCATACGCGTCCTCCAGGGCAAATCGGACTTTGGCCTCCGCACTTTGTTCAGCGCCATCTCCGCCACCCTGGCTTTCAATCCGGATCAACACTTCATCGGGGGAGCCAAATTCCTGAACCTGAACATCCCCAACATTGAGTTCACCCAGTGCGGAACGAATATCGGCAAGATTTGCGACCTGTTCTTTCGACTTGAGTTCAACAAGTGTGCCGCCCTTGAAGTCGATCCCGAAATTCAGACTAACTGCAAAAAACAGTATGATTGAAGCAGCGATGCCAATTGCGCTCAATGGGAAACTCGCTACCCGATTACGCATGAAACGGATTGTTGTGGCATCTGGAATAAATCCGAAAAGACGTGGCGGCAATTCCGTCGGTTTGCGGTAGCGCACCCACAAGGCAACCATCAAACGGGTGAAGGTGTAAGCTGTAAACACCGTTGTCAGGATGCCGATTGTTAGCGTCACGGCAAATCCCTTGATCGGACCGGAACCCAGAAAGAAAAGAATTGCGGCGGCAATCAATGTGGTGATGTTTGCATCCAAGATTGTGGCAAGCGCCTGCCGGAATCCAGAATCAAATGACTGGATTAAATTACGCCCGTTGCGGCGCTCTTCCCTGATACGCTCATAGATCAGAACATTGGCATCCACTGCCATCCCCATGGTCAGCACGATACCTGCAATACCTGGTAGGGTAAGTGTGGCACCAAGTATCGACAAAAGCGCAACGATCATCGCGATATTGGCAATTAGTGCGATATTGGCAATGATGCCGAGGAAACCATAGGCGACGACCATAAATATAAGTACAAGAACGGCACCCACCATGGACGCAATTTTACCTGCTTCAATCGAGTCGGCCCCTAGGCTGGGCCCAACGGTTCGTTCTTCAACAAATTCAAATGATGCCGGTAGAGCACCCGCCCTCAACAGAATTGAAAGATCATTGGCTCCCTGAACGGAGAAACTTCCCGAGATTTGACCTGATCCCCCCAAAATCGGTTCCCGGATCACAGGCGCTGATAACACTTCATCGTCTAGAACAATTGCAAACGGACGGCCGACATTTTCGCTGGTAACCCTGCCAAATTTGCTGGCACCTTTTGAGTTAAACCGGAAAGAAACAATCGGTTCATTAGTCCGCTGATCAAAGCCTGACTGCGCGTCAACCAAGTCCTCCCCATCAACCATGGACCTGCTAACAACCAGGTATGGTGTTGGTGGATCAGTATCTTCAAAAAAAACCTTTGTTCCCGCCGGTGGTCTTGTCGCCAGCGCATCTTCTGCAGACATTTCACTGCTTAACAAATGAAATGTCAGTTTTGCTTCCGCGTTGAGTAGTGCCTTCAAGCGTGGAATTTCACCTGCATCGAGGCCAGGATATTGAACAAGAACCCGGTTGGAACCCTGTCGTTGTATTACCGGTTCCGATGTTCCAAGTTCATTGATTCGATTGCCAAAAACACTGATGGACTGTGTTACAGCGTTGGATTTTGCGTTCTCAATTCCAGCGGAAGTAAGTGTATACAGCAGCATTCCCGGCGTTGAATCATCCAACTCAACTTCGCTCACACCGGCATTGCCGAGAAGGCCAGCCGTTGTTGGGAGCAAGAGCTCTGCGAGTTGATCTTTTAGTTCTTCGGTTTGATCCGGGTTAACCAGCCTGACCTGAATAGATCGGGTGCCGACCTTCGGATACCGGGCATTGATTTTTTCCCGCCGCACGATGATGCGAATATCATCTCGAAGATTGTCCAGCCGCTCTTCCACCAGACCTTTTTCATCCACCTGCATCAGCAGGTGCGCGCCACCTTGAAGATCAAGGCCCAATCTCATTTGATAGGCTGGCATCCACTCTGGAAACTGGTCAACCTGTTCTTTGTCGAACACATTCGGCAATGCAAACATCACCGCCATCGTAACGGAAAACAAAATTGCAAAGATTTTCCAGCGGGAGAAATAGAGCATTAATCAGCTTTCAGTAACAGCATTGAACTTGGCCGGTAAATTGTACTATTTGGCCGGTTCACCTTTGACCCGGACATCTGCAATCATGGCACGCAGTACACGGACTTTGGTTTCTTTGGCAATTTCAACTTCAAGTTCATGATCATCAATCACCTTGACGACCTTGCCAACCACACCACCGCCGGTAATCACCGTATCGTTACGGCGAATTGCGGCAAGCATTGCCTCGCGGGATTTGGCCTGCTGGCGCTGGGGCCGAATAATCAAAAAATACATGATGACAAAGATCAGAATGAACGGCAAAAGGCTCATCACAATATCGCTGCCGCCACCTATACCTTGGGCATATGCCGGGGTCACAAAACTCAGTGTTGGCATCAGGAATGCCCTCCATATTAATTTAGCCTGCTAGAAGGCTTAACCGTATGTCTGATCTGCCCCGTCAATTCAAGGCCTTTCCCACTTCAAATGGTAGTGCTATTCGCAGGTAGAAAGAAATTTTACAAAAATTCATACCGGAAATCACAATTTGCCAAAAGATCCCATAGAATTGCTCAATACCAAACTGGATCGGATTGCTGCTCTGCTGGAAAACCGGTTTGGTAATATTCCACCGGCAAACGACCTTGCCTCGGCCGACGCTTTTGTTTGGCACGCCGCAGATAAATGGTTGCAACCGGTTGAAAAGGTCAATCGGGTAGATATTGGGCTGTTAAAGGGAATTGATCGGGTTCGAGACATCCTGCTGGAAAACACAGAACGTTTCGCCGACGGTGTTGCTGCCAACAATGTGTTGCTGTGGGGCGCGCGTGGCATGGGGAAATCTTCGCTGGTAAAAGCAGCACACGCGAAAGTCGCTGGCGAAAAACCTGAAAGCCAATTCAAGATTATCGAAGTGCATCGCGAAGATGTCCATAGCCTGCCCGATCTTCTGGCTGTTTTGCGAAATGAACCGATGCGATTCATGGTTTTTTGCGATGATCTGTCATTTGATTTTGACGATACATCCTACAAATCCTTGAAGGCAGTACTGGATGGCGGGGTCGAAGGCAGACCTGCCAATGTGATTTTCTACGCAACTTCAAACCGTCGACATCTGTTGCTGCGTGACATGATTGAAAATGAACGCTCCACCGCAATTACCCCCGCTGAAGCGGTCGAAGAAAAAGTTTCGCTTTCTGACCGGTTTGGCCTGTGGCTCGGATTTCACAAATGCAGTCAGGATGAATATCTGGAAATGGTTCGCGGTTATGTTGCGCACTTCAAACTGAAGATCACTGAAGATGATTTGGTTGCTGAAGCGTTGGAATGGGCGACCACCCGTGGCAGCCGTTCGGGACGTGTTGCCTGGCAATTCGTTCAGGATCTTGCAGGGCGGCAGGGCAAAAATACCGGGTAAGCGGCTATAGAACGCATGCCAACGAAATTTTGAATTCATATCCGTGCAAGAACGGGTTACCCAGTACTTGTGACCAACCTTAGTGGAGAACGGTTTCCGGTGAATAAATTCAAATGGCCAATGAGAACTGTATTCTGGCTCCTTGTGGCACTCTTCACCATGTCAATCGTCATAACATCTTACGGTGCTTTGGCTGCGCCCAATGAAAGGCTGAGCAAGTCCGCATCACCTTATCTGCGCCTGCACGCTGACGATCTCGTTCAATGGTATACATGGGGCGATGAAGCATTTGACAAGGCCAGAACACTGAGCAAACCGTTGCTCGTTTCCTTCGGTTATACGGCCTGCCACTGGTGTCACGTGATGCAGGAAACACACTTTAGGCAGCCGGAAATATCCAATTTCATCAATGAAAACTTTATTCCGGTGCTGGTTGACCGCGAACGGCGGACAGCGCTGGACGAAACCTACATGCTGGTAACCGAAGTCCTTACTCAAAGCGGCGGGTGGCCCAACACTGTATTCCTGACACCTGAGTTAAAGCCATTTTACGGAACCGGCTATATTCCACCGGAACCTTTTTTGCAGCTTATTGAGGCGATCACTCAGGGGTGGTCTGACAATCGACCTGACTTGCTTGCCGAGGGTGATCGACTTGCAGGATTATTGGCGAACTATCAAAATCGCTCAGAAGAAGCAAAAGCGATAACACCTGAGGCTCTCTCTAAGCTTTCACAGGAGCTCGTGGCCTCCTTTGATCCGGTTTACGGTGGCCTGGGCCAAGCGCCGAAATTCTTTCAGCCAACCGTTTTGATGTTCCTTCTGCAACGCTACGAACGCGATGACGATCTAGCGGCACTGGAAGCCGTCGAGAAAACCCTTGTCTCTGTCCAGTCTGGTGGCATTCACGATCAACTGGAAGGGGGATTTCACCGCTACGCGGTAGATCCAGCCTGGCGCATCCCGCATTTCGAAAAAATGCTCTACGACCAGGCGCAGATGACCGAGGTTTATCTGGAAGCTTACCGCCTTACCGGTAACCGAAAATATGCCGGCACCGCTCGCAAGACGCTTGATTATGTGTTGGCCGACCTAACCGCACCCGACGGCGGGTTTTACTCAACCCGCGATGCAGATTCCGAGGGTGAAGAAGGTACTTACTATGTCTGGACCCCGGAGGAACTGGAGGAGGTTCTGGGTACAGACAAGGCGATAGAAGCTGTAAACCTGTTTGATCTTATCAGTGACGGTGAATTTGCCGGCAAGATCATTCTCAATCTGGATAATGTAGCGGACATCCAATTGCAGGATGTTCTTGCGATATTCGAAAAGCTGAAACCAGCCAGAAATCAGCGCCAAAAGCCCCGGCGTGACGAAAAAATTCTTACCAGCTGGAATGGCATGATGATTGCGAGCTTTGCTACTGGTGCCGCAATCCTGGGCGAAGAGAAATATCAAAATGCGGCGATTAAGGCAGGTGAATTCCTGTGGCAAAACATGCGCACTGCTAACCGCGGCCTATTCAAGAGTTTTTTTGAAAGCGAAGCTGATGTGGAAGCTGAATTGGAAGATTACGGACAATTGGCGCGCGCCTACATATATCTGTTTGACCTGACACGGGAGAACATCTGGCTGGAGCGGGCAAATGCCCTGAAAGAAGAAATGCTTGAAAATTTCTCTGATCCGAAGGCCGGAGATTTTTACGCGACCAGCGGTTCCGCCGGATTTGCCAGAACCAAACTGCGTAGCGACATTGATCAACCATCCGGCAATGGTGCCGCACTGGATGTATTGGCCCGGTTGGCGAAACGCACATCAGATGCCCAAGCCACGCTTGTTACAGAAAAAGCGTTGGCATCACTTTCCGGTATCGCAATGAAGGGTAAAAGCAGCGGCGCTTCCATTCTGTCTGCTGCAGACCGGCATTTGCGCTCTGAAAATGGCCCTGTTCAATATGCCGGCAATGGCAACGTTCGGGTCTCAGGAGAATATCAAGGAAAATCCAGGCAAATTCGTTTGAAAGTTACAGTTGCTGAAGGTTGGCATGTCAACGCAAACAAACCACTCGAGGATCATTTGATCGCAACCGAATTCAAACTGAACGCCGGGAACAACCCGGTTAAAGCCGAAACCGCCTATCCAAAGCCCCTGGTAAAAACATTGAGTTTCAATGCAAATCCCGTTGCTGTGCTGGAACATGAATTCGAGATTACCGCTAGCGCCGAAGCACTGGACGTGCAGGTGGTTGAAGCAACGTTGGATGTTCAAACCTGCTCTGATGAAATTTGCCTGTTACCTGAAACTTTGAAATTCCGTATTCCGGTTTCCCAATAATAATTTGCCTGCCGCGTGTAATTGGCTAACGGGACCTTTGTTGGGGCTTGATGATCAAGTATCTGCTATCGCCGATAAGAAGTTAAAAAACATCATTAATTTTTCGTTAGGAAAAAAATTCAAATCTAGTGTGCAAGAACTAAAGGAAATGCTTAATTTATTCCTCACAAATATACATCAATCTGACTTGATAGGATGCGGTTCCGAAAACTCAAACGGCAAGTTTTTGGCTCTGTCAGCCAGTATAAAAGTAATGATGGGAAGCTAGTGGATCAATTTGGTGCGATGAATGCACCACAAGTTTTGCTTCACAACATACCACTCCAAAAGATTGGCGTAAGATTGGGATATTATCCAAGACAAGTTGGTATGCGGAAACAACAGGGAATTGCCGTTATGCGTGCGATAGCACTAGTACTGTCCGGCGTAATTGTTTTGTTTGTCATGCTTTTTGCGGCTTGGCAATTTGTCGCCAAGTTGGAACGACAGCGCTCCCTGCAGATAACATTTGTCAAAAATATCGGAGAGATTAAACGCCTCGACGAGCTTCTCACCATGTCTGCACGCATGGCTGCTGCGGGCGGGGGGAAGGATTATGTAGACCGCTATAACAACAATGTTGAGACTCTTGATGCAGTACTGGCGAATACGGAAGAATTTCTGGACTCTGAAGAAGCGCTGGAACATGTGGCATCTACTGATAGCGCCAACACTGCACTTGTTGATATGGAAGTCAGGGCACTCGAACTTGTAGCCCAGGGCCAAAAAGCTTCAGCCTGGGAACTGCTGCACTCGCAGGAATATCTCAAAAACAAAGGCATTTACTGGGATCATATGCAGATGGCCTTCAATGTTGCACTCAAAAAGAACAACGAGCTCTATAACAAAACCCAATTGCTTGCTGGTAGCATAGTGGGGTTTCTTACTCTGACCATTATCCTTATTGGTTTTGCTGTCTCTTATATCAAGTTCGGATCTGCCCGTGAGAAACAGGTATTGATCGACAAACTTTCCCAGCGTCAATCGGAGCTGGCTGCCAAAAGCGAGGCGCTTGCACAAAACGAAGCGGTGCTAATGCATACGGTTGAGGATTTGAAAACTGCAAACAAGAAGGCAGAAGATGCGGACCGGGCCAAATCAGAGTTTTTGGCGAATATGAGCCATGAGATCAGGACTCCGATGAATGGGGTTTTGGGAATGGCTGAACTGTTATCCAACACAGAGCTCGATTCCCGGCAGACGATGTTTACTGATGTGATTGTCAAGTCAGGTGCTTCGCTTTTGACAATCATCAATGACATTCTGGATTTTTCCAAACTGGATGCGGGTCAGATGGAGCTTGATCCCGCACCGTTTCCTGTTCGCGAAACCATTGAGCAGGTGTCGACCCTTGTGTCGTCCAAGGTTGCGGAGAAAGATCTCGAGCTGATCGTACGTGTCGATCCTGCAATTCCCGAAATACTGGTGGGCGATGTGGGGCGCATTCGCCAAATCATTACAAATCTGTTGAGCAACGCGGTCAAGTTTACCGAGCACGGGCACATCTACCTGAATGTAGAGGGCTGCGTTGAAGGCGAAGGTGAAAGCGCATCAGCAAAGCTGCACATCTCGGTTGAGGATACGGGTGTTGGCATCCCACAAGACAAGGCCTCAAAGGTCTTTGAGAAATTCTCTCAGGTTGATGCCTCTGCCACCCGCAAGCATGAGGGAACGGGACTGGGCCTTTCAATCTGCTCACATCTTGTAGAACTCATGGATGGTGAGCTTGGTGTTGATAGTGAGGTAGGGAGGGGTTCGACTTTCTGGTTCGAGATCGAGCTTCGCGTCCATGGGGAACAAGTGAGCCGAAAACCCGTGCCAGTTGATGTCACTGGTTCACGCATACTGATTGTTGATGATAATGCGGTAAACCGTTCAATTCTGGCCGAACAACTTGCGAGTTGGAAATTTGACTGCGCTGCCGCTGCATCTGGCCGGGAATGTCTGGCGGTGATTGATGCAGCGCTTCAACAGGATACCACCATTGATGCAGTCATCATGGATTATCACATGCCGAAGATGAGTGGTGGAGAGTTGCTGAAAACCATGCGAGCAAGTCCGGCTATGGAGAATATTCCGGTGATTGTGCTGACTTCGGTTAATGAGACCGAGGATGGCAAGGTGTTTTCTTCCTTGGGCATTCAGGCCCACCTTACGAAACCGACACGCTCTTCCTTGCTATTGGAAACGCTGGTCAGCGTGCTGCAGGATGACGCGGCCAGCATACAAGGCGCCTGCGCAAGCAATGAAATTGCCAATATTCGCCAGTTGGTCAACCCAATGCTGCCTCGCGATGAAGCGCCGGATCAATCGAAGGGTTCCGGCAACGCCAGCAAAAAATCAACCGGCACAGCCAAAACCAAAACCCGATTTGTATGTGAGGACAACTCAATTGATGTTCTTGTATGCGAAGACAATGAAGTGAACCGGATTGTCTTCACACAAATCCTGGAAGCAACCGGGCTGTCATTCAAAATTGCCGATGATGGCAAGGTAGGGCTTTCCCTCTACAAGCATACGAAGCCTTCCGTCATTCTTATGGATGTATCAATGCCCCAGATGAACGGACTGGACGCGACCAAAGCTATCCGGACGATGGAAGCTGACACCGATCGACACACGGCGATCATTGGTGTGACTGCCCATGCCATCAAAGGAGACAGGGAGCGTTGCCTGGATGCAGGTATGGATGATTATCTCCCCAAACCCGTCTCACCCGAAGCACTCGTCAAGAAAATCAACAAATGGATGATGCAGAATACGTCACCACTTCATCTAGCTGGATAAAACGGAGTGGTTCACCCTTTCGGGAAGTAATCTTCCAAATCACCCTCGCGATAAACGTCAGCCGTGCAACAGTGGAGGCCTCCGCCAAATGCATAGGCATCGCGAAGCTCTACAGGCACCACTTCCATGCCAAGTTTATCGAGTTGGTCCATCTGATGAACCTCCGAAGCTTCAACGCACACAGTTTTTGGATCAAGCGCCAACACGTTCATAGAGAGCCATGTGGATGAGTAGCACAGTGGCGGCGGAGAGTTGTGTGCTGGTCGGGCTGAATCAATGATCTCCCATCCGTTGCGTTCAAACATACCGCGCTGTTCGTCCGGCAGACGACGCTCAGGATTGTTCATGATCAGGCCCGGACGAAGCGGCGTAAAGGTTGCATCGATGTGGATCGGGTAGGGGTCACCCGGAAAGTTGACTGCATGTACCCGGTGATCTGGAAAATGCCTCTGTAGCCAGTCGATTGCCTTGAGGTTGGTTGTAAAACCATGTTGAACCACTAGGTCTTTGCCAAATCGTAATACATCCGCTGCATCGAAAAGCGGTTCTTCGTCAGTAGTGACAAAGAATTTGTCCGCAGTCCACTCCAGCCGTTTTTCAACTCCAATCTTGTCCGACAGGTAGTCAGGTCGGTAGTCGGCATCGGTAAGGCGCGGTTTGGGCGCTGCCTCATGCCGCATATTGGGATCTTCATCATAGTACTGCTGGAGCAATGGCCGGTAACACAGATACTCAAACCAGCGGCAGCGATAGGACATTGTGGCTTCGAGGATTTCACTGCCAACAGTTAGTAGTACGTCGCGTGGCGGCATGCAGCCAAACATCGTATCGGTTTGCCAGTCCGGTGTGGAACTTGGCTGATTGAAATCGAGAGGTGTCGGGCGATCGACCCGTATGCCACGTTTTCTTAGCATATCAGCAAAATTGTCGAGGAGTTCATTGGCTTTGTCGACCGTCTCCTGTGGGCGTGGGCCATATTGACCGCGCATGTCGCTGTCTTCCGGCACCTTTGCATCAAGTGCCGGTTCTGGCGCGGGAATGCAGCCACCATCGGCAACACCTACAATCACATGCTTGAGTGGGTCCCATTCATTCCAGGATTTTACGACGGTCTTTTGGCTCATGAATTCCCCCAAGCAGATGTAAACAATTCGAAAGACGGTTCCCTAGGGAAAATGGGAAGCAATGGCAAGGGAGATATTGATTAATGTAGATCAATATGAATGCTAACTGCTGTTTGGGTTGTCTACCAGATTTTGAATCCGAACTTGTTCGTCCTTGTCGAATTTCAATTGTTCCTTTTCATGCTCAGCCATAATTTTTTTGGACACTTCCAGCACTTTTGCGCGCATGCTTTTGCAATCTTCTCTGGGTTTTACGGCCTTGATGGATTGCTCGACCTTGAGAGCATATTTATCGGCGATCGCTACGTGGATTGCTTCGTGTAACCGGGCATATTCTTGCAGATTGTTCCAGGCTGCTCGCAGTTTGCGTTCTGTTTGGGCGATATTGGCGTGTCGGGGCAGGGTGACTTTCGCTTTCACGTTGATCCGGGCATGAGTGACCACACATTTTCCGTCAGTCAGCGAAAAGCGAATGTCTGGCACCATAAGAATATTGGTTGCAGCAAGCGCTCTCCCAACGCCGGTAACATTAGGCCCATGCAGGGATATCTGGCGGTCAAGCTGGCTGAATGTCTGCCCCTCGATCGTATAGTATCCAACGCTGAGCTGGGTTCGTTCCCCGACAGATGTGCAACCGCCTAGAGGGATAATCACAGCAAGCCCGCAAAACCCCATCCATCGTGCAATTTTTGTATTCACATCTGCCTCGCTTAAAGGGGCGCACCGGTTGCAGCCAATTTGCGCCGCGCACTCCATGCAAATTCATTTCCGACATCTGGCAGAACAGGGACCATGCGAGCAAGGAGCAGGGACATAAACGCCATCCCGGCACCGGCAAGAAACACTGCAGCCGGGTTCCACAACCAAATCATTCCAAACAGAACCGGTATGAATACGGCAGCAATATGGTTGATGGTAAATGCAACTCCAGCGGTTGGCGCAATATCCGCTGGATCAGCGATCTTTTGAAAGTATGTTTTCATGGCAATTGCGATTGAAAAGAGGGCGTGATCCAGGAAATATAGCAGGGTGGCAGCCCACCAGTTTGGCACAAATGCGTAGGCCGAGAAGATTAGCACCAGGCCGATATACTCCCAAGTCAAAACGGTGCGCTCGCCAAAGCGCACGATCCAGCGGCCAACCATCGGCGCAATGAAAATGTTTAGCGCGCCGTTCACAAATGCAAGCATCGCCACCTGATGGAGCTCAAATCCAAAGCGTTCAACCATCATGAAGATTGCAAACACCATGAATATCTGGCGTCGTGCACCTCCCATGAACGTCAGGGCGTAATAGAGCCAGTAGCGCCTGCGCAGGATGAGTTTCTTGTGTTGGGGAGTGCCATCCTTGAATGCGGGAAACAGCAGCCACATTGCAAACGCGGCAATTACGGTAACGACACCGGTGACCAGAAAAATGCTGGTAAAATGCAGACCAAGCCAAAGCCACGCAGCAAAGACAAATGCGAACGAAACCAGCTGTGCGAAAGAGCCAATCGCAAGAATTTTCCCCATAATTGCCGGTGCGGTTTTCTTCGGCAACCATTGCAACGACAAGGACTGATGCATGGTTTCATAATAATGAAATCCAATTGAAGAGATGAAAGTCGTAATCAAAAAGCCCGTGAAACTCGGGAAATATCCGGTAACTGCAGCTGCTCCGCCAAGCAATATTAATGACAAATAAGCCAGCGTCTGTTCGCGGGCCAAGAACAGCAGAAATACAGCTGCAAATGAAAGAAAACCCGGAATTTCACGGATGCTCTGCTGAATGCCAATCTCGCGGCCGGTGAATGACAAAACCTCATAGGCGAAATTGTTGGTCATCAACATCCATGCAGCAAATGCAATCTGCATAGCTGCAGCCATAACCATTAAAAGGGCGGCAGGGGTTTGCCATGGCTTTGTACCGGAAGTCGGTACTCGTATTTCGCTCATAGCCACGAATTAGCAGGTGATGGCAACGACGACAAACGCTTTGTTTTCAGGGATACTTGTGAATAAACAATCTATTGGCAATCAGTACGCAAAACGCTATGAGCCAATCGATCCAACTCGGCATAAACAGTTTATTTGATGACAAAGCGCTTGATCAATCCCTTCGAACCACGGCAGTGGCAACTAGCACACGACAAAACGCTCACGCTTGGCCCGAAAAGCCTGATCATGGGGATACTGAATGTTACACCGGATTCGTTTTCTGATGGTGGGCGGTTTGACCAGGTCGATACAGCGATCGCCCAGGCAGTGGAAATGTATGATGAGGGTGCCGTCATCATCGATATTGGTGGGGAATCGACCCGTCCCGGCGGTGAACCCATAACTGCACAAGAAGAACAGAAGCGAATAAAGCCTGTAATCGAGAACCTTGCTGCCCGCGGTGACATGATCCTGTCCGTCGATACCTACCGTGCAGAGACTGCGCAAATGGCAATTGAAGCTGGATGCCACATCATCAATGATGTGTGGGGGTTTCAAAAGGACCCGAAGCTAGCGAGCGTTGCAGCTGAAACCGGTGCTGGATGTTGTGCCATGCATACGGGTCGCGAGCGAGAGCGTGATCCGGACGTAATCATTGATCAGTTTGCATATCTTGAAATGTCAATTCAGATCATGGATGCGGCTGGTGTAAAATCCAATCAGATCGTACTTGATCCAGGATATGGATTTGCCAAAGATCCGCATGAAAACATTGCACTGCTTGCGCGCATGGAGGAACTGTTCGATCTTGGGTTTCCAATCTTGACCGGCACATCGCGAAAGCGTTTTATTGGTCACTATACTGGACGCGATGCGGATAATCGTGCCATTGGAACCGCGGCAACAAGCGCGATTGCACGATTAAAGGGCAGTGCGATATTCCGTGTCCATGATGTGGCTGAAAACCGGGACGCGCTGGCAATGGCTGATGCTGTTCTTGAAAACAAAATAGACTGAGAGATCAAATGTCGAGTTACAACATCACCTTGAAGAACTGTGCATTTTTTGCCCGTCACGGCATCTACAATGAGGAAGAAACCCTGGGCCAACGGTTTTTTGTCGATGCGGTGTTGGAGGTTGATGGCGGAAATTCGCTTGAAAATGATGAAATTGATGGCACCGTCGACTACGGCATCGCCTTCAAGGTGATTGAACGAATTATCACCGGAGAGCGCCGGTTCCTGATTGAAGCATTGGCGCTTGAGGTCGCACGGGCAATTTGCGCAGAATTTCCGATGGTAAAAAATGCCAGCGTTACAATCCGCAAACCCAATGCACCGGTACAAGGTGTTCTGGATCATGTTGAAGTCACGGTTAGTCACCCGTAGATTCGATGGGTACGAAAAAACACAGGGTCTTCTTGGGACTGGGCGGTAATGTTGGGGATGTGCTGTCCAACATGGCGGGCGCTCTAACCTATCTGGATCGGCATCCAGACATTCGATTGGTGTCAGTCTCGCCAGTGTACAAAACCCCACCCTGGGGAATTACCGAGCAAGATTGGTTTCACAATGCCTGCGCCGAACTAGAAACAGCCCTGACACCGGACGAATTGCTGGAGCAATGTCTTGGCGCGGAAAAAAACCTTAAACGCATCAGGAAAGAGCGTTGGGGTCCGCGGAACATAGATCTCGATATTCTGATCTTTGGTGTACTGGAGGTCGCGCATGAAAATCTCACCATTCCTCACCCCAGAATGCATGAGCGTATTTTTGTTTTAAAGCCGCTTGCTGACCTGGTGCCGGATCTCCCGATTAATGGTAGAGCGGTCAGGGAATGGCTTGCGGACTTGGACGATGAGCCGCTTGAACAAATCGTCTTGGAAGAAAATTGGGTTTCTGAACGCGGGTAGATTTTGGTGTCAGGCTCAGTCGCTATTTTACAGATCCTGTGATTACAGAACCAGGTTGCCGGGTAAGGGCCATGCCAATCACCGGAACGAGCTTGCCCTCATGTTTCACCGAAATTGTAACCCTGAGCTGGTTTGGATCAGATAGGTTAGCAACCATTACGCCATTTAAATCCTTGCGCTTGATGTTAACGACCAGGCGCGATTGGGTATAACGTCCTCCGACGACATCCATACCCTCGCCTTTAGCACCATCCAGAAACATTCCGACATAATGCCCGGCAGTTTTTGTGATCTTGGCGTTCATGGGTTGGGTGAAGACCCCGACGCGGCAGGAACCATCTACGTCCATACTGGTTTTGGAATCCGGAGTTGCCCCACCGAAGGTGCACACGAACTTCGTGCCTTTGAACTTTCCGGCAACAATTTCCCCTGGGCCAGACCACTTGCCCTGGATGCCCTTAAAAAAAACTTTGTCAGAAGCGGTTGCCACAGAGGCGCAGAACAAACAGGCGAGGAGAGCAATCAGGAGGCTTGTGATACGCATTACTGGCGTCCTTTGGTTTGGTGCCCAAAGATCGCCGAAAATGGTTAATCAAGCGTTCATAATAGATGTTTAGCCGGCCCGGTTTCAGGCTTTGGCAAGCTTGCGAGGCAGGATGCAATCTATCAACGCTCCGGTGCCACGCTTGATGTCCTTCCAGCGTGCAACATCAAAGTCCATCACTGCAAGCGTGCCGGTTGGATATTTCATCGTAATCTGGGAAAATAATTTTGCATTGCCCGTACCGTACAGCGCCGCGGCAAGGCTACCACACATCGGATTGTGGCCAATTATCATTACAGGAGTACTGTCTTCCAGTTCCTGAATGTATTCCAGGTAATCACCGACACCACCGGAATAGAACTTCTCGGGAAAGCTGATTTGTGGGTTGAGAGAAAAAACCGGAGTAATCCCCTCGAGGGTTTGGCGTGTTCTTTGTGCTGGAGAGCAGATAACATGGCTCGGCTGATATCCGCGTTCTTCAATTTCTTTTGCAATCTTGCCAAGGTCCGCCTTGCCACGCTCATTCAACTCACGCTCAAAATCTCTCGCGCCGGGATTAGCCCAAGAGGATTTGGCGTGACGCATAACCATTAGTCGAAGCATTGAGTGTTTTCCGTAAGGATCAATAATTATTGTATTGCAAATACCTGCCCGTGTTCAGCTATTGCCCGCCAAACGCTAATTCTTCACCAAGCGTTACAACCTCCAGCGGTTCCAATCCAGACAAAAGCCAAAAAAAGAGCCAACAAATGCAGGATGCCTGTACAAAACAGCAGCAATTCCCATAGGGAGAAATTGTGGATCCGCCTTTGGAACGTGATGTTTCCGGCCTTTGGAAAATTTCTTGATCTTCACGAAATTTTCGCCTTGTGAGTTTTACACTCGCGGTCTATACACCGCTCACATTTGTAGAGGAGCGTTCAGTGGGCAAGGTTGACTTGGATATTGATTATCGCCCCAGCGATAAAGAGCCATTCATGAATGCGCGGCAAAAAAAGTATTTTGCTGCCAAACTCGATACTTGGAAGTCTGATATTCTCAGAGAGTCCAGATCGACAATCGCGGCACTTCAAGACCAAAGTGGTAAAATGCCGGATATCGCGGACCGCGCTTCATCGGAAACAAATCGCTCCATTGAGTTGCGCACCCGTGACCGTGAGCGCAAGTTGATTGGCAAAATTGATGCGGCGCTGAAGCGGATTGAAAATGGGAGCTACGGTTACTGTGAGGAAACCGGTGAACCCATCAGCCTGAAGCGGCTGGATGCACGGCCTATAGCAACGCTGTCAATTGAGGCACAAGAACGCCACGAGCGCCGTGAAAAAGTCTATCGGGACGATTAAACGTTTGTGTAGATAAAAAAACCCGCTGCAATCCAGCGGGTTTTTTATTGAGTGCTACAAACCCGTCAGGCAGGCTCTTTTGTTTCCTCCGCCAACTCATCCAGCAGGCGTTGCATTTCGTCATCGGATTGTTCGGCATCTGCATCAGAATTGTCAGCCACGTCTTTTTCAGTTTCGTCGTTGGCTGGTTTTTCAACATCTTCCGGTTCTTCCGAGAGGGCGTCATCCAACCCGGCAGAAATTGTTGATTCCAAATCTTCTTTGTTTTCGAAGACGGATTCCACAACTTCATCAATCTCCGCCACATTGTCATTTACAACATCATCAACAGACAACTCCTCAACAGACAAGTTTACTGCATCACTAAGATCATTCGCATTTTCTTCGGCTGCTGTTGCCATTATTACAGCAGCAGCTGTAGCGACCGGCTCCGCACTCACTGTGTCATCGGATTTGTTTTCTTCCTCAACTATAGAGGCGTTGGCCGTAACCGGGGTAGTCGGTGTTTGGGTGCGAACAACATTTGATTCAACCACAACATCTGTTGGCCCGCCTATCAGGATCAAATGCTCGGTATCGTCACGGCGAATCAGCACCAACCTGCGCTTGTCGTCAACCACTGTCGCATCGGTAACCGACAGGCGCGGAATTCGGTTTCTTGCAGCCCGGCTTGCCGGGGTTCCAACGATTTTTCGAAAAACCCAGAACAGCAATATCAGAACTACAACCAAAGCAAGTGTAATCAACACAAGCTGTAATCCCGTCGAACCTTCAGTGTTAAAGAGAGACTGTACCCATTCCATGTGCTTCTTCTCCTACGCGGGGTGCGCATACAAACTAACATTTGGAGTGGAATTTGGTATTCAAAGAACCGCCCCGTAGACTACATATATTACGTAAAATGCCCGCTTTGTCATTAATACTACGTTAAATCTGCTGATTCGCGATGTTAGGGTTCAATGTTGCCCGAAAGGTGGTGGTGCATAAAAATTTTAAAGGACGGAAAAAATCACCATAACTTCCCATAAGTTCAACTCGTGACATTCAAATGTGAATGGTACTCTGGTACACACGAATCGTCGGGATTCTGAGGTTTTGCTGCATGGTTAAAAAAAACGAGGTTCCGCTGGTTCAGGAGCCGGTGATTGATGAAGTTGGGGCCTCGTCGGGAGTTGGCAAACTTCTGTTGCTGGGATTGTTTCTTTTTTTGGGTGTAGCTGCCCTGGGGTTTTTTGGTCGGGAACGATTGGGCGACCCGATATTTCTCGCAGTGCTGGGTGTTTTCGCAAGCCTGGGCATATTTTTCCTGTTTGCACTGGTTCTCGGCATGATCCAGCTATCCTCACGAACCCGTTCAGACGATTTTCCCAAGAACCTCGTTGGAGAAATGGATTCCGGCGTCGCGGTTACGGATTCGGACGGCAGAATAGTTTATGCCAATCGCGCCTACGCAAATTTGCTGGGTGTTGATGGTGCAGACGAAGTGGCTAGCGTTGAATCTGTATTTTCGCATCAGCCGGAGGCTGCCGACATCGTCTACCGCATGGCCAACAATGCCAAAGAAGGGGGCACGAGTGTCGAGGAGTTTCGACTGGGGTCGGGATTGAATAACGGCGCTGAAGGGGCTCGCTGGTTTCGGATGCGGGCACGTGGGATGGCTGCGCAAGGGTATGCAAAGCCATTGACGGTCTGGCAAATTTCCGACGTTACGGCGGATCGAAAACGCCAGGAGTCAGCATTTCAGGAACTTCAAGATGCCATCCACTATCTGGATCACGCTCCTGCCGGCTTTTTGTCCAGCGAGACCAACGGCGCGTTGGTTTATATCAACGCAACGCTGGCCGACTGGTTGGGTCTTGATCTTGCCCGATTTGAACCAGGAGCGACAAACCTGCGCGATATCATTGTCGGTGACAATGTGGCGTTGTTGGAATCCCTCAAGCCCGGCAAAGATACAGCGACTACGAGTGTTGTAGATTTGGACATGATCAAGAGTGACGGCACACTCTTGCCGGTCCGCCTTTATCACAGAATTTCGCAATCGCTTGACGGTGCACCGGGGACCAGCCGCACGCTGGTTTTGAATCGCACATCCGTAGCAGGCGATGATGATGATGCGTTGCGTGACGCGGAAATTCGTTTTGCACGGTTTTTCAATTCAACGCCCGTGGCGATTGCCGGCATCAACCACAAGGGCGATATTATCCGGACAAATGCGCCATTCCAGAAAATGTTTGCCTCGGTGGTGGATAAGCATGGGCCAGCCTACGGGATGCGGTACACAAAAATTGTGGTTAAGGACGACCGCGCTCAGTTGAAGAAAATCTTCGCCGAAGCAATCGCTGGTAAGGGTGAAATTGATCCCGCCGATTTGGCAATCAATGGTGAAAAAGATCGCCATGTGCGCTTTTTCATCAGTCCGGTTGCTGAAGCAGACGGCGGTGGAAAGAAACGCGAAGAGCGGGAAAATGAAGAGAGTGTAATTGTCTATGCAATGGAAACCACCGAGCAGCGTGCGCTGGAAGAGCAATTTGCCCAAGGCCAGAAAATGCAGGCCGTTGGCCAGTTGGCCGGTGGTGTGGCGCATGATTTCAATAATGTGCTGACTGCAATTATCGGCTTTTCTGATCTCCTGCTTGCCAATCACAAACCGTCGGACCCATCCTTTCAGGACATCATGAACATTAAGCAAAATGCCAACCGCGCAGCCAGTCTGGTGCGTCAGTTGTTGGCATTCTCAAGACGGCAAACCTTGCGGCCGCAGGTGCTGCAATTGTCGGATGTGTTGTCGGACTTGCGGATGTTGCTCGACAGATTGCTGGGAGAGAAGGTTGATTTAGGTGTCAAACACGGTCGTGATTTGTGGCCGATCAAGGCAGACATTTCCCAACTTGAGCAGGTTATCGTGAACCTTGCGGTGAATGCCCGCGATGCAATGCCAGAGGGTGGTAAACTTGAAATTCGAACCTCCAACATTGTGGAAAAGGATTGCCGTGAAAACTTCACCTATAAAGGGTTGCAGGCTGCAGATTACGTCCTGATTGAGGTTGAGGACGAGGGCACCGGCATGAGTCAGGATGTGATGGACAAGATATTTGAACCGTTCTTCTCCACCAAAGATGTTGGCAAGGGTACGGGGCTTGGCCTTTCGACCGTATATGGCATCGTCAAGCAAACCGGCGGTTACATATTTCCTGAAAGCGATGAGGGCAGGGGAACGATATTCCGGGTGTTTTTACCCCGCCATGAAATGAGTGAAGCGGAGCTCCAGGAGGCGCTGGCAGGACCAACCAAGAAAGAACAGGCTAAAGACCTGACCGGTAGCGCTACCATCCTTCTGGTGGAAGATGAAGATGCAGTACGGGCATTTGGATCGCGCGCATTGATATCCCGCGGCTACGAAGTGCACGAGGCTTCCTCGGGCGTCGAGGCACTTGAGGTGATGGAAGAGCATGGTCAAGAAATTGATCTGGTTGTTTCCGACGTGGTGATGCCGGAAATGGACGGACCGACCCTGTTGGTAGAGTTGCGGAAATCCTATCCGGATTTGAAATTCATTTTCGTCTCGGGTTATGCTGAAGAGGCGTTTGCGAAGAACTTGCCGGAGGAAGAGCGCGACAAGTTTGGTTTTCTACCAAAGCCATTTTCTCTCAAACAGTTAGCGACAACAGTTAAAGAGATGCTTGAGGAGGAATAGAGTATGAGACTGCGAATTCCTCCCCCGTTTGTGGCTTCGATGTTTGCTGTACTGGTATGGGCAACCAACTTGGTGCTGCCTGCCGGGAAAGTTTTCTTTTCAGGTCAAACAGTGATGGCAGTAGTTCTTGTGGTACTTGGATTTACGATTGCCTTTGTAGCTGGTCGCTCGTTCCGAAAAGCAGGCACACAAATCGATCCGCGCAATCCTGACAAATCCGAGACCATTGTGCAGACAGGAATTTTTCAATATAGCCGAAATCCAATGTATCTGGGAATGGTGTTGGTGCTTGTGGGATGGTCTGTTTGGATTGGCAATACATTCAGCATTGCTATCGTCTGGTTATTCGTTTGGTACATTTCCCGGTTTCAAATAATTCCTGAGGAAGAAGCGCTCACGGCAAAATTCGGCGCAGATTACGAAGCCTATCTTGGCAAAGTTCGCCGCTGGATTTGAAAGCCCCATCTTGCCAGTTGGTAAAATCCTCACGGCAGTTTGATCCTGTGAGTGCTAATTTGAGTTGGAAACATTCAGGCGTTCAGCTTAGCTGGCCTTTTATTTTGGAGCCATGAATGAGAAACAGTTTAGTACCAGCCGGATTGTTGATCGTAAGCATTGCCGCCTTCCTTGCGATGATGGCTCACCAAATTAAAGCCGAAGCGTCATCAGTACCCTGCCACGGTGAGGTTGTCTGCCCGATTGGCGAACGTGGATACCATGCGCTGGAACCCGATGATTGGGACGGCACTAGCAAACTCCCCGTGCTTCTGCACTTTCACGGCTGGAAACGACAAGGCTATCACGTGGTCAAACATCCGCGCATTGCTGCTGCCACTCGCACAAAGGGCATACTGTTGATTGCGCCAAACGGACTAAACCGAAGTTGGGACTTTTGGGGAAAAGACACCGATGATGTTCCTTTCGCACTCGAAGTCCTGGAGGATGCAGCCAAACGGTGGCCAATCGATCAAAGCCGTATTTATGTTTCAGGTTATTCCTGGGGAAGTTCAATGGCCTGGCGCTTTGCTTGTCACCACGGGAACCGGGTGGCCGCACTATTAGCGATTTCAGGCGTGCTTCCAGATCAAAACGAACCCTGTGAAACCGGTCCACTCAATGTACGTCATGTGCATGGATTGAAGGACACGGTGTTGGATTTTCCATACGGGCCAAAAGGTGAATTAACCCATCCAGTTCGTTTGTGGTTAGATAAAAACGGATGTGACGACGGGACAGATACAGTTTCTTCCTGGAACGTTACCAAGAAAGATAATTTTATCCGTCACACCTGGTTGAATTGCCGGAACGAGAAACCGGTACGTCTGGATATTCATCCACGCGGCCACTTCATCCCCAGTGGATGGATAAACCGGCAATTGGATGAGATATTGGGGCCGGAGTGAATTATGAGGCTTCTGAAGATCAGACCCATCAACCCAGACCGGTAAAAAAAACCCCGACGCACTGGCCGGGGTCTTCGTCTTGGGATGGATGTTCGGTGCTCTAGACCGAGTAGTACATGTCGAACTCAACCGGGTGTGGTGTGTGCTCGAAGCGGATGACTTCTTCCATTTTCAGTTCGATGTACGCATCGATCTGGTCCTTATCAAACACACCACCTTCAAGCAGGAATTTGTGATCCTTGATCAGGCAATCAAGCGCTTCACGCAGGCTGGCGCTTACGGTTGGAATGCGCTTCAGCTGTGCTGGTGGAAGGTCGTAGAGGTCCTTGTCCATTGCATCGCCCGGATGGATCTTGTTTTTGATCCCGTCGAGACCGGCCATCAACATTGCAGCAAAACACAGATACGGATTTGCTGTTGGATCCGGGAACCGGATTTCAACACGCTTCGAGTTGGGTGAGGTGCCATGAGGAATACGGCAAGACGCTGACCGGTTGCGAGCCGAGTAGGCAAGCAGTACCGGTGCTTCAAATCCTGGAACCAAACGCTTGTAGGAGTTGGTTGAAGGGTTGGTGAAGGCATTCAATGCTTTTGCGTGTTTGATGATGCCACCGATGTAATACAGGCAGCTTTCCGACAGGCCGGCATATTCATTGCCCGCAAACTGGGGCTTGCCATCTTTCCAGATCGACATGTGAACATGCATGCCGGTACCATTGTCGCCATAGACGGGTTTAGGCATGAATGTGGCTGATTTGCCATAGGCATGCGCGACCTGGTGGACTGCGTATTTGTAGATCTGCATCTTGTCGGCATTGCGCATCAACGCGTCGAATTTCATGCCGAGTTCGTGCTGGCCAGCGGCCACTTCGTGGTGATGTTTTTCGACTTCAATACCCATCTCAGCCATAACCGAGCACATTTCACTACGATAATCCTGTCCGGAATCGATTGGTGGAACCGGGAAATATCCACCCTTCATACGCGGGCGGTGGCCCATGTTGCCGGTTTCATATTCAGTATCCATGTTGGACGGCAGTTCCGAGCAATCCAGTTTGAAGCCGGTGTTATAAGGATCACTGGCAAAACGTACGTCATCAAACACAAAGAACTCGGCTTCCGGACCAACAAAGCAAGTGTCGCCAAGTCCGGTAGACTTCAAATACGATTCTGCCTTGCGCGCTGTGCCACGTGGATCGCGGTTGTATGGCTCACCGGTTGAAGGATCGAGAACGTCGCAGAAAATCGCCATGGTTGACTGGGCAAAGAACGGATCCATGTGGGCAGAAGCAGGATCTAGCATCAAATTCATGTCTGATTCATTGATTGCCTTCCACCCGGATATTGAAGAGCCGTCAAACATGACACCATCGGCGAACATGTCTTCATCCACCTGGCTCACATCCATGGTAAGGTGCTGCATCTTGCCGTGCGGATCGGTGAAACGAAGGTCGAGGAACTTGATGTCCTCATCTTTGATCTTTTTTACAATTTCACTAGCTGAACTCATCGGGGTTGCCTTTCGTAGGATTATTAGATCGCATCAGCGCCGGTTTCACCGGTCCGGATACGGATTACTTCTTCAACACTTGAAACAAAGATTTTACCATCACCAATCCGGCCGGTCTGAGCGGCATTCCGGATGGCTTCAACTGCGCGCTCAACGGTGTCGTCATCAATGACGATTTCCAGTTTCACCTTTGGCAGGAAATCAACGACGTACTCGGCGCCGCGGTAAAGTTCGGTATGGCCCTTTTGACGTCCAAAGCCTTTGGCTTCGGTGACGGTAATTCCTTGAAGTCCGGCCTCCTGAAGGGCCTCCTTGACCTCATCCAGTTTGAACGGCTTGATGATCGCTTCAATCTTTTTCATGAGTGCTTCCATCCTGTTTACAACGGGCATCGAAAAAACGGTTTCAAACCCGAATAATTTGCCCGACGTATTTGCCCGGATAATTGATTGACGAGTGACACCACCGCATTGAATGAACAAGCTTTTCAGCCGGTATTAAATTTACAGAAGTCAAAAAATTGAGCCAAAATTCGCGACGCCCAGCCAATATGCACAATTATTAGGCAGATTGATGCGCATCGCGTCACATCTTTGGTGAATTCTGAAGGAAATACAGAAGATTTTACCGCTTCACCAATTTCACTTGGAATTGCAGGGAAAGGACGTTATAGACCCCGCCGAACGTGTGTTTCCGGACCATACCGGTATGCGTTCGGGATGCGGGTATGGTGAAATTGGTAGACACGCCAGATTTAGGTTCTGGTGCCGCAAGGCGTGGGAGTTCAAGTCTCTCTACCCGCACCAACGGAAATATGCGACACGTGAGTTCAACACGTTACGAAATGATCACCTTCATGAAATCATCAGATATGCAGCCGACATTGGTGCGTATATCGAAGCGCAAAAAATCTATCCCCGCATCGGATAACGCCTTTAGCCTGTCTCCAAAAGGAGACTACCCATGGACACGTCTGAAAACCTAAATCTTTCCTACATACTTCCCTCCCAGGCCCAAAAGCACGTCACCCACAATGATGCCATCCAGGCGCTGGACGCTTTGGTGCATTTGAGTTTAACCAGCATGCAAACGGTTACCCCACCACCAACGCCCCAAGGTGGGGTGCGGTATCTTGTGCCGACTGGGGCCACGGGTGCCTGGCTTGGGAAAGACGGCTCAATCGCCGCGTTTCAGGATGGGGCCTGGCGCTTTTTCACACCAACTGCCGGTTGGATCGCCTATGACGAAGAAACTTCAAGACCGTATGTTTTTGATAATGATATTTGGTCGGAGGTTCCTGCCCCGCTTGTACAACAAAATGTTGATCTGCTTGGCGTGAAAACTTCCGCAGATGCGAACAATCCGTTTTCAGTTTCCGGCCCAGGCACTCTGTTTACGCACAGTGGAGCCGGTCATCAAGTAACGATGAACAAGCAGTCCGGCACGGATACAGTGTCATACGTGTTCAAGACCAACTGGTCCGGTCGAGCCGAGATTGGTCTTACCGGCGATGATGATTTGCATGTGAAAGTCAGCGCGGATGGGCAATCCTGGGTTGGTGCCATCAAGGTGGACCGCAATACCGGTAATGTAGATATCAACGCTGATCTGCATGTGGAAGGCACTATGCGGTTAAAAACTTATACACAGACAGGACTGCCATCCGCCTCTACGGCGGGTGAGGGTGCAACTGCCTATGTGAGTGACAAACCCGGCGGCGCAGGATTGATGGTGAGTGATGGCAGTGTCTGGAGGTGAGGGACCTGAAACTTGAAAATTCTGTTGTGATGTACTGTGCTGGGGAACTGGCAGTCAGAAATTGTCGAACTGTGTGAAATTTCATCGCAATAACTGGTTGGCCAACTGTTTAAGCAAAGGCGTAAGTTGGGCCCAATTCGGCGGGTGAAAACAATCATAATATTCTCGGACTTGCCAGCCAATAACAGCTCTGCTATTGCCTTCGCAAAATGCGGGAAAACATTTGGTCCCGGTCACAGGGATTAGGTTTTGAAACTTTGCCGGGAATCGGCGGAATTCAAAATCACTGCACCTGCAGGGACTTTTCACCGCATTCGTAACAACTAGCAATTTGCACTTCATTCGTATCGCAGGTGGCCAAGCCATTCGAATGAACGTCGCCAATGAAACAGGTTTAAGATGCAGGTTACAGAGACCCTCAATAAAGGCTTGAAGCGCGAGCTCAAGGTTGTCGTCCCACGCGGAGACATGGAAACAAAACTCACCGAGCGGCTTGAGCAGATGAAGTCCCAGGTTCGCTTGAACGGATTTCGCCAGGGCAAGGTTCCGGTTTCCCATCTCAAGAAGGTGTATGGCAAGCAGGCGATGGCCGAAATCGTCAATGATTATATCAAGAACCATACCGGCGAAGTGTTGAAAGGCCGTGACGAGCGCGCTGCACAGCAACCTGAAATCTCGATGACCGAGGACGAAGCGGAAGCTGAAGAAATCCTCGCTGGCAACAAGGATTTCGAATTTTCAATCGCTTATGAAGTGATGCCCGAAATCAATGCGCCAGAACTTGAGAAGCTGAAGCTCACACGACCGGTTACAGAAGTCAGCGACAAGGAAGTCGAAGAGCAGGTCGAGCAAATTGGTGAAAGCGCACGTCCGTACGAGGAAAAATCCGGCAAAGCTGCGGACAAAGACCGCATTACCATGAACTATCTTGGCAAAGTCGACGGCGAGCCATTTGAAGGTGGTGCTGATCAAGATGCTCAGCTGATTCTTGGATCAGGACGCTTCATTCCCGGATTTGAAGACCAACTCAAAGGCGCGAAAGCAGGCGACGAACTAACTGTAAAGGTAACCTTCCCTGAGGATTACAACGCCCAGCATCTTGCCGGCAAGAAGGCTGAATTTGATGTAACCCTTTCAAAGGTTGAAAAACCCGGGAAACTGGAAATTACCGATGAGCTCGCAACAACGCTCGGTGTCGAAAGTGCCGACAAGTTGCGTGAGACCGTTCGCGGGCAAATGGAAACCCAGAATGGTTCCTTCACGCGCGCCAAGGTAAAGCGTCAAATCCTTGATGAATTGGACAAGCAAACCAAGATGGAATTGCCTGAAAAGATGGTTGAGCAGGAATACTCAAACATTTGGGGTCAGATGACTCAGGAGTTGGAGCGTACCGGTCGTACATTCAAGGATGAAGGCACAACCGAGACAAAGGCGAAAAAAGAATATCAAGGACTTGCCGAGCGCCGCGTACGTCTTGGTTTGGTCCTGGCTGATTTGGGAGAAAAAGCCGACATACAGGTCAGCGAAGAAGAGCTACAGGGCGCTGTGTACCAGCAGGTTCAACAGTATCCCGGTCAGGAAAAGGAAGTCATTCAATATTTCCGTGACCATCCAGATGCAGTTGCCGGTTTGCGGGCACCTATCTATGAAGACAAGGTAATTGATTTCATCATGTCGAAGGCTGAAATCAAGGACAAAAAGGTGAGCAAGGAAGAACTGCAAAAGATGGAAGAAGATGACGAATAAAAAAACTAATCTGGTCTTCTTCATAAATGAAATTAACAATGGCTCCATATTTGTGGGGCCATTTTTCATTTAAAACCCGTCGATGACCGGAATGTCGTTTGTATGCGGCTTATTTTCTAAATTCCTTTAGAAAGGACAAGCCTTTGGTTGAGTAACCAATATCCTTGTAAAATTCGTGCGCATCTTTTCTTTTCAATCCACTGTTCACAATTACGGATGAAGCTCCTTGAGATTTAACCCATTGCTCTGCATTAGTTATTAGAAGTTTTCCTAGTCCGCGATGCCTAAATTCTCGCATCACGCACAATGCAATAATTCGTCCAATTGGCGCATCTTTTTCATATATATGGCTAACATAAGCACCAACCATCCCAACAACATTTCGGTCGATCATCGCAACAAATGTTTCGTGTGTCTGGTCTGCCATCAGATGCTCTAGTCGCGATTTCATTTGATCGACTGTACATGGGTACCCAAGTTCCAGCATCAATTGTACAATATCTTCTGCGTCTTTGAGTTCAGCCGGACGGATGTTACTGTGTTGGTGCTGTAGTTCAACACCTTCGCATTCGTAATCGTCTTTGAAGTTGGTCAAATTGACTATCCTCCTGCAGCACAATACTGGTGTAGTCCAGCCTCAAGCGAGGTTACAATCAGTTTGCGATTCCGCCTCAAAACCCGTCAATGACTGGAATGTCCCTGTTTGCGCGGATGCTAAGCATTTCTGGTCCGTCCTTGCGGATTACCAGATTTTCCTCGTGTACCATCATTTTGCCCGGTGCAAATTCAAAGCCTGGTTCCAGCGTGAGTACCACACCTTCCTCAAGCACGGTTTCATCAAAGGCAGCATGCGAGGGATGTTCGGTCAGTTGCATGCCTAGTCCGTGACCAAGCCGCCCGACACTCCCCCGGACGCCACCCATTGCTTCGTTCATGCAATGAAACAATTCCGCACAACTTGTCCCTGGCTTGGCGATTTCAAGCGCCCGTTCAGTCGCCTCCCAAATAATGTGATAGGCATCCACGACCGCAGGTGTGGGCGGTCCGATAGAGAAATTTCGGTCGAAATCACAGAAATATCCATCCCATACACAACCAGTGTCCAGAATTAAAACATCGCCCAATTGCAGCTTTCGTTCACCAGCGGGAGAGATTATGTCGTTATAGCCACCTGATGCAGCACCACCGACTAGATAAGAAACATCATCTACACCGGCATCAAGACAAACGTGCTTGAAAGCCTGAAATACATCCCGTTCTGACATTCCGGGGCGAACCATTTCCGGTACGCGTGCAAATGCGGAAGATGCCGCCAGACATGCTGTTCGTATTTTATCAATTTCGTTTTCCGACTTTACCAGTCGCAGCGATTGTACAAGTGGTGTGGCATCCTCAAACGATGCATCGGGCAACATAGCCGCCAGTTTTTCAAAATCCGATAGTGCCATACGAAGCTGGCTTTCAGATCCCATCAGCATTCCGATTACAGGTGTTTGTCCGGGAAGTTGACCTATTGCTTCCGCAAGAAGCGTTATCCCTTCATCATCCGGATTGGGGGAAGCCCAGCTACGCACGTCATCAAGCCAGGTCTGTGACATATATTGCCGGCCAATTTCTGGAATGACTGCAACGGGCTTACCCTCACGCGGGACTATCAAAAACCAGGGGCGGGTAGGGCTTTGCCAGAACTGGGTCAAAAAGCCAGTAAAATACCGCACTTCCGGTTCTGTCATCAGCAACAATGCATCAAACCCGGTTTCCGTCATCTTCTTTTGTGCTTTGACAAGCCGGTCACGAAATTCTGATTCCGGAAATCCGCGTGATGGTGGGGAAGTTTTCATTGCTGACTTGTTCTTTCTGCCTCGATTGCTTTCACCCAAATTCCTTAAAAGCAGGAAAGTGGCAACATATTTCTGTAATCCGGGTGATGATAATTAGCCATTTCAACTGAATTTATGGAATCGATTGCGGTTCTGTGGCATTTGACACCTTTAACAATCATCCCCCATCACCTATTTTCTGCTTCACAATAGATTCGCGAATTTCGGGAAAGGCCCAAAGCGCATGAAAGATCCGGTAGACACATACATGAACCTGGTTCCAATGGTGGTCGAGCAGACCAACCGGGGTGAGCGCGCATACGATATCTTTTCCCGGTTGTTGAAAGAGCGGGTGATTTTCATAACCGGCCCGATCGAGGATACACTTGCTTCACTCGTCAGTGCCCAGTTGCTTTATCTGGAAGCGGAAAACCCGAAGAAGGAAATCAACATTTACATCAATTCGCCTGGTGGCGTGGTGACCTCCGGCATGGGTATTTACGATACCATGCAATTCATCAAGCCACCGGTCTCAACATTATGCATGGGGCAGGCGGCTTCGATGGGGTCATTGCTTCTGGCTGCCGGTAACAAGGACATGCGCTTTGCACTCCCGAATGCGCGGATCATGGTTCATCAACCTTCCGGTGGGTTTCAGGGACAAGCCTCTGACATCCAGCGCCACGCCGAAGACATTATGAAAATGAAGCGGCGCCTGAATGAGATTTATGTCAAACATACGGGTCAGGATTACGAAACGATTGAAACCACCCTCGATCGTGACCACTTCATGACAGCGGAAGAAGCATCTGATTTTGGCCTTATCGACAAGGTGATTGAGCAGCGCGAAGCCGATAGCGACGAATAGGAACACATCCAAATAACGCGGAATTGAGTGATGCATTGTGGCAATTCGGCCACAAAGCGGTGGTTCCGTTAAGCCTATGTAGACATTTTTGGGTTTAGAATCACTGATTAGGGAGTTTACCCTTGCTTCGTTTTGGTCTCGGTGCTTGATTTACATTCAACGAAGACCAGTTTGAAGGTTTGCGCTGGGAACTTCAAAACCAATCCCTGGCTGAACGCCATGACAAGGATAGTTTATGAGCAAGATTTCTAACACTGGTGACAGCAAGAACACCTTGTATTGTTCATTCTGTGGCAAGAGCCAGCACGAGGTGCGCAAGCTGATTGCCGGCCCAACCGTATTCATCTGTGATGAATGTGTTGAACTTTGCATGGACATCATTCGCGAGGAAAACAAATCCTCAATGGTGAAATCCGGTGAAGGTATCCCGACACCTCAAGAAATTCTGGAAGTGCTTGATGACTATGTCATTGGTCAGGCACATGCGAAGCGGGTCCTGTCTGTTGCGGTCCACAACCACTACAAACGCCTCAACCACGCTACAAAAAATCAGGATGTGGAGCTGGCGAAATCCAACATCATGCTGATCGGACCAACCGGTTGCGGCAAGACGCTGTTAGCCCAGACACTGGCGCGGATACTGGACGTTCCATTCACGATGGCAGATGCGACCACTCTTACGGAAGCCGGTTATGTCGGTGAAGATGTTGAAAACATCATCCTGAAGCTGTTGCAGGCTTCGGATTACAATGTCGAGCGTGCCCAGCGCGGGATCGTATATATTGACGAGGTCGACAAGATTTCTCGCAAGGCTGACAATCCTTCCATTACCCGCGACGTTTCTGGCGAGGGCGTTCAGCAGGCTTTGCTAAAGATTATGGAAGGCACAGTTGCCTCGGTTCCTCCGCAAGGCGGGCGCAAACATCCGCAGCAGGAATTCCTGCAGGTTGATACCACCAACATGCTCTTTGTCTGTGGTGGCGCGTTTGCCGGACTGGAAAAGATTATTTCTGACCGTGGCCGCAAAACCTCAATCGGATTTGGTGCCCACGTTGAAAACCCGGATGACCGCAAGACTGGCGAATTGCTGCGTGGCGTTGAGCCGGAAGATTTGCAGCGTTTTGGACTAATTCCTGAATTCATTGGTCGGGTACCGGTATTGGCAACCCTTGAGGACCTCGACGAAGAGCAATTGGTCAAGATTTTGACGGAGCCCAAAAACGCGCTGGTGAAACAATACCAACGCCTGTTTGAGCTTGAGGAAGTCAAATTGAGCTTCCACGAGGATGCCCTTGGCGCAGTGGCACGCCGTGCAATTGGTCGAAAAACCGGTGCTCGTGGCTTGCGTTCAATCCTTGAAGGCATACTGCTCGACACAATGTTTGAATTGCCGACACTCGAGGGTGTTGAGGAGGTAGTGATCTCTGAAGAGGTGGTGGACGGTAATGCACGCCCACTTTATATCTACTCAGACAAGGCAGATGAAAAAGAAGCAAGCGCCTAGCAGCCGACCCTGCATCCTACAAAATTCAAGGTCGCCACAGGCGGCCTTTTTTGTTGACTCGGATTTAGCGTTTTTTCGGAAAAAGCTTGAACATGTTGCCCGACAATCCCAAATAACATCTAACGCTGGTCAATGAATGATCAGACAACCTGTCCACACAAGAAACATCCAATAATTAAGCAAAATTCCAGATGATGGTATTTTTGGATGCGATGGACGGATACTATATAGATTCGCGGACGTCGAACGCTATCCGCAGGCAATTGAGGAATAAGTTGAATGAGCACTGACGATTCAAGTCAAATCGAGTTTGGTAGCGGGGAATTGCTGCCCTTGCTGCCCTTGCGTGATATTGTTGTATTTCCGCATATGATCGTGCCGCTGTTTGTGGGCCGTGAAAAATCAATTGCAGCGCTTGAAGAGGTCATGAATACGGATCGGCAGATTCTTCTATTCACGCAGAAGAATGCCAGTGACGATGATCCAGCGCCGGAATCCCTGTATGAAATTGGCACCGTCGCTTCAGTCCTTCAATTGTTGAAATTGCCCGATGGCACCGTCAAGGTGCTGGTCGAAGGTGTTGCCCGTGCACGAGTGCTTAAATTCACCCAGCGGGTTGAATATTTTGAGGCGATGGCCGATCTGATTGAAGACGAGGATGAAGATCCCGTCGAAATAGAAGCACTAGCCCGATCTGTAGTCAGCGACTTTGAAAACTACGTAAAGCTCAACAAAAAGGTTTCTCCCGAAGTTGTAAGTGCCGTTACTCAGATTGAGGAATATTCGAAACTGGCGGACACGGTTGCCTCACATCTGGCAGTCAAGATTGCAGACAAGCAGGAAATTCTCGGGCTCTTCAGCGTCAAAGAACGTCTTGAACATGTCATTGGCATGATGGAGAGCGAAGTATCCGTTTTGCAGGTGGAAAAACGCATCCGTGGGCGCGTTAAACGTCAAATGGAGAAGACCCAGCGCGAATATTACCTGAATGAGCAGATGAAGGCGATCCAGAAGGAGCTCGGTGAGGGCGAGGATGGGCGCGATGAAATGCAGGAACTGGAAGAGCGAATTGCCAAAACAAAGCTCTCCAAGGAAGCACGAGAAAAAGCCGATGCCGAGATGCGCAAGCTTCGCCAGATGAGCCCGATGTCTGCTGAGGCAACGGTGGTGCGCAACTACCTTGACTGGTTGGTTGGAATTCCCTGGGGCAAACGCTCCATTGTAAAAAAAGACCTGAACAAGTCAGAAGAAATTCTGGATGCGGATCACTATGGTCTCGAAAAGGTGAAAGAGCGCATCATCGAATATCTGGCGGTACAGACCCGGCAGAAAAAACTTAAAGGTCCGATCCTCTGTCTTGTGGGACCACCAGGCGTCGGCAAAACATCACTTGGTAAGTCTATTGCCAAGGCAACCGGCCGTGAATTTGTTCGCATGGCACTTGGCGGCGTACGGGACGAAGCTGAAATCCGTGGCCACCGCCGCACCTATATTGGCTCGATGCCCGGCAAGGTAATCCAGTCAATGAAGAAGGCCAAAAAAAGCAATCCGCTGTTCCTGCTGGATGAAATTGACAAGATGGGAATGGACTTCCGGGGTGATCCATCGTCAGCACTTCTTGAAGTGCTTGATCCGGAGCAAAACCATACGTTTAACGATCATTATCTCGAGGTCGATTACGACCTTTCAAGTGTGATGTTTGTGACGACGGCGAACACTCTCAATATTCCAAGCCCGTTGATGGACCGGATGGAGATCATTCGTATCGCCGGTTATACGGAAGATGAAAAGCTCGAGATTGCCAAGCGGCACCTTTTGCCCAAATCCGTGAAGGATCATGCACTCGGCCCGAAGGAGTTTTCCATCAGTGACGGAGCCATTCGCCAGATCATCAGGATTTATACACGCGAAGCCGGTGTCCGTAATCTAGAGCGCGAATTATCGAAACTTGCACGTAAGGCCGTGACTGAAATCATGAAGGGCAAGCGAAAGTCCATCAAGATTGGTGAGAAAAATCTCGATGAATACCTGGGTGTTCCAAAATTCCGGTATGGCGAAGCCGAAGAGGACAATCATGTGGGTGTTGTAACCGGGCTTGCCTGGACTGAAGTTGGCGGGGAGCTGCTCACCATTGAGGCGGTATCCATGCCTGGTAAGGGCAAAATGACGGTCACCGGAAACCTTAAGGATGTGATGAAAGAATCTATTTCCGCCGCCGCATCCTATGTGCGTTCAAGGGCGGTTGATTTTGGCATCGAACCACCGACGTTTGACCGCATGGATATCCATGTGCATGTGCCGGAAGGCGCAACACCGAAAGACGGACCTTCCGCTGGAGTTGCCATGGCAACTTCAATTGTCTCTGTGATGACTGGAATTCCAATCCGGGCGAATGTTGCGATGACTGGCGAAATTACGCTTCGGGGCAGGGTGCTGCCCATCGGTGGGTTGAAAGAAAAGCTGTTGGCAGCATTGCGCGGCGGTATCACCAAGGTTTTAATACCTGACGAGAATGCCAAAGACCTGGCTGACATTCCAGACAACGTGAAAAACAGCCTTGAGATTGTCCCAGTGGGTCGAATAGATGAAGTTCTTGAAAATGCACTGGTCTCCAAACCCAAGCCGATCAAGTGGACTGTTGAGGATGCGGAGCGCGCGCGCCGGGAGTTGATTATTGGGTCCGAACGTGAGGGCCCTGCCGTCGCTCATTAGCGTACTGTTTCAACCGTTTTATTAGAAAAATATCGAATTTGGGCCCGAATCAGTTCGGGCCCTTTTTTCGTTCAGGAAGCCGATTTTGGCCCCCCTTGGGAACAATTTTGGGTTGTGATAGCGGAATTATCCCCCAAAAGCCCTGATTTCAGCCGTTTTTAGTGGGTTTTCGGTTGTATTTTGCGCTTCAAAAGGTGACGATGCCACATCGTACGATGAGTCGTTCATCTTCAATGGAAGGAAATACAATGAACAAAAACGAGCTAATTGCATCAGTGGCGGATCAGTGCAGCATGACAAAAGCACAAGCAAATGATGCAGTCGATGCGGTACTCAATACCGTAACAAGCAGCCTGGCACAGGGTGGTGAAGTTCGCATCCTCGGTTTTGGTAACTTTACCGTAGCAAACCGCAAGGCAACGACTGCCCGTAATCCACGGACAGGTGAAACAATTCAGGTAGCTGCTTCTAAAGCTCCCAAATTCAAAGCCGGCAAGTCTTTGAAAGAGGCAGTCAACCACTGATATTTTTCGCCACAAAAAGAATCAGAAAAGCCCGCAATTCATTGTGGGCTTTTTTTTGGTTATTGGGTTTGGGAGGATGTGGGTTCTTCCAGCAAGTGCAAACCCAGAAGTTCATGAATGCTTGGTTTGGCATTTGCCAGATCATCAATCGTATACTTTGCAAGAACCGCAAAGAAGGCATCAAGAGCTTCATTGAGTGCGCTGCTCAATCCACATTGATCCACCAGTGGACAGTCTGTTCCGTTTGCTTCAAAACAATCAGCCATCGCAAAACTGTCTTCGGTTATTTTAACAACCTCTGAAAGTTTAATAGAGCTTGCCGGTCGTGCCAGTCGGATGCCGCCCTTTCTGCCTCGCACAGATTCGACGAACCCATGTTGCGTAATCGGCCTCAAAATCTTGAACAAAAATGCCTCTGACAGATGATATGCATTTGCGATTTCAGGAATCTGGCTCAAAGAGCCTTGATTGGCTGCACAATACATCATGATGCGGATAGCATAATTTGTCTGACGGGTTAGTCGCAATTATCTACTCCAAACGGTGCATGTATACCGTTTCTGATCGACAGTTTAGAACAGTTCCAAGAAATGTAAACTCTTTTTGTCAAGTTTTTTAATTGAGCATGTTGACATAGGCTTTTTCCGGTTTTAATCCTGACCAAATGGGTCAGGTATATGCCTGTGGTGTTGTAAAGGAACTCCAATGTCCAAGTTCAAATTTCCCCTCTGTGTAGTAGCAGTTTTTTTAGTGTTTCTCGCGCCCGGCCTCACGGCAATTGCCGGCGACACAGTCAATATTTATTCCTACCGCCAACCTGATCTTATCAAACCCGTGCTGGATGAATTTACCCGCCAAACCGGGATTGCGACCCGGGTCCAATTTCTAAAAAAGGGGCTTGCCGAAAAACTGGAGGCGGAAGGGGCCAATTCAATTGCTGACGTCATCCTTACTTCAGATATTGGGCGTCTTGCTACGATCACCAACAAAGGGCTTAACCAGCCATTGGCAAGTGCCGTGATTGAGGCCAATATTCCGGCTGAGTATCGGGATCCGGCCAAACGATGGTTTGGCCTGACAACCCGCGGTCGGGTTGTGTTCGCGTCAAAGGAGCGGGTTAAACAAGATGCGATTACCTATGAAGAACTGGCTGATCCCAAGTGGCGTGGAAAAATCTGCACACGTTCGGGGCAGCACGCATACAATATTGCTCTTTTCGCCTCTCTAATTGCACACCATGGCCATGAGTTTACTGCTCACTGGTTGGAGGGTGTTAAACAAAACCTCGCGCGCAGACCTGATGGTAATGATCGCGCTCAAGCAAAGGCAATCTATTCCGGTGAGTGCGACATCGGACTTGGCAATACCTACTATGTCGGTCTGATGCAGACCAATGAATCAAAACCCGAGCAAAAAGAATGGGCCGCCTCTATCAAGGTGCTTTTCCCCAACAGTGAAACCCGTGGCACGCATGTCAATATCTCCGGTATGGCGCTTGCTAAACACGCTCCGCATAAGGAAGCTGCCGTAAAATTAATGGAATTCTTGTCGGGCGTATCGGCCCAGGAAATATTTGCTGAGCAGGTGTTTGAGTACCCGGTTTCTACCGAAGCAAACAATTCGGAAATAGTTGCAGGTTTTGGAGAGATGAAAGCTGACACGCTTTCACTTGAAACAATTGCAGGTTTCCGCAAGGATGCTTCCCGGTTGGTTGATCAAACTGGTTTTGATGATGGTCCGCAGAGTTGAGCATTGGCAATTATTTGCCTTTACCTAAATTCCTGGAAAAATTCGAACATCATTCAGTAAGTAGGAATTACACATTGCGCTTGTTAACGGGCCTCATCGCAGCAATCTTGATGATGCCCGTCGCAGCCTTGGCAGTTATCGCTTTCACGGGGGATATCGAAAGCTTCCGCCATATTACTCAAAATGTGCTACCGCATGCATCGCTTACAACGGGATATTTGCTCGTTGGTGTCGGATTGTTTGTTGCGATATGTGGAACAACAACAGCCTGGCTTGTTTCTTATTATGACTTCCCGGGCCGGGGGGCTCTCGAGTGGGCGCTGATGCTGCCATTGGCAGTCCCCACCTATATTTCAGCTTACGCATTTGTGGAGTTCTTCTCCTTTACCGGTCCGTTACAATCAATAGTGCGCAGCGTGGGTGGTTTTGATAGCCCCCGTGATTACTGGTTTCCGGAAATTCGGTCGCTTTCTGGAACCATATTCGTAATGGGGTTGGTGCTTTATCCATATGTATATTTATCGGTACGCACCTTGTTTCATTTTCAAGGCAACACCATTGTCGATTCAGCCCGTACACTTGGGGCGTCGCGCTGGCGACTTCTCCTGCGGATAATTGTTCCGACCGCACGTCCGGCAATCATTTTGGGCATAGCACTGGCCTTAATGGAAACCATCAACGATATCGGTGCAGTCGAGTATTTAGGAACTCGCACACTCACATTCTCGATATTTTCAGTTTGGTTGAACCAGAATGATTTGGCCGGTGCCGCCCAAATTGCACTTTTCCTGCTTGCTATTGTCATTGGTCTTCTGCTGCTCGAACGGGCAAGCAGGCGCGGTCGAAGATTTCACGACTTGCTGGCGGGGCGCAAAAGTGGAGTTGTTGTTAGGGCTGAGCTTTCCGGATTTAGCGCGATTGCAGCATCTATAGCCTGCCTCATACCGGTTTTGGCCGGGTTTGGCATTCCGGTGTCAGTGCTTGGGGGGTATGCCTTATCCCACTTTCGATTGAGTGAGGCTGCGCCACTTGTTGAAGCTTTGATGACGAGCGTTCTGCTTGCCGGAATTGCCGCAGTTCTGGCTGTTTTAATCGGATTGTTTCTAGCCTACGCCGTGCGTGTATGCGCCAGAAAATCGGTGGATGCCTTGGTTAAGGCAGCATCTTCCGGTTATGCAGTGCCGGGAACTCTACTGGCGCTTGGAATATTCCTGCCCCTGGCAATGTTTGATAATTTTGTCGATGGCATATCACGTTCAATGTTTGGCTTTTCAACCGGATTAATGATTACCGGATCCGGTGCAGCGATTATTTATGCTTATCTGGTGCGTTTCATGGCAATGGCCGAGGGTACGTTGGATAGCGGGTTCAAAAAGGTTTCCCCGAACATCGACATGGCCGCTCGAAGTCTTGGGAGCACAATTCGCGGTACGTTGCGTTTTGTGTTGTTGCCGATTATGCGGCCTGCAATGGCAGCCGCTGCGTTGTTGGTTTTTGTGGAAAGCATCAAGGAGCTTTCCGCCACAATCATGCTGCGCCCCTTCGGTGTGAATACACTCGCAACATATGTGTATGATTTTGCCTCCCGTGCCCAGGTCGAAGAAGCAGCCGTCGGGTGTTTGTTGATCGTTGCTGCAGGGATAATACCCGTGGCAATTCTGCAAAAGGCAAGCGCTCCTAAGTTTTAAGCACGATTTTTCCGATGTGCTCACTGGATTCCATTCGCTCATGCGCCTTTGCCGCGTCTTCAAGCGCGAATGTGCTATCCAATACCGGACGTACTTTGCCTGCTTCCAAAAGTGGCCAGACCTTATCAAGCAATTCTCTTGTAATCTGCGCTTTGAATTCCACCGATCGCGCTCGCAACGTTGAACCGGTATGCGTCAGGCGCTTGAGCATGACGGGTAAAAAGTTTACTTCAGCCTTCGGGCCGTTCAGAAATGCAATTTGGATAATTCGACCATCTACAGCTGCTGCTTTGTAGTTTCTCTGGATATAATCTCCGCCAACCATATCCAGGATAACATTCGCACCCTTGCCGTCGGTGAGTTCCTTAACCCGATCTTCGAATGCCTCTTTGCGATAATTGATAGCATAATCCGCGCCAAGCTTGGTGCATGCTGCGCATTTCTCATCAGAACCTGCCGTTGTAATGACGGTTGCGCCGAACGCCTTTGCCAGCTGAATGGCTGTAGTACCAATGCCGCTGGTTCCACCGTGGACAAGAAGGGTCTCATTTTCACCAAGCTGTCCCCTTTGAAAAACATTGTGCCAGACCGTGAAAAAAGTCTCTGGAATTGCTGCAGCCTCAACTTCAGTAATGCCGGCAGGAATCGGCAATGTATTGGAAAGATGCACCACTGCATGTGTTGCATAACCACCGCCCGGAACCAGTGCCATAACCGTACGACCAATCACGGATTGGTCCGTATCCTTGCCGGTCTCAATTATTTCACCGGCAACCTCAAGGCCTGGGATATCCGAAGCACCCGGCGGTGGTGGATACGACCCGGCGCGTTGCAAACAATCCGGACGATTAACGCCCGCCGCGGCTACCTTGATCAAGACTTCCCCGGGTTGAGGTTCGGGCATAGCCCGGTTGCATTGCTGCAATACATTTGGCCCCCCGGCCTCCCGAATTTCGATTGCGCTTATCTGCAAGGCGGTGCTCATGGTGGAACCTTTGAGTTGTTATAAATTGGTATAAAAGTGGGCAAAATTGGTTGCGATTGGTTTTCTTTGGTGGTATCTGGCAGTTTGGCGTTGAAATAACATCATACGGCGTGAATTAAAAAGTTTTCACCGGCGTATTATTCGATTACTAACGCGCCTGCGAGGATGCTAGGTCGTCAGACCCTGATCGATTCAGGTCTTGCGGGCGAGGTTTCCATTCAATTTTTTCAAGCCAGAGCAGCGTACACTGCCTGCAGCGGAGCACCACATGGCCGTAAAAACAGACATCGATATCGCCAGAGAAGCTAATAAAAAGCCAATTCAGGAAATCGGAGCCAAACTTGGTATTCCGGACAAAGACTTGCTGCCGTTTGGCCATGACAAGGCAAAGGTATCCGAAGAATTTATCAAGTCAGTTCAAAAAAACACTGACGGCAAGCTGATTCTCGTAACTGCAATCAACCCGACACCAGCCGGAGAAGGCAAAACCACAACAACGGTTGGTCTTGGTGATGGTCTCAATGCAATTGGCAAAAAAGCAGCGATTTGTATTCGTGAAGCTTCACTGGGTCCCTGCTTTGGTATGAAGGGTGGTGCCGCTGGCGGTGGTTATGCGCAGGTTGTTCCAATGGAGGAAATGAACCTCCACTTCACCGGTGACTTTCACGCGATCACATCAGCACACAATCTGCTCTCGGCGATGATTGATAACCACATTTACTGGGGCAACGACCTCGATATCGACACGCGTCGGGTAGTGTGGCGCCGGGTAATGGACATGAATGACCGCGCGCTTCGCCAGATCACCGCTTCTCTTGGTGGTGTCGCTAACGGGTTTCCGCGCGAAGCTGGTTTTGACATCACGGTCGCATCAGAAGTTATGGCAATCCTTTGTCTCTCCAACGATCTTGACGATCTCGAAAAGCGTCTTGGCGATATTATCGTCGCTTATCGCCGCGATCGTAGCCCTGTTTATTGCCGGGACATCAAGGCAGATGGCGCCATGACAGTGTTGTTGCAGCAGGCCATGCAGCCAAACCTCGTGCAAACACTTGAAAATAACCCAGCATTTGTTCACGGCGGACCTTTCGCCAACATCGCGCACGGTTGTAACTCGGTCGTTGCTACAAAAACTGCCTTGAAGGTAGCTGATTATGTGGTGACCGAAGCAGGCTTTGGAGCAGATCTCGGTGCTGAAAAGTTTCTCAACATTAAATGCCGCAAGGCAGGCATTGCACCGGAAGCCGTTGTGATCGTTGCAACCGTCCGCGCAATGAAGATGAATGGCGGTGTCGCCAAGGGAGATCTTGGGGCAGAAAATGTTGATGCAGTGAAGAAAGGGTGCCCAAATCTTGGTCGCCATATTGAAAACATCAAACAATTCGGCGTTCCTGCTGTGGTAGCAATCAACCACTTTATTTCTGATACGGATGCAGAGGTTGAGGCAGTCAAGGAATATGTGACGAGCCAGGGTTCGGAAGCTGTCCTGTGTATGCATTGGGCAAATGGCTCCAAGGGCGCGGTCGATCTTGCAAACAAGGTAGTAGAGATCATCAATGGTGGTCATGCTCAGTACGCACCGCTATATCCAGACGACATGCCATTGTTTGAAAAAATGGAGACCATCGCCAAGCGGATTTACCGTGCTGACGAGGTACTGGCAGACAAGAAAATTCGCGACCAACTGAAACAGTGGGAAGAGGCGGGATACGGCAATCTTCCTGTGTGTATGGCTAAGACCCAATACTCCTTCTCAACCGATCCAAATCTGCGCGGTGCACCTACAGGACACAGCCTGCCGGTTCGTGAAGTACGGCTTTCTGCTGGAGCGGGTTTCGTTGTGGCAATCTGCGGTGAAATCATGACCATGCCGGGTCTGCCGAGAGTTCCAAGTGCAGAGGCAATTCATCTTGATGAAAATGGTGATGTACAAGGCCTGTTCTAGACCCAGATAGGGGTTGTCCTGTCCGGTCCATATGCTAATAAGCAGGTTACCGGACAGGGTTCCCGGCCGGGTTGGCGGGCTAATGTTTTGACAAACTTGGCCGCCTGCGCATTGACCTAAGTCGCAGGCAGAAGTCTCCCACCACACAGCGCTTTTGCGCGTGAGATGGCAACCGGACCGGAAAGACAGATAACATGAACAAGCCGTTCTCGATGGAGCGCAAAGGTGGCGGCAAAGGCCGCAAATCCCACCACACCAAGGGACGCCAGCTGGATGAAGCTGCGTTGGTTGAAGTTGATGCGCTGCTGGGCGAGGCACCCCGGCGCCCGGACTTGTTGATTGAACATCTTCACAAGATTCAGGATCACTTCGGTTGTCTTGAGGCCAAGCATCTGCGTGCGTTGGCTCAGACCATGCGAATGTCTCAGGCAGAGATGTACGAGGTCGCATCATTCTACGATCACTTTGACATTGTAAAAGAAGGTGAAGCAGCACCTGCTCCAGTTACAATCCGGGTTTGTGATTCACTCTCTTGCATGATGGCTGGCGCAGAAACATTGATCAGCGAGTTGGAGAGCGGCTGTGATCTGAAGAAAATTCGCATCATGCGCGCACCTTGCATGGGTGGCTGTGATGTAGCGCCTGCTGCAAGGGTCGGGGATCTCGAAATCGGTAACGCAACAACCGAAGGCCTGCTGAAGCTTGCATCCGGTGCCGAAACCAATGCAGATATTCCGGCTGAAATTCCAGACTACGTTGCGTTTGAAAGCTACCGCAAAGACGGCGGATACAAAGCGTACGAAGCAGCCAGGAAAAATACACATTCGTTTGAGGAAATGCTGGATCTCTTGAAAGATTCTGGACTGCGCGGACTGGGTGGAGCAGGTTTCCCTGCGCATATGAAATGGAAGTTTGTTCGCGGTTATGAAGGGCCGCGATTGATGACGATTAACGGAGACGAGGGCGAACCTGGCACATTCAAGGATCGCTACTATCTTGAGCGTGATCCGCATCGCTTGTTCGAAGGTGCGTTGATTGCTGCTCACTACGTCGAGGCGGACCGGATTTATCTTTATATGCGTGATGAGTATCCGGCAGTGCTGGAAATCCTGCGTCGCGAGATTGCGGCATTGGAAAGCGCAGGTCTGGTTGAAAAGGGCTTCATTGAACTTCGTCGTGGGGCAGGGGCCTACATTTGCGGTGAAGAATCCGCGATGATTGAATCTATTGAAGGTAAGCGCGGCATGCCTCGCCACCGTCCTCCCTTCATTGCCGAGGTTGGTCTGTTTGGAAAACCAACCCTCAACCACAATGTCGAAACGTTGTGGTGGCTTCGCGATATCATTGAGAACGGTGCGAAATGGTTTGCAGATCAGGGTAAGGATGGACACCCAGGTCCACGGTCATGGTCCGTATCAGGCCGTGTGAAAAAGCCGGGTGTGGTTCTTGCACCTGCCGGTGTCACCATTCGCGAACTGATTGATGATTATTGTGATGGCATGGAAGATGGCCACACCTTCAAGGCGTATTATCCAGGTGGTGCATCGGGTGGCGTACTACCCGCATCCATGGACGACTTGCCGCTCGATTTTGGCGAACCACTTGCGTCTCTTGGATCCTTCGTTGGTTCGCATGCAATTGTTGTTTTGTCGGACCAGGACAACATCAAGGATGCGGTGCTGAATACACTTGCATTCTTCAAGCATGAGAGTTGCGGTCAATGTACACCTTGTAGAGGTGGTACTGAAAAGATGATGGCATTGTTGACGAAAGATGGTCCGTTGGATGAAGAAGCAATCCGGGACCTCGAAACAGTCATGCGCGATGCTTCTATCTGTGGTCTTGGTCAGGCCGCACCCAATCCAGTCAATCATTTGCTGACGCATTTTCGCGAGGACTTGTGATGACGCTTGGCGTTGGCACAACCCAAATCGACAATGATCGCACGCGCGTGACTGAATGGCGGTTCGCGCCGGGCGCGGAAACCGGTGTGCACATTCATGAGTATGATTACGTGGTGGTACCGGGACTGGATGGTGTTCTAAAGATCGTCGATCCAGAAGGAAAAGAAACACTGGCTGAAATGAAAGCTGGCTTGTCCTATTTTCGTGAAAAGGGCGTGCACCACAATGTAATAAATGCCAATGATTTCGAATATTCTTTCGTTGAAGTGGAGTTCAAATAATGACTGCATATATGATTGCCTGGGTTGATGTGACCGATTTGGATGCGTGGAAGAACTACGCTGCAAACGCCGGTCCTACCGTGGAAAAATTCGGTGGCAAATACATCGTCCGTGGCGGTGATTTGACCGGTCTTGAAAACTTTGAGGATGAGGGCAAGCGTGTCGTCATCATTCAATTTCCCGATGTTGAAACTGCCGAGAAATGGTATCATTCCGATGAATATACCGCTGTCCGTAAATTGCGCGATACTGCTGGACATGCCCGGTTCATGATTGTGGATGGATATGATGGATAAAGGTGTATGAGCGCAGAAGTTCTCCAGTATCTACCCTATTTGGGCGCGGCCTATCTGGCCTTCGCGATGGGAATTCTGAGCCCGGGTCCGAATATCCTGGCCATTGTTGGAACATCGATGGGTACTTCACGCCGCGCAGGCCTGATGATGGCATTTGGCATTTCATCCGGCTCGTTAATATGGGCATTCCTGGCAGTATTGGGACTGACCGCAATTCTCGCAAGTTTCGCTTGGTTTGGCACGGTTTTACGCATTGTGGGTGGCTGCTACCTGATTTGGTTAGCTTCAAAATATCTGCGTGCTGCCTACACCGGTGGAGAGATCAAGGTTTCCCAACGCAAAGTTTCGACAACTGATGGGAAGCTGTTTTTGCAGGGTCTGGGCGTTCAAATGACAAATCCCAAGGCTGCGATGTACTGGTTATCGATCATGTCAGTCATTCTTCGCCCGGAGGCTCCATCCTGGGTGGCAGCCTCCATGATCATTGGTACCGGCATAATCTCGGTTACAGCGCACAGTGCCTGGGCGGTGCTGTTTTCCTCCAACGGCGTCATTTCCTTCTATCAATCCTTCAAGCGGATTATTGATGGAGTATTTGGAACCTTTTTCGTAGGCCTCGGGCTTGGCCTAATTCTCAGTGCCTTCAAGAATGGAAGCAAAACATGAGCGATAAAACAAATTTCACCCTGGACGGTAAGGAAGTTACCGCGTCTGAAGGCGAATCCATCTGGGATGTAGCCAAGCGCGAAGGCACACGCATTCCACATCTTTGCCACCTCGACAAACCGGGATACAGATCCGATGGTAACTGCCGTGCCTGTATGGTTGAAGTTGAGGGTGAGCGGGTATTGGCAGCGTCCTGTATCCGTACCCCAACAGAGGGCATGGTTGTAAAAACCGATACGGAGCGCGCAGACAAATCCCGCAAGATGGTTTTTGAAATGCTGGCGGCCGACATGCGTCCCCAAGAAGAAAGCCCTGATGACCAGTCGCCATTCTGGGAATGGGCTGGCAGCATGGGCATTTCAGGCTCTGACCGGTTTGAGGCTAAATTTGATGCGCACTACGAAGCCGAGTTTGATATTTCAAACCCGGCAATTGCCGTCAACATGGATGCCTGTATCGCGTGTAATGCCTGTGTTCGTGCTTGCCGTGAAGTTCAGGTCAACGATGTTATCGGCATGGGTGAACGTGGTTCGCATTCCGTACCGGTGTTTGACTTGGCGGACCCGATGGGCCTTTCAACCTGCGTGACCTGCGGTGAGTGTGTTCAGGCCTGCCCAACCGGTGCCCTATATGAAAAGACCTTGATGGATGAATCCTGCAAGACCAGGAAAATCAAGGATTTTGACAAAACGGTGGACAGCGTTTGCCCATTCTGCGGAGTGGGTTGTCAAACGACCGTCTATGCGAAGGACAACAAGATTGTTCAGGTCGATGGTCGGAATGGTCCAGCAAATGAAAACCGTCTCTGCGTCAAAGGCCGCTTTGGATATGATTATGCGATGAGCGAGGAGCGGCTCACCAAGCCACTGATCCGTCGCGATGATGCACCGAAGGCCGGTGACATTGATATGCGCTTCATGAAAACTGAGGACATCTTCCGTGAAGCAAGCTGGGAAGAAGCGCTTGAATTGGCAGCTTCCGGTCTCAAGAAAATTGCCGATGAAAAAGGCGGCGATGCGCTTGCCGGGTTTGGTTCCGCCAAAGGCTCCAACGAAGAGGCATACCTGTTCCAAAAACTGATCCGCCAGGGATTTGGCACCAACAACGTCGACCACTGCACGCGACTGTGTCACGCTTCCTCAGTAGCAGCGCTGCTTGAAGGCGTTGGTTCTGGTGCAGTATCCGCACCCTTTACCGATGCGATGAAATCAAACTGCATGATCGTAATTGGCGCGCGACCAGCACAAAATCACCCGGTGGCCGCTACCTATTTCAAACAGGCTGCAAAGCGGGGAACCAAGCTGATCATTATGGATCCGCGCGGTCAGGACTTGATGCGCCATGCCAGCCACGGTTTGCGTTTCAAGCCCGGAACAGATGTTGCGATGCTGAACGCCATTCTTCATACGATTATCGAAGAAGAATTGTACGATGAGCAATACATCCAGGCCAACGCCTCCGGCTTTGATGCGCTGAGGGAAAAGGTCAAGGATTTTTCACCGGAAGCAATGAGTGAAGTTTGCGGCATTGAGGCAGATGTATTGCGCGATGTTGCGCGTACTTATGCGACCTCGGAGCGTTCAATAATCTTTTGGGGTATGGGTATTTCCCAGCACACACACGGCACAGACAATTCCCGTTGCCTGATCGCGATGGCACTGATCACAGGGCAGGTCGGCCGCGAAGGTACGGGTCTCCATCCATTGCGCGGTCAAAACAATGTACAAGGTGCATCTGATGCCGGATTGATCCCGATGTTCTTTCCGGATTATCGCTCTGTTGAAAATGAAGACGTTCGAAGCGGAATGGAAGATTTTTGGGGTCGCACACTTGATCCAAAGCGCGGGCTTACGGTTGTTGAGATCATGGATGCCATCCATGATGACAAAATCACCGGCATGTATGTGATGGGTGAAAATCCTGCAATGTCTGATCCGGACCAAATCCACGCTCGTGGCGCTCTGGCAAAGCTGGATCATCTTGTGGTCCAGGACATATTCCTGACAGAGACATGTTGGCACGCTGACGTGGTGCTTCCAGCTTCAGCCCACGCAGAAAAACTGGGCACTTTTACCAACACCAATCGCCAGGTTCAGCTTGGTCGCCCGGTGATTGATCCACCAGGAGAAGCCCGGCAGGATTGGGAACTGATTGTAGAATTGGCAAACAGGGTCGGTCTTGAGTGGAATTATGGTGGTGTCGGTGAGGTGTATACCGAAATGGCTGAGGTGATGAAATCTCTCAACTACATCACATGGGAGCGTCTTAACAATGAGGATGTTGTTACCTACCCAGTGGATGAGCCCGGCGGTTTCGGCAACGAGGTGATTTTCACCGATGGCTTCCCAACTGCGGATGGCCGCGGCAAGATTGTGCCCGCAGATTTGCTGCCACCGGATGAAGTTCCAGATGATGAATACCCAATGGTGCTTACCACCGGTCGCTTGCTTGAGCACTGGCACACGGGTGCCATGACGCGGCGTTCAAAAGTACTGGATGAGATTGAACCGGAAGGCATTGCTGCCATGAACGGCATCGATATCCAGCGACTTGGACTTGAAGCAGGTCAGATGATTTCGGTCGCGACCCGGCGCGGCACCATTCAGGCGGTGCTTCGCGAAGACCGCGATGTGGCCGACAACATGGTGTTCATTCCGTTCTGCTTTAATGAAGCACCTGCCAACCGCCTGACAAATCCGCAACTTGATCCGTTTGGCAAGATTCCCGAATTCAAATATTGTGCGGCGCGTGTTTCACCAGCTTCACAAAGGGAAGCCGCTGAATAATTGTGCGAATCCGGCGTCGCACAGATTGGGAACATTTTTCTCCACTGGATTGTGGCAATGGCTGTTGCGAATTGCGTCGCGCAGAGATAAACCTGCGTCGTAATTCCTTTCTGGAACCAAAACAGGCTTTTCCAAATGAACATTCATGAATATCAGGCGAAGGCGCTGCTAAAGGAATTTGGTGCGCCGGTGTCCAAAGGTGTGCCAATTCTTTCCCACGATGATCTCGATGGCGCGCTCGCTGCACTTCCGGGTCCAGTTTATGTGGTTAAATCCCAGATTCATGCTGGCGGTCGCGGCAAGGGCAAGTTCAAGGAACTTGGTGAAGATGCCAAAGGTGGTGTGAGGGTATCATTTTCTCCCGATGAGGTCCGTGAAAACGTCAAGGAAATGCTCGGCAACACGCTGGTTACAAAACAAACTGGCCCCGCTGGCAAACAGGTAAACCGTTTGTATATCGAAGACGGGGCTGAGATTGATCGCGAGCTATACCTCTCGATACTGGTTGACCGGGAAACCAGCCGGGTCTCATTCGTAGCTTCCACTGAGGGCGGTATGGACATTGAGGCGGTTGCTGAGGAGACCCCGGAAAAAATTCACACCATCGCAATTCAGCCGGAACCCGGTTGTACTGCGGATGACGCAGCCACGATTTGCGATGCGTTTGAGCTTGATGGCGATGCGCGTGCCGACGGGATGACGCTTTTCCCGATTCTCTATAATGCATTCGTTGAAAAAGACATGAGCCTGCTTGAGGTCAATCCACTGATTGTCATGAAGGACGGGCACCTGAAAGTGCTGGATGCGAAAGTGTCGTTCGACGGCAATGCTGAGTTTCGTCATCCCGAGCTTGCCGAATTGCGCGATTTGTCTGAGGAAGACGAAAAAGAGATCGAAGCCTCGGAACATGACCTCACTTACATCACACTGGATGGCAGCATTGGTTGCATGGTCAATGGTGCAGGGCTTGCCATGGCAACAATGGACATCATCAAACTTTATGGCGCAGAACCTGCGAACTTTCTTGATGCCGGAGGTGGTGCGACCGTGGAACGGGTAACTGCCGCGTTCAAAATCATCACCTCAGATCCCAATGTTAAGGGAATTCTCGTTAATATTTTTGGCGGTATCTTGCGCTGCGATGTAATAGCCGAAGGGGTGCTGAAAGCCGTAGAGGAAGTTGGCCTCAAGGTGCCACTGGTGGTGCGGCTTGAGGGCACCAAGGTGGCTGAAGGTAAGGCAATGATCGACAATTCTACCCTCGATGTGATCTCGGCCGATGATCTGGATGACGCTGCGCAGAAAATTGTGAACGCTGTGGGGAGTGCTGCGTAATGTCCATTCTAATTAACAAAGATACCAAAATTCTAGTTCAGGGCCTTACGGGCAAGACCGGGAGTTTTCATACCGGTCAGGCGCTTGCCTATCATGGCACGCAAATGGTCGGGGGTACGCACCCCAAGAAGGGTGGCCAGACATGGGAAGGACCAGATGGCGAAACGTTGCCGATCTTTACCACAGTCGCCGAAGGCAGGGACGCAACTGGTGCCAATGCATCTGTGATATATGTGCCGCCTCCAGGAGCAGGAGCTGCAATCATCGAGGCAATTGAAGCGGAAATTCCGCTGATTGTCTGTATCACCGAAGGCGTTCCGGTACTCGATATGGTTCGGGTCAAGGCGAGGCTCGAAAAATCAAATTCCCGATTAATCGGACCAAATTGCCCGGGACTTCTAACACCAAACGAATGCAAGATCGGCATCATGCCCGGTTCAATATTCAAAAAAGGCTCAGTCGGTGTAGTTTCACGCTCCGGCACGCTCACCTATGAAGCGGTGTTCCAGACCACCAATGCAGGTCTTGGCCAGACAACCGCTGTTGGTATTGGCGGTGATCCGGTCAAGGGAACTGAATTCATCGACGTGCTTGAGATGTTCCTGGCTGATGATGAGACCAAATCCATGATCATGATTGGTGAAATTGGTGGTTCGGCAGAAGAAGACGCTGCCCAGTTTATCAAGGACGAGGCCGCAAAGGGTCGCTCAAAGCCAATCGCGGGGTTCATTGCCGGGCGCACTGCACCGCCTGGCCGCACCATGGGTCACGCAGGCGCTGTTATCTCCGGGGGCAAGGGTGGCGCTGAGGACAAGATCGCAGCAATGAAGTCTGCTGGCTTCAAGGTTTCTGAATCTCCAGCGAAACTTGGAGAGACCTTGCTGGAAGCAATCAACGGCTGAATACATCGCCTCGACCACCTGTGACGATATTTCTATAACAAGAGACCTCGCAAGTGGTTGTGGTTGAATGCAGAAGTCACTAGTGAAATAGGCATCTGACGCCTTGGATTCGTATCATGGATAAATGGGTTTACACCTTCGGTGATGGTTCAGCGGAGGGTTCTTCGCAAATGAAGGATCTGCTCGGCGGCAAAGGAGCAAACCTTGCCGAGATGAGCGCTCTTGGGTTGCCCGTTCCACCGGGATTCACGATCACGACCGAAGCTTGCAACTGGTATTATGCCAATGACCGGCAATTTCCCGCAGAGCTGAAATCACAAATTGATCAGGCGCTGAAATCAATCGAAAAATCGACTGGCCGAAAATTCGGTGACCCCAAACAACCTCTGCTGGTTTCTGTACGCTCCGGTGCGCGCGCATCGATGCCGGGTATGATGGATACGGTCCTGAACCTCGGACTAAACAACGAAACTGTCCCCGCATTAGCGAAAGAGGCCGGTGACGAGCGATTTGCACAGGACAGCTACCGCCGCTTCATTCAGATGTATTCCGATGTTGTTCTGGGCGTTGATCACAGCGAATTTGAGGAAATCCTTGAAGATGTGAAAGCCAGCAAGGGCTTTGAGCAGGATACCGACCTTTCTGCCGATGACTGGAAAGAGGTTGTCGCGCGTTATTTGGAAATGGTTGAGGAAGCGTTGGAAAAACCGTTTCCACAGAGTGTGGAAGCACAGCTTTGGGGTGCAATTGGCGCTGTATTTTCCTCATGGATGAACCAGCGTGCGATTACCTATCGCCGGATCCACAAAATTTCCGAGAAATGGGGCACAGCTGTCAACATTCAGGCAATGGTGTTTGGAAACATGGGGGATACGTCTGCGACCGGTGTCGCGTTTACCCGAAACCCCTCAACCGGTGCCAATATGCTTTACGGCGAGTTTCTCGTGAATGCCCAGGGTGAGGATGTGGTTGCCGGTATTCGCACCCCGCAGGACTTGACCGAAGAAGCACGGATTGCCTCTGGATCAGAGGCACCTTCACTCGAAAAATTAATGCCCGCGGCCTTCAAGGAGTTTGTTGATACAGCAAACAAACTGGAAGCGCACTATACCGACATGCAGGACCTCGAATTTACCATCGAGAAGGGCAAATTGTGGATGTTGCAAACTCGCTCAGGCAAGCGCACCGCAAAAGCCGCGCTTCAAATTGCGGTAGATATGGCGAATGAGGGACTACTGTCCAAAGAAGAGGCGGTGCTGCGCGTTGAACCTTCTGCCCTGGATCAATTGCTGCATCCAACAATTGACCCCAAAGCACAGAAGACCGTAATTGCAAACGGCTTGCCTGCATCACCAGGTGCTGCAACCGGACAGGTTGTGTTTTCACCGGAAGATGCCGAAAAGCTCAAAGGTGAGGGTAACTCGGCAATTCTGGTTCGCATTGAAACCAGCCCGGAAGATATTCACGGCATGCATGCCGCGGAAGGTATTTTGACAGCTCGCGGAGGTATGACCAGTCACGCAGCCGTTGTTGCCCGCGGCATGGGTAAGCCTTGTGTGTCCGGTGCCGGAGGTATTCGAATTGACTATCAGGCTCAACAATTGCGTGTACCTGGTCATACATTTGAAAAAGGCGATGTCATCACCGTAGACGGTTCAACCGGACAGGTGCTGTTGGGTTCGGTTGCGATGCAACAACCGGAACTGTCAGGTGCGTTCGGCATTTTGATGGAATGGGCGGACAAACTGCGTCGCATGAAAGTCCGCACCAATGCCGAAACCCCGACCGACGCAAAATCCGCCCATTCGTTTGGTGCAGAGGGTATTGGCCTGTGCCGCACAGAACACATGTTTTTTGATGGCGAGCGGATCATCGCAGCCCGGGAAATGATCCTGTCGGAAACTGAGGAAGATCGGCGCAAGGCGCTGGATAAACTGCTTCCCATGCAACGCTCGGATTTTGCAGAGTTATTTGAAATCATGGCTGGTCTGCCAGTGACTATCCGGTTACTTGATCCGCCACTGCATGAGTTTCTTCCTCATACCGACAAGGACATAGAGGAAGTTGCCTCAGCAATGGGCGTTGACGCGGAAAAACTGCGCCAGCGTAATATCGCGCTGCAGGAATCCAATCCGATGCTGGGGCACCGTGGATGCCGCTTGGCGATATCCTATCCGGAAATAACAGAAATGCAGGTTCGTGCAATCATCGAAGCTGCGATTGAAGCACGCAAAAAAACCGGCACCGCGGTTGTACCGGAAATCATGGTGCCGTTGGTCGGACTTCGCGAAGAGCTGGATTACGTAAAAGAGCGTATTGATGCTGCTGCGAAAACTGCGATGGAACAAGCTGGTGAAACAATCGACTATACGGTCGGTACCATGATCGAACTTCCGCGTGCTGCGTTGCGCGCGGATGAAATTGCCAAGTCGGCTGAGTTTTTCTCGTTTGGTACAAATGATCTCACTCAAACAACCTTCGGAATTTCAAGAGATGACGCCTCGATGTTCCTGACAACCTACGAGACCAAGGGTATCATTGAGCGTGATCCATTCGTCTCCCTCGATGTCGATGGAGTGGGCGAGTTGGTCAAAATTGCAGTCGGCAAGGGACGTGACACTCAACCCGATATCAAGCTTGGAATATGTGGCGAACACGGTGGCGATCCTGATTCAATTGAATTTTGTGAAAAAATCGGACTCGATTATGTGTCGTGTTCTCCCTTCCGCGTGCCAATCGCCAGACTGGCTGCTGCCCAATCGGCGATTAGACAAAAATCGTAAATTTGCAAATTGTCATGAACTTGAAATTGTTTGGTGGGCGCTGACGGGATCGAACCGCCGACCTACTCGGTGTAAACGAGTTGCTCTCCCAGCTGAGCTAAGCGCCCATAACAATGGTGCAAACACACATTTAGCACCATCAAATCACAAATCTGGGTTCTTGTGAATGATGGCGCGAGTGACGAGACTTGAACTCGCGACCTCCGGCGTGACAGGCCGGCACTCTAACCAACTGAGCTACACCCGCATGTCAGTAAATACTCCTGACAGAGCGCATGAATTACGTCCTTGATCTTGCTAAGTCAAGCACCATTACCCACTGCACGAGAATATTCCTGAATGCCGTTCATAACAACAACATTGATAGGTGAATTGACTTGCGAAACAGGCCCCGGTGGGCTACCCGTTTGTTTTATATTGCAAGAACAAGCATACTAGGTTCAACCTGTTTATCTTGATCCCATGGGGAGGATTTCATCAATGGAAGAATTGCTGAGTTCATACCTTCCCGTGGTGCTGTTCATCGGCATTTGTCTGGTAATAGGTCTGTCGCTGGCAATTGCCCCCTTCTTAGTCGCCTACAAAGCCCCTGATGCAGAGAAGCTTTCTGCTTATGAATGTGGCTTTAATCCGTTTGATGATTCTCGCATGAAATTTGATGTGCGGTTTTATCTCGTCGCAATCCTGTTCATTATCTTTGATTTGGAGGTCGCCTTTCTGTTCCCCTGGGCGGTCAGTTTCGGTGATCTTGGCTGGTTTGGTTTCTGGTCCATGACGATCTTTCTGGGCGTTTTAACCGTAGGCTTTATTTATGAGTGGAAAAAGGGGGCGCTGGAGTGGGATTAAGGCATGAGTCTGATACTCAATGCCCCAGCTTTCCGGTAAGATAAAATCCATGAGCAACGGTTCTACCACCCTGATCGCACCACAACCAAAAGGCATTGTGGATCCAAAAACCGGAAAACCGATCGGCAATGACAGTGTTTTCTTTGGAGAAATCAACGACGAACTGGCAGACAAGGGGTTCCTGGTTACGTCAACAGACGAGTTGATTACCTGGGCAAGAACTGGCTCGCTGATGTGGATGACATTTGGCTTGGCGTGTTGCGCGGTCGAAATGATGCAAATGTCGATGCCACGATACGATGCGGAGCGGTTTGGATTTGCACCACGTGCTTCCCCACGCCAGTCCGATGTCATGATTGTTGCCGGAACACTCACAAACAAGATGGCACCCGCTTTGCGCAAGGTTTATGACCAGATGCCGGAACCACGCTACGTGATTTCCATGGGATCGTGCGCCAATGGTGGTGGCTATTATCATTATTCCTATTCAGTTGTACGGGGTTGCGATCGCATTGTGCCGGTGGACATTTACGTTCCTGGTTGTCCACCAACCGCCGAAGCTTTGCTTTACGGTGTGATGTTGTTGCAGAAAAAAATCCGCCGTACCGGTACCATTGAGCGGTAGGAATTGATTATGGGGAAAAATTCCAAGTCAGAGGCCACTAAGGGCGATTCACTTGATGAAATTGCGAGTGTGATCTCTTCTGAATTCGCCAAGTATATTGACAGCGTTGATTTTTCGTTCGGTGAATTGAATCTCAAGGTCAAGCGTGAAGAAATCATTCCCGTGCTACGCTTTCTGCATGATGACAGCCGGATGCAATTTATCTCACTGATTGATATCTGCGGTGTCGATTATCCATCCCGCGCACAGCGGTTCGATGTGGTCTATCATCTTTTGAGCCCACGACAGAATGTGCGTATCCGATTAACATTGTCGACCGATGAAGTAACTCCTGTTGCGAGTGCTACGAGTGTATTTGTCGGTGCGGACTGGTTTGAGCGCGAAGCGTATGATTTTTACGGAATCTTGTTCACAGGCCACCCGGATTTACGCCGGATCCTGACCGACTATGGTTTCGATGGTCATCCAATGCGCAAGGATTTCCCGCTAACGGGTTATTCGGAAGTTCGATACGATGATGAGGCCAAACGCGTAATTTATGAACCCGTCGAGCTTCGCCAGGAATTTCGTGACTTTGATTTTGAATCTCCCTGGGAGGGCACAAACTATGTGTTGCCCGGTGATGAGAAAGCGGATCAATGACCGAACATTCTGTCCGTAACTTTAATATCAATTTTGGTCCACAGCATCCGGCTGCACACGGCGTGTTGCGTTTGGTGCTTGAGTTGGACGGTGAAGTGGTTGAGCGGGTTGATCCGCATATAGGTCTTCTGCACCGGGGTACCGAAAAACTGATCGAATATAAAACGTATCTGCAGGCGATACCGTACTTTGACCGGCTTGATTATGTCGCTCCGATGAATCAGGAGCACGCCTTTGCGCTGGCAATAGAGAAATTGGCCGACATCGAAGTGCCACGCCGGGCGCAGTTAATCCGGGTTTTATATTCTGAAATCGGGCGCATCCTTTCACATCTTTTGAATGTCACAACCCAGGCTATGGACGTTGGCGCCCTGACCCCACCCCTTTGGGGATTTGAGGAACGTGAAAAACTGATGGTTTTTTATGAGCGTGCCTGCGGTGCGCGGATGCACGCCGCTTACTTCCGGCCCGGCGGCGTCCATCAAGACCTGCCAGAAGGATTGCTTGACGATATCGAGACATGGTGTGATCCGTTTTTGAAGGTCGTAGACGATCTTGATCGACTGTTGACCAACAACCGCATCTTCAAACAGCGAAATGTGGATATTGGTGTCATCAGCCTGGACGATGCCTGGGCGTGGGGATTTTCCGGCGTTATGGTGCGCGGTTCAGGTGCTGCCTGGGATCTGCGCAAAAGCCAGCCTTGTGAGTGTTATGCCGAGATGGATTTTGATATTCCCGTCGGCAAGAATGGTGATTGCTATGATCGTTACTTGATCCGTATGGAAGAAATGCGTCAGTCGGTTTCAATTATGAAACAATGTATTGAAAAAATGCGTGTGCCGGACGGACAGGGACCAATCGCCAGCACCGATGGCAAGGTTGTGCCGCCAAAACGTGGCGAGATGAAGCGTTCAATGGAGGCGTTGATCCATCACTTTAAACTTTATACTGAAGGCTACCATGTGCCTGAAGGCGAAGTTTACTGCGCTGTTGAAGCGCCGAAGGGCGAGTTTGGCGTCTATCTGGTATCTGATGGCTCCAACAAACCGTATCGCTGCAAACTGCGAGCACCCGGCTATGCACATCTGCAGGCGATGGATTTCATGTGTCGTGGGCATTTGCTTGCAGACGTGTCAGCAATTCTCGGTTCGCTCGACATCGTTTTTGGGGAGGTGGACCGTTGATCAAACAGGTTGCACCCCTCGTGTCAGCAATACTTGTCGCGGCTTGTAACAACACGCCGGATGATGGCTCCGGGCTGACTTCATCGGATAGAACCGCGCTTGAGAACAAAGCCGCTCAAAATGTGGGATGTGTTTTTGAAGACCAATTCTATTGTTCTCATATAATTGAAAACCGCATGCAGCTTTCTCTTTATTTCGCTCCAGAAGCGCTAGGTAATCTGGACCCAAATGCAAGGAACAAGGGCATGCGGGTGACGAAAAATTTTGTGGTTGAGGCTGCAAGCAGTGTCAAACAATGCACGAAGACTGATGATCCAGCACTCCTGCTCATAAAGGGTATCGAAATTTCTGGTGCGCCTCATAGCGTTGTTGGAACTTCGCCACTGTCCGCTCAATCAAAGTGTTATATTACCAGGGAGGCATCATAGATGTCGGTCCGTCGATTAGCAGATAGCGCAGTGCAGCCCGCCAACTTTGCCTTTAGCCGGGCAAATTCACCGGTGGCGAATAACTGGGTAAAAAAATATCCTGATGGCCGCCAGGCATCAGCCGTAATTCCGTTGCTGATGATTGCACAAGAACAAGAGGGTTGGGTAACCAAACCGGCAATTGAACATGTCGCCAAGATGCTGGATATGCCTTTTATCCGTGCGCTTGAAGTTGCAACCTTTTACACCCAGTTTCAGTTGGCTCCAGTTGGCACACGAGCACATATTCAGGTTTGCGGTACCACGCCATGCATGTTGCGAGGATCCGAAGCGTTGATGGAAGTGTGCAAGCGCAAAATCAACCCTCACCAGTTTGAAACCAATTCCGGCGGCACCCTGTCTTGGGAAGAGGTTGAGTGTCAGGGTGCCTGTGTTAATGCTCCGATGGTGATGATCTTCAAGGATACCTACGAGGATCTAACCCCCGAACGGCTTGAAGAAATTATCGATACTTTTGAAGCTGGAAAAGGCAAGTCGGTTAAGCCAGGTCCGCAAAATGGCAGAACCTGCTCAGAACCAGAAGGTGGTCTGACAACGCTGAATGGCGCAGAAAAGCCGAAGAAAACAATCAAAACTGCAACGAAAACAGCTGGACCAGCACGTTTATCGAAGCCCGATGGCAAGGCGGATGATTTGAAACTGATTTCTGGCGTCGGACCGAAACTGGAAAAGACGCTTAATGGCCTGGGATTTTGGCATTTTGCTCAAATCGCCAAGTGGACCCAAAAGGACATCGCAATCGTCGATGATGAACTGTCCTTCAAGGGCCGGATTGAACGGGATGACTGGGTGAAACAGGCTAAAGTGCTGGTGAAAGGGAGGCAGAAGTAGTGGCCTCACTGCAGCAAAAAATTGAATTCTTCAAACTGGGATTTTTCCTGGGGCTGATTAAGGGTACGATTGTGTTCTTCGTTATGCGCTCTGTTTCAGGCATCCCGGTAGCAAACGCATTGGGATTTTCTATCCTGGGATTTTTGGTCGGAATGGTAATTGGATGCGCCATTACCTTGTTCCTTGCAGCATTCAACAAAAAACGGCGGATGGGATGAGATGTTAGAAGATAAAGACCGCATCTTTACCAATATTTACGGCCTTCATGACAAGTCGCTGAAGGGGGCGATGAGCCGTGGCCATTGGTCTGGCACGAAGAAATTTATCGACAAGGGGCCGGAATGGATCGTCGATCAAATCAAGGCATCCGGCCTGCGCGGGCGCGGCGGAGCAGGGTTCCCAACCGGGCTCAAATGGTCCTTCATGCCCAAAGAGTCTGACGGTCGCCCATCTTATTTGGTGATCAACGCAGATGAATCAGAGCCGGGTACCTGCAAGGACCGAGATATCATGCGGCACGATCCGCACACGCTGATCGAGGGTTGTCTGATCGCCGGTGTCGCGATGCGTGCGCATACTTGCTACATCTATATCCGTGGAGAATACATCCGCGAGCGCGAGGCGCTGCAGGCCGCCATTGACGAATGTTATGATGCCAAGCTGATTGGTAAAAACAACAAGCATGGCTGGGACTACGACATTTACCTGCATCACGGGGCAGGCGCCTATATTTGCGGTGAAGAAACCGCGCTGCTTGAAAGCCTTGAAGGCAAAAAAGGCCAGCCACGTCTAAAACCGCCATTCCCGGCAAATGTCGGATTGTATGGATGCCCGACCACAGTCAACAATGTCGAGTCTGTAGCCGTTGCACCGACCATCCTGCGACGCGGTGCCGACTGGTTCTCTTCATTTGGCGAGGAACGCAATGTAGGTACCAAACTCTTCTGCATTTCGGGTCATGTTGAAACGCCGTGTACCGTGGAAGAAGAGATGTCTATTCCATTCCGTGAATTGATCGAACGCCATTGTGGTGGTGTGATCGGCGGGTGGGACAATCTTCTCGCAGTTATTCCAGGCGGTTCTTCAGTACGTTGTGTACCAGCGGACCAGATTATCGACTGCAAGATGGATTTTGACAGTCTGATGGCATTGAAATCCGGTCTTGGCACTGCTGCGGTGATCGTTATGAACCGTGAGACCGATATCATTCGGGCAATCGCAAGGCTTGCCTATTTCTACAAGCATGAAAGTTGTGGTCAGTGTACGCCGTGCCGCGAAGGTACTGGCTGGATGTGGCGGGTGCTAACCCGCATGGCTAAAGGCCGCGCCGAGAAAAAAGAAATCGACATGCTGCTGGAAGTCACCACGCAAGTCGAAGGTCATACCATTTGTGCGCTTGGTGATGCCGCCGCATGGCCGGTTCAAGGGTTAATCACACACTTCCGGGGCGAAATCGAAGCCCGCATCGACGCTTACACAGCGCGTTCAACTTCGGAAGGTGCCGTTACGGACAAACATCTGGAGGCGGCAGAGTAGATATCATGCACCTGGCTGAACTCAACATTGCTGACTGGAAAATACCGGCCGACGATCCACGCGCTGCGTTCTTCCACGATAATCTCGATCGCATTAACGCTTTGGCTGCGCGCAGTGAAGGGTTTGTTTGGCGATATACAGATGACGGTGCGTCTCCGGAAGAACTCAGTCTTTATGACCAGTCGAAAACCGCAATCAACATGAGCGTTTGGGAAACGGCTGAACATCTGGAAAATTTTGTTTGGAACACGGTTCACAAGAAGATTTATGAACGCAAGAATGAATGGTTTGAAGTGATGGGCTCGCATCATTTTGTGATGTGGTGGGTGGAAGAAGGTTATCAACCGAGCTTGCATGAGGCTAAAGAACGGCTCGCTTATCTGGATCAACATGGCAATAGTGACCATGCATTCGACTGGTCACATCTGCCGCATGTAAAACTGTGGCAAACGCAGCGCTGCGCTTAAGGGTACAAGGCAAATAAATGACAAAGATCGTCATAGACGGAAAAGAAATTGAGGTCCCGGACCACTACACGCTGTTGCAGGCGTGTGAGGAGGCGGGTGCCGAAATTCCACGTTTCTGTTTTCACGAGCGCCTGTCGATTGCTGGCAATTGCCGTATGTGTCTCGTCGAAGTGAAGGGCGGTCCACCAAAACCGCAGGCAAGTTGTGCGGTGGGCGTTCGCGATTGTCGCCCTGGACCGAACGGTGAACCACCGGAAGTGCTGACAAAATCGCCTATGGTCAAGAAAGCCCGCGAAGGGGTGATGGAATTCCTGCTGATCAATCACCCACTGGATTGCCCGATTTGCGATCAGGGTGGTGAATGCGACCTGCAGGACCAGGCAATGGCCTATGGGGTCGACAAGAACCGGTTTGCAGAAAACAAGCGTGCAGTTGAAGATAAATATATTGGTCCGCTGGTGCGCACGAAGATGACGCGCTGCATCCACTGTACGCGTTGTGTACGGTTCACCACTGAAGTTGCCGGTATTTCCGAGCTTGGCTTGTTGGGTCGCGGTGAAGATGCCGAGATCACGACCTATCTTGAAACAGCCATGACTTCTGAGTTGCAGGGCAATGTGATCGATTTATGTCCGGTTGGTGCGCTGACATCACGGCCTTATCAGGATACAGCACGACCGTGGGAACTCACGAAGACCGAGAGCATTGATACGATGGATGCGGTTGGTTCGAACATCCGGGTTGATGCAAGAGGTCGCGAAGTGATGCGTATTCTGCCACGTCTGCATGAAGACGTGAATGAGGAATGGATTTCCGACAAATCCCGCTTTATCTGGGACGGATTGCGGTCGCAGAGGCTGGATCGTCCGTTTGTTCGCAAAAACCGCAAGCTGGTTGAAGCAAGTTGGGGCGAGGCATTCGCTGCAATCGCCAAGAAAATCAAATCCGTCAAACCGGAAAAGATTGGCGCTATCGCTGGTGGCCTTGTGCCGGTTGAGGAAATGTATGCACTGAAACAGTTGATGCAGTCATTGGGTTCAAATAACACCGATTGCCGCGCAGTCGGAAGCAGCCTCGATCCCTCGCGTGGCCGTGAATCCTATCTATTCAACGCGACTATCGCAGGCATTGAAGAATCCGATGCGTTGTTGATTGTTGGCTCCAATCCAAGACTGGAAGCTGCAGTGCTCAATAGTCGTATCCTGAAGCGCGCAAAAATGGGTAATTATCCGATAGGCGTGGTCGGGGAAGCAGCAGACTTGCGATATGCGTACGAGCATTTAGGCAAGGGAGCTGATGCGTTGAAATATTTGGTATCCGGTAAAAACAAATTTGCCGCTACGCTCAAGAAAGCCAAGAAACCCTTGATCCTGATCGGGCAGGGTGCATTCAACCGAAAAGACGGTGAAGCGATCCTCGGATTAATTGCCGAGTTGGCTAAGGCAACCAGGGCTATTTCTAAAAACTGGAATGGATTTTCCGTATTGCACATCGCTGCCTCACAAGTGGGCGGTCTGGATGTGGGATTTGTTCCGGGCAAGGGCGGCAAGGATACTGCTGCGATGATGCGGGATATGGATGTGTTGTTCCTGCACAGTGCGGATGAAATCGACATGCAGAAGGTAAAGGGATTCGTGGTCTACATGGGCACCCACGGTGATGCAGGTGCGCATCGTGCCGATGTCATCTTGCCGGGCGCAACATACACAGAAAAATCAGCAACTTACGTCAATACCGAAGGTCGGGCCCAGATGACCAGTCGAGCAGCATTTGCTCCTGGTGAAGCGCGCGAGGACTGGGCAATTCTACGTGCGCTATCCGCAGAACTAGGCAAGACATTACCTTTTGACAGCATGGCCGGTCTTCGCAAGGAACTTTACAAAAACCATCCCCATCTTGGTGCCCTTGATGAGGTTGCCGAATCCGGGGTGCGTGATGTAAATGCATTTGCCAAAGCGCTTGGTGCTTCGAAGTCCGGCACCGTATCGACTGCGCCATTGATAAGTCCAATCCGGGACTACTACCTCACCAACCCGATTACACGGGCATCCAAAGTCATGGCCGAATGCTCTCAACTGCGTTCCGGCGTATTTTCACAAGCGGCTGAATAGGTTTCAAACATGGAAATCTTTATCGACACATATTTGATCCCCGGTGCGATCATCGTCGGCAAAAGCCTGTTGCTGCTGGTTGGCCTGTTATTGTTTACTGCATACATATTGTATGCGGATAGAAAGATTTTTGCAGCCGTTCAGATGCGTCGCGGACCAAATGTAGTTGGCCCCTGGGGATTGCTGCAATCCTTTGCTGATCTCTTGAAATTTGTTCTCAAGGAACCGATCATTCCGTCAAGCGCCAGCAAGGCCGTATTCATTATTGCGCCAATTGTTTCTGCGGTTCTGGCGCTGGCCGCTTGGGCGGTCATTCCATTGGATGAAGGGTGGGCGATTGCCAACATTAATTTGGGTATTCTGTTCGTCTTTGCCGTATCATCCCTGGAAGTATACGGCGTGATTATGGGCGGTTGGGCATCAAACTCAAAATATGCATTCCTTGCAGCACTTCGCTCTGCAGCACAGATGGTGTCTTATGAGGTCTCAATCGGCTTCGTGATGATCACGGTGTTGCTGTGTGTCGGCTCACTCAACATGACTGATATTGTGCTTTCCCAACAAGATGGCGTTGGCACGATGATGGGTCTCACCAATTCAGCACTGGATTGGCATTGGTTGCCGCTGTTTCCAATGTTCATCGTGTTTTTCATCTCTGCAATTGCAGAAACCAATCGCCCGCCATTTGATTTACCGGAAGCGGAGTCGGAACTCGTCGCCGGTCACATGGTTGAGTATTCCTCCACCTTGTTCCTGCTGTTCTTCCTGGGTGAATTCGTTGCCATTCTATTGATGTGTGCGCTTATCACTATTCTGTTCCTGGGTGGCTGGTTGCCTCCGGTTGACATCTGGTTCCTGAACTGGGTGCCGGGTATCTTCTGGTTCATCCTCAAGATGTGCCTGGTATTCTTCGCAATGGCGATGGTGCGTGCTGTGGTCCCGCGTTATCGCTATGACCAGTTAATGCGGCTTGGCTGGAAGGTCTTCCTGCCATTATCTTTGTTCATGGTGTTTGCAGTAGCATTGGTTCTTCAAGTTACGGGGTGGGCGGCATGAGTATCCGACAAGCCGCAAAGTCTCTCCTGCTCAAGGAATTTGTCAGCGCTCTGGCATTAGCCACCCGCTATCTGTTCTCAAAGAAGGCGACCATCAACTACCCCTTTGAAAAAGGTCCAGTTTCTGCTCGGTTCAGGGGAGAACATGCGCTTCGACGTTATCCAAATGGTGAAGAGCGCTGTATTGCCTGCAAATTATGTGAAGCAATCTGCCCGGCACAAGCAATCACAATTGAGGCCGGTCCGCGCGGCAATGACGGTACCAGACGCACCGTTCGCTACGACATCGATATGGTGAAATGCATCTATTGCGGTTTCTGTCAGGAAGCGTGTCCGGTGGATGCGATTGTTGAAGGGCCAAATTTTGAATTCGCTACAGAAACCCGCGAGGAACTTTATTTCGACAAGGATAAACTGCTCGAGAACGGCGACCGATGGGAACGTGAAATTGCACGTAATCTCTCCATCGATGCACCGTATCGATAGGAACCTGGAATGATTTTGACAGCTATCTTCTTCTACTTGTTTGCGGGCACAACCATCGCCTCGGCGTTTATGGTTATTTCGTCACGCAACCCGGTGCATTCAGTGCTGTTTTTGATCCTGGCGTTTGTCAGTGCGGCTGGCCTGTTCATCATGGCTGGCGCGGAATTCCTCGGACTGTTGCTGATTGTGGTTTATGTCGGCGCGGTCGCAGTGCTGTTCCTGTTTGTCGTGATGATGCTGGATGTGGATTTTGCCGAACTGCGACAAGGTTATCTGCAATACATGCCGGTAGGCGCATTGGTTGGGATCATCGTACTGGTGGAATTGTTGATGGTGGCCGGTGGCTGGATATCAGCACCCAATGCGGTGGGTTCAGTTGCTGCTCCCATTCCGGATATGGCTGAAACGTCGAACATTCAAGCGATCGGCAACATTTTATACACACGCTACATTTTCTTCTTTCAGGTAGCGGGATTAATCCTGCTGGTCGCAATGATAGGTGCCATCGTGCTGACCCTGAGACACAAGGAAAATGTGCGTCGTCAAGTAATTGGGGATCAGGTTGCACGTGATCCGAAAACTGCAATTGAAATCAAGAAGGTGGAAACCGGCTCGGGGCTTTAATCCGGCGAAGTAGAACAAGGCAAACATGGAAATCGGACTTTCCCACTATTTATCAGTCAGTGCTATCCTGTTCACCATCGGGATGATCGGCATTTTTCTCAACCGGAAAAATGTCATCATAATCTTGATGTCGATTGAACTGCTCCTGCTTGCAGTAAACCTTAACTTCGTAGCGTTCTCCCAGCATTTGGGTGACTTGATGGGGCAGGTCTTTGCCTTGTTTGTTCTCACCGTAGCTGCAGCGGAAGCTGCCATCGGCCTTGCCATTCTCGTGGCGTTCTATCGCAACCGCGGATCAATCGCGGTTGAAGATGTCAATGTGATGAAGGGCTAGCGGCAAGATGTATCACGCCATCGTATTTCTCCCGCTCATCGGCTTTATCCTGGCTGGCCTGTTTGCCCGCTCGCTTGGGGTCAAGGGCTGCGAGTATATTACAACTGGATTCCTGATAATTTCCGCAATCCTTTCCTGGGTCGCGTTTTTCAGCTTCGCGTTTTCTGATAGTGCCCCACAAACCATTGAGGTTATGCGCTGGGTCAACTCGGGTAATCTCAACGTCAATTGGGCGTTCCGGATTGATACTTTGACCGTAGTGATGCTGGTCGTTGTGAATACAGTCTCGTCACTCGTGCATATGTACTCCATCGGCTATATGCACCACGATCCGCACCGACCACGGTTCTTTGCCTATTTGTCGCTGTTCACCTTCGCCATGTTGATGCTGGTAACATCCGACAACCTCCTCCAGATGTTTTTCGGCTGGGAAGGGGTTGGGCTGGCATCATACCTGCTGATCGGATTCTGGTTCAAGAAGCCCGCCGCCAACGCTGCTGCAATCAAGGCGTTTGTCGTCAACCGGATCGGTGACTTTGGATTTGCACTCGGCATCTTTGGCGTGTTCGTAATGTTCGGAACGATTGAACTCTCCACGGTCTTTGCAAACGTCGAAGGGGTCGCGGCAACTAAGGGACCGGTGCTTGAATTTCTCGGCTACAAGCTTGAAGCCGATGCTGCATTAACGGTCATCTGTGTGTTGTTGTTTATGGGTGCGATGGGTAAGTCAGCGCAATTTTTGCTGCACACTTGGCTACCGGATGCGATGGAAGGCCCAACGCCTGTGTCCGCACTCATCCATGCAGCGACCATGGTGACGGCCGGTGTGTTTCTCGTGGCGCGCATGTCACCGCTGTTTGAATATTCTCACACCGCGCTGACAATTGTGACACTTGTTGGCGCTACTACCGCATTCTTTGCAGCAACCGTTGGTCTGGTTCAAAACGATATCAAGCGCGTTATCGCCTATTCCACCTGTTCGCAGCTCGGTTACATGTTTGCAGCCTTGGGTGTCGGGGCATACGGTGCAGCGATCTTCCATCTATTTACCCACGCTTTCTTTAAGGCGCTTTTGTTCCTGGGTTCCGGGTCAGTTATTCATGCAGTGTCCGATGAACAGGACATGCGACGCATGGGTGGATTGCGCACGCATATTCCAAAGACCTACTGGATGATGATAATCGGGACGGTAGCGCTTACAGGTGTGGGTATCCCCGGGACGTTGATTGGTACGGCGGGTTTCTTCTCAAAGGACGCGATTATCGAAAGCGTATACGCTGGACACAACGCGTTTTCCGGTTACGCATTCACCATGCTTGTGGTCGCCGCATTGTTTACTAGTTTTTATTCCTGGCGGCTGATTTTCATGACCTTCCATGGAAAGCCACGGGCATCTGCCGATGTGATGAACCACGTGCATGAATCACCGAATGTAATGTTGATCCCCCTATACGTTCTGGCCGCGGGTTCCCTGTTCGCCGGCGTTATCTTCTACGGTTCATTCACCGGACACGAAGTCGGAGGCGATCATGAAAACTGGTACAACGGTTTTTGGAAAGAGGCGCTGTTTGCTGGTCAGGATAATCATATTCTGGCGACATTCCACGAAGTTCCAAAGTTGGTGAAATTTTCACCTGCTATCATGATGCTGCTTGGGTTTGTATTGGCCTGGCTGATGTATATCCGTTCACCCGGCCTACCCAAAGAGTTGGCGCGGCAACATCCTGGCCTTTATGCCTTCCTGCTCAACAAATGGTATTTCGATGAAATTTATGACTTCCTGTTCGTTCGTCCAGCAAAATGGCTAGGACACTTCCTTTGGAAGAAGGGTGATGGCTGGCTAATTGACGGATTTGGTCCAGATGGTGTTTCAGCTCGTGTACTGGATGTTACAAACCGTGTGGTGCGGCTGCAGAGTGGCTATCTATACCACTACGCCTTTGCAATGCTCATCGGGGTTGCGGCACTCGTTACCTGGTCGATGTTCGGGGGAGCAGGCTGATGAGTGACTGGCCAATTCTCTCCGCAATTACATTCCTGCCGCTGGCAGGCGCGATAATCATCATGCTAATTCCGGCAGACAGCGCCATTGCGGCTCGAAATATCCGCAATGTAACCCTGTTTACGACGGTCTTTACGTTTTTGATCTCACTCTACATCTGGGTCAATTTCGATAATTCGATATCTGGTTTCCAGTTTGTTGAAAAATACAAATGGATCGGTTCGTTCATGGAATATCACATGGGCGTTGACGGCATTTCCATGCTGTTTGTAATCCTGACAACGTTCTTGATGCCGTTTTGTATTTTGGCAAGCTGGGAGAGTATCCAGAAGAACCTCAAGGAATACATGGTAGCATTCCTGATACTTGAAACCTTCATGATTGGGGTGTTTTGTGCACTCGATCTGATGCTGTTCTATGTCTTCTTTGAAGCCGGTCTCATCCCGATGTTCCTGATCATCGGCGTTTGGGGTGGCAAGCGTCGAGTCTATGCAAGTTTCAAGTTTTTCCTCTACACGCTAATTGGTTCCGTGTTGATGCTGCTTGCCATGATGGCGATGTATTGGCAGGCCGGAACAACAGATATTTCAGAACTTTTAGTCCACCCGTTCCCGGCTTCAATGCAAACCTGGTTGTGGTTGGCATTCTTTGCCTCCTTTGCAGTGAAGATGCCAATGTGGCCAGTGCATACCTGGTTGCCGGATGCGCATGTTGAAGCGCCAACCGCCGGGTCGGTTATCCTGGCGGGCATATTGTTGAAAATGGGCGGTTACGGGTTCCTGCGTTTTTCTGTGCCGATGTTCCCGTTGGCGAGCGCTGATTTTACTTATCTGGTTTTTGCCCTTTCGATCATCGCAATCATCTACACTTCACTGGTGGCGTTGATGCAGGAGGACATCAAAAAGCTGATTGCCTACTCCTCAGTTGCGCATATGGGTTACGTCACCATGGGCATATTCGCATTAAACATGAATGGTATTCAGGGAGGCATTTACCAAATGTTGTCCCACGGGCTGGTTTCCGGCGCACTGTTTCTGTGTGTTGGGGTGGTCTACGACCGAATGCACACGCGGGAGATTGCAGCCTATGGCGGACTGGTGAACCGAATGCCGAAATACGCCGTGGTATTTCTGATATTCACACTCGCTAATGTTGGCCTGCCGGGCACGTCCGGATTTGTAGGCGAGTTCCTCACGCTGATTGGTGTATTTCAGGTCAACACCTGGGTAGCAATGTTTGCAACAACCGGCGTCATTCTTTCTGCGGCTTATGCGCTATGGCTTTATCGGCGGGTTGTGTTCGGTGTTCTTGAAAAAGAAAGTCTGAAAACCATTCTCGATCTTTCTGGCCGCGAAAAGCTGATCCTATATCCATTGGTGGCTATGGTCATTTTGTTCGGCATCTATCCGGTGCCGGTGTTTGATGTCACAAACGCCTCTGTGGAAGCCCTCGTTTCCAACTATCATGAAGCCATCGAAGCGGCCAAGATTACCGCACAAGCCAGTCTGGCGAATTAGGGATCTCCGATGAAAGAAACAATGCAATCAGTCATGGAGATACAGAATTTGGGACTTTTGGTTCCTGAACTCTGGTTGGCTATCGGCGCAATGGTGCTGTTGTTGATTGGTGTGTTTGCCGGACCAAGGTCAACCACTCAGGTAACCGGTCTTTCAATCGCGCTCATCGTTGCTGCCTTTACATGGTTGCTCCTGATGAAAGAGGGTGGGGAGGCGATGAACGGGTCATTTATTCTGGATCCCTTCGCCCGCTTTATGAAGCTGTTGGCGCTGACCGGCTCAGGCTTGGCGATTGTCATGTCGGTTACTTACATCCGGCGCGAAAGGTTTGAGACGTTTGAGTATCCTGTGCTGATCCTGATTGCCACTCTGGGCATGATGTTGATGATTTCGGCCAATGATTTGATCGCGCTTTATCTTGGGTTGGAGCTACAATCCCTTTCTCTTTATGTGCTTGCTGCAATAAACCGGGATTCGGTTCGCTCAACTGAAGCCGGTCTAAAATATTTCGTTCTTGGTGCATTGTCATCGGGGATGCTGCTCTACGGGGCTTCATTGATTTATGGCTTTACCGGTCATACGGATTTTGTTGGAATTGCCGAAGCAATGGCAGGAAGCGGTCGATCTCTAGGGCTGATATTCGGCCTGGTGTTCCTGCTTGCAGGTTTTGCCTTCAAGATTTCTGCGGTGCCGTTTCATATGTGGACGCCGGATGTTTATGAGGGATCACCCACACCGATTACGGCGTTCTTTGCCGCCGCTCCCAAAATTGCTGCAATGGCAATGTTGGTTCGGGTTGTGATTGGTGCTTTCGAACCGGTGGCTCTCGATTGGCAACAAATCATTGTATTTATTTCCATAGCCTCAATGACGCTTGGCGCTTTTGCAGCAATTGGACAGCAAAACATCAAGCGGCTGATGGCATACTCTTCGATCGGGCATATGGGATACGCGTTGGTAGGGCTGGCAGCCGGAACCCAGGCTGGCGTAAATGGCGTTATCCTTTACATGCTAATCTACATGGTTATGACGATTGGTACATTTGCCTGCATTCTCGCGATGCGCCGCAAGGAAGGCATGGTGGAAGATATCTCCGATCTTGCCGGTCTGTCCCAGCGCAACCCGGTCATGGCATTATTCCTCACGCTGCTGATGTTCTCGCTCGCCGGCATTCCGCCCCTTGCAGGGTTCTTTGCCAAATATTTTGTTTTTGTCGCGGCTATTGAGGCAGGACTGTACGCCTTGGCAATAATTGGCGTGCTCGCAAGCGTTGTTGGTGCCTATTATTATCTGCGCATCATCAAGTTGATGTGGTTTGATGAACCGGCCGATGAATTCGTCCCAATGGCTGGGGAATTGAAGGTCGTTCTGACAGCAAGTGGATTGTTCGTAACTTTCTATATTTTCTTTGCGGGCTTTGTGTCAGACGCAACTTCTACGGCTGCAGCGTCGCTGTTTTGACGAACCCTGGCCTTAGATTTCTAAAGGGTCCCGCATCGGACTTTAGGCATTTGCCGTTGGAAGTATGTGGTTCAACCAATGCAGAGTGTCTGTCACTTGCAAACGATGGTGAATTGGATCGGTTGTGGATTACTACAAAGCAACAGACCGCAGGCAAGGGCAGTCGAGGCCGTAACTGGGAGAGCATTACCGGCAATCTCTTTGCTTCATTGATGCTTCGCAATCCTTGTGAAAAACAGCATCTGGGTAGTTTGACATTTGTTGCAGCACTTTCTGCGCTCACTGCAATTCAGGCCGCTGCAGAAGACACAGCAAACACTCCAGCACTTGAACTCAAATGGCCAAACGATGTCCTGATTAATCGCAAAAAATGCGGAGGTATTCTCCTGGAAAGCATTTCCGGCATAACCGGGACGGTACTCGTCGTTGGTTTTGGCATTAATTGTCAAAATCATCCTGAAACAGCGAACTATCCAGCAACAAATCTGGCCGATGAGGGAATTGAAACAAGTGCATCAAAAGTGTTTGATTTGCTTGCACGTCAAATGGCTGAAATGCTGCTGGTTTGGGACGCCGGCAAAAACTTCACGACAATTCGCCAGCAATGGTTGCACTTTGCAGCAGGCATCGGACAATTAATCACGGTGAAAATACCTGGTCGCGAAGATACAACTGGAATTTTTACAACGATAGACGAAGCAGGTTACATGCTACTTGAAAAACAGAATGGTGAATTGGATCGCATTTCCGTGGCCGATGTCTTCTTCGAAACAAGCAACAAAATCGATCGGGCCGGATATGGCAAAAATTAAAGAGGATTTCGTATTTGTACCCTTGGGTGGGGTTGGCGAAATCGGGATGAACCTTGCACTCTACGGCTTCGGTAATCCGGATAAACGCAAATGGATCATGGTTGATTGCGGGGTAACCTTTCCAGGCCCCGACATGCCGGGTGTAGATCTGGTGCTCCCCGATATTCGTTACGCAATGGATTTGGGTGATGATTTGCTTGCGATTTTGATTACCCATGCCCACGAAGACCACTATGGTGCTCTGCTTAGTTTGTGGCCAAGGTTGAACAAGCCGGTTTATTGTAGCGCTTTTGCTTCCGGAATGCTGGAAGCAAAAACAGCCTATGAGCGCGACGCACCAAAAATTCCGATTAAGCGATTTGGGCCGGGTAGCACCCTGAAAATTGGCCCGTTCGAGATTGAACCGGTGTATGTCACCCATTCCATTCCAGAACCGATGTCACTTGCAATCAAGACACCGCTTGGACGGATTATCCATACCGGCGACTGGAAGTTGGACGCCGAGCCAACGCTTGGACACAACACAGATGGTGCTACATTCCAGCGACTTGGCGATGAGGGCGTTCTGGCACTTATTTGCGATTCCACCAATGCCATGCGGGGCGGTGTATCTCCTTCCGAGCGGGAGGTTTCTGATAGCCTGGCATCGCTTATCAACAAGGCGACGGGCAGGGTGGCCATTACCACTTTCTCATCAAATGTTGGGCGAATTCGCTCAATTGCGCAAGCCGCAGAAAAAGCCGGCCGACGGGTAATGTTGCTTGGCAGCTCAATACACCGTGTTGTCAATGTTGCTACCGATATCGGTATGTTCGATGATATTGCCGACTTTGTTGAAGAAGATGAGTTTCAGACAGTTGACCGCAAAAACCTGGTGATCATTTTGACCGGCAGTCAGGGAGAATCTCGCGCTGCGCTGGCCAAGATAGCCCGCCAGGAACATCGCAATGTTGATTTGGCACCGGGTGACACGGTAATTTATTCCTCCCGGATTATCCCTGGTAACGAAAAACCAATTATCGAGACCAAAAATCTACTGAGTGAAATGGGCATCGATATCATTCAAGATCATGATGCCCTCGTTCATGTTTCCGGTCACCCTCGTCGCAATGAGCTTGAGACGATGTATAAATGGACGAGGCCCGAAATCTGCGTACCCGTACATGGTGAGGCAGTTCACTTGAGCGCGCACGCACAACTTGCCGGTGCCTCGGGAATTCCCCAGGTTGCTCCGGTTCGCAACGGAGATTTGTTGCGGTTGGCACCAGGTCCGGCAGAAATTTTGGATCAAGTGCCGTTTGGTCGTATTTACAAGGATGGCAATATAATTGCGGACGAAGCAGCCATTGGGGTTGGAAACCGTCGCAAGCTTGCCCATGTCGGCCATGTGGCTGTGTCGGTCGTAATCAACAAGCACGGTGATCTTGCCGACGATATCGATATTGCGGCATACGGTTTGCCAGATGTGATCGAGAGTGGGGAATTCATGGAGGATTTGTTGTTTGAGGCTGCTGCCGGTGCAGTCACCAGCATTCCAAAGAAACGACGAAAAGATGAAGACTTGGTGCGCGAGGCAGTTCGTCGGGCGGTTCGGGCAGAGGCACGAAATCTGTGGGGCAAGAAACCGGTTACAACCGTGTTTGTTGCAAAGGTTTGATAGCAGATGATTGGCCGACTTAATCATGTGGCAATCGCCGTGCCGGATTTAAAAGCCGGCTTAGCAATTTATGCCAATTTGCTGGGCGCGAAAGTTAGCGAGCCACAGGCCTTGCCCGAGCACGGAGTGACGGTGGTATTTGTTGAATTGCCCAATACAAAGATAGAATTGCTCGAGGTGCTGGGAGAAAATTCTCCAATCGCACCATTCCTAGAGCGCAGTCCGGCTGGCGGAATTCATCACATTTGTTACGAAGTCGAGGATGTTATTGCAGCGCGTGATAAGCTTTTGAAGGAGGGCGCTCGTGTTCTGGGTGATGGTGATCCGAAAACCGGTGCCCATGGCAATCCGGTGGTGTTCCTGCACCCGAAAGATTTTTGTGGCACCCTCGTTGAACTGGAACAAGTTTAGTGACTTTTTTTTCAGGCTTTGCGATTTATTTCGTTATCTGGTGGGTAACGCTTTTCGTCGTGCTGCCCCATGGAAACAAATCGCAAGCCGAAGCTGGAGAGATTGATCCGGGAACCGAACCTGCGGCTCCGGTAAATCCGCGATTTGGCCTTAAACTTGTGTTGAATTCCCTGCTGGCTGGAGTGGTATTTGCGACGTACTGGTTTGTTACCGGTACCCTTGGATATTCCCTTGAGGATATCCCGAGCATTCTGCCTGAGCATCTTCAGTTCAAGGATGTAAACTGACAGCAATTGGAGGATAAAAAAAAGCAAGGCTTAAAGCCTTGCTCCTTTAGTTTGCGTGTCCCGATCCAGTTCCGTTTCCTAAGAAAAGGCGGCTGCGAATAAATCGCGCCCGGATCACATCCTCCCAAGACTAAGACCGCTTAACGGTCGGTTTTCCCAACTCTATATATAAAATTAAATTAAACACATCGTGATTGGCAAGTCATCTGTAAAATCCCTCTTTGTCGTAAAAACTGCAAAAAGTGATCAATGTGAGGCTATGGTGTTTCATTACGGGACGTTCTGCTGCAGGACTTGTGTGGTTGGGCAATACGGGCTTTATACCAAGACAATAAGAGCAATCGATTCTGGCAAAAAGTGATATGCGCCTTTCAAAATATTTTCTCCCGATCCTGAAGGAAACTCCCAAGGACGCAGAAATTGTTTCGCACCGTTTGATGTTACGGGCGGGCATGATCCGTCAACAATCCGCTGGAATTTATTCATGGCTTCCTTTGGGACTGAAAGTGCTTGACCGGATATCCGATATTGTGCGGGAAGAACAGAACCGAGCAGGCGCAGTAGAAATCCTGATGCCGACCATACAATCCGCTGATTTGTGGCGTGAAAGCGGTCGCTATGATGACTATGGCAAAGAGATGCTTCGCATCTCCGACCGGCATGAGCGTGATATGCTGTTCGGCCCGACAAACGAGGAAATGGTGACGGATATATTCCGTTCCTATGTGCGCTCATACAAGGATTTGCCTCTCAACCTGTATCATATCCAGTGGAAGTTTCGCGACGAGGTTCGACCACGATTTGGGGTCATGCGTTCACGGGAATTCCTGATGAAGGATGCCTATTCTTTTGATCTGGATGAGGCCGGAGCCCGGGCAGCCTACAATCGCATGTTTGTCGCATATTTGAGAACATTTGAGCGGCTTGGCCTGAAGTCAATTCCAATGCGCGCTGACACCGGTCCAATCGGTGGTGATTTAAGCCACGAGTTCATCATCCTGGCAAATACAGGTGAATCTGAAGTATTCTGCGACAAGGCCTTTCTTGGCATGGACGTTCCAGGCGAAGATACGGATTTTGGTGATGATGAAAAGATTGGCGCGATTGTGAAGGACTGGACGACGCCATATGCTGCAACCGATGAAATGCACGATGACGCGCAGTGGTCAAAACTTCCAGAAAATTCGCGCCTTTCCGAGCGGGGCATTGAGGTTGGGCACATTTTTTATTTTGGAACGAAATATTCTGAACCAATGAAAGCTGTTGTCATGGGACCGGATGGAAAGGAACATGCAGTTCATATGGGTTCCTATGGTATCGGACCAAGTCGCCTGGCAGCAGCAATCGTTGAAGCATCTCATGATGACAAGGGTATTATTTGGCCAAAGGCCATTTCCCCGTTTGATCTGGGCATCATCAACATGAAACCCGGCGATCCGGACTGCGACAACGCAAGTGAACAAATATATGGAGCACTCACTAATGCAGGCCTTGACGTGCTGTATGACGATACAGACCAGCGGGCAGGTGCAAAATTTGCGACCATGGACCTGATCGGCCTGCCTTATCAAATCGTCATTGGACCGCGTGGCCTTGAAAATGGCGAAGTTGAGGTGAAAAGCCGCGCAGATGACACACGAGAAATGCTTTCGCCCGATGCTGCAATCAACAGGTTTACCAGTGAGTGAGGCGGCGCTGAATACTGCAGATGGCGGCGGCGCTGGTGCTTTTTCTGCCTTTGAACGCATGCTGTCCGGCCGCTATTTGAGGGCACGGCGCAAGGACACATTCATCTCAATCATCGCTGGTTTCTCGTTTGCGGGCATCATGCTTGGCGTGGCAACCTTGATTGTTGTGATGGCGGTAATGAACGGTTTTCGAGCTGAGTTGCTGGACAGAATCCTTGGTTTCAACGGACATTTGATCGTCAACCCGGTAGATGGAGATTTCAGCGATTATGAAGAGCTCTCACGCCGAATTAACGGGGTTGAGGGTGTTCGTTATGCAATCCCGCTGATCGAGGGGCAGGTCCTGGTCTCGAGCGGAATTGGCGGCAATGGTGCATTGGTGCGCGGCATTCGTGAGGAGGATTTGCGAAAAATTGATGCCATAGCCCAAAACATTAAAAAGGGCACACTGGATGGGTTTTCCAGTGGCGAGGGAGTGGCAGTCGGGATACGGCTTGCAAACAGCCTTGGACTTAGGATGGGAGATGACATCACCCTGATTTCGCCGGAAGGGGATGTAACTGCTTTTGGCACGGCGCCACGGGTCAAGGCCTATCCGATTGTTGCACTGTTTGAGATTGGCATGTCGGAATATGATGCAAGCTTCATCTTCATGCCGATGGCGGAATCCCAATTGTACTTCAATGCCGAGAGGCGGGTAGATGTGCTGGAAATCTACGTTGAAGATCCGGACGGTGTGAATGAATTACGAAAGCCGATTGAAGTCGCAGCGCAGCGACCCTTGTTTTTGACTGACTGGACGCAGCGAAACGTAACCTTTTTTAATGCACTAAAAGTCGAACGGAATGTGATGTTCTTGATCCTCACACTGATCATTCTCGTGGCTGCGTTGAATATCATCTCCGGGCTGTTCATGCTGGTGAAAGACAAGGGCAGGGACATTGCAATACTGAGAACCATGGGCGCTACCCAGGGCGCAATCATGCGCATATTTTTCATGACCGGTGCAGCAATTGGTGTGGTTGGAACCTTGGCAGGTGTTTGCCTCGGGGTTCTGCTCTGTTTGAATGTTGAAAATATCCGGGTGTTCCTGTCTTCCCTGACTGGAACAACTATTTTCGACCCGACGCTGTATTTTCTTTCTCAATTGCCCGCAAAAATGGATGTGAATGAAACCATCGCAATTGTTGTGATGTCTTTGGCCTTGTCATTTCTTGCAACCCTATTCCCCGCTTGGCGGGCAGCTCGCCTCGATCCCGTAGAGGCATTGCGTTATGAATAGTGGGGTTGAAACGCTTCGACTGGAAAAAGTTGGGCGAACTTATGGACAAGGCAAACAGGCACTTGAAGTCCTGAACGGTGTTGACCTGGTTGTTCAACCCGGCGAAATGGTTGCTCTGATTGCACCGTCCGGTGTGGGAAAATCAACCCTGTTACACGCCGCCGGTCTACTTGAGAAACCGGATGCAGGCGAAGTTTTCATCGTTGGCCAGGCAACGCGTAATCTTGATGACAAACACCGAACCGCATTGCGGCGTCAAGCGGTTGGATTTGTTTATCAGTTTCACCATTTGTTGCCGGAATTTTCCGCAGAAGAAAACCTGATGATCCCACAAATGATATGCGGAATAGGCAAGAGCCTCGCCAGGACTCGCGCAAATGAGTTGCTTGAATACATGCGAATTGCCAAGCGTCATGATCACCGGCCAGCAGAACTATCCGGTGGTGAGCAGCAGCGTGTGGCAATTGCACGTGCGGTAGTCAACAAGCCGCAATTGCTGTTGGCGGATGAGCCAACCGGTAATCTTGATCCGGAAACTGCCGCTCACGTATTTTCAACTCTTGAAAACCTGGTGCGTACTACAGGCCTGGCGGCGTTGGTTGCCACCCATAATCATGAACTGGCCGGTAGAATGGACCGTTGTGTCACGCTGGGGGGTGGGCAAATCCTTGAAGTTACTAAGTAAATTAAAATTGCAGCGATATTGTTGACATAAAGGAACAAACGTGAACATAATACGAACATAGAGGGTATATCTAACCCGTTGGCAGGAGTTTTTCAATGTTTGTATCTTTCCGCGATTTGGCGTCACTTGCTACCATCAGCATTTTCCTTACCTCGATGTTCACTTGGGCTGAAATTCTGAAACTTGCTTCCTGAAATTCTGAACGCAGATAAATCGGAAGTTATCCCGCCTTTTCCCAAGCTCATTTTGCGATCAGGGTTGTATAGTCCCCGTCAGTTTTAGACAATCACTGTGGGTATGCGGTTAGAATCGCATTGCAGTGAATTAAACTGGTCTGGATCATTCTCCCGGAAAGCTTGCCGACATGGCGTCAAAATCTTCAAAAGATCTGCACGATGCATTGGCGAAGGGTGCGCAACGGGAAAGTGAACCCACCGGAAAATGCGAATTTGTGCATTTGCACACCCACTCGGCATATTCGTTGTTGGAGGGCGCATTACCGCTGGCCACACTTGTTGAATTGGCGCTCTCGGACAAACAACCAGCGCTTGCAGTAACCGACCGAAACAATCTGTTTGGTGCGCTGGAATTTTCTGAAAAAGCTGCCGCTGCTGGTATTCAACCAATACTGGGCTGCAAACTTGCAGTGGATTTTGAAGATGGTTTCGGTCAACCACCTCGATCCGGGATTTCCGATTTTCCATATCTGGTTTTGATTGCGACCAGTGAGACCGGCTTTGCCAATCTCACCAAGCTTGTAAGCATGGCGCACCTGGATGCTGGTGAGCGGGATGCTCCCCATGTTACGTTTTCAAAGATCCGGGAACTCTCGATAGATTTGATCTGTCTAACCGGATCGGGCGAAGGACCGCTTAACCCGTTGTTGGTTGATGGCAACAACAAGGATGCCGAAAGCCGGTTGCTAACTCTCAAGAAAGTTTTTGGGGATAGTGTCTATATCGAATTGCAGCGTCATGGCAGCGAAGACCGGCGTATTGAAAGGGCACTCATAGAGCTTGCCTATAAAAATGATGTGCCGCTGGTTGCAACCAACCAGCCACTGTTTCCAACCCGCTCAGACTTTGAAGCACACGACGCGCTGATCTGCATTGCCGAGGGTGCTGTTATAAACATGGACAACCGTCGACGGATGACGGAGGAGCACTACTTCAAAAGCCAGTCGGAAATGAAACTCCTTTTCCGCGATTTGCCGGAGGCTTTGGAAAACACGGTGGAAATAGCTCGCCGATGTTCTTTCCGGCCGCAAACCCGCGACCCAATCCTGCCGATGTTTGCAGTTGAGGAAGAGAATTTGACGCCGCAGGAGGCGCTCAATGCGGAGTTGGAAGAATTACGTCGCCAGGCCCATCTTGGCCTTGCCAGCAGGTTTGAAACACACAAACCCGCTGACGGTTTCAAAAAAGAGGACTACACCAAACGGCTGGAGTTTGAGCTCAACGTTATCGGCGAGATGCAATACCCAGGTTACTTTCTGATCGTTGCGGACTTTATCGTTTGGGCCAAAGCCCGTGGAATTCCGGTTGGGCCGGGCAGGGGCTCTGGTGCGGGTTCCCTGGTTGCCTGGGCGTTGACGATTACCGACATAGATCCCATGCAGTTCTCGTTGCTGTTTGAACGGTTTTTGAACCCGGAACGCATCTCAATGCCGGATTTTGACATCGATTTCTGCCAGGAACGACGTGAGGAGGTCATTCATTACGTTCAGGACAAATATGGCCGAGACCAGGTTGCGCAAATCATCACTTTCGGGACGTTGCAGGCTCGAGCAGTCTTGCGCGACGTTGGGCGGGTTCTGCAAATGCCGTACGGCCAGGTCGATCGGCTGTGCAAAATGGTGCCGAACAATCCTGCAAACCCGGTAACACTTACCCAGGCCATTGATGGAGAGCCGCAGCTTCAACAAGCACGCCGTGAAGAAGAAATCGTTGATCAGTTGTTCAACATTTCCGTACGGCTGGAGGGGTTGTATCGCCACGCCTCGACCCATGCCGCCGGCATAGTTATCGGTGACCGGAAGTTGGAAGAACTGGTTCCACTCTATCGTGACCCTCGTTCTGAAATGCCGGTCACCCAATACAACATGAAATGGGTTGAGCAGGCTGGCCTGGTGAAATTTGACTTCCTCGGCCTGAAAACGCTTACCGTCCTGGAGCAGGCGACAAAGTTAATAGCGCAGAGTGGTACCAAACTGGATCTGTCAAAAATTCCGCTGGATGACCAAAAAACCTATGAAATGCTGACCCGCGGCGAAACGGTGGGTGTGTTTCAGCTGGAAGGCCAGGGAATGCGCAAGGCTCTAGTCGGCATGCGTCCAGACCGATTTGAAGACATAATTGCATTGGTGGCACTTTATCGCCCCGGTCCAATGGACAACATCCCTACCTACAATGCGCGCAAACATGGCGAGGAGCAGCCGGACTACTATCACGAAAAGATTGAGTCCGTTTTGCAGGAGACTTACGGCGTCATCATCTACCAGGAACAAGTGATGCAAATCGCGCAGATTTTGTCCGGTTATTCGCTTGGAGAAGCCGATGTTCTTCGCCGGGCAATGGGTAAGAAGATCCGTTCTGAAATGAACAAGCAGCGTGCACGGTTTGTCGATGGAGCGGTTGAACGCGGGTTGCAGAAAAACCAGGCCAATATGATCTTTGATCTCCTGGCCAAGTTTGCCGACTATGGGTTTAACAAGTCTCATGCGGCAGCCTATGCTCTGGTTTCCTATCAAACCGCATGGGTCAAGGCCTCCTATCCGGTGGAGTTTTTGGCAGCTTCAATGCAGTTGGATCTCGGCAACACGGACAAACTCAATATTTTTCATCAGGAGGCGGAAAGCCTCGATATCCCGGTCGTGGCGCCCTCAATCCAAACTTCAGGTGTCGGATTTGAAGTTAGTGACGGCAAAATTCTATATGCTCTGGCTGCAATCAAGGGCGTGGGCGAGGGCGCTGCGGAAAAGATTGTTGAAGCGCGCTCAGCAGCAGGCCAATTCAGTACCCTTAGCGATTTCTTTTCCCGTATCGATATTCGGCAGATAAACAAGCGAACTTTGGAAAACCTGATTTGTGCGGGTGCCCTGGACTGTTTTGGCTTCCCGCGCGAGCAACTCCTCGCCGGTATGGATAGGTTGGTTGGACACGCGACCCGAACAGCACAAGACCGCGAAACAGGCCAAAATGACATGTTCGGTGAATCTTCCGGCGAAGCAGTCCGGATTGAATTACCAACCGCGGAACCCTGGATTCAGTCTGAAAAACTGCACCGTGAATTTCAGTCAGTCGGATTCTATTTAAGCGCTCACCCGCTGGATGAATACCGACCGATACTGGAACGCATGCGGGTTCAGCTTTATTCAGAATTTGAAACATCCGTACGGGAAGGGGCGACCGCTGGTCGGATTGCTGGAACCATCACCGCACGTCAGGAGCGTAAAACCAAACAAGGCAAGAAGATGGGTATCTTGATGATATCCGACCCATCGGGCCAGTATGAAGCGGTAATTTTTGAAGAAGGTTTGAACCAGTTCCGCGAACACCTCGAGATTGGCCAATCTGTCATTATGCTGGTTAATGCGGAAATCTGGCCCGAAGGTTTGAGCATTCGCATCCAAAGTATGGAGCCACTTGAACAAGCCGCTGCCCGGGAACACCAAAACATGACTATCTTTCTGCGTGACGCTGCCCCGATAGAAGGCTTGGCACCCTTGCTGGATCGAGGTGGCAAAGGAAATATTTCCTTCGTTGTGATGCAGGACAGTGGTGCCCGGGAAATTGAAGTTCGTTTAAAGGAGCGCTTCAAAGTCTCCAGCAGAATTCAAAGTGCATTGAAAGCCATTCCCGGCGTAGTGGATGTGGAATTGATGTGATGATGCGTAACCTGTTTGTCGTGCCGTTGGTTGTGGGCATTTTGATGTGCAACTTCAGCACTGGATTAGCGGCCACTGAAGGGCAACCCAATGTGATTGCCGCTTCGTGCATCCTGTCCACCGACGAAACCTATGCCCATGAGATTTGCGAACGCCTGAAGCATGAGGCAAAAAAACTCACGGAAATGGCTGGTCTGGATTATTTCGACTCCGGCAAACGCAAGGATGTGCCGGGCGTGCCTGTCCTTCCCGAGGGTGTTGTAAGTGACAGCACAATCAGTTTGATGTTTTTCGTTCGTGGCACTGTAGGTCGAAATGTTGGTGCATCAGTCCGTATTTTGGCGGCTGTTCATACACTTGCCAGTGAGGCCGAATTGGAATTTTCAACTCCGGTACGCATTGTGTTATGGGAGCAAAGCGCGGTTGCCACCGGCCGGGCTGATAAAATCACCAAGGCAATGGGTGATCACATGGCCGGAAAATTATCTGATTTTTATGGCTGGCTGGCAGAACAATCTGGAAAACAGCAATGAAAGCATACAGATACCTCACCGGAACAGATGATGCAGCTTTCTGCCACAAGGTTACGCAAGCTCTGTCTCTGGGATGGGAACTCTACGGTGCCCCCTCAATTACCTACGATGAAAAGCGCGCCATCGTGATTTGTGCCCAGGCGGTGACCAAGGATGTTGACGGCGAAAATTATGACCCAGCTATGAAATTGGGTAAATTGTGAGCAGGCAGAAATTGCAACCACGCTGATCCTCCAGACACAGGCAATTTTCCTTTATATTTCTCGCTTGCAATACCCAAGCATTCGGCTATAACGCCGCTCATTCCACACGCAGGTTTACGTCCTGACCCACAGCCCCCGTTCGGCATTGGTCAATTGAGCGTTCCGGTGACGGTTTTACCGTTCATTTCCTGCGGAGGTTAAACCGGTAAAGGAGACCATACTCATGGCACTGCCAGACTTCAGCATGCGCCAGCTATTGGAAGCTGGTGCCCACTTCGGACACCAGACTCATCGCTGGAACCCCAAAATGGGCCCGTATATTTACGGATCAAGAAACAATATTCACATCATCGATCTGTCTCAGACCGTTCCACTATTGGATCAGGCTCTGAAGATTGTTTCCGATACAGTCGCCGGCGGTGGCCGTCTACTGTTTGTTGGAACCAAACGGCAAGCATCGGAAATTATCGCCGACGCAGCAAAGCGCTCAGCCCAGTATTACGTTAACGCCCGTTGGCTTGGCGGCATGTTGACCAACTGGAATACGATTTCCAAGTCAATCAAGCGCCTGCGCGAACTCGAAGAAATCTTCAATGGTGCAGGTGCTGAGCAGCTGACCAAAAAAGAGCTGCTGATGCTGACCCGCGAGCAGGACAAACTTGAGCGTGCGCTTGGCGGTATCAAGGATATGGGCGGTACACCGGACATTTTGTTCATCGTTGATACCAACAAGGAATCTATCGCACTGCAGGAAGCGCGGAAACTTAAAATTCCGGTTGTTGCAATCCTCGATTCAAACTGTGATCCGGATAATGTTGATCATCCGATCCCAGGTAATGATGATGCAGCGCGTGCGATTTCGCTCTACTGTGATCTGATTGCAAAAGCTGCAATTGACGGCATTGCTCGCCAGCAGGGTTCTTCAGGTGTTGATCTCGGCGCAGCGGTGGAAGCACCAGTAGAAGAAGTTCTTGAAGCCAAAGAACCAGCTGCTGCGGAAGCACCGGTAGAAGAAGCTCCTGCGGCCAGCGAACCAGCAGCAGAAGAAACACCTGCTGCGGAAGCACCGGCAGTTGAAGAAGCGCCTGCTGAAAAACCCAAGGCTGCACCAAAAGCAAAAAAAGCAGAGCCAAAGGAAGAGCCGAAAGCAGAAGTTGCTGACGAGGACACTGGGCCTTTGTTTGAAACACCGGAAGGTGACCCCGATGATCTAAAGCAGATCACCGGTGTTGGCCCGGCTTTGGAAAAGAAGCTCCACGATTTGGGAATCACCAAATTTGAACAAATCGCCAAGCTCAAAAAAGCAGAGGTCGCACAGGTCGATGACCGGTTGAACTTCAAGGGCAGGATCGAACGCGACGAGTGGATCAAGCAGGCAAAAGACCTGAAGAAGGGTTAAGCCACAACCGGTTCACAATCTAGGATATGGGGCGGTGCGTTAAACGCATCTGCCCCGTTTGAATGGCAAGAAATGCCAGAAAAGAGGCAAAGATGACAATTACTGCAGCGCTCGTGAAGGAGCTCCGGGAAATGTCCGGTGCAGGCATGATGGATTGCAAGAACGCCCTCACTGAAAATGATGGTGACATCGAAGCAGCCATGGACTGGTTACGTTCAAAAGGTATCGCCAAGGCAGAAAAAAAGTCCGGTCGTGTTGCGGCCGAAGGTTTGATCGGAATTGCCTCAAATGGCAGTGCCGCAGCGGTGGTGGAATTGAACTCCGAAACTGATTTCGTTGCGCGTAACGAGCAATTTCAGGATCTGGTTCGCCGTGCTGCAACAACTGCTGTTGCGACCGATGGATCGCTCGATGCTGTTTCAGCGCAAACCATTGAGGGTGGCGACAAATCGGTCGCTGATACCATTACCGAGGCAATTGGTACCATTGGTGAAAACATGAATTTGCGCCGGACCGGTCGCCTGGAAGTTGGAGAAGGGGTTGTCTCAAGCTATATGCACAATTCTACGAGCGATAATCTCGGAAAAATTGGTGTGCTGGTGGCTCTGGAATCAACCGGTGACAAGGCTGCACTTGAAACCATAGGTCGACAAGTGGCGATGCATGTTGCAGCAACAAACCCGCTTGCCGCAACAAAAGACGAAGTACCAAGCGATGTCGCTGATCGTGAACGGGCAATATTTGCAGAGCAGGCTCGTGAATCCGGCAAGCCCGAAGAAATCGTTGAGAAAATGGTTGAAGGCCGGATGCGCAAGTTTTACGAGGAAAGCGTACTGCTGTCCCAGACTTTTGTAATCGATGGCGAAAACACTGTTGAACAGGCACTGAAAAACGCTGAAGCAGATGTGGGTGCATCAATAACTTTCAAGAACTTCATCCGACTTGCCCTGGGCGAGGGAGTTGAGAAGGAAGAAGAAGATTTTGCAGCGGAAGTCGCGGCGATGTCAGGCCAATCCTGATCAACTTCAAAACGCCGGTGATAACCGGTGATATGACAAGCAATCCATTGGGCGCGTCGTGACAACGATGCGCCCTTCGTGTATCCATTCGTAATTAATTCGGGCTCTTGATTCATGTCACCAAAACTCAGATTTCACAAAGTTCTCTTGAAAGTTTCTGGCGAAGCCTTGATGGGCGAAGGCAGCTTCGGAATTGATCCTGCTACAGTCTCCAGGATATGCGCGGATATCAAGGAAGGTATTGAACTTGGTGTTTCTGTCGCAATTGTCTGCGGTGGCGGCAATATTTTCCGTGGGGTATCACTTGCAGCACAAGGTGCTGATCGGGTTTCGGGTGATCATATGGGGATGCTTGCGACAATCATGAATGCAATCTGTTTACGGATGGAACTTCAAAAAATTGGTGTTCCCGCGGTAGTACTGTCTGCAATCGACATGCCGGAAGTATGTGAAACATTTTCCCAACGTGGAGCCGAGAAACATCAGGCGGAGGGCCGCGTGCTGATTTTTGCAGGCGGTACGGGCAATCCTTATTTCACAACAGATACAGCCGCCGCGCTACGTGCTTGCGAAATTGGCGCTGATGCGTTGTTGAAAGCCACACAAGTTGATGGGGTTTATTCAGCTGATCCGAAAAAACATTCCAATGCTGAGCGATATGAAACGATAAGTTATTCACAGGTGCTTGAACGCGGACTGAAGGTTATGGATGCCGCCGCGATTAGCCTGACACGTGATGCGGGAATTCCGGTTGTCGTATTCTCTCTTGCGGAAACTGGAGGATTTGCTCACATATTGAAAGGTGAGGGGCGTTCCACTACGATTTGTGTCGATTAATTTACCAAGACGAAAACCATGATCTTGGTCTTTAACAGAATGGAAGAATAAAAATGCCTGACGATCCGGTTGATATTGCAGATTTACAAAGACGCATGGAAGGCGCACTGACGTCGATGAAAAGTGATTTTTCCGGTCTACGTACCGGTCACGCGTCTGCAAACATTCTTGATCCAATTGTGGTCGACGCTTACGGCCAGAAAATGCCAATTAACCAGATTGGAACCGTGTCCGTGCCCGAACCCCGGATGATTTCGGTTCAGGTTTGGGACAAGGCGATGGTTATTGCTGTGGAAAAAGCCATACGCGAGTCCAGTCTTGGGCTTAATCCCATCACCGATGGCACCAATATCCGCCTTCCCATGCCCGAGCTCAATGAGGAGCGCCGCAAGGAAATTGTCAAGATTGCGCACCAATATGCCGAGCAGGCTCGAGTAGCCATTCGTCATGTCAGGCGGGACGGCATGGAAGCGGCGAAGAAGGCGGAAAAAGATGGAGACATCGGGCAGGATGAGGCGCGTGTCCTTTCAGACCAGGTTCAAAAAAGTACAGACGATGCAATTACCCAGGTAGATACGCTCCTTGAAGCCAAGGAAACGGAAGTCATGCAGGTCTAGTTCAAATCGCCGGGATTCGATCCAAAGTATGGATAAAACAGCCAACCCAGACCATTTCAAATCAAGCGAGGATGATAATCCCCGCCACGTTGCCATAATTATGGATGGTAATGGTCGCTGGGCAGAACAGCGAGGTCTTCCACGTAGCGCCGGGCATCGTAGAGGGGTTGAAACCGTTCGGGAAATTGTTCGTGCATCGAAAGACTTTGGCATCGAGTATTTGACCCTCTACTCGTTTTCATCAGAAAATTGGACCCGGCCCAAATCTGAAATTTCTGAATTGTTTGCGCTGCTTAAGCTGTTTGTACGACGGGACTTGGCGGAGATGCACAAAAGCAATGTGCAGCTCAAAATCATTGGAGAACGCGAAGGGCTTCCAGATGATATTCTTGCGCTGCTGGACGAAGCAGTATCGTTGACCGCAAACAATGATGGTCAGACCTTGGTGATCGCCTTCAACTACGGTTCGCGTGGTGAAATCGCCTCCGCGGCCCGGCGGATTGCCGTCAAGATCAAATCTGGAGAATTGCAACCTGATGATCTTGATACCGAGCGTATTTCAAATGAGCTTGATACGGCCGGTATTCCTGATCCGGATTTAGTAATCCGCACAAGTGGTGAAATACGGCTGTCGAATTTCTTGTTATGGCAATCAGCTTATTCAGAATTTGTATTTGTTGATTGCCTTTGGCCCGACTTTGATAAATCCGCATATCACGCGGCTATCGAGACGTATCGAAACCGCACCCGGAAGTTTGGTGGTCTTGCGCTGGATACTGGCTCGTGAGTGACGGGCCATCGGGGTCGGCAACCGGGGCGTCTGAACTCGTCCTAAGGGTTGTTTCCGCACTCATTCTTGCCACGTTTGCCCTTTTTGTCAGTTGGCAGGGTGGGTATTCATTTAGCATTCTTTGTGCAGTTGGTGCCGGCTTGATCCTGATGGAGTACATGCGGATATGCGGCACATCCATTCCAATACGTGTTAAGTTTGCTTCTTTTGGCCTGCTGGCCTTAATCATCGCAGCTTCACTCACGAATCAACAAGTGCTGGCAATGGCATTGACCGGTGGCGGAGTGCTTGCCCTGACGTTGTGGGAATGGCTTGTTCGAAAATCGATATGGGGAGGGCTCGGACTAGCATACGCAGCACTACCGTTTTTCGCTCTGATTTCGTTTCGTGGGAGTGATCAAGCTGGTCTGGCCGTGATTTTGATCATGTTTGCCTGTGTATGGGGGGCGGACACATTTGCCTATTTTGCCGGTCGACTAATCGGCGGCCCCAAACTCGCACCACGCATCTCACCCAAAAAAACCTGGGCAGGATATATTGGTGGGTTAGTCGGAGCTGCAGTTATTTCATCAGCGTTGGTCTATTGGCTTGGTTACAGACCAGGGGTGTATTTTATCGCTTTGACCCTTGTTCTCGCAACGGTGTCTCAGATTGGTGACTTGCTCGAATCGATGCTTAAACGAAGATTTGACGTGAAGGATTCCGGTGCCCTGATTCCCGGACACGGAGGGGTGTTGGACCGTATCGATGGCCTGATCGCGGTTTGTGTCGTACTATGGGTTGCGGCATTAATCGCGTCCAGGATTATCGAATCTGGTGGGACCTCTTCACAAATTGTAATGAATGCCTTTTTACTGCCATGAAAAGTGTATTGACGTGGCGCCATAATTATCGCGAATAGGCAGCCAGTCTTCTGTAAAGTTCACTGATTCACAACGCGACTATCAAAACAACCGGGGCAATTGGTTTTAATGGAATTTTTCTCCCAACTTTCAGATACTGGCATGTCAATTTTTTATTATCTGGTTCCCTTTCTTGTCGTTCTGACAATTGTGGTGTTCTTTCACGAGTTGGGCCACTATTTGGTAGCCCGCTGGAACAAGGTCGATGTGGAAGCGTTTTCGATTGGCTTTGGTCCGGAACTGTTCGGATTTAACGATCGAAACGGTACACGGTGGAAACTTTCAGCCGTTCCCCTAGGTGGTTATGTGAAATTCATGGGCGATGCGGATGCTGCCTCCACACCGGACCGCGACCGTTTGGCCACTATGAGCGAACCAGAAATTGCCGGCAGCTTTGAACATAAGCGCGTTGGACAACGTGCAGCAGTCGTGGCTGCCGGTCCAATTGCCAACTTTATTTTAGCAATCATGATTTTTGCTGGCACATTCTATTTTGTTGGCAAATATGTCACCGACCCACTGATTTCCAATGTTCTGCCCGATAGCGCAGCAGAGGAGGCCGGCTTACTCCCAGGCGATATGATCAAGTCAATAGAAGGTGTCGAGATTGAAGCATTTATCGATATCCCCCGTGTGGTTGGCCCAAATCATGGCAGGGTGTTGAAATTTGTAATCCTTCGCGATGGGCGTGAAATGGATGTGGATGTAACACCTAAATCGCGAGAGCGCACGGACCGGTTTGGCAATGTCCAACGAATAGGAATGATTGGTGTTTCTAATTCAGCTGAACAGTCAAATCTTCGAATAAAGGAATATGGAGTCATTGAAGCTGTTGGAGCTGGTGTTGGTGAAACCTGGTTTATTATCAGTCGCACGCTAGGATATCTCGGTGACATCGTCATCGGCAGAGAATCAGCCGATCAATTGGGTGGACCTATCCGCATTGCCAAGGTTTCCGGTGATGTAGCAACGCTGGGCACCGCGGCGCTGATAAATTTGGCTGCTGTTCTTTCAGTCAGTATCGGCTTGTTGAACTTGTTTCCAATACCGATGCTTGATGGCGGTCATTTAGTGTTTTACGCCTTTGAAGCTGCCCGCGGAAAGCCTCTAAGTGAGCGGACTCAGGATGTCGCATTTCGGTTTGGACTGGCACTGGTATTAATGTTGATGATATTTGCCACGTGGAACGACGTAACGCAGCCATGGTTCTTGAGTAACTGAATCGACGTAAATTGTATAAACACGGGCTTAAACGCTCACTGTTAGAGGCATTATTAACCATGTTGGCGATTCAAGTGGACCATTTTGCAACACTTTGGCACAATGATGAAATTCTGGCTAAACTGCTGTTGCGCGGTGGGGAAAACCCTGTAAAAGAATTGTTAACCAAATGAGATTCTGCTCATCAGGGCGGATGGAATATGCGAGCTTATATAAGCCGTATCGAGTAGCTAGGTTTGTGACGACATGATGCTTTTAAGAACAATAATAAAATCAGCGTTTTTGGTATTCCTTTTTGCCGCTGCTCCACTCTTTGTTACCCTGCCTTCCGGGCTTGGCGGTATTACGCAAGCGCACGCTGCGGTAATAAGCCGGATCGAGGTCCGCGGTAACCGTCGTATGGACGCAGATACAATCATTTCCTACCTGACCGTCTCACCAGGTGACAATGTAACCCGGTATGATATCGATGCGTCAGTTAAGGCGTTGTTTGCCACCGAATTGTTCAGCGATGTGAGCATCGAACAACAAGTTTCTGTCTTGATTGTTGTGGTGGATGAGAATGCGACCGTGAACAAGGTGTTCTTTGAAGGCAATAACCGTCTCAAGGATCAGGCGCTTTCCGCAAATGTTAAAGTTCAGCCTCAATCCATCTACAGCGATGAAAAAGCTGCTTATGATGTGGAGTTGATTGGCATCGCGTATGCCCGCGTTGGCCGTGATGATGCAGAAGTTACCTACGAAGTCGTCCCACTTGATAACAATCGTGTAAATGTAATTTACCGCGTCAATGAGGGCGGAAAGACAAAAATTAGCGAAATCATTTTTGTGGGTAACCAGACATTCTCAAATCGTCGGCTGGCCGATATTATTTCGACAAAAAGAACAAACCTGCTGAGCTTCCTGGGGACGAGCGATATTTATGATCCCAACAAGGTTGCTTCTGATCAGGAGTTGTTGCGGCGGTTTTATTTCAACAAGGGCTTTGCAGATTTTCAGATAATTTCTGTGTCCGCCGATCTTAATGACGACACCAATGAATATACCTTGACCTTCAGCATGGAAGAGGGGCCGAGATACACGTTCGGTGATGTGGCGATCGAAAGCAGCATTCCAGGTGTTTCCGGTGATGGTCTTACCCATTTGATCGAGACGGTACCCGGTGACAATTACAGTGCATCCAAAGTTGAAGAGAGCATTATAGCCATAACTGAACGGGTGGCTGAAGAAGGCTATGCCTTTGTTGAGGTAGTGCCTCGTGGTAACCGGAACTTTGAAACCAATACAATCGATGTCACCTATTTGATCGACGAAGGTGCCCGTGTTTATATTGAAGATATCTCAATTCTCGGTAATGACCGGACCCGTGATTATGTTATCCGGCGTGAATTTGATCTGTCTGAAGGGGATGCATACAACCGTGTGCTTATCCAAAAGACAAGAACACGTCTGGAGCGGTTAGGATTCTTTGAAAAAGTCGATATCTCAACCCGTCCAGGTTCCGAGCCGGACAAAGTGATTGTGGTCGTACGCTTGACTGAAAAAGCAACCGGTGAATTTTCGTTATCCGGTGGCTACAGCACAAATGGCGGCCCCTCGGCTGAAATATCTTTTTCTGAAAAGAACTTCCTTGGCCGCGGTCAGTTCATAAGGGTTAGCGCACGTCAAAGTGAAGATGAACAATCATATGGACTATCGTTCTCGGAGCCTTATTTCCTTGGTTATCGCATGTCCGCAGGCTTTAATGTTTCAACAACAACATCAGACAGTACGAGCGACCGGGCTTATGCAGTTGATACCACTGGAGGTAACATCAGCTTCGGAATTCCGCTGACTGAAAAGCTTGGTGCATCTGCGTTTTATGCAATTTCTGGCAGTGATGTTACGATTGCTGCGTCGTTACTAGAACCATCTGCAATTGATGCAGACGTTATTCAAGGTAGCGCCGCTGGAGAACTTTCCGCCGCACTTGCTCCTTGGGCTGGTAGCTGGCTTGCATCTGGAGTGGGGTATTCCCTGACCTACGTCGACCTGGACAATACCAGTGACCCACGTGAAGGTATTTATGCCAAGCTTTCACAAACCTTCTACGGAGTGGGTGGAGACGCAAGTTACCTCTCAACTGAAGCGACAGCCTCTGCTTACCACACCCTTTCAGAAGAAGCGGATCTGGTGGTTTTTGCCCGCGCACGCGGCGGGCATATCGAAACCTTTGGTGGGACTACGATGCGAAATGGCGCCCTTGTTATTGACGGGTTCCGCACGACTGATAATTTCCAGTCAAATACAAAAGCTGTTCGAGGATTTGATTCTTTCGGGTTTGGTCCGCGCGATCCGATCACTGGTGACGCACTCGGTGGCCGGACTTACTGGAACGGTACAGCTGAAGTTCAGTTCCCACTGCCATTCTTGTCACGTTCCTTCGGACTACGAGGCGCGTTCTTTGCAGACGCTGGAATGTTGTTTAATTTGGACCCGCAGGCCAAAGCATTAATTACCACTGCCGGCGGTGGCGTGACTGCGAGTGCATTGGGGGATATAAATGATGAATCCATCAGGGCATCAGTCGGTGGTAGTATCATCTGGGCATCTCCATTTGGACCTCTGCGGGTTGATTATGCCGTCCCGATTGCCAGTGAGACCTACGATGACATCCGGGAATTCAACTTCGGCGTGAGCTCGAAATTCTAAACACTGGCCCTTTGCCGGATGCTGATACGGACCCAATGCAGTTCCCTGGCCAAGATAGAAATTGATGGCAATGCCGCAGTTTTTTCAATCAGTATCAGTTACGGTCTCGGAACTTGCCAGCCACTGTAATTCTGTGCTCAAAAATGCGCCCGATCCCTCAATCAGCATTAACGGTGCTTCACCCATTGAAACAGCCGCATCCGGCCAGATTTCATTTGTGGATAATCCCAAATATTTGAAGTTTCTCAATACGACTTCCGCGAGCGCCGTTTTTTGCCAGGAAAAATACATGGAATCCGTCCCCAATGGGGTGGCCGCACTGGTGAGCGAAAAGCCATACCATGCCTATGGATTGGCTTTGGCGCTGCTCTATCCCACTTCCTTGCGTCCGCAGCCCCTGACCGGTGAGAAGGGGGTCTCTAAATCGGCGCATGTGGCAATCTCAGCAACAATTGAAGAAGATGTAATCATCGAGCCTGGAGCGGTAATTGGTGATGGTGCTGCTATCGGCACCGGCAGTGTGATCCTGCCAGGTGCAGTTATTGGCGCAGGTGTTCAAATCGGTCGCAATACGACTATTGGTGCCAATACGACAATCACCAATGCCTTAATTGGTGACCACGTCATTATCCATAGTGGGGTACAAATTGGCCAGGATGGTTTTGGCTTTGCAATGGGGGCGAGTGGACACCACAAAGTACCGCAAATTGGTCGTGTAATCATCCAGGACAAGGTGGAAATAGGTGCCAACACAGCTATCGATCGTGGCGCAAATCGTGACACGGTAATCGGTGAGGGGACCAAGATCGACAATCTGGTTCAGATCGGACATAACGTCACCATTGGTCGCCATTGCGTGATTGTTGGATTGGCGGGCGTTGCGGGAAGCGCCACCCTTGGAGATTATGTAGTTGTGGCGGGGCAGGTTGGGATCGTTGGACACACGCATGTTGGTGACGGTGCTCAAATTGGTGGCGGCTCCGGTGTACACGGAGATGTCGAACCTGGCGCAAGGGTGATGGGGTATCCTGCAATTCCCGCAACTAAATGGATGCGTGAAGCCGCAAAACAGCTGCTTGCGGCAAAAAGAGAAAAGAAAAAGAGTTAGAGCGCTTATGGATTCAGTCAACCAATCAGTAACAATTGGCATTCAGGAACTGTTTGTTCTATTGCCACATCGCTATCCGTTTTTGATGCTGGACAAGATCATAAATGTAAATGCTGATCAGTCCGCTACCGGCATCAAGAATGTGACGTTTAACGAACCACAGTTTGATGGCCATTTCCCCGGAGATCCAATCATGCCGGGCGTGTTGATTGTAGAAGCCATGGCCCAAACTGCTGGCGCAATCTGTGCACGGGAGCACTCCAAGGGCAAACGTAAACTGGTGTATTTCATGACGATTGACGGCGCCAAGTTTCGCAAGCCTGTGGTGCCAGGTGATGTGCTTGAATTGCGCGTCGTAAAGCTTAAACAACGCAACAACATTTTCAAATATGATTGTGAAGCCTGGGTTGGTGATCACAAAGTCGCCGAATCATTGATCGGTGCCATGATGGTAGACCCGGAAGAAATGCCCAAATGAGTTCAAATTATCATGCGTCTTCAGTGATTGAAGACGGCGCACAAATTGGTTCTGATGTTGAAATTGGCCCCTTCTGCCACATTGGTCCAGAGGTTAAAATTGGCGATGGTTCCCACATTCATTCTCATGTGGCAATCACGGGAAACACTTCAATCGGCAAGCGTGCACGGATATTTCCGTTTGCATCAATCGGCCATGAGCCACAGGATCTCAAGTACAAGGGTGAATCCAACTCACTTTCGATCGGCGATGATTGCCTAATCCGTGAAGGGGTAACGATGAACCCGGGAACGGTTGGGGATGACAGCAGGACGGTTATTGGCAATAGCTGTGTATTTCTGGCTTATGCCCACGTGGCACATGATTGTAAAATCGGCAATCAGGTGATTTTTTCAAATGCGGTCATGTTGGCGGGGCATTGCAAGGTTGGTGACCAGGTTATCATCGGTGGTGGAGCGGGGGTTCATCAGTTTTGCCGGATTGGTAATAATGCATTTATCGGTGGCTTGGCTGGTGTTGAAAATGACATCATTCCGTTTGGCATGGCACTTGGAAACAGGGCATATCTTGGCGGGTTGAACCTGGTTGGTATGAAACGGCTGGGGGTTGAGCGGGAAAGCATCCACAAGGTGCGCAAAGCCTATCGTGATTTGTTTTCTGCTGAAATGACCATAGCTGAATCCGTTGAAGCTATCGATCCAGAGATCGCCGGGGATCCAATTGTTGCTTCAATCCTGAAGTTTATTCGCGATGGCGAAGACCGGGCCCTGTGCACGCCACGAATTGGACGCGAATCCTGATCCAAGGCCAGAAAGGCTCTAGACACAGGTAATTGCTATATGACCCTCAAAAACAATCAATCGGGCGAAGGCATCGTAATTATCGCTGGTCGTGGGAGTTTGCCAATTGAACTGGCAGTTGGTGCAGTCGAAGCCGGCAAAGTTCCATTTCTGGTTGGCATAAAAGGTGAAGCCGGACCGGACATTGAACGTTTTGATCATGTTTATCTCGCATGGGGCCAAATGGGCCGGATGTTCAAGCTCATTAAAGAGCGACAAATTTCCAAGGCCATATTTGCAGGAGGGGTGAGCAGACCAACCAGCATCAAACAATTCAAACTGGACTGGATGGGTGCAATCTCGGCACCAAAAATATTTCGGTTGATGTTGAACGGGGACAACACGCTTTTAAGTGGTCTTGCCGGTATTTTTGAACAACAGGGAGTCCAGATGGTTGGGGCCCATAATGTCGTTCCAAATCTGGTTGCGGGGAAAGGAGTGATTGCCGGGAAAAAGCCAAACAAATTGCAATGTACCAGCATCGAAAAGGCATTCGGCGCCTGCAAACAAATCGGTGCACTTGACATTGGTCAGGCCGCTGTGGCCGAACAGGGCAAGGTTATCGCTGAAGAGGATATCAAAGGCACAGACGCAATGATTGAGCGGGTAACCCACATGCGGACACAGGGAAGGCTGCCAAAGAGCAGCAAAGACGGTGTGTTGGTAAAAGCCATGAAGCCCGGTCAGGATATGCGGCTGGATTTACCGGCAATTGGCCCCGATACAATTGCTGGCATTGTTCGAGCAGGCCTGTGTGGCATAGGCCTTGAGGCAGGACACACACTTATTCTGTCGCGTGATGAAACCCTCAAAGCTGCAAATGCAGCAAATATTTTTATTTTTGGGTTGGAGAGTGAAAACATGGTTGATCGAAAATGACCGCTCCGCCCCCCTTGCGCATCTATTTTGTAATGGGTGAAGATTCCGGAGATGTGCTGGGAAGCGACCTATGCAGTTCGTTCAAAGAACTTGGCGTTCCAATTACTCCCATGGGATTGGGTGGCCCACGCATGCAGGAGATGGGTCTTGAGAGTCTGTTCGATGTCTCTCAGCTTTCCGTCATGGGCATTTCTGGTGTAGTCGCCAAACTACCTACATTAATGAGCCGTATTCGCCAGACAGCAAATGACATTGTTGAAAAACAACCCGATGTATTGCTGTTAATCGACAGCCCGGAGTTTTCCTACCGTGTGGCAAAAAAGGTACGTGAAAAGTCACCCGGAACAACAATCGTCAAATATGTGGCGCCAACGGTGTGGGCTTGGCGACCGGGTAGGGCAGTAAAAATTGCCCGCTATGTTGATCACATCCTTGCAGTTTTACCGTTTGAGCCGGAAGTCATGAAACAATTGGATGGTCCAAAGACGACCTATATCGGCCATCCACTTGCGGCATCGATGCCAAAGATTGACGGTCGTAAAAAACGCGACTGCAGCAATCCGGTTCGCCTGGTATTATTGCCGGGTTCAAGGCTTGGAGAAACTCGACGTTTGATGCCGGTTTTTGCCGACATTTTGAAAATTCTCAAAGAGCGCGGCAATCAGTTTGAGATTACGCTGCCGACTCTTGCGCGACTGGAACAAGAAATAAGTGAACAATCTAAAAACTGGGCCTTCGCACCGACAATTGTGACTGGCGATGAGGCTCGCTTGGAGGCATTCAAATCCGCCGACGTCGCAATGGCCGCATCCGGTACCGTCACGCTGGAATTAGCGCTTTATAAGGTACCAATGATTGCGGTGTACAAACTTGATCCGATTATGCTGCAAATGCGTCGGTTCATAACCGCATGGACCGCGTCTCTACCCAATTTGATAGCAGATTACCCTGTTGTGCCGGAACGACTGAACGAAGATGTGCGGCCGGGACACATTGCGCGCATGTTGGAGCGGTTGACCAAGAATGGACCTGAGCGAAATACCCAACTTGAGGGTTTCGAACTCATTGCAAAGCGACTGAAGCAAAAAGTTCCATCGGGTAAGCTGGCAGCACAAAAAATCCTGGAAATCACTGGACGCACAGCACCGAAAAAACCGGACTGACCTCTATTTACGGTCCGTCATGGGAATGTATTCTTTTTGCGTCTCACCCACATAGAGTTGACGAGGACGGCCAATTTTTTGTTTTGGATCCTCAATCATCTCTTTCCATTGGGCAATCCAGCCGACAGTACGTGCAAGGGCGAACAGAACTGTGAACATTGTGGTTGGGAAGCCAAGCGCCTTCAGGGTAATTCCTGAGTAGAAATCAATGTTTGGGTAAAGTTTCTTTTCAATAAAATATTTATCGGTTAGAGCGATTTTCTCAAGTTCCATGGCAACTTCCAGGATCGGATCATCCTTGATGCCAAGCTCCTTCAAAACCTCATGCGTCGTTTTCTGCATGATGCGCGCCCGCGGGTCATAGTTTTTATAGACCCGATGACCAAAGCCCATCAGGCGGAAGGGATCTTCCTTGTCTTTCGCGCGATCAATAAATTCTGGTATCCGGTCGACCGAACCAATTTCCTGAAGCATGTTGAGTGCTGCTTCATTTGCACCACCATGCGCAGGGCCCCAAAGACATGCAATACCAGCAGCAATACAAGCAAATGGGTTGGCACCCGATGAACCAGCCAAACGTACGGTCGAGGTAGAAGCATTTTGCTCATGATCTGCATGCAAAGTGAAAATGCGATCCATGGCTCGAGACAGAACCGGGTTCACCACATAATTCTCGCATGGCACACTGAAACACATGTGAAGGAAATTTGACGCGTAATCGAGATCATTTCGCGGGTAAACGAACGGCTGACCAATATGATATTTATAAGCCATCGCAGCCAGCGTCGGCATTTTTGAAATCATCCTTAAAGATGCAATCATGCGCACCTGCGGGTCTGAAATATCGGTGGAATCATGATAAAATGCAGACAACGCTCCAACTACACCACACATAATGGCCATTGGATGGGCATCACGACGAAACCCGGTAAAGAACCGGTTCATCTGCTCGTGAACCATAGTGTGATAGGTTACGCGCTGGTGAAAGTCGTCACTTTCCTGCTGGTTTGGCAAATAGCCGTAGAGCAGCAAAAAGCAGGTTTCAAGAAAATCACCGTGTTCGGCCAAATCCTCAATGGAATAACCGCGATGCAACAGCGTTCCCTTGCCGCCATCGATAAATGTGATGTCACTGACGCAGGAAGCAGTTGAGGTAAAGCCCGGATCGTAGGTAAACCGGCCGGTTTGACCGTACAGACTGCCAATATCTATGACATCAGGTCCAAGCGTGCCCTGGCGAACGGGAAATTCCCAGCTTTCAGTACCAATATTCAGGGTAGCTTTATCATTCGCCATATCAATATCCTTCTGTTCAGCAACTTGCGGTAGCAAATAACCAATTAGTCCAATCAGATCGTATTCCGGAAGTTAACCCGGCCAACTTAGAGCGAGTTGCATGCATTTAAGAGCATGTCATGTTTGTCTAGGTGCCACTGATGTATGATGAGTTGCTATATTATTTGAGGCATCCACACAAGTCAGACTAAGGATAAACAAGCCTGATAACGTCGGTTTTATACAGTGTTATCGCGAAGTCTTGCCAGCGATTCTTCACGTCCAAGTACAGCAAGCACATCAAACACACCGGGTGAAACGCCCCGTCCGGTAAGGGCTGCCCGCAGAGGTTGGGCGACTTTACCTAATTTCATTTCTTGAGATTCCGCGAAGGCGCGAATGCAGATATCTACCGAGCTTGCGTCCCACTCAGATAGGTTTTCGAGCGCAGGAAGAACCTTGCCGACAATTTCACGACCTTCTTCATCGAGTATTCCCTGTGCTTTTTCATCCAGGTCCAAAGGTCGCTCAACAAACAAAAATGCAGCTCCTTGCGCGAGGTCCTTTAGGGTTTTGGCCCGTTCCTTGAGGCCAGGCATGGCTTCAACCAACTGTTTGCGTCGTTTTTCTGTCATGTTGGCAGAAATCAAATCGCCACCATCCACTTCGTGGAGCACCGCTTCCAGGGCAATTACCAGAGATTCGTCATCACAATGCCGGATATAGTGCCCATTCAGGTTCTCAAGTTTGGCAAAATCAAACCGCGCCGCCGCCTTGTTCATGCCGTCAAAGCCAAACCATCCAATTATCTGCTCTGTGGACATTATTTCATCATCCCCATGCGCCCAACCGAGGCGCACCAGATAATTACGAAGCGCTTCAGGCAGATAACCCATTGCCCGGTAAGCCTCCACGCCGATGGCGCCATGACGCTTTGACAGTTTTGCACCATCAGCACCATGAATAAGAGGGATATGGCACATCACCGGGATATCCCATCCCATTGCAGCGTAGATGATTTGCTGGCGTGCAGCGTTGGTCAGGTGATCATCACCCCGAATAATGTGCGTAACCCCCATATCGTGATCATCAACGACAACAGCATGCATATATGTGGGGGTGCCATCCGAGCGCAGCAATATAAAATCGTCTAGATCCTTGTTGGGAAAGCGAACCGTACCCTGCACTTGGTCTTCCACGACTGTCTCACCGTCCTTTGGTGCCTTGATTCGTATAACGCGGGGTGTGTCGTCGCTGGGAGCGTTAGATGGGTCACAATCTCGCCAACGGCCATCATAGCGCGGTGGAAGCCCCGCAGCCTTGGCATCCTCCCGCATCTGCACCAGTTCTTCTTGTGTTGCGTAGCAATAATAGGCTTCGCCTTTATCAACCAGCGCTTCTGCCACTTCGCGATGCCTGCCTGCACCGGAAAATTGGGAAATTGCTTCGCCTTGCCAATCAAGGCCCAACCAGGTCAGCCCATCCTTGATAGCGCTGACCGCATCTTCGCTGAACCGTTCCCGGTCTGTGTCCTCAATACGCAACAGCATTTCGCCGCCACTGGCTTTGGCAAAAAGCCAGTTGAAAAGCGCAGTTCGCGCGCCGCCAATGTGGAGATAGCCGGTAGGCGAGGGTGCAAATCGGGTGACGACTTTTGAGCTCATGGAAACCTGTCTGGATGTGAAGAACAATCTGACCGCAAGAGGAGCGGTGAAAATTCATTGTTGCTGTTTGTAATTGATTGCCGCTGATGTAGCATAAGCCTGCAAAGAGGCAAGTTCAGAGTTGTGGCTGACAAGTGGGAGGCTTCGAGGGAAGCGGGGGATTTCTTCCAGAGCCAAATCAGAACGCATTTACCACCCGGTGAAAGCCTGGATCGGAATGTTGCAACCTATCGATCCGCAGGATTTTTAAGACGCAGCAAATATCGTTTATCGAATGCGTTGTTGGATCTTGCCGGCATTTTTGCAGCAGCCGTCACTAATGAAGTTGAAACCGGAACTGCATTCAATTCCATACCAGTGTTTTTGGGCTTAGGCATTGCGGTTTATTTCATCGCCCCGCAGGAGCCGCACCTGCTTGTGTTGCTGTTGAGTTTTTCGTTGTTTGCCGTGATTGCATGGCGCATTAAATGGCATGGTAAAACGTATTTTGTCCTTGCGGCTCTAACTGCCATATTTGCGGGAATATCTGCGGCCAAGATTGCGACTGTCCAGGTTTCAGCACCACAAATCGAACGGCAACTGACCGGCAGGATGACGGGTCTCGTGTTGTCGGTTGAACAAAACCGACGTGGGTCTCCCAGATATTTGGTGCGTGTGAATGAACTGGATGACTTGCCTGATCATAAACTCCCGGTACGTTTGAGGGTCTCAGCAGCATCTACTCATGAGAGAATTCTACCCGGGGATTACATAAAAGGCCTCGTCCGGGTTCAGCCTGTTTCCGGTCCAGCTTATCCAGGTGGTTATGATTTTTCGTTCTTTGCATGGTTCAATAAACTTGGCGGCAGTGGGTTTTTCATGGGTGCGCCGAGAAAACTCGCGCAAAGGATGCAGGCAAATCTTGGTGACCATGGGCTGATTTTGATAAACCGCGCCAGATTGGCTATCGAGGGCAGGATTACCAAAGTTCTTCCAGGTGAAACGGGTGATATTGCGATTGCGTTGATTACGGGAAACCGAACACGGATTTCGAATGAAACCCAGCAGAGTTTGCGAAAATCCGGACTGGCACACATCCTCGCAATTTCAGGGTTACACATGGCTCTGGTGACCCTCACCGTCGTTTGGCTGGTTCGGGGCCTGTGCACATTTTATCCCAGGATTGTGATGCACTATCCAGTGAAAAAATGGGCGATTTGTTCCGGATTCTTGGCAGCGACACTCTATTTGGGCTTGTCCGGAGCCGGGATTGCGACCCAGCGCGCGTGGATTATGATCAGTGTAATGTTATTGGCAGTCGTAATGGATCGACGCGCAATCACCATGCGCAGTGTCTCCATTTCCGCAATTTTGATCCTGTTGATAAACCCCCAAAGTCTCCTGTCACCAGGATTTCAAATGTCATTTGCAGCGGTGGGATCATTGGTCGCCGGTTATGAAGCATTGAACAAGCGCCGGTGGGTGCAACCTGGGCGCAATACAGAAGTCGGTAAACGACACTGGGTTTTTGCAAGCTTTGGCGGTTTGACCAAATATTTTGGGGGTATAGCACTGACAAGCTTGATAGCGGGAGCCGCCACCGGTCTGTTCGCCGCCTGGCACTTCCATCAAGTTGCGACACTGGGCTTGTTGGGAAATTTATTGGCGATGCCGATCGTTGCCCTGTTGGTGATGCCCCTGGCATTGTTTTCGATGCTGTTGATGCCCTACGGTTTTGAAAGCCTGACACTGCAACCGATGTCCTGGGCAATCGAACAGGTAATCGACATTTCAATCTGGGTAGAGGGAATATCGCCACTAGGCGAAGTAGGACTTCAACCGATTGGTTTCTTGCTGATTGGTGTAAGCGGACTGACGATTTTGACATTACTCAAGTCACGGTTGCGATTGGCTGGTTTGGGAATACTCCTTCTGCTGCCATTCATTTCGGGGAACCCTGTCGCGCCGGACATTTTAGTGTCAGAAAATGGCAGGGCTATCGGGGTGAAAACCGATACTGGTGAATTGGGCCTGCTGTATCCCCGAAGCAATCGCTTTATTAGCGATATCTGGCTCAAAGCCTGGTCCGGCAATCGACAGACGGGCAATAATCTTGATGTCAGCGTCTGTGATCGGGAACGGTGTATTATAACTTTGCCGAACGGACAAATCCTGCATGTGGTTTACGACCCGGATTTGTTGAAGCAATCCTGCATATCGGCAGACATATTGATCGCGCCACGGCTTTGGTGGGTTAACTGCTATAACGAAAAACCAGAACTTGTGCTCAAACGTCGGGATTTTGAGCAATACGGTACACATGCGCTTTACATTGAAACAAATGCTCGCAATCAAACTGAAATTCGGATCGCGACAGCACTCGGCAAGCCAACGCGCCCCTGGCAGAGGCAGGTAAATCCCAAGAAGTCGTTCAGTGATACTGCCGGATCAATCCAGCCAGTTTCCCCTGAACCTTCACCCGGTCAGAATTGAGCAGCCGGGTCTCGTATTCTGGATTGGCTGCTTCAAGCCCAATCTGGTCGCCATCCTTGCGAAAGGTTTTAAGCGTTGCTTCTTCATCATCAATCAAAGCAACAACAATATCGCCGGCGGTGGCGGTTGAAGCCTGACGGATAACAACTGTGTCCCCATCGTGAATTCCGGCCTCGATCATTGAATCGCCCTGGACCTCAAGTGCAAAATACTCCCCGCCACTGATCATTTCCGGCGGAACAGTAATCGAGTGGGTATTGTCCTGAATTGCCGAAATTGGAACACCGGCCGCGATGCGACCCATCACCGGTACCGAAAAACCATACGCATCATCGTTTCCTGCTTCCTGCATTCCAGGAAAGGTATGCACATTATCATCAGCAACCGGATGGCGCGGAGAGCGGTTGCCGGAAAAATCCGCCTGAATAACACTGCCGGAAACTTCCGGTGGCTGCGCTGCCGGCTCGAAACTCGGAAGATTGCCCCGCCAGGTGTCCGGCATTTTTATGACTTCCAGAGCCCGTGCACGGTTTGGAAGGCGGCGGATAAAACCGCGTTCTTCAAGTGCTGTAATTAACCGGTGAATGCCTGACTTGGACTTAAGCTCCAGTGCATCCTTCATTTCATCAAACGAAGGCGGTACACCATCTTCCTGCATACGCTCATGAATAAAGAGAAGAAGTTCCTGTTGTTTTCTGGTCAGCATAGGCTGATCCTTTCCTTGCAAAGCATTCTTGCCTGGTCATCTGTCCCCGGTCTTGAATGTTCCGTTTTTATAGAACAATGGGAGAATCAAAAGAAACAAAGCACGAACATACCCTATATGTTCTATTAATGTTCTGCAAGGGTGAATATTTGATGAAGATTGATCTAGCGCAAAATAACAATCCGGCAGGGGTCTCCTATTTGCGAGGCGGCAGCGTTTGCAGGCCGAATAATCAAACAATCCGACTTGACCATTAGCGCCAACATGGAACTATCCTGCTTAGGAAATGGGGTTGCGATGCTTTTGCCATCATCGCCGAGCGTCAAGCTGGCGCGTATGTACTCTTGCCGCTCGTCATTTGGCGGCAGTTCGCCGCCCAGCACAGCTGGCAGCGGTGCGCTGGATGAGTCCGGATAGCCTGCAAGGCGGTTGACCAAAGGTCGTACAAACACGTCTCCGGCAACCAATGAGGAAACCGGATTACCGGCAAGACCCATTAATCGTGTTATCTGGTCGCCTTTACCGCGCTTTGCAAACAGAAACGGTTTGCCGGGCCGCATGGCAATTTTAGCAATCTCGAATTCGAATCCGATGCTTTCAGCAACTGGTTGCACAAGGTCATGGTCCCCGACAGAAGCGCCACCTGTCGTGACAACAAGGTCCACTTTGGCTTTCAATGCCTGCTCCAGCGCATTTTGAAGCCCGTCAGAAGTATCGGGGGCAATCCCAAGATCGATCACGTCGCCACCTGAAATCCGGATCAGCGCACAAATTCCAAATGTATTGGATGCAATTATCTTTCCTGGTCCGGCATCACTGCCCGGCATCACCAGTTCATCGCCAGTCGCAATTACCGCAACTTTCGGCTTGCGGAATACTTCAACATTTGCATGGTTCATTGATGCGGCAAGCGCCAGCCGTTGCGGATCAAGCACATCACCTTTTGAGAGCAACACATCGCCTTCACTGAAATCCAGTCCGGCTTTGCGGATAAACTTGCCTTTCGGACCGCCTTCGCAAACCTGTACTATGTGGCCATCAGATTCAGTATTTTCCTGAATGACAATTGTATCGGCGCCCTTTGGCACCACAGCCCCGGTAAAAATCCGAACGGCCTGGCCCTTGGAAAGGTTGCCGTCAAAGGCTGCGCCGGCACGTGATTCTCCAATGATTTTCAACGAACAGGGAAGGGGAGTGAGATCTTCTGAGCGAACCGCATAGCCGTCCATGGCAGAAGCATCAAAAGGGGGTTGAGTGCGTTTGGCCGGGAGATCTGAAACCAGCACCCGACCAGATGCATCCTCCAGCTTGACCTTCTCACTGCCGGATGGGCCTGCATCAGCCAATACAATTTCAAGTGCTTTGGGTGCAGGTATGAGGGTGTCCAGTTTGCGCATGGTTACCGTTTCCAGTGACCGGATTTGCCGCCTTTTTTTTCTACCAGCCTCAGCCCGGAAATTTCCATGCCGCGATCTACCGCCTTGACCATGTCATAAATGGTCAGGCAAGCGACGCTACAGGCCGTCAAAGCTTCCATCTCGACCCCGGTTTTCCCGTTTACTCCGGCCGTCGCTTTAACCCGCAATCCGGCCAATTCACTATCCGGAGTGATTTCAACCGCAACTTTGGTCAGTCCGAGTGGATGACAAAGCGGGATCAACTCGGAAGTCTTCTTCGCCGCCATGATGCCGGCAATGCGTGCCGCTGAAATTACGTCACCTTTTATGGCGTTTCCAGAAAGTACCAGCTCGAGTGTTTCCGGCATCATTGTAACGTACGCTTCGGCAATGGCTTCGCGGGTAGTTTCATCCTTGGAGCCCACATCCACCATGTGCGCTTCACCGGTTTTACTGAGGTGGGTGAGTTTATTGGACAATTCAGGCAGCCTTTGCCGGGTTTGCCAAAATAGCCCTTGTGGCGGCGGCTACATCGCTTTGCCGCATCAGACTTTCGCCAATTAAAAAACTACGAATGCCACAACTTGCAAGTCGCGCAAGGTCCGCCGGTTCAAACAACCCGCTTTCACCGACAAGCAGTTTGTCAGCTGGAACAAGTTTTGCAAGCTGTTCACTGGTTTCAAGGCTGGTTTCAAAGGTTCTGAGATTTCGGTTGTTAATCCCCAGTAGACGCGAAGTGAGCACCGCAAGGGCACGTTCCAACTCTTGCTCATTATGTACTTCAACCAGCACATCCATGCCGAGTTCAAATCCCGTTTCTTCAAGCGCCATCGCTTCATCGTCGCTGACGCCGGCCATGATAATCAAGATGCAATCGGCACCCCACGCGCGAGCTTCATGAACCTGATAGGGTTCGTACAAAAAGTCCTTGCGAAGTGTCGGTAAGGAACTTGCCGCCGCTGCATCGGTTAAAAATTCAGGGGCACCTTGAAAACTGGGCGTATCTGTCAAGACAGACAGACACGCTGCGCCACCATCCTCGTAGGCTTTGGCGAGTTCAACCGGGTTGAAATCTTCCCGAATTAGCCCCCTGGACGGGCTTGCCTTCTTTACTTCAGCAATGAGCGCATAATTGCCATCGGCAATCCGGCCTTCAAGTGCCGTCACAAAGCCGCGTGGAGCTTGCACATCGCTCTGCCGTGCCTTCAGTTCACTCAAGGGTACAGCGTTTTTGGCAGCGGCAATTTCCTGGCGCTTGTAGTTCTCGATTTTTTTGAGAATGTCAGGGGCATCAGCCATCGGCTTTGCCCTGGTTCGAAACCGCAACAAGACGATCCAGTGTTGCGCTGGCTTTACCGCTGTCAATTGCCGCTGCTGCCATCGTCACACCGGCTTTTAAATCCGTCACTTTGTCAGCAACCATCAAAGAACACGCCGCGTTCATCAGCACCATGTTGCGATAGGCCGAGGGTTCGCCTGCCAAGACCCCGCGCAAAGCAACGGCGTTTTCGTCAGCTTCTCCTCCGGCAATCGCTGTCTCATCGGCTCGCTCGAAGCCGAAGTCTTCGGGCGTTAATTCAAAGGTCCTCACTTTACCCTCTTCAAGTGCTGCAACTTGTGTTGTGCCAGTGATAGTCACCTCATCAAATCCCTCGCCATGCACGACCCAGATTTTTTCCGAGCCAAGTTTTTGCAACACCTTGGCAAACGTCAACAGCCATACGGGTGAAAATACCCCGAGCAATTGCCGTTTCACACCGGCCGGATTACACATCGGGCCCAGGAGATTAAAAATTGTCCGCGTCGCAAGTTCTACCCGGGCAGGGCCCACATGTTTCATCGCCGAATGATGGGCCGGTGCAAACATGAAGCCAATCCCGGCATCTTCGATGCAAGCCGTAATCTGGTCGGGAGACAGTTCGAGATTTACGCCAAGCGCCTGTAACACATCTGATGCGCCAGATTTTGATGACAATGAACGGTTGCCATGCTTTGCTACTTTTTGACCAGTCGCAGCGACAACAATCGCTGTACAGGTTGAAATGTTGTAGGACCCCTTTGCATCACCTCCGGTGCCAACAATATCCATCGCATCACTTGGTGCATCGACTGGAAGCATGTGCGCCCGCATCGCATCAACTGCTCCGGCAAACTCATCTTCTGTTTCACCACGAACCCGCATCGCCATCAGCAAGCCGCCGATTTGTGCAGGCGTTGCGTTGCCGGACATGATGATATCAAACGCTGCCCGGGTTTCATCCCGTTGAAGCGATTTGCCATCTGCCAGTTTGCTTAGAGTTGATTTCAGATCCTGCATTATTTTACCTGCCACCCAGCCTTTAATAACTCAAAGCCGCATCAATTGCCTGTCGGTTAATCAATACATCTTCTCGTGCTTGAAGGTCACCAACCACCTGCGCCAACAGATCATCCGATGCGGCTACGTCCAATTGACTAGCAATGTCTTTGCTAATTGCCTCACCGGATCCGGATTGAACTTCCACAACTCGTAGCACAACGCGTTTTTCTGCTTCTGTAGAAGAGGCCACCAACACACTTGAGTTGGCAGAATTAAATCCTGCAGTGATTGCATCACGGTTAAGAGCAGAAGAATCTGCGCTGCGCTGGATAAGTTCACTGCGGGTTACTGTCACAGCGTTGCCCAGGGAATCCTTCGGAAGCACTTCGCCGAGTACCGCGTTGAAATCCTCGCCACCACGAACACGCTCAGCAATATTTTCAGAAATCTCGATCACCCGTTTTTCCGTTTCAGCGGCTATCCATGCTTGTTTGACCTCGTTGCGCACTTCATCCAGCGGTTTTTGGCGATCTGGGGTAATTTCTTCCACATCATACCAGACATATCCATTAGCCCCTGCGCTAATCGGATCAGCTTCAACGCCAACACCGATTTCAAATGCCTGCTGCAGCAATTTCGCCAGATCCGGAACCCCCGCAATCGGGTTTCCGTCTGGTTGTAGGCCCTGACTATCCACCGCTTCAATCACACGGGTTGTCAGACCAGCTTTGCGGGCAGCTTCCGCCAAACTGTCTCCCGCGGCGCGCTCGTCTTCAATCTGGTCATGAGTGTTGAACAATTCATCCACCGCAAGCGTTTCCGCAACCTCTTTGCGCAATTGATCTTCAACGTCGCCAAACGGTGTTATCTTCTCCGGTTCAATTTCGCTAACCCGGATAATCACCGGACCAAACAACCCTTCGATTACTTCACTGGGTGTGTTGAGCGCCAACCCGAATGCCGCTTCGGCCACATTCTTGTCTGGAAGACCAGACTTCTGGAACAATCCAAGGTCGATGTCGTTTATGGATTTGCCAAGCTGCAGGGCAATCGATTCAAACGTGGTTCCGGACGATAGCTGCTGAGCGGTTTCGGCAGCTTGTTCAGCGCTATCCAGAACGAGTTGCTGGATGCGTCTTTTTTCCGGTGTCGCAAATCTCGACTGACCAGCTTCATATGCTTCCTGCAGTTCTTCCTGACTGACTTCATCGGGTTTTGCGATGTCTTCTGCTTCAAGCTTAACAATTCGGATTTTGCGGTATTCCGGCGCCACATAATTTTGTTTGTTATCCTCGTAAAACTTTTCGATATCTCCAGAAGCAGGAACCGGCTTTTCGGTAACAGCTTCGCTTCCAATGACGACATAATCAAAGGCACGTTTTTCATTTTGATATGCAGAATAGGCTTTGCCGAAGGTTTTCGGCATGCCTAATGATGCAGTCGTTCCGGCCGTTATCTGGTTGCGGATCGCCACTGCCTTGCGGTTTTTGACGTAATCTTCTTCACGCATTCCAATCTGGCGCAACACCAGTTGTAATTGGCCACGAGAAAAACTACCGGAAGCGTCCAGAAAATTCGGATCTTCGCCTATTAATCCGGCAAGATTATCTTGCGACAAGCCAAGTCCCATCTTGCGAGCATTTTCATCCAACACTGCGCCTGATACCAGCTGCGCAAGCACATTTTGTTCCAGCCCAAGCGAGTTTGCCTGATCGCGGGTAAGTCGGGTCTGGAATTGTTGAGACAGCCGGTTGATTTGTCCGTCATATGCAAGCCGGTAATCCAGCAGCCCAACCTTGGTTTCTCCGACTTCAACAACTGAATCGCCATAGCCGCCAAGAATTGATCCTGATATACCCCACACACCAAAGCTGATGATCAACAGGCCAATAAGGGTTTTGGCGATCGGACCACCGGCAGATTGTCTAAGTACGTCGAGCATGTCTATTCCAAATCAAATGTGTGGCCGGGCAATAACAGCACGGCATTTTCTCAAGCGATATATCGCCTTGTGAGCCATATCACAACCGCATCAGGTGCGTGATCATGGCCAATTTGCGTTTTATAAAATTCCTGTTAGCAGAAGGACAGTAAACTTATCTGGATGAACTCATGACACCCAAAATTAAGCCGCTTGTCGCTGGAAACTGGAAAATGAACGGCCTGCACGCCTCCTTGCACGAATTGGAGGCAATGACCAAAGGATATAACACCGAATTACGCGGTTTTCTGGACATGCTGGTGTGTGTGCCCGCAACGCTCATCCACAGCGCCGCCAAAAGAACCAGCAATACTTCCGTGATGATCGGTGGCCAGGATTGTCACATCAATGCGAGCGGCGCACACACCGGGGATTGTTCGGCGGAGATGATCGCCGATTGTGGCGCGAATGCCGTTATTGTCGGACATTCGGAACGTCGGACCGATCATGGAGAATCCAGCACTACAGTAAAAGCAAAGGCAGGCGCTGGTCTGAGAGTCGGATTGCTCACAATTGTTTGTATTGGAGAAACCGAGGCCGAACGTAAATCCGGGCGTACGCTTGAGGTTCTGAGCGAGCAACTTGGTCAGTCTATGCCCGACAGCGCAACCGCCGATACAGTTGCGGTCGCCTACGAGCCCGTTTGGGCAATTGGTACCGGTCTTACTCCAGCCGTCGAGGATGTTCACGAAGCGCACGGCTTCATGCGAAAGCAACTTACCGAACGATTTGGTAACGAGGGAAGCCGGATGCGATTGTTGTATGGCGGCTCGGTAAAACCTGAAAACGCAACCGAGTTGATGGCCATAGAAAATGTCGATGGTGCGCTGGTGGGAGGCGCAAGTTTAAAGGCTGCCGATTTCCTAGGTATCTGCAACGCTTACCGTAACATCAAGAACACTTGAAACAGGGTTTGCACCCACCATTTAGTCGTGTAAAAGAGCCGCAAATCCAGCGGGCCACCGGGCTTGCCGAATTCCTCCTATAGGATCAGTTTCATGGAAACCGTGATTATCGTTATCCACCTTATGGTCGTTGTTGCCTTGGTGGCAGTCGTATTACTTCAACGCTCCGAAGGTGGCGCTCTTGGTATGGGCGGCGGCGGAGGCGGTGGCGGCTTTATGTCGGCCCGCGGAGCTGCAAATGCCCTTACCCGCACTACCGCAATTTTGGCAGCCGCTTTCTTTGCCACCTCAATTGTTTTGGGTGTGATGGCAAAATACAATGAAAGCCCGACGGATGTTTTGGACAGAATTCCAGTTCAACAGGGTTCTGAAGGCTCAGGCGAGGGCGTTCTTGACCTCCTGCAACCCCAGGAAGAAGAAAACACCGAACCGCAGGTTCCAACCAGCCAGTAAGACGGTAAATTAGACAAGCGATACTCCCGGATGAGCCTTCGGGAGTATTTTTTTGAAAAAAGCGCAATTTTGTGCTGGTCGAATCGAACTGAAGGCGTTATTCCTCAAATCCCATGGCGCGATACGTTTTTATCACTGGCGGTGTGGTTTCCTCTCTTGGAAAAGGCCTTGCTTCAGCTGCACTCGGTGCGCTGCTACAAGCCCGTGGCTACAAGGTTCGTCTTAGAAAACTTGATCCCTATCTAAATGTTGATCCGGGCACGATGTCGCCTTATCAGCATGGCGAGTGTTTTGTGACGGATGACGGCGCAGAAACCGATCTTGATCTGGGTCACTATGAACGTTTCACGGGACGGCCTGCCAACCAGCAGGACAATATCACCACAGGCAGAATTTATCAGGACATCATCGCCAGCGAGCGGCGTGGTGACTATCTCGGTGCAACGGTGCAGGTCATCCCGCACGTTACCAACAAGATCAAGGAATTCGTTCTTGATGGGAACGAAGAATATGATTTTGTCCTGTGTGAGATTGGTGGCACGGTAGGCGACATTGAAGCGCTGCCATTCTTTGAAAGCATTCGGCAGTTGGGTAATGATCTTCCGCGTGGCGGTTGCATATATGTACACTTGACGTTGATGCCCTGGATATCGGCGGCCGGAGAATTGAAAACCAAGCCAACGCAGCACTCCGTGAAGGAACTGCGCTCAATCGGCATTCAGCCTGATATCCTGTTGGTGCGTGCAGACCGCGAAATCCCTGCAGAAGAGCGGCGCAAACTCTCGTTGTTCTGTAACGTGCGGGAGACAGCCGTTATCCAGGCGCTGGATGCACAATCAATTTATGATGTGCCGATGACTTACCACAAGGAAGGATTGGATCAGGAAGTCCTTGATGCGTTTGGAATTGATCCGGCACCCAAACCTAAAATGCAGATGTGGGACGAAATTAGCCACAAAATCCACAATCCGGAAGGTGAAGTGACCATCGCAATAGTAGGCAAATACACGATCTTGAAGGATGCCTACAAGTCGCTCATTGAAGCACTACAGCACGGCGGTATCGCCAATAATGTGAAGGTCAATCTCGAGTGGATTGAGTCTGAAATTTTCGAAAAGGAAGATCCCTCTCCCTGGCTGTCCAAGGTGGATGGCATTCTCGTTCCTGGTGGCTTCGGCGAACGCGGCTCGGAAGGAAAGATAGAGGCTGTCCGCTTTGCCCGAGAGAGAAAAATTCCGTATTTTGGCATCTGCTTTGGTATGCAAATGGCAGTGCTGGAGGCAGCTCGAAATTTGGCGGGAATCAAGAATGCGGCCTCAACCGAATTCAATGACAAGGCAAAAGAACCCGTGGTTGGCCGAATGACCGAATGGTTGAAGGGCAACATGCTTGAAAAGCGCAAAGAAGCCGGAGACCTAGGCGGCACGATGCGGCTTGGCGCCTATGATGCAGTGCTAAAAGAGGGCACAAAAATTGCGAAAATTTATGGCGATACGAAAATATCGGACCGCCATCGCCATCGTTATGAGGTCAACATCGACTACAAAGAACGGCTTGAAGCAGCTGGGCTCGTGTTCTCGGGCATGTCCCCGGACGGGATCCTGCCAGAAACAATAGAATATCCAGACCACCCCTGGTTTATAGGCGTTCAATATCACCCGGAATTGAAATCCAGGCCCTTTGCTCCTCACCCGTTGTTTTCCAGTTTTATTGAAGCAGCGCTCAAGCAATCAAGGCTGGTTTAAATTTTTTCCCCATTTCTTGAGCCGTAAAGAGTTTATCAAAACTTGGTCAATTTTCACCAGAAACACAGATGAATATCACACGTTCATCGCAATCCCATGGGCATTTGTTGTTTGCATAGCGAGTATTTTTCGCATGCATTAGACACATGCGGGCGAAGCCTATAATGATGGGCAATCAGTTTTTGATACGTATCCACGTGTTCTTTCATGCAAGTGGCGTAACTAAGAGAAGCAGAATATTGGGGCGAACATCAATCTGTTTCTAGTGCTAGTTCGCAGCAATTGCTTCGACCGTGGCGTGAGCAGCTGAACCATCTAATAAATGGGGCGATGGTTCAGCTGCCCCCACATTCCTCATCCTCCATCGAGACTTGGCAACCATGGTGCGTCATGTCATCTTGTTGAAGCATACCGACTCAAATTAGGGGCTTGTCAAAAACCTCCTGCTGGAAGGAACTATCATGACGAAAAAAGCGGCATCCTTGATTCTTGTTGCCGGGTTGGCTTTGAGTAGTATTTCGGCTTCTGCAGCATATCTTCGCAAAGCTCCTGCAGAAACTGTAAAACCAAAAGACAGTGTGGCGCTGGCAAATCACAAACATCGCCATCGCCATTGTCATCTGACATTGAGCCTTGGGCATGCGAAGAAGAAATGCCACAAACATCAACACGGGCATATCCATCACGGGCTATTGTACCATTAGGTCATGTGCGACTGGATTTAGTTTGATTTGACAATCCTACGGAAGCCGCACCTTAGCGGCTTCCGTATCTTGGGCGGGGGCAAGGCCGAACAACAATTGAGATTCCCTATGCCCACACCGGCTATTTCAGACCCAGTCGTTGCAAAAATGTTTTCCAAGCTGCCGGAACAATATCAAAACTGCCTCATGAAATTACGCGAGCTGATATTTGAGACTGCTGACGCCACCGAAGGTGTCTTGAAGGTTACAGAATGTCTGAAATGGGGGCAGCCAAGTTACGTTGCTGAACCAAATGGTATTGGATCAACCATCCGTTTGGGACAGGAAGGAGATAAGGCGGCAATCTATTTCATATGCAGCACAAATCTGGTTGAAACTTTCAAGGCGTGGTATCCGGAACGCTTCCACTACGCCGGTAACCGTGCAATTCTGATTGGCCTGAATGAACCGCTGCCCGAAAACGAATTGTCTCACTGTATTGCAATGGCGCTGACCTATCACAAGCGAAAGTCCACCCCATGAAAGCTGCCTGGTATGAGCGAAATGGTCCGGCAGATTCTGTCCTGATTCTGGGCGACAAGCCTACCCCCGAACCGGTTGCAGGCGAAGTTTTGGTTAAGTTGGCGACTTCCGGCGTCAATCCATCCGACGTCAAATCTCGTGCGGGGCGGCCTTTGGTAGGCGATTTTGTTATTCCACACAGTGACGGGGCAGGGGAAATCGAAGCCGTTGGTGAAGGGGTTGATAAGACCCGCATTGGTGAGCGAGTCTGGATATGGAATGGCCAGTGGCAACGTTCAATGGGTACCGCTGCAGAATATATCTGCCTGCCTCAAGCACAAGCTGTCCGACTTGATCAAAGCATTGAATTTTCAGCAGCTGCATGTTTCGGCATCCCAGGTCTGACAGCTGCGCATGCTGTGAACCTCTTGGAGGCCAGCGCTGCAAAGTTCGTGCTCGTCACCGGTGCCGCGTCATCTGTTGGGCATTACGCAACCCAAATGCTGACGCAATTGGGAAAACAGGTAATTGGAACCGCTTCTGCTGCCAAACATGAAATCGTTTTGGCGGCTGGCGCCAAGGCCGCAATCGACTATCGCAATGAAGATGTGGCTGCACGCATAATGGAGATAACCGGCGGTGCGGGTGTTGAAGCTGTAATTGACATGGATTTTTTATCTACTTCATTATTGATCTCAACCGGTGCACTTGCTCCACATAGTGCAATCTATTGCTACGGTTCGAACGACATGGGTGAGTTGGGTGTGCCTTTTCGCGAATTACTGTTCAAGTCAATTACCCTGCAATTTTTTCTGGTCTATGAATTGGAGGAAGCGCAAAGAATGGCAGCCGTAGCGCGCCTTGAAAACTTTGCAAAATCTGAAAGCGCAGTTACCCGCATTGGTGCGGAATTTCCGTTGAGTGAGATTGCCAAGGCTCATGAGCTTGTTGAAAGCGGCAAGGCAAATGGCAATGTGGTGATCAAACTTTGACCCGGCTAACGGGCAAGCTTGCCAACACGCAATCAATCAGGCAAACCGGCGCTCATGAGTAAACTCGAACCCCGCAATCTCGACCATGTAGTTCTGCCGGTGCCCGACCTGGATATTGCGCGCGAGCGATATCAGTCGCTGGGATTTTGTGTTGCACCGGACGGACGACACAAATTCGGCACAGAGAATTGCTGCATAAAATTTGCCAATGGCACGTTTCTTGAGCCGCTCGCTATCGGCCATCGGGAGACTGTTGAAGCCAATGCTGTCAGGGGTAACAATTTTTTAAGCCGCGATGCCTCCTACCGTTTTCGCAACGGTGACAATGGATTTTCGATGGTGGTGTTCACCGGCGATGATGCAAAAGCCGAACGCAGGGCGTTCAAAAAAGCAGGATACAAACCCGGAAAACTGGTGACCGTGAAAAGAACTGGCGTACATGCGCGTCTTGCCTTCGCGCTGGATGATCGTGCACCAGATCTTAGTTTGTTTCTGTGTGAGGATGTCGGATCAGTTACCAAGCCAAATCCAAAACTGCTCAAGCATGACAATGGCGCAACGCGCATTGCCCAGGTCACACTTTACGAACCGGTGCCTTCCGATTTTCAGTACTATCTGCAAACTGTGTGCGGACAACGCGACGTACGTTCCCATTCATTTGGCATGGATCAATCATTGCCAAATGGCACTTTGACAACTCTTACAGCGGATGGACTTTCCGCCTATTACGGCATTGGGGATGTGCCCGTCGGGCGTGGACTAAGAGCGATGGCGGTTGATATTGAAGTGAAAAATCTCAAGACAGTTTCCAAACTGCTCGAGAAAAACGAAATAGAATACTCGAAAATAGGTCCACGTCTGGTCGTGCCGCCAGCACCAGGGCAGGGGATGACACTGGCATTTTTGGAAGCCGGAAAGTAAATTGAATTCATCATGAAAAGTATCGCGCTCAACAAATTCGAGATTTCCAACACCGCACCGTTGACCCTGTTTGGCGGGATAAATGTGATCGAATCACGTGATCTGGCAATGAGTTCAGCCGAGCACTACAAAACAGTTACTGACAAGCTGGGCATTCCCTATGTTTTCAAGGCTTCCTTTGACAAGGCTAATCGCTCTTCCATAACTTCGTTTCGCGGACCGGGAATGGAGGAAGGTCTCAAAATACTTCAGGAAGTAAAATCTGCTTTCGATGTACCCGTAATAACCGATGTTCATGAAATCGAGCAGGCAATCCCCGTTAGTGAAGTTTGCGATATCATCCAGGTCCCGGCATTTCTGGCGCGTCAAACCAATTTGGTTGTTGCCATGGCTAACACCGGAGCGATCATCAACGTCAAGAAACCGCAATTCATGAGTCCTGACCAAATTCACAACGTCGTCGAAAAAATCCGAGAGTGCGGAAATGACCGGATCATTTTGTGCGAGCGGGGAACCTGCTTTGGTTATGATAACCTTGTGGTCGACATGCTGGGCTTTCAAACGATGAAAACCCGAAGTGGAGACGCTCCGGTTATTTTTGATGTGACCCATTCCCTGCAAATGCGAGACCCTGGTGCTGCAGCATCCGGTGGGCGGCGCGAGCAGGTTGCAGAATTGGGTCGTGCAGGGCTGGCCATTGGCCTTGCCGGGCTGTTCCTGGAAGCCCATCCTGACCCGGATAACGCTAAATGCGATGGTCCAAGCGCACTCCCGCTACATCAACTGGAAGCGTTCCTGACCCAGATGAAGGCTGTGGATGACCTGATCAAATCTCTTAAACCGGTGAGCAATTAGAGCGCCCGATCTGTCCCCAACGCCTTGATCCGCTCGAGATACTGTTTTTGCAGGCAATCGAAATCCAAAGTGCAGGCGTTGCGTTGACGCATCCACTCACCCTGTTTCCTGGAAATTTGCTGAATTTGAGTGCCATTGCTTGCAGTAATGCGACGATCAGCGAATAAATCCGCAAGCTGTTCGTCCAGAATGATCAGATCCTCATTGTTGCAGATTGCAAGTTCGGACGGAATTTGTGCCCGCGCACAGGAAAAGGATTGAGCGTTAGCTCCCGTCATCGACAAAGCACCAAAACCGGTGCCCACAACCGCAAGACAAAACATTCGTATAAATTTCAAATCGGTTCGAATCACTTGACTGCTCCTTGTTTTCCTCCTGCTAAAATTAATCTTTGGAGGAAACGCGGCCAGAATGGGGCAGAATTTGGGTATGTGGATAACCCATCAGGGAATGCAGAATTACCAGCCAGGCATCCATGTGTAGTTTATGACGCAAGCAGATTTATTGCCATCTACGGTCATTTGGTTTTAGAACCACTGGCAACTAAAAGGAACTTTTACCCATGACCGCCATCATCAATATTTCTGGACGCGAAATTCTCGACAGCCGTGGAAATCCCACTGTCGAGGTGGATGCGGTTCTTGAGGATGGATCATTCGGTCGGGCAGCTGTTCCCTCAGGCGCATCAACCGGCGCCCATGAAGCAGTCGAACTACGCGATGGTGGGGCCCGCTATCTTGGCAAGGGTGTAGAAAAAGCAGTCGAAGCAGTGAATGGCGAAATTTTCGAAGCAGTCCGTGGAATGGAAGCCGAAAACCAGCGCATGCTTGATCACGTGATGGTCGATCTGGATGGCACTCAAAACAAAGCGCGTCTCGGTGCCAATGCGATCCTGGGAGTATCTCTGGCGGTTGCAAAGGCTGCAGCAGAATCTGCCAATCTTCCGTTGTATAAATACTTGGGGGGACCGAACGCCAGTGTTCTACCCGTTCCAATGATGAACATCATCAATGGCGGAGAGCATGCCGACAATCCTATCGACTTCCAGGAATTCATGATCATGCCGGTTGGCGCGGATAGCTTCAAGGAAGCCTTGCGCATGGGTGCCGAGGTCTTCCATACATTGAAAAAAGAACTGCAGGCTGACGGACATAATACCAATGTGGGTGACGAGGGCGGGTTTGCACCTGGAATTGCCAGCGCACCCGATGCATTAGGCTTTATTATGAAGTCGATTGAAAAAGCTGGCTACAAACCAGGGGATGATATTTGCCTGGCACTTGACTGTGCTTCAACCGAATTTTTTGAAAACGACAAATATGTCTTGTCGGGTGAGAAAAGAACGCTCGAGCCGGAAGAAATGGCTGGTTACCTGGCGGAATTGGCCGGCAAGTACCCAATCATATCGATTGAAGACGGCATGGCAGAAGACGACTGGGAAGGTTGGAAATCACTCACAGACAAGATTGGCAGTTCATGCCAGTTGGTTGGTGACGATCTGTTTGTTACCAACTCGGCTAGATTGTCTGACGGTATCAACATGGGTGTCGCAAACTCAATTCTGGTAAAAGTAAATCAGATTGGCACATTGACTGAAACTCTGGATGCAGTCGAGATGGCACACAAGGCCGCTTATACGGCTGTGATGTCTCACCGCTCGGGGGAAACAGAGGATACAACCATTGCGGACCTGGCCGTTGCAACAAATTGCGGACAAATCAAAACCGGCTCTCTGGCTCGTTCAGACAGAACCGCAAAATACAACCAACTGCTTCGTATCGAGGAAGAACTGGGCGGTGCCGCAGTTTATGCAGGGCGTTCAATTATTAAACAATAATGCCGGCTAAGAGCATCCCGTAAACCCTATGTTAAGTGTGTTGGATCATTGTCTAATTCTCAGTTTAGTTTTGCGTAATGAGTATTGTCAGTGTCGACTCGTCAAAAAAGAAACACCGGTCTGGGTAAACTTGTCGTACCGGCATTTTCCATTCTTTTGAGTTCCTATTTTTTCTACCATGCCCAAATCGGACGATACGGGACCGAAGCTCAAATACAATTGGAGGAGCAGGCAATCAATCTCAATTATCGGTTGGCAGCTCACCGTATTGAGCGTCAACAACTTGAAGATCGCGTAAGATTACTGAGAAATGGCACGATTGAACGTGACATGCTTGATGAACAGGCCCGCTACCATCTCAATTTGTTGCATGACGATGAAATCACGATCATGAAAACATCAGTAAGCCAATAATCACACATAGTTTGTTTGATTTGATGGGGTAATTCGCTAAAACACGGGCTCTACTGAAAGACTTTATACTTTTTGAGGGTTGAATTTGGTTCGTCAGCCCTTCACGATAAGCGTGAATAACAATACTGCCGTGCACCGATTGCAATTGAAGTTTTCACCTTAAAGCGCAACAATGGCAACCCAATCGGGAGAATACACAATGGCGGGAAAAGCCGGGAAAAAAGCTGCTGGCAATTCAGCAAACCATTCGACCGTTCAAAATACCCCGCCACCTCTCCAGTTTACCAAAGACCAGGAACTCAAAGCATACTCCGATATGCTGTTAATTCGCCGCTTCGAGGAAAAAGCAGGCCAGTTATACGGTATGGGTTTCATTGGTGGATTTTGTCACCTTTACATTGGGCAGGAAGCTGTCGTTACCGGAATGCAAATGGCGATTGGTGAGGGTGACCAGGTAATCACTGGATATCGCGACCACGGCCATATGCTGGCCTGTGGCATGAATCCTGATGGTGTGATGGCTGAACTGACCGGCCGGGCTAGCGGTTATTCCCGTGGCAAGGGCGGCTCAATGCACATGTTTTCCAAGGAACGTAACTTCTATGGTGGCCACGGCATTGTCGGCGCGCAAGCATCCCTTGGAACTGGATTGGCGTTTGCAAACTCCTATCGCGGAAACAAGAATGTTTCATTGGCGTATTTTGGTGACGGAGCATCTAACCAGGGGCAGGTGTATGAGAGCTTCAACATGGCATCCCTTTGGGACTTGCCGGTAATATACATCATTGAGAATAACCGTTATGCCATGGGGACGTCGGTGACACGCTCCTCGGCGGAAACCCATTTCTCACAGCGTGGAGCCTCCTTTAACATTCCAGGAATGTCAGTAGATGGAATGGATGTTCGCGCCGTGAAAGCTGCGGGTGATCACGCAGTTGAGTGGGCTCGCGATGGCAAGGGACCGTTTATTCTGGAAATGAAGACTTATCGTTATCGTGGTCATTCAATGTCTGATCCTGCAAAGTACCGCACCAAGGATGAAGTCCAGAAAATGCGGGCAGAACATGACCCGATCGAACAGGTTCGCCAGCGGATGGTCAAAAAGAAATGGGCAACTGAGGACGACTTGAAAGCCATCGACAAGGACATCCGCGAAACCGTCGGCAAATCAGCAGAGTTTGCCCAAGCCGCCGCGTTACCGGATCCATCTGAACTTTACACCGATATTCTGGTTTAAGGACTGTAAACAGCCATGCCAATCGAAATTCTAATGCCAGCCCTTTCGCCCACCATGGAAGAGGGAAACCTTGCCAAATGGTTGGTGAAGGAAGGGGATGACGTTAGCGCTGGCGACATCATTGCAGAAATTGAGACAGATAAAGCCACCATGGAAGTGGAAGCTGTCGATGAAGGCAAGGTGGCCAAACTGGTGGTTGATGCGGGCACTGAAGGCGTAAAGGTCAATGCCGTAATCGCTCTGCTGTCAGAGGAGGGCGAGGATGCAAGCGCTGTAACTGTGAAATCTCCTGCAGCAGAACCTGTGACGGAACAAGTGTCAGCAGAGCCGGAAGCTACATCCGCTGCAGTAAATGCGGTAGCAGTGCCGGCGCTCGAAATTGCATCAGACCCCGATATTCCAGCTGGAACCGAAATGGTTTCCATGACTGTTCGCGAAGCACTTAATTCTGCAATGGCCGAAGAAATGCGCGCCGATCCGGATGTTTTTGTCATGGGGGAAGAAGTTGCCGAATACCAGGGTGCCTACAAAATCACCCAGGGGCTGCTTGACGAATTTGGCGCAAAACGCGTTGTGGACACCCCGATCACCGAGCATGGATTTGCCGGTATTGGCGTAGGTGCTGCAATGGCAGGCCTCAAGCCAATTGTTGAATTTATGACTTTTAACTTCGCAATGCAGGCAATTGACCAGATCATCAATTCCGCGGCCAAAACCTTGTATATGTCAGGCGGTCAGATGGGCGCACCGATCGTATTTCGTGGGACGAACGGCGCTGCGGCACGCGTGGGTGCTCAGCACTCCCATTGCTATGCAGCCTGGTACAGTCATATCCCTGGCCTGAAGGTTGTCATGCCCTACAATGCATCGGATGCAAAAGGCCTGTTAAAAGCTGCGATCCGTGACCCCAATCCGGTAATATTCCTGGAAAACGAAATACTCTATGGCCAAAGCTTTGAGGTGCCTAACCTCGAAGATCATGTGTTGCCGATTGGCAAGGCACGGATCCACAAGCAAGGAAATGATGCGACAATCGTATCATTTGGTATCGGCATGACCTACGCCATCAAGGCGGCTGAGCAGCTGGCAGCAGATGGTATCGACGTGGAGATCATTGATCTTCGAACCTTGCGGCCACTCGATATGGATACGGTGATAGAATCCGTCAAAAAGACAGGCCGGTTGGTGACCGTCGAGGAGGGGTTCCCACAATCCTCCGTGGGCGATCACATCGCCAGCCAGATTGTACAAAAGGCCTTTGATTATCTCGATGCACCGGTGATCACCATCTGCGGCAAGGATGTGCCTATGCCCTATGCCGAGAACCTTGAAAAACTGGCCCTGCCAAATGTCGACGAGGTGGTGCAGGCGGTTAAGAATGTAAGCTACAGGGACTAATTCATGCAACGCCTTGATCTCAAATCCCTGCGCTACGACAAGCTTGGAAGGTCCGTGCTGATTGATGGTCGCAAAGTGGTGGTTGAGATAAGTCACGAGGCGCTTGAAAGCCTGGCCAGAAAATCACTCACCGCAGATCAGGCGGTGCTCAAGGTAGCAGAAGAGACGAAGCGTCTGACACGCCTTGCAGAATGGATACCGCCCGATGATGGCAAGATACACATTACGACCAACATGCTAATGAATGACGGCGTGTTCGAGACGGGTAATCAAACAAGAGGCGGGAAGGGGCTTTAGCTCCGACCGGGAAATCAACAAGAGGCGAGGAGAGGCCTCAGCCTCGACAGGGAATTAAACTAATGCCGATCAACATCACCATGCCCGCACTTTCACCCACCATGGAGGAGGGTAACCTCGCCAAATGGTTGGTGAAGGAGGGCGACAGCGTTGCACCCGGTGATGTGATTGCAGAAATCGAAACCGACAAGGCAACCATGGAAGTGGAAGCTGTTGACGAAGGTACCGTCGCAAAATTACTGGTCGAGGCTGGAACCGAAGGGGTCAAGGTCAATGCAGTTATTGCTGTATTGGCAGGTGAGGGAGAGGATGTTTCAAGTGTTGAGGTAGCTCCGGCTCCTGTTGCTGAGACTGTTCCAAGTGATGCTGCAGAATCACCCGATAAGAACGAGCCTGTCGCTGCCCCGCCTGCACCTGCAACCATTCCATCTCCAGCACCCGAAATTGCGCGCGCACCGTCCTCAGAGCGCATTTTTGCTTCACCGCTTGCCCGGCGCATTGCCAAACAAAATGGCGTTGATCTGGAAAATATCAAAGGCAGCGGACCGCATGGCCGGATAATTAAGCGCGACGTTGACGGAGCGCCGGCGTCAGCAACAGGCTCTGTTTCTGCATCAGCAACCGCAGTCTCCGCGGGAATGATGGATAAGGACATCCTCGCGCTCTATGCGGAGGGCAGTTATGAAGTGCTGCCGCATGACAGCATGCGTAAAGTGATTGCTGCCCGGCTAACTGAATCCTCGCAAACTATACCGGTCTATTTCCTGACCATGGATTGTGAGCTTGATACCCTTCTGGCATTACGCAAAAACATCAACGATGCAGCGCCGAAGGATGATGAAGACAAACCCGCTTACAAGGTTTCAGTCAATGATTTCATCATCAAGGCAATGGCGTTGGCACTTCGCGATATCCCGATGGCAAATGCATCCTGGACGAGTGGTGCACGTATTGTACACAAACACAGCGATGTCGGCGTCGCGGTTGCGATTCCAGACGGATTGATCACGCCGATTGTGCGCGATGCAGAATCAAAAACGCTTTCCGCAATATCCGTTGAAATGAAGGACATGGCCGCGCGTGCCAAAACAAAAAAATTGAAGCCTGAGGAATATCAAGGCGGATCAACAGCCGTTTCCAATCTAGGTATGTTCGGGGTTTCTGATTTCACGTCAATTATCAATCCGCCACAAGCTTCCATCATTTCTGTTGGCGCAGGCACGCAGAGACCAATTGTGCGCGATGGAGCCTTGGCTGTTGCGACCGTAATGACCGTAACCTTTGCGTTTGATCACCGCGTAATCGATGGTGCACTAGGTGCACAACTCGCGGGTGCGTTTAAGAATTACATAGAAAAACCAATTGGGATGCTCGTTTAGCCGTTGCTTATTAAACAGCTAGGAAATGACTTGCTGAGTGATAAGCCAGTTTGTGATGTCCACGCCAAAACGCGAAAGAACAAGAGCGACGATGAATGCATAGACGATACTGGTTACAGCCCGGATTGGATGCAACGTAAGGAATTGGGTAAAACTGCGAAACAAAAAAAAGGCAATTAACACGAAACCCGGCCCTTTTACGGTCCACGGAAGATCCATGATCGCAGACAAAGCATCGGTAAAAACAGTGATGATATACAAGGACACCTACCTTTGATTAGTTCGAACAAGATACAGCAAAGCATCAAATCTTGGCAACTTGTAGTCCGGCAAAAATTAAACCAGAGCGCGAGTGTAGGAAATTCGAATGGCAACTGATTACGACGTCATCATTATTGGGTCCGGACCGGGCGGATATGTAACCGCTATACGCTCCGCCCAACTGGGTTTAAAGACCGCTATTGTCGAACGTGAGCACTTAGGGGGTATATGCCTCAACTGGGGATGCATTCCTACCAAGGCATTGTTGCGATCCGCTGAAATTTACCACTACATGAAGAACGCGGGCGACTATGGATTAACCGTCCAAAAGCCAGGCATTGATGCAACGGCGATCGTCAACCGCTCACGCGGTGTATCAGCTCAACTAAATGCCGGTGTGAACGGCCTTTTGAAAAAGAACAAGGTCGACGTGATTTGGGGTGAAGCGAAGCTCTCAAAAGCCGGAGAAGTTTCGGTCACTGCCACAACCAAGAAACCGATGGAGCCCCAACACAAAGTGCCGCGCGGAGTGAAAGGTGAGGGCACTTACACAGCCAAACACATCATCGTTGCAACCGGGGCCCGCCCGAGGGTCATTCCTGGTATTGAGCCAGACGGCAAGTCGATCTGGACTTACTTTGAGGCAATGGTGCCGGAAAAAATGCCCAAATCAATTCTGGTGATGGGCTCTGGCGCAATCGGCATGGAGTTTGCGAGTTTCTACCACGCAATGGGCAGCGAGGTGACCGTCATCGAGTTGTTGCCGAAAATCCTTCCCGTTGAGGATGATGATATATCGGCGCATGCACTAAAACGCTTCAAAAAGGATGGGATGAACATCCTGACCGGTGCCAAAGTTGCCAAGGTTGAGAAGAAGGCAAGCGGTGTAATTGCTCATGTCGAGACAGCTGAGGGAAAGACAGAGAAACTCTCCGCAGATAAATTGATTTCCGCAGTTGGCGTACAAGGCAACATTGAAAATCTGGGGCTTGAAGAACTCGGTGTCAAAACGGATCGTGGTATCATCGTTGCAGATGGATATGGGCGTACCGCTGTCAAAGGCATTTACGCGATCGGCGATGTGGCTGGCCCGCCCATGCTTGCTCACAAGGCAGAGCATGAAGGTGTAATCTGTGTAGAAAAAATCGCCGGGCTCGATCCTCATGTTATGGACAAAGCCAAAATCCCCGGATGTACCTACTGTCACCCCCAAATCGCATCTGTAGGGTTAACCGAAGTTGCTGCCAAAGAAGCTGGACACAAAGTCCGCGTCGGTAAATTTCCATTCCTTGGAAATGGCAAGGCGATCGCCTTGGGTGAGGCAGATGGTTTGGTCAAAACAGTATTTGATGCTGAAACAGGTCAGCTCCTCGGTGCGCACATGATCGGAGCGGAAGTCACTGAACTCATTCAGGGATTTGTTGTGGCGATGAACCTGGAAACCACCGAAGAAGAATTGATGCACTCGGTCTTCCCGCATCCAACGCTATCAGAAATGATGCACGAAAGCGTGTTGGATGCCTATGACCGGGTGATTCACATGTAGTCACATACAGTGAGAGCGAAATAACAAGGCAAAGCATGTTTAAGGAAATTTTTGTGACGATGAATTCAACGTTCACCACGGTGGTGATTACGTCAATTTGCATTGTCGCCATGCCAAACTATTCAAAGGCGGATTCTTGCTGGGATCACAATGGTTCCCTGATGCGCTTACAGGCAAACGGCAATGATCGGTGGCTTTATTATGAAAACCCGCGCGCGGTGTTGCGACAGGCAGGTGTTTATACAGGTACATTGCTGTTTGAAGGCCGAAAATCAGGCAATTGGTATTCCGGCGAAGCACGGGTTTTTTCAAAGTACTGCCCCGGTGATCCATTAATCTATGATGTGCAAGGCCCGGTTCGAGCCGACCAACTTCATGTAACCGTGCGCGGTACCAGAGAGGTTTACAAAAAGTGCCAACCTACCGGGCAATTTGTTGAGGACACACTGATCTTCACGTACTCGCATGATTGCTAGTATCAGGAGTAAATAATTATGCCGTCACCAGTAAGCGGATTTTTATGGGTCTTTTGCACGACCACGCTATTTGGATTACTGGTAGGTACGCTCAACCTCTTGAATCCAAAGGCTGTTCATATTCCTTTTGGCCCAAACGGAGAATCTGCAGAAGGGATCGATGGGATTATCGCCTCTGTGTTATCAAGCGGCGTGCTGGGCATATTTTTTGGCTGCGTCGCAGCGCTCTTTAGTTGGCTGTTTGCCGCTGGCGTGAGAACAGCGACAGCAAAGAATAAGGAAGGAAAACACGATGTATGAAGCTCAGGGGCTCCTAGGTATGCCGGGGGTAGGGTTTTTTGGCTTGCTTATAATTGGATTTATTGCAGGCTACGTTGCAGAACGTGTACTCAATCGTGATCATGGTCTACTGACAAATGTATTGGTCGGCATCGCCGGATCCTTTGTGGGCGGCACCCTTGCCGGACTCCTGGGAATTCAGTTTTATGGTTTTTTGGGCAATCTTGTCATCGCCACAGCTGGCGCAATTGGAATTCTCTGGTTTTTTGGCCGGAACGAACAACGCAAAAACTCACAGGAAGATCGGTAAGCGCTGATGGTAACCGTACTTAACACCAAAGACCTTGCTCCAAGGCACCCAGAAAAAGCGCACCGCCCGGAAAAGCCGATTCCGAAAAAACCCTCCTGGATACGCGTACGCGCCGGGGGTTCACCGGTTTACGAAGAAACCCGCAAGATCGTCAGGGAAAACAATCTGGTCACCGTATGCGAGGAAGCAGGTTGCCCAAACATTGGCGAGTGCTGGTCAAAAAAACACGCAACCATGATGATTATGGGGGATACCTGCACCAGAGCATGTGCATTTTGCAATGTGCGCACCGGCATTCCGGTAGCTCTTGATGCGCTGGAACCAGAAAACGTTGCGCGGGCGGTTGCAAAACTGGGCCTCAATCACGTGGTCATTACCTCCGTTGATCGTGACGATCTGGATGATGGCGGAGCCCAGCATTTTGTTGAAACCATTGAGGCAATTCGCAAAGCAGCGCCTAACACAACCATCGAAATCCTGACCCCGGATTTCCTGCGTAAAGAAGGTGCTTTGGAAAAAGTCGTTTTGGCAAAACCGGATGTATTCAATCACAATCTTGAAACGGTTCCCTCTCATTACCTGACCGTGCGACCCGGTGCGCGGTACTTCCACTCGATACGTCTACTCCAACAGGTGAAAGAAATTGACCCGACTTTGTTTACCAAATCCGGCATCATGCTGGGCCTGGGAGAAGAGAGGAACGAAGTTTTGCAGGTAATGGATGATTTAAGATCAGCAGATGTGGATTTCATCACCATCGGACAATACCTACAACCAAGCTCACGCCACCACGAGATCGCACGGTTTGTGACACCCGATGAATTCAAGTCGTTCGAAACCATTGCATGGTCAAAAGGCTTTTCAATGGTTTCCTCAAGTCCACTCACACGCTCATCGCACCATGCGGGTGAAGACTTTGCGAAACTGCAGGCAACACGTGCAGCGCAGCCGGGCTAGATAGTGCCTAAAGTTGCCAAGCTGCATGAGGTCGGTCATTCCGCCAGGGACATGTATGACCTGGTGGCTGATGTCGAAAAGTATCCAGAATTTCTGCCGCTCTGCCGCTCGCTCAATGTGCGTTCAAAAAAGCAGCGGGAAGGGCGCGTTATGGTGATTGCTGATATGACAGTCGCCTACAAATTCATCCAGGAAAGCTTCACAAGCCAGGTAATCCTTGATCCCGAAAAACTGGCAATTGATGTCAAATATCTCGATGGACCCTTCCGATATCTCCACAATCATTGGCGTTTCAGCGAATTGGATGAGCATCGCTGCGAGGTCAGCTTTGATCTTGATTACGAATTGCGTAGCCGCTCACTGCAAATGGTGATGGGATCGGTCTTCGATTTGGCATTTTCGAAATTCACAACCGCATTTGAAAAGCGAGCAGACGATATATACGGGAAAAGAACCTCTTAAATGAAAAAACCCCCGGTTTGGGCCGGGGGTAGAGGTTAGGGTAACATAGGGAAATATGTTGGTATCTTTAAGGGCAGGTTCAGGGCCCTTTCGATGATTTGAATATAGACATCGTTTTACCCGCTGGATGTGTAAAAAGTCACACATCGAACAATTGGTGGATATTGCTCCACTGCACTCAAAATTGTCACTAAAACAAAAGAACCTCCGGTTATTTACCGGAGGTGTCTTTAGAGGCTGGAGGTAGGTAGGTAGGCGTATGTGTAGTTATCTGGACTGGTTCAAGGTCCGTTTCGATGATTGAAATATAGCGAGCTGCCTCCAGTCAAGATGTGCAATAAGTCACACAACGAAACTTGAGTGCTTTGGCATGTTCCGGGCCTGTTTTTCGCTCACTAATGCATGATTTGGCAAGAAACCGGCAATGGTGCACATTAGACAGGTGAGGCGGCAGATTTGTAACCGTCTGGCAAGCAGGCAGCTATCGCATTTTTCAGGCCAGAGCTGCTATCCAGGCAATATTGGGGGCGCTGATTATATCCGGTTTGAAAAAAGACAACCAAGAGCCCAACACCTCACCAACCGAGGGGAGTGCCGAAACACAATTGCGTGGGTGGCATTGGATTTCGCTTGTTTTACTAATGGTATTATTCTCCGCAGCCATCTTTGTGTTTTTAAGCGACGTAAACTTAGGGCTAGCTGATAGTCCGGAATTAATCGCAAACAAGATCCTGGAACTGGGTTATTGGGGCCAGGTTGCAATCATTGGATTGATGATTGTTCATTGTTTCGTGCCGTTTCCCGCTGAATTCGTCGCACTTGCCGCCGGAATGTGTTTTGGGGTCATTCACGGAACCCTGTTGACCTGGATCGGTGCAATGATAGGTGCAATGCTCTCTTTTGGCCTCACCCGGTTTTTTGGCAGACCTTTTGTGGAGTGGTCGTTGCCAAAACGCCAGCAACACATGCTGGACCAATGGACAGAAGATCAAGGCGCAGCCACATTGCTGATAAGCCGTTTCATACCAATCATTGCTTTTAATCTGATCAATTATGCCGCTGGATTGACGCGGGTAAGCTGGTGGACATTTGCCTGGACCACCGGGATCGGTATTCTACCCCTTACAACGTTGATGGTTTTTATGGGTGACAGCATGAACCATCTTAGCTGGCCATGGTTGATGGGTCTTTCAATCCTTGGGATCATCGCAATGGGTGTTTCTCACTACTTCATACGGAAGCGCAGACATCCTTGACAACGGGTCCAGCGCGTACTGCGCTAATTCAGACTTACTGTTCTGACTCCTCATCCAGTCCGTAAGCAAGCAGCATCTCCAGCGCAACATTTATAGTTTTCGAGCGAACTTCGCTTCGGCCAATATCACCGAATTGACATTCTTCGACAAACGCCCCTTCTTCGTGGTTTGCTGCAACAGCGATATAGACAAGCCCTGCTGGCTTTTTAGCAGTTCCACCGCCCGGACCAGCAATTCCTGTAACTGCCACACAGGCCGAAGCGTCCGATTGTGCCAATCCACCGATGGCCATTGCATAGGCAGTTTCTGCAGATACCGCACCTGATTCATGGAGTGTCTGCGGATCAACATTCAGCAATTCGGCTTTTGCTTCATTTGAATACGTGACAAACCCGCGTTCAAACGCGTCAGAGGAGCCAGGAATTTCCGTTAGAAGTCCGGCAATTAGCCCACCGGTGCAAGATTCAGCAGTTGCGATGCGAGCATCCTGTGCCTTGAATCGCTCAATAACCAGCGTAGCCATTTCAATAAGATCAGGGTCAAACTGCATTACAGTTTCTCCGGACTGTCACTGGAAAAAACCACGGTGGCGGTCGCAATTGCGGCTATCCCTTCTTCACGTCCCACAAAGCCAATCCGTTCATTGGTTGTCGCTTTGACCGACACACGATTAACATCAATTCCAGCAATCTCGGCAACTCTCATACGCATTTCCTGGCGATGGGGTCCAATTTTTGGTGCCTCGCAAATCAGGGTGATATCAAGATTTGTAATAGATCCTCCAGCACCGCGAACAAGCTCGGTAGCATGAATTAAAAACTGATCAGATGCGGCGTTCTTCCATTTTTCGTCAGAGGGCGGGAAATGTGATCCGATATCACCTTCCCCAATTGTACCGAGAAGAGCGTCAGTGAGGGCGTGAAGCCCCACATCTGCATCTGAATGTCCGCTAAGGGATTTGGTATGTGGAATTTCAATCCCGCACAGTGTTACGGTCTTTCCAGGAATCAGTTGATGGACGTCGTATCCATTACCAGTCCGTACATCGGGTATCCTTGCCTTATCGGCCTTCTGCTGGGCCATTGCCATGTCTTCTTGAGTGGTAATTTTGAAATTGTTCCTGTCGCCTTCTACCAGCACAACGCTTAGACCCGCCCATTCGCCGACTGCGGCGTCATCCGTAAAATCGTGCAAATTATTTTCGGCAGCTTTTTTGTGTGCAGTCAGTGCATCAGTCATGACAAATCCTTGCGGCGTTTGACCAAAGTGCAAACCATCCCGGGATACAGTTTCAACAAATTCGCCATTGTCCTTTGCGCGTTTCAAAGTATCGGAAACCGCGCAAGCGGGCAGGGCGCATGTCCCCGATGCAATGCCACTCAGCACATTATCTATGGTTTGGGCTGAAACAAACGGTCTTGCCGCATCGTGTATCAATACATTTACGCAAGATTTGGCCGCAACAGCCTCAATTCCGGCCCTGCTACTTTGCTGACGCGTCACGCCGCCACCAACCGGATCAGCCAGTTTTTCATGCTGATGAACGGCCGCATCGTAGAGAGCGCGATCATCCGGATGAATTACAACTTGAACAATATCAATGGCGGGATGCTTGGTGAAACAATCCAATGTTCGTTGCAAAACTGATTTACCAGCAAGCATTCGGTATTGTTTTGGACCACCCGTTGCCCCCAAACGTTCGCCGCGACCGGCAGCAACAATGACCGCTGCATTCTTGTTCAAAACTGTTTCCAATTGATTTTAAGTCACAAATGACAGGAATGATTAGCTTAATCATGCCGGTGATAGCGGATCAACAACCTTGTGAAGGTCAAGAGGATTGGCTAATCATGAGGCATATCTTCAGCATGCACAAATAATGTGCATCTACAATTTCGGATAACACTGTGACCCAAGCATACAAACCAGCAATTGATGCAGTCAAACTTGACAATCCAATTGTGGTTGGGGGTGTGAAACTGGGCAACCGCGCTTTCCTTGCCCCTATGTCCGGCATCACAGATCTGCCATTCAGAAAACTTGCCTGGAAGTACGGCGCCGGACTGGTGGTATCTGAAATGGTTGCCAGTGAAGCTTTTTTGACCGGTCAGGCGGAAATGACACTAAAGGCTGCGTCCGGGAATTTACCGCTGCACATGGTGCAAATCGCTGGCTGCGAGCCGAAATGGATGGCAAAGGCGGCGGCGGTGGTGGAGACCAGTGGCGCGCAGATTATCGACATCAATATGGGATGCCCTGCCAAGCGGGTAATCAACGGCCAATCAGGCTCCGCTTTAATGCGCGACCTCAATCACGCCATGACACTCATCGACGCTGTAGTCAAAGCGGTCAAGATACCGGTCACCCTCAAGATGCGACTTGGCTGGGATCATAACAGTTTGAATGCGGATGAGTTGGCAACCAGGGCGGAAGATGCAGGCGTTCAGATGATCACGGTTCACGGCAGAACCCGATGTCAGTTTTACAAAGGCAATGCAGACTGGGAAGCGGTCGCAAGGGTTCGGGCAAAAACCGGTCTACCGGTTGTCGTAAATGGCGATATTCTGGACCCGCAATCAGCGAATCTTGCTACCGCTGTCTCCGGCAGTGATGCCGTCATGGTCGGTCGGGGCGCTTATGGCGCGCCATGGATGCCTGCCCACATTGCTGGCCGATTGACCACCCCTGACATTCGGGCACTGGAGTGCAATTTCGATGAAGTGCGCACTCACTATGAAGACATAGTTTCCTTTTATGGCAAGCATCTGGGCGTTCGACAGGCGCGAAAACATATTGGTTGGTATCTGGACCGGCTAAACCTTCCGGAGGCCGCAAGCCCCTTGCGCAAATCTATCCTGACTTCCGAAAATACAGATGCTGTTGTTGCAGGCTTGAAAGAGTTATTTAAAATGCACACTCCGGTCGCCGGTTCCTTGTGTGCGGCATGACTGGCGCGACACCCTCGATTGCGCCAGGTAAGCAGGTTACAGACTTTGGTCTGGTGCTTGATAGCTTGCCACAGGCTGTTTTGGTAACAACAAAGGATAATTCAATACACTACGCAAATATGTCTGCAGAAGGTGTGTTCAGTGCGTCTGCAAAATACTTGGTTCGACATAATCTGGATAAGTTTGTTCCGTTTGGAAGTCCGGTACTCAATCTTGTAGACCAGGTTCTGGCAACCGGCGCACCAGTTGTTGAGTACCAGATCAATGTTTCCACACCGCGCACCGGGCCGGACAAAATTGTTGACGTTTATGCGTCACCCATGGCCGACAACTCACAATTCGTAGTGCTGGTATTTCGCGAGCGAAGTGTTGCAGACAAAATTGATCGTCAGCTTTCCCACCAAGGTGCCGCCCGTTCAGTGACGGGGCTGGCAGCGATGCTCGCGCACGAAATCAAAAATCCGCTTTCAGGAATCCGGGGCGCTGCTCAACTGCTGGAGGGGGTGGTGACAAAAGCAGACCAGGAACTTACTCAACTTATCACCACTGAAACCGACCGGATCGTTAATATCGTCAATCGGATGGAAGTATTCTCCGATGAAAGACTGGTAAGGCCAGAAGCCGTTAATATGCACTCCGTGCTTGAGCATGTGAAACGTCTGGCCCAAAATGGGTTTGCCAAAAATGTAAAGATTTCTGAGCGTTATGATCCATCGCTCCCGCTGGTGTCCGGCGACAGGGATCAGCTGATTCAGGTGTTTCTAAATTTGGTAAAAAATGCTGCAGAGGCAGTAAACGGGCGAGACCAACGGGAAATCATACTGTCATCTGCCTATCGATCCGGCATCAGCATTGTTTCACCCGTTTCACGAGCACGCGCAACACTGCCACTCGAGTTCAGTGTGACTGACAACGGACCGGGTATCCCGGATGAAATTCGTTCTCACGTCTTTGAACCCTTTGTAACGACCAGAACAAATGGATCGGGACTGGGTCTTGCACTGGTTGCAAAAATTATCGGCAGCCATGGCGGGATCATTGAGTGCGATTCCCAACCCGGTGCCACAACATTTCGCGTCCTGCTGCCAACTTGGATCACGGATGGTCAAAACGATGGAGATGAATATGAGTAAGGGCATCGTACTGGTTGCGGATGATGACGCGGCCATTCGCACCGTCATTAATCAGGCATTGTCTCGTGCTGGATTTGATGTGCGAGTTACATCAAATGCCTCCACCCTTTGGCGCTGGATTGACGAGGGAGAGGGTGATGTCGTCGTATCGGATGTGATCATGCCCGATGGTGATGCCTTTGATTTACTGCCAAGAATAAAACTCAGGCGTCCAGAGCTACCAGTAATTGTTATGAGCGCTCAAAATACCTTCATGACCGCTATCAAGGCGTCCGAAACAGGCGCTTATGAATATTTGCCAAAACCATTCGATCTTAGCGAGTTAATTGCGGCGGTGGACCGTGCAATATCGGAACCCAAGGACAATCGAAGCACAGAAAAATTCGATGAGTACCTGGAAGGAATGCCATTGGTCGGCCGATCACCCCCGATGCAGGAAATTTATCGGTCGATCGCGCGCTTGATGCAGTCCGATTTGACCGTAATGCTAACGGGTGAACCAGGAACCGGAAAGTTGCTGACCGCCAAAGTGTTGCACCAGTACGGCAACCGAAAAAACAACCCGTTCATGGCAGTAAACCTGGCTGTTCTGCCACCTGATTCAATAGAAGCTGAACTGTTCGGAAGTACGTCAACAAACTCAACCGAAAACATTGATGGCAAAATCAAACAGGCGGCAGGCGGCATTCTTTTCCTCAAAGAGGTCGCAGAGCTTCCCGCTTCAGCTCAATCTCGTCTTTTACGTGTATTGCAGTTGGGTGAATTCACACCGGTAGGTGGTGCAAGCCCGATCAAGAGTGATGTCAAAATTATTGCATCGACAACCCGCGATATGGACCAAATGATACGTAACGGTATGTTCAGGGAGGATCTGTTCTACCAGCTCAACGTTGTTCCCTTGCGAATTCCACCGTTGCGTGAACGACAAGAAGATGTGGCAGATCTTGTATTTCATTTTCTTAAACTAACGCAGATGGAAGGTGGGCAACCAAAACACGCAGACCAGGAAGCATTAAAAGCGCTAAAGGATCACTCATGGCCCGGGAATGTACGAGAGTTGGAAAATTTGGTCCGGCGAATTTGTACACTCTACCCGCAGGAAACAATCACCGGTCAGGTCGTGGAAACCGAAATCAGAAATAGCGGGTTCTTTAGGCAAGGTGCGGACAACAGTAATCAGGGTGGATTTAACGACCTTAGAAGTGCAACAGAATTTTTCCTCAACCGGTATTTCGCTAAATACGGGGAAGAACTGCCTCCAGAAGGCGTTTATCATCGTTTTCTGGACGAGTTTGAGCATCCGGTAATCTCATCAGCGCTTACGGCCACCAATGGTAATCAAATCAAGGCCGCAGAAGTTTTGGGACTGAATCGCAATACTCTGCGGAAAAAAATTCGGGATCACGGAATTCGTATCGTCCGCACAACCCGCTAGGCATTGGCTTGAAAACAGCGTCTTTGTGACACTTGATCAGTGACGAGGTGCTTTTTATCCATTTACCAGAAACAGCAATATGTTTCATTTTTGCCACAATTGTGTTGCGAACTTGCAACGGTTTTGGGATATTGGCTGGAAATCGCGGCGGAATCGTTGGAAACCGGGTTAGCTTAAAAGCAGGCAAAAAATTCCGTGACACTTACAGATAACATTGAGGAAGGTCGATCAGCTGACAAGGCATCGACAGCGGGCAATCCGAAAGCCTCACGGTATTCGCTATTTGACATCAGTAAAGAGTCCAAAAGCCGCATCATCGGTCTGACGACTGTCATAGCACTGATGATCAGTGGAACGCTGACGTTTCTAATATTAATCGGATTCACACCCATCTTGCCAAACAATCAGATTGTTCTGGGTGCGGCAGCGGTCAATGGCGTCCTGGCTGCCATATTGTTTTTCTTGATTGGCCGGGAAGTATACAAAATCCTGCGTTCACGACGAAAGGGCCATGCCGCTTCCCGGTTGCATGTTCGAATAATCGGCCTGTTTTGTCTTGTGGCGGCCTTTCCTGCGATCCTGGTGGCAATCGTTGCTGGCATCACCCTGGATTTGGGACTGGATCGCTGGTTTGAGATCAGAACCAAACGCATTGTTGAATCTTCTGTAAGCATTGCCCGGGCGTACATGAATGAAAGCACGCGTGTGTTGATGGGGAATACCCTGTCGATGGCTGCTGATCTTGATCGAAATCGCAAACTCTACATTTTGGACCGCCGCGGCTTCGACAACCTCTTTACCATCCAGTCCCGCGGTCGCGGATTTGCCGGTGCAACATTGTTGAATGGTGACGGCATACAAATACTAAAAGCTGACGTCGAATCAAAGGAGACTTTGCCACCCGTCCCCCCAAAAGCAATTGAATCTGCGAAAAACGGAGATCCGGTACACATTCCGCCCGGTCCGACCAATTATGTGAGTGCAGTATTCAAACTGCGGGAAATTCCGGATACATATCTGTATTCAATCGTTGCGGTACAGCCTGCAGTGCTGGACGCTTTGCGGGTAACAGAAATTAATAGCGCCGATTATCGAGGGTTGGAAGAAAACCGTCTTCCGTTCCAAATCGCATTTGCCATACTTTATCTCGGAATTTGTCTTATCGTGCTGCTTTCGGCGATTTGGATGGGCATAAGTGTAGCCAACCGGATTGTTTCTCCCATTCGAAGATTAATGTTTGCTGCGGAAGAGGTGAGCTCAGGAAATCTGGACGTAAAAGTAGATTCTTCACAATCAGAAGGAGACCTTCGATTTTTGAGCGATACGTTCAATGTCATGCTTTCAGAACTGCGCACCCAGCAATCCGAGCTCCTTAGCGCACATGATTTAATGGACCAACGTGCCCACTTTATTGAAGCGGTACTGTCCGGGGTGAGTGCTGCTGTAATTGGTGTGGATACAAACGGCTACATTACAATTGCCAACAAGTCGGCCATGCCAATCCTGGGGATTGATGGGGAAATTGCATCGGGCAAGCTGGCTCTTGTGGACAGGGTACCAGAACTTGGTGCAGCGTTTAGTCGAGCCATTATGTCTGGCAAATCTCAGTATCATGAGCAAATAACAATCATGCGTGACGGGCGTGAGCGCACCCTTAATGTGCAGGTCACCGCAGAATATGAAGAAACGCCAACCCACTCTTTTGTTTTGACCCTGGACGACATCACCGATCTGGTTTCTGCCCAACGAAATACTGCCTGGGCGGATGTTGCCCGCCGGATTGCTCATGAGATCAAAAACCCTCTGACGCCTATCCAATTGTCTGCGGAGCGCATACGGAGGCGTTATGGCAAGCAGATTACCGAGGACAAGGAAATTTTTGATAGCTGTACCGATACCATTATCCGCCAGGTTTCAGATATTGGCAAAATGGTCGATGAATTTTCCGCCTTTGCGAGAATGCCGGCACCCGAAATGGCGATGGCTGATTTGAAAAAAGTCGTTCGCGAAACTGTATTTATGCAAAAGGTTGGCAATCCCGACATAGATTTCGAACTGACCGTGAGCGAACGTCCCCTGGACATGATTTTCGATCAACGCATGCTCTCACAGGCACTGATTAACGTCATCAAAAATTCTGTGGAAGCCATCGAAGCTGTGAAGAACGATGAAAGCACCAAAGGCAAAATTCTTATCCAGGTTGCATCAAATGACAACCAGGCAACAATCGAAATTATTGACAACGGTAAGGGGTTGCCTGAAGCCAATCGGCAACGCCTGCTAGAGCCTTATATGACAACTCGCGAAAAAGGCACCGGACTGGGGCTCGCTATCGTCCGTAAAATTCTTGAAGATCATGGCGGCATCATTGAATTGATGGATGCGCCAGAAACTTCTGAAGGGGGGAGGGGCGCTATGATGCGACTTACCCTGCCAATCAAGATTGATGATGTGGCAGATACAAATTCATCTGATGAAATTTCCAAAATTGAAAAGAAGGCATCTGCGTAATGGCAACAGACATTCTGGTTGTTGATGATGAAAAAGATATCCGTGAACTTGTTGCTGGTATCCTGGAAGACGAAGGGCACGGAACACGCACCGCATCCGACAGTGACTCGGCGCTTGCGGCGGTAAAAGAACGCAGACCCACGATGATATTCCTGGATATCTGGCTTCAAGGATCACAACTTGACGGACTGGAATTGTTGGACGAGATAATCAATCTCCACCCTGAGATACCAGTGGTAATGATATCCGGCCATGGCAACATAGAAACCGCTGTCTCTGCAATTAAGCGTGGCGCATATGACTATGTCGAAAAGCCTTTCAAGGCAGACCGTTTACTGCTGCTTGCTTCCAGGGCGTTGGAGACCTCCAGCCTCAAAAAGCAGGTACGGGAACTCCAGGAAAAAAGCACTGAGATGACTGACTTGATCGGAAAATCTCAGGCGATGTGTGGACTGAGATTGACGATTGAACGTGCTGCGCCCAACAATTCCCGCATCATGATTTCTGGTGCTTCAGGCAGCGGTAAAGAACTGGTTGCTCGCTCAATACATAATCTGTCCGGTAGAAGTGACGGTCCGTTTGTCGTGGTGAATGCAGCAAATATAACACCAGATCGAATGGAGTTGGAATTGTTTGGCACCGAAGAAAGTGGTGAAACTGCGCGTAAGGTCGGTGCAATGGAAGAGGCGCACGGTGGAACTCTTTACATCGACGAAATTGCCGACATGCCGCGCGACACGCAAAGCCGTATCCTGCGGGTGCTCATTGAACAGCAATTTCAACGTGTTGGCGGTTCAACCAAGGTCAATGTAGATGTTCGGGTGCTGTCATCAACCGCTCAGGATTTGGAAGAATTGATCAAGATCGGCCACTTTAGGGAAGATCTGTTTCACCGGTTGGCGGTAGTGCCAATCCGCATACCCCCGCTTTGTGAAAGGCGCGAAGATATCCCTGAATTAGTCGAGGCATTTATGGATCAAATTGCTCGTCAATCAGGCATTACAGGATGCCAGATTGGAGAGGATGCAATGGTCGTACTTCAAGCCCATGACTGGCCGGGTAACATCCGCCAATTACGCAATAATATTGAAAGGCTAATGATCCTGGCGCGAGTGGAAGCAGGGACCGTCATTACGGCAGACATGTTGCCAAAAGAGGTAGGCGAGATGTTACCCAATGCTGGAAATAAAAGCGGAGAGCATCTGATGTCATTGCCGCTCAAAGAAGCAAGGGAAGCATTTGAACGGGATTATCTTGACGCACAGGTTGGACGTTTCAGTGGAAATATCTCGCGAACTGCGTCATTCGTTGGTATGGAACGCTCAGCATTGCATCGAAAACTCAAATCACTTGGCCTTACTGTGAATAAAACAAGTGAGGAGGGGGCTTAAAACCAATGAGAATTCTGATTTGTGGCGCCGGTCAGGTTGGCTACGGAATTGCTGAACGCCTGTCCGCAGAAGATAACGATGTCTCTGTGATTGATAACTCACCGGAACTGGTTCAACACATCCAGGACCGGCTTGATGTACGTGGTCATGTGGGACACGGCTCACACCCTGATGTGCTTGCCCGTGCAGGCGCTGAACAGGCGGACATGATAATTGCCGTGACCTTATATGATGAGGTCAACATGGTAGCATGTCAGGTTGCACACTCCCTCTTCAACGTCCCGACCAAGATCGCCCGAATTCGAGCGCAAAGCTATCGCCAGGCTCATTGGCAGAACCTGTTCACCCGTGATCACATGCCGATAGACGTAATTATCTCCCCGGAAATCGAAGTGGGTGATGTGATAATGCGTCGAATTTCGTTGCCTGGCGCTCGTGACGTAGTGCTCTTCAACAATGATACGGTTGCAATGGTTGCCATCGACTGCGACGAGGACTGTCCACTAATTGACACCCCGCTGTCCCAATTGAGTGAGCTGTTTCCTGATCTCAATGCAGTCGTAACCGGAATATTCCGGGATGGCGAAATCATCACACCGCGCTCAAGTGATCAAATACTCCTTGGTGATACGGCCTACGTGATTGCAGATCGTCAGCAAATTCGCCGGACCATTGCAATATTTGGAAAGGAAAAGCCGGAAGCCAGTCGCATCATCATCGCCGGTGGTGGGAACATTGGTGTCTATCTCGCAAATCGCATCGAAGAGCGGATGCCCAATGCGCGGATAAAAATTATCGAAAGTTCCAGGGGTGTCGCAGAACGCCTTGCGGATAAACTCAACCAGACTGTCGTACTGCACGGGAATGCTCTGGATGAACAGGTTTTGCAAGAGGCCGGGGCATCAAATGCAGATTTGATGGTCGCGATTACAAACAATGACCAGGTCAACATCTTGTCCAGCGTCTTGGCAAAGAAACTTGGCTGCACGAGTAATATGGCTTTACTGAATAATTCTGGATATCACGACTTTACCAAATCACTTGGAATTGATGATTATATTAATCCCCGAAGCGTCACGATATCACGCGTATTACAATATGTGCGACGAGGACGTATTCGCGGTGTCTACTCAATTGAAAACGGCGCGGCAGAAATTGTCGAGGCAGAAGCGCTCGATACATCTCCGCTTGTTGGACGGCCGTTACGTGAACTGCAATTGCCCGATGGTATTCGTATCGGCATGATACATCATGATGGCAACCTGTACCGACCGACGGGTGACAGCATCATTCGCCCTAACGACAGGGTGGTGATACTCGCACTCAGCAAACATGTTCATGAAGTAGAACAGATGTTCCGCGTAAGCCTGGAATTTTTCTAATCCCGGATTGCCACCACAAATGATTGCATTTCTCTATTATTTCGCAGCACTTGGTGCGGTTTTGTCAGCATCTTTACTGTTGCCGCTACTGGTCGCATTTGGCAATTCGGAAACCGAAATCGGATTCAGATTGCTGATGTATGGGGCGTTTGGCAGTTTCTTTTGCGTTGCCACACTGCTTGCAATCATGGGCCGCCTTGGTGGTCTTGATCGCAACGTTGCCATACTGCTTGCAGTAACAAGCTGGACTGCCTTCCCATTTTTGTTGGCTATCCCAATCTCCGATGTAGCCGGGATTTCCTACATCGATGCATTGTTTGAATCCGTTTCAAGTCTCACAACAACAGGTGCCAGTGTTTTTGCCAATCTGGAATTGGTGCCGAAATCAGTAATTCTGTTGCGGGCTCAATTGCAGTGGCTTGGCGGTATTGCAACTTTGATTACCCTGGTGTTGGTACTCGCCCCATGGCGAATTGGTGGCCTCCCACAAGCCAGTACCGCAAGTGTGGCAGCATCAATAGTTGCTTCTCATTCAAGGCTTATGAAATTTTGTGGAAATCTTTTCCGGGTGGTTCTGGTGCTAACACTGGTTTGTTTTGTCTGCCTGCTGCTTTCCGGCATTGAACCATTCAGTGCACTGATTGTGAGTTTAACGGCACTTTCAACCGGTGGATTCCTGCCTGGTGATCAAAGTGCAGATATTTTGCTGGGCCCTGGAGGCATGCTGATAACGTCAATATTCCTACTGATTGGTGCAACCAGTATTTTTTGGCACAGGCAAATTTTCACGCTTCGGATTGAAGACCTGCGAGCCCACCGGGAAAGTTACTACATCATGGCTGCCTGGGCGCTTCTTGCGATCTATATCGCCTATACGTTGTTTCAGGCTGCTGGTTCATCGACCGTATTACCACCTCTGACTGCGGTCACAGAGGGCATGTTCAACGCGGCGTCTATTATTACCACATCGGGAATCCAGTCTCGACCGGGAGCATTTACTGTTTTGCCACCAACCTTGGTGCTCATGTTATTGCTTATCGGGGCAGGGTGTTATTCGACAGCGGGAGGCATAAAGTTTTTCAGGGTTGGTGGTATGTTTTCACTTGCCTATCACGAGCTCAACCGCCTGATTTATCCGCACTCAGTTCGTCCATCACAGTTTGGCAGCACCAAGTATGATCACCAGTTCATGAAAGCAATCTGGAGTCTGTTTGCCGCGTTTATTGTGCTTGTCGCCATCACGATCTGTTTTCTTTCAGTTTCCGGGATGGGTTTCCAGGCCAGTTTCACCGCAGCAATAGCAGCGGTTACCAATGCCGGTCCCGCATACAGCCTCGAATGGGCCGCTGCAGGTGATCCGGACTGGCCATCCTACGGAGACATGTCGATAATTCAAAAACTTATTCTGAGTTTGGTTATGATACTTGGACGGTTGGAGATAATAGCGGCAATCGCCTGCTTGAACCTTGCTTTGCGCATAAGACGATGAGTGGCGAGCGTACCGTACAAAGATTTTATCAGTTTAAGTGAAGTTTTTCTTGATCCCGCCTGAAACAGCGCACTATAAACCGAAGTGGTTTGGACAAACGGGCTGATTGTTGGCGGACCCAATCGTTTTAAATCGATCGCGTGTGTGTAACTAGTGTAAATATTCTGCCCAATAAAAATAGAACAAAGACAGAAAGAAAAAGACATGGCAGAGAAGTCCCAAAATCTGCAAGATGCATTCCTGAATGAAGTTCGAAAACAAAAAGTGCCTCTCACAATTTTTCTGGTAAATGGTGTGAAACTCAATGGCGTTGTAAGTTGGTTTGACAACTTTTGCGTGCTGTTGAAGCGTGATGGCATTGCTCAGCTGGTCTACAAACATGCAATTTCAACCATCATGCCTGGTGCACCGGTATTGATGGGTGACAAAACAAGCGAAGATGATGACTAGGAAGTTTCAGCTTATCGTTGAAACGATTGAAAGCGCTCTGGCTTGAGTGACCGAAAAGACGGAAAATCCGCAAAGTTCCAGTGGACAGCCGCTGAGGCTGAAACGCCTGAACGGGCAATGGTGCTTGTACCGGAATTTTCAGAATCCAATGAGCGTTCGAGGGAATCTCGTCTTGGAGAGGCAGTTGGCCTGGCGGAGGCAATAAAACTCAATGTTGTCGAATCCGGCGTTGTAAAGGTCCGGCGTATTCGACCCTCAACTTTATTCGGCAAAGGAAAGGTTGAAGAAATTGCGGGGATCGTAAAAACCGCAAAAGCTGGGCTGGTAATTATCGATTTTACCCTCGCACCGGTCCAACAACAAAATCTTGAAAAAGCCTGGAATTGCAAGGTCCTGGATCGCACCGGTCTCATCCTGGAAATTTTTGGTGACCGTGCCCAGACACGAGAAGGCACGTTGCAAGTCGAGCTTGCTCACCTGAACTATCAAAAGAGCCGACTTGTCCGTTCCTGGACCCACCTTGAACGACAACGGGGCGGATTGGGATTTGTCGGCGGCCCGGGCGAAACCCAAATTGAAGCCGATCGCCGAATGATCCAGGAACGCATCAACAACCTTGAGCGTGACCTGGAAAAGGTTCGAAGAACCCGCAACCTGCACCGTTCCGGGCGCAAGAAGGTGCCCCATCCGATTGTTGCACTTGTTGGATATACAAACGCAGGCAAATCAACGCTTTTTAATGCGCTTACGGGTGCAAATGTAAAGGCACAGGATCAGCTTTTCGCAACGCTTGATCCGACGCTTCGCCAGTTGGAATTACCCCTGGGCACGAAAGTTATAATTTCAGATACCGTTGGCTTTGTCTCAAACCTGCCAACTCATCTGATTGCGGCTTTTAGAGCTACCCTGGAAGAGGTAGTTGAAGCGGATTTGGTTTTGCATGTGCGCGATATTGCTCATGGCGATACCGAAGCTCAGGCAGCTGATGTTTATTCAGTTTTAAACCAGCTGGGAATTGCGCAGGAAGGCCATCAACATGTTCTTGAAGTCTGGAACAAGATCGATCTTCTGGAACCTGATGCATCCGCCACCATTCAAAACATCAAGCAGAACGACGGGGCGCAGGTGTTGGTGTCTGCGGTGACAGGTGAGGGGACTGACAGCCTCCTTCAGCACATTGAAACCCGAATTGCCGGCTCTCAAGGTGTGCTTGAGCTGCTGCTTTCGATGGATGCACTTAGCAAATTGCCATGGATTTACCAAAATACACACGTAATCGAACGCCACGACAATGAAGATGGCAGTGTTCGGATGAAAGTAAGAGCGACCCCAAAGATAGGTGCGGAACTGAAAAATCAGCTGCCGTAAAATGCATCACTTCTTGAAACGACATCAACAAACGCCCGGGATTTTCGAACTTCATCAGCTATATCGGTTGGCATGCCGCGGGCTTTCATGCGGTCATAAACTTGCGTTCCAAAACGACTGGTAATCTGTGGAGGTGGCTCCATCGGTTTGATGTCGACAACCAAATCAGTGCTCTTGCACCCGCTTACAAGGCTCTGCACCTCTGGCAACCCGCGGGCAGCCATTTCCTTAGTAACCGCAAAGTATAACGCACACTCCCTATCGACCAGAGCCTGCCTGGCTTTGTCATCAACGGGCACCTTACCGACGTTGTTTAGGCAGGCCGTTAAACCCACCCCCAGAAGGATCAAAACAGTTATCTGAATGAACTTTTGCTTTCGCATACAACTCCCCCGGCATGCATTTTTGATGCCTCCAATACCTAAGTATCAGATTTTTTCTTCGCCTCAACCCACAGCGTTTCCATCTCCTCCAGATCCGCATCTTCCAGCGTGGTGCCGGTCTTGCCAATATTTTCTTCGATATATCGAAACCGGTTGCGAAATTTGGCGTTGGTGCTTCTTAGCGCGCTGTCCGGGTCTATATCAAGATGTCTGGCAAGATTGGCGACAGCAAACAGCAAATCACCGATTTCTTCTTTGACGCGCTGATTGCTGTTTAGTTCTCCGTCTGCATTGGGACTTAATTCCGCTTCTACCTCAGCTGTTTCTTCTCGGATTTTGTCGAGAACCGCATTTACATCATTCCAGTCAAAACCGACCTTTGAGGCTTGCTTTTGAAGCTTCACAGCCGCCATCAGTGCGGGCAGGGCACTTGGTATGTCGTCAAGCAAAGATGAATTTGATGCCTTTGGAGGCAATCCCAATTCTGACCGGCGCTCAGCGGCTTCTTTCTTTTCTTCCGCTTTAATGCGTTCCCATGTGCCTTTTGCCATTCCGGCAGCCGAGTATTGCTCCGCGGTACCATCTTCATCACCAAACACATGTGGATGCCGACGGATCATTTTTGCACTAATACCCTCAACAACATCTCCGAAATCAAAATGACCTTGTTCTTCCGCCATCCGCGCATGATAGACTGACTGAAGCAGCAAATCGCCAAGCTCAAGTCGCAAATCATCCATATCTCCTCGATCAACCGCATCTGCCACTTCACAAGCTTCCTCAATGGTGTAGGGGGCAATGGATGAAAAGTCCTGCTCCAGATCCCACGGACATCCGGAGCCAGGAGTACGTAGTGCAGCCATGATTTCGATTAAACGGTTAATGTCACGAGAGGGGGTCATAATGCTTTTAATTCCTGACTTGTCACGGCCCTATAAAACGGTTTTAAATTAGCATTGAATTACAATTGATAGCCGGTCTCCCCAAGAGCAGGCGTCTGAAAGGGATTAAAACCGGCATGAATTTGATATTCCGAGCACTAATTTCACTGGCAACGTTTGTAGCGATATTGTCGGCTTTGCCAACAAGTTCTGTTGCAAGAATAGTGTTGAAGGAAAAAACCAAATATTACTCGGTGAGCGGTAATAATGGTCAGGAAATTTTCAGCAACATGCTTGAAAAGGGTCCCAAGATCAAAGGCCGCTCGGGGCATTTTCTGGCAATAACGGAAATTGAATATGACATACAAAATTTTAAAATGGATGTTGTGGATGGGCGATGCGTTACACGAAATTTCGATCTCATCGTCAGGGCTGGATACACATACCCGAAATGGCGCGGTTCAAACAAAGCAAAATCTGCAACCAGAAAAGCTTGGAAAAGATTTTCGCGTGAAGTGGTTTGGCACGAAAAACAACATGTGAACATTGCAATGGACATCGCCAAGGAAATGGAGAAAGTCCTGCGAACCACAAAAGGGCGTGCCAGCCGGAACTGCAATGATATTTCATGGAAGATCGGATTGAAGGCAAGAAGGATCGGTACAAAACATAATCGCTTGCAAAAGCGCTTTGATCGAACTGATTTGCGTCGTGGAGGTCGTGGTTACAAGGCGCAATCAGATTTGATGAAAAACTAGGGCAGGCACCAGCACAGGGGAGCAAACATTTGTATCCAGCTGTAATTTGCTGCAACTACACCATAGTCGCATAAGATATATTATGGAACTTTTATATGCTTGTTACATTAAATAGGAATCGTAACTCGTTGATATCTATAAATATTTATCTATCCCATAAACCCGTTTAGCTGACTTCTCCCTCTATCACCAAACCGTCATGAGCAGGCTCTACACCCTTGGGAAGCTCAGATTTAAGAACATTGTAATCAAGTGGTATGTGCATGTGCGTTAGCAATGCCCGCTGCGGTTTTAGACGATCAATCACCTCCAGCGCCTCAGAAACCGAAAAATGGCTTGGGTGGGGTTTGTATTGCAATGCATCGACAATCCAGCAATCAAGGTTTTCGAGTGCGGCAATGCTTATTTCAGGAATGCCGCTGATGTCTGGTGAATAAGCCAAGCCACCATTTTTCAAGTTCCCAAAGCGAAAACCGATGGAATGGATGTCGCCATGCGTTTGAAGAACGGGCAGGGTAACGATGTCACCCCCTTCCCCGCTTATGGTAATTGTTTCGTCGGCCACCAATTCGAGCGGCTCTAGTATAGGTGGATACATGCTGCCCTTCGGAGTCTTGAAGCAATATCCAAACCCCTCATACAAGCGGGCCATGGTTGGCTTGTCGGCGTACACATTAATGCGGCGTCTTTGCGCGAGTGCGTAACCGCGCAAATCATCAATGCCATGAATATGATCAGCGTGAGCATGGCTGTACAGCACACCGTCCAAACCACTTACACCAGCACGGATCATTTGGTGGCGAAAATCCGGACTGGTATCTACCACCACACTGGTGGTTCCTTTTTTGCTGATCCGTTGAACCAGCAAGGAACACCGTAATCGCCGGTTTTTGGGTTCGCCGGGATCACACGCGCCCCAATCGCCGGTTATACGCGGCGTTCCAGGCGATGAACCGCAACCCAATATGGTATAGCGTAGGATGTCACTCATGTATTTTCATTCATGGAGGCAGGTTTTTCCACTTTGGAGAAGCAGCGGAAAAAATTTCCGGTCGTTATTCGACGAATTTCACTTTCCTGGACCCCTACAACCTCCCCAAGTACCTTTGCCGTATGCACCACATAGGAAGGCTCATTACGTTTCCCCCGAAAAGGCATAGGCGCAAGATACGGTGCGTCGGTTTCCACCAGCAACCGCTCAAGCGGTAAATCAGCAGCTATTTCACGCAACTCTTCCGAACGCTTGAATGTCAGGATACCGGAAAAGGAAACATACCCACCCAGCGCAACACCCGCTTCAGCCAGTTTGCGTCCGGATGAAAAGCAGTGAAGCACAAACGGGAAAGCCCCCTTTCCGCTTTCTTCCTGTAAAATCGAGATCATATCGTCATCCGCATCACGCGAATGAATGACCAATGGCAGTCTGGTAACACGTGAAGTCGCAATATGATTGCGCAGGCCCGTAGCCTGTGCATCACGCGGTGAATTGTCATAAAAATAATCAAGCCCGGCTTCGCCAATAGCAACCACCTTTGGGTGACCGGCTAGCGAAACGAGCTCTTCACTGGTGACGTCCAGTTCTTCGTCCGCATTGTGTGGATGGGTACCAACCGAGCAAAAGACGTTTTCAAACCGCTCGGCAACGGCAAGCACCTTTGAAAAATTCTTTACTCTCGTGCAAATCGTCAACATCCGCGCAACGCCGGCATCTTCCGCACGTGCAATCACATCCGGCAGCTCTTCAGAAAAATCTGGAAAATCGAGATGGCAGTGGGAATCGATCAACATCGAGGGTAACTCTCAAGACTCGGAGCGAATTCGGAAAATTTCAGCACACCGGCTGGTTTCCCAATTTCCAACGGTATCTCCATGCGCTTCAATCTGCTCAATCATTCCCGTTTCCGAGGCAATAATTTTGACTTCGCACTGGATGATAATTTCTGACGCGGGTGTGGTTGTTGTGCTGGCATAGGCCGTATCTCCATCCAGGTTTACCGTCGTATTGCTGGACGCGGGAACATGTTGAATGGTTGGCCGTTCAGACCAGATGTAGATTAACTTGCCATTGTCCAAGGGATATTTGGTCTTGGGTGGGCCATGTTTGATAAAAAAATCATCTGCCGACTTGCCGACATAGCGCAACTGCAGGCCTTCATTTGCATCCTGTGTGGTAGTGCAAGCGCTTGTCACAAAGCCCAACAATACGACAAACCCAATGTAGGGAGTAAAGAGAGATCGCTTTCCCATTAGGCTTCAGCCTCCACGTAACGCGGAAACACACCTTCTGGCGTCGGTAGTTCTGATCCAGCCTTCAACGCATGTTCAGCGGACAGATGGAGGAACGTTCGCTCATCTTCAGGAACAGCCAACAGGTCAAGCAGTCTGGCGCAAGAGCCGGGCATCACTGGAGCTACCAATATTGATGTAATACGAATAATTTCTGCAGTTGTATGCAACACGGTCGCCATCCGGGCTGGGTCGCTCTTTTTAAGTGCCCAAGGCTCCTGGCTGGCAAAATACCGGTTTGCGTCACCGATTACTTGCCAGATATCCTCCAGCATTTTATGAATTTCCTGTCGGTCAATATGCGCACGAACCATTCCAAGTAACCCATAGGCCGCATCCAGGATTGCTGTGTCTTCACCAGTTGGTGTACCGGGTTCGGGCACCCCGCCCTCGCAATTTTTTCCAATCATCGACAGCGAACGCTGCGCGAGATTTCCAAGGTCATTTGCCAGATCCGCGTTGGTTCGCGCAACAATCGCTTCATGACTATATGAGCCATCATTGCCAAACGGCACTTCACGCATGAAGAAATAGCGCACCTGATCCAGTCCATAAGCGGCAATCATTGCAAAGGGATCCACCACATTGCCAACGGATTTCGACATCTTCTCTCCCTTGTTGAAGAGAAATCCATGTGCAAATACCCGTTTGGGCAGCGGTAGACCAGCTGACATCAGGAATGCTGGCCAATAGACTGAATGAAATCGTACGATATCCTTGCCAATCATATGTAGGTCCGCAGGCCAAAAATGATTGCGAGGGCCATCATCCGGCCAACCGGTCGCGGTTACATAATTGGTGAGCGCATCAACCCATACATACATGACGTGCTTTTCATTGCCTGGTACTGGAACGCCCCAGTCGAATGTGGTTCTGGAAATCGAAAGGTCGCGCAGACCGGATTTTACAAAACTCATTACTTCATTACGACGCGTGTCCGGGCCAATGAAATCCTTCTGCTTCTCATACAACTCCAGCAAAGGTTTCTCATAAGCTGACAGCTTAAAGAAGTAGCTTTCCTCCTCCACCCACTCAACCTCTGATCCAAGCGGTTCCCGGCGAACTTTATCTTCACCGACGGTTGTTTCCTTTTCATCAAAAAACGCTTCCTGACGAATGGAGTACCAACCCCCATAAGTGCCCAGATAAATGTCGCCATTTGCCTCCATACGCTTCCAAATGGCTTGGCAGGTGTTTTTGTGACGCTCCTCGGTCGTCCGAATGAAATCATCATGAGAGCAGTTAAGCTCATCAACCATTTTACGAAAGATCGACGAATTTTTATCCGCAAGTTCGATCGGTGTAATACCTTCGGCTTCTGCGGTTTGCTGCATTTTCTGACCGTGCTCGTCTGTACCGGTCAGGAAAAACACATCCTTGCCGTCGAGCCTATTAAACCTGGCCATAATGTCAGTCGCAATGGCCGTATAGGCATGACCTATGTGCGGGGCGCCATTCGGGTAAAAAATCGGGGTAGTGATGTAATAGCTTTGTTTGGCGGTCATAATTCTTCACATAAGGGTGGCTGCAATTGGCTATAAGCCGGGACAGCAGGCTTGTATACTATTGCTGTTGAACTACCTCACCCATCGATTGAAACAAGCTTAAAATCACTTGCTTTCGATCAAGGTTATAGCGCTCCGCCAAATCAGCGGAATGGCGCGTCTTTTCCCACACCTCAGCCCACCGGGCAAGCTCAGAAATATCAACGTTGCTTTTGCCATGACCCGTGGCGTTGGATTCCAGATATTCGTTCGCCATTGAAAGCAACAGGCGGTATTGATCCTCTTTACCGCGCAAAGCAACGGAGTCTGCCAGTGCATGGATTTCTGACCAGTTCAGCCTGGACAAATCCTCACAGGCCGCGACGAAACGTTGATGAAGCTCCAGCCCCTTGTTTCGTGCCAACACGATCGCCCGCCTGACAGAGCCACTGCTCAATCTTGCCAGCAACGCGTGGTTCTTTTTATCCACCTCTACCACCACACCGAGCCTGTCCAGCACGTCCAAAACATCAGCGTCGCAAAGTGGTTTTAACGCTACCGACTGACAACGGGACCGGATAGTTGGCGATACAGCGCCATTGGCGTGTGCGATTATAAAAAACAATGTATTATCAGGGGGTTCTTCAAGTATCTTCAACAATGAGTTTGAAGCATTGCGGTTCATATCATCGGCAGAATCTACGATGGCAATGCGCCAGCCACTTTCACCCCGTGAAGTTCCAAAAAATGGCACAGTCAGCCGAATCTCATCAACGGTCAATTGGGTTTTGAATTTCTTGTCTTTGAAATCCCACGGCCTGGTAAGATGTAGCAAATTGGGGTGTCCGCCACCGGCGACCCGGGACTCAACAACATCATTCACTTCTGGAGTAACCCAATTTTGCGGCGCCGTACCCGGATCAGGATGACGTAGCACATGACCCGCAAAACGAAATGCAAGGGTAGCCTTGCCAATACCTCTGGGGCCGGTAATCAACCAAGCGTGGTGCATTCTGCCGGTTCGATACTGGCGCGCTAAATGCGAGAGCATCTCATCGTGGCCGGTTACAATTGGATTTTCTGCGGGATGCAGCACCCCATCAATGCGATCAGCCACCGCCTGTTGTTGTTCAACTGTTGCACTCACGGGCTTTTCGCCGGTTCAGAGGCAGCCCTTGAATGGTTTGCCCCACGCCCAGCAACAATGCCTTCTTCAAGCCTTTGCTCGACAACCGTCCATATTCGCTTGAACACAGCCGCTTCCGTGCCACTCGCATCAATAAGAACACAACGTTCTGGGTTTTCTACGGCAATCTTTCGATAAGCAGCGCGACGTTTTCGCTGCAGCGCAAGTGTATCCTTTTCAAATCGGTCCACAGGCGCACCCTTCGCACGACGGGCATTTGCACGCTTCATCCCCTCCGCCGGCGGCAAATCTAGAATAAGCGTCAAATCCGGTAAAGCGCCCTCGCAGGCGATCTCCTCAAGCTCTTTCAGGAACTCGATATCAACATCTCCGGTGGCGCCCTGGTAAACTCTGGTTGAATCAATGAAACGATCGCAAATTACTGTCTTGCCAGCCGCAAGTGCCGGGCGGATTATCATTTCCACATGATCAGAACGGGCAGCAGAAAAGAGCATTGCTTCAAATTCGGCGCCCATCGGCTCCGCAGCACCTGAAAGCAGAACGTGACGAATGGCTTCTGCACCATTCGTTCCACCAGGCTCCCTTGTGACGACCACTTCTTTGCCTGTCGCCTCAAGCTTGGCCTGAAGCCGTTTTATCTGGCTGGTTTTTCCAGAACCTTCGCCACCCTCCATGGTAATGAAGTATCCTGAGTTTGGTTTTCCATTCCCCATCAAACTACAATACCGCTTATCTGGGCGAATAAGTGGTCAACCTTGCCCCTAATTTGATGATTTTCAAAGCCAACCGAACAACAGTTCCTTGATTGCATCAATCGCCTGTCGCTTAATGCCGCCCTTTTCAACTGTTTCTGCGGCATAAAGTTCTGTCTCCTGGCTTAATTGATCCCCAATCCAAACCTTCAGCGTTGCAATTTTCTGGCCCTCATTCACTGGCGGCATGAGTGGGCCGGTATACACGATTCTGGCGCGCAACTTATCACGATTACCAATTGGCAGGTAAATTTCCACAGGCCCCTTGCCAATCACATCCACGCCGGATTTCTCACCACCATATACATTTGCCTGGCCGATGATTTCTCCCTCATCAAACAAACTGAATTTTTCAAAGGCTCTAAAGCCCCAGTCCAAAATCTTGCGGGCCTCTTCAGCACGTTGCTTCTTCGAGGTCATGCCGCTCAAAACCGCAATTAATCTCTTCCCATCGCGAACCGCGGTCCCCACGATTGCATAACCACTTTCCTCGGTGTAACCGGTTTTCAGTCCATCGGCTCCAATATTCATCCTCAACAATGGGTTCCGGTTTTTCTGCTTGATATTGTTCCATTCAAATTCCGGTTCAGCGTAGTAACTGTACAGGCGGGGATAATTTTGGATGGTGTGCCGGGTCAGTTTCGCAAGATCACGCAACGACATGTACTGGTTCTCAGCCGGGAGGCCGGTGGAATTGACAAAATTGGAGTTACTCAGTCCAACCCGTTCTGCGTGCTCGTTCATCAAACCGGCAAACGCTTCTTCTGAGCCAGCCATACCTTCAGCGATGATAATACAGCTGTCATTTCCGGATTGAACAATGACACCGCGAATAAGGTCTTCCAATTCAATTTCTGAATTGAGTTTGGCAAACATGGTCGAACCACCAGAACTTGTGCCCCCTTTTCGCCAGGCATTTTCGCTGACAAAAAACTTGTCCCGCAGCGATAAGCGGCCGTTTTTCAGACTATGAAAAACAACCTCCATCGTCATGATTTTAACAAGTGAAGCCGGTGGTATCCGCGCATCAGGCTCTTTGGCGTAAAGAATGGTGCCGGTATCAGCATCCAGCAACAATGCCTGTTTGGCCGGCGTTGAATAAAGCTGCGCTGATGCCAGGGTGGAAAACGCAAAACAGAGCGCAATACAAACAAAGGCGCGAACTGAAGATCTAATAAAATACAACGCTACCGCTACGCGAACCATGAAATTCCCCGTCTGGAATGTTTTCAGCCCCTGACTGAAAATACTAGAGCGGGTTGAGACAAGGTACAAGGATGCTTGCCCAATTTGCTATCAATTCTCTTCGGATTGAAGTGGAATGCCGGCTTGGGAAATTTTTTCAAGTAAATCGACTGATTCCTCGCGAACGGTAATGACCAGCAATATCTGCTGTGATCTGTCCGCAGACCGCACTCGCTGAACAATCCCGATATTTTCCAGAAGTTTCTCAGCTTGTTGCAAACTATGAATATTTTCAAATGGGCCGATTTTCAATTGAATTAGGTCATTCATACCCTGGCTGGGAGGCGTCATGGCATTTGGTGTATCGCTAAATCCACCAACAACAGAAAACGCCTGGGCAATACGCGAATTTATTTGGGATTCAGGAAAATACCCGGAGACAAATGTTGTTGAAACAGAACCATCATAATTGGCGATATCCATTGGGATACCTTGATAGGTCGTCGGGCGAGCCTGGGGAACTGGCACGAACGAATTGGCAGTGGAAGCTTGACCTAATTCGACGTCTGAGAGTGGTTTTCTTTGTAAGGAATTACCAGCAAGCAGGATTTGGGAACCGATCTTCTTGATAATTCTCGCAGGTCCACCTCCGGCGGGAACATAACTTGCCATGAGCACCTGCTCATCCAGACCATCCATGCGTGCTTTACCAGCATATTCTACACGAACCTTGGCAATTCCTTTTCGTTGATAGCCCAAGAGCTCTGCCGCACGCGCCGAAAGATCTATAATACGACTGTGTGCGAACGGGCCACGATCATTCACCCGAACGACAACCGAACTTCCATTTTCGAGATTGGTCACCTTGGCGTAGCTCGGTAGCGGCATGGTGGGATGCGCAGCTGACAGAGAATATTGATCGTAAATTTCACCGTTGGCTGTCAATCGGCCGTGAAAATTGGGGCCATACCAGGAAGCCATTCCTGTTTTTACGTAATTTGGGTCTTCCTTGGGGAAGTATTTGCGGCCCCTGATTGTGTAGGGCTTGCCTATCTGGTAGCGCCCTCCCCCTTTTTTAACCCGTTTTGCTGTCGTGATTCGAGGGCTGCCCTTTACCCCGAACTCCTTTGACGAAAACTTGGTTTCATTATTGATATGTTGTGAAGGCTTGTTTGACCTTTTTGAATTGCTGCAAGAAGCCAGCAATGCGGCACAACAAACCACCAACAGCAGCTTGGCCGCATCACTCGCGCAAAATGAAAAAGACTTTGTTATCGACACCGACATATTGCCCGGACTTTCCTACAAGCTATGACGCATAATGTTCATCATTGCCCGACGCTAAACTATTCGCCGCAGACTTTGTTTGCACAAAGACATACCCGCTGCTGGTTATGATTCCATTAAGAACCGTTGAACAAACCATCCACAATTTTAGTGAAACTCAATTTACCGGCCTACTCTAAACCGTGAAGCTTTGGCAAAGCTGGTGGCGGAGAGGGTGGGATTCGAACCCACGGAACGCTTGCACGCTCGCCGGTTTTCAAGACCGGTACTTTCAACCACTCAGTCACCTCTCCGAACGCAGTTTCAATGCGATATTCGTAGGCTGATTGCAAGCCGGTTTTGACGGATTGGTGTTCCCAAAACCAGAAAGGGGCCGAAACGGCCCCTTTCCTTCAAATCTAGTGCAATTGTTCAGGCTAGTTTGGCAACTTATCATCCACACCTTCGACATAGAAATTCATGCCGAGCAGTGTTCCAATGTCCGAGACTTCGTTCCACTTCAACCATTCGCTACCATCTTGTTTGATAACCGGTCCTGTGAATGGAGTGAACTCGCCAGATGTGATTTTAGCTTCAGTGGCTTTCGCCAATGCCGCCACATCATCGGGCATATTTGTATAAGGTGCCATCACAACGTTGCCATGGTCCATGCCATGCCAAACATCGATTTGTCCCCAACTACCATCCATCACGGCTTTGGTGCGCTCAACATAGTAAGGCGCCCAATCATCAATGATGGCTGTCAGCTGAGTTTCCTTGCCAAACTCAATCATGTCTGAAGCCTGGCCAAAGGCATGGACACCCCGCTCAGCAGCAACCTGCATGGCCGCCGTTGAATCCGTGTGCTGTGTAATAACATCAACACCCTGGTCGATCAGCGTTTTTGCTGCATCAGATTCCTTGCCCGGGTCAAACCAGGTATTCACCCATACGACCTTGAGTTTGAAATCAGGGTCTTCACTCTGTGCACCCAAAATGAAAGCATTGATACCACGCACCACTTCAGGAATTGGGAAAGAGGCGATGTAGCCAGCTACACCGGTTTTTGAAATTCTCGCTGCAATTACACCTTGAATGTAGCGGCCCTCATAAAACTTGGATGAGTAAGTCGAGACATTCGCATGATCGCGTTTGTAACCGGTGGCATGTTCAAACTTTACATCAGGAAATTTGGCAGCAATTTTGTTTGTTGCATCCATGTATCCAAATGACGTTGTGAAAATGATCTTGCAACCTGAGCGGGCCATGCGCTCAATGGCACGTTCCGCATCAGCACCTTCCGGCACGCTTTCCAGATACGCGGTTTTTACACCAAGTTCTTTTTCAACGGCCAGACGGCCCTGATCATGTTGGTAAGACCATCCAAAATCACCGACCGGTCCAACATAAATAAAGCAGGCCTCGGCTCCAGCAAGTTTTGCATCTTCAGGATCGACCTGATTCATCTGCCACCAAATCGCGCCGCCAATAGCCACCGCAAGTGCGATAATAATTGTAACTATTTTCCCCATATTCATTTTAGTAGTCCTCATTTCCAGTTAGCTGGGTTCAAATTTATCTGTCGGTGGTCAACCCCTTGCCCACTGAACTATGAGCAATCACCCAGTTTTGTTTCATTTGTCTGATATTATTAACAATACCAAGCACAGTTGCAATACGCCGCTTTCTCCCTATCGAAACTTGTTAGTTCTCACGATAGTTTGGTAAGGGACGATATGATTTTCAGCGAGTTTCCTCTCCGGTTTTGTAGTGTTGAGCATGGTTAAATCACCTGTCGGGCACAAATCCCTTGCCCAGTGATGCAGGTGTGTTCATCAGGGTTAGCCTTCGATTTCCCGAGATGATTACCAACACGATGATGGTTGCAAGGTATGGCAGCGCTGATAATGCCTGAGAGGGCATCGCTTTTATCAGTTCCGCCAAACTAAACAGTGCGGACGGCAAAAACTCGATATCCCTCAAATCAATCGCTTGAATATGCAGTTGCGCAATTGTAATTGCTCCAAACAGATAGGCACCGGCCAGAATGCGGAGCGGCCGCCAGGATGCAAACACCACGAGTGCCAGCGCAATCCAGCCTCGTCCAGCACTCATGTTCTCAACCCATTGGGGAGTATAAACCAGTGAGAGATGCGCTCCTGCCAGGCCTGCGCAACCGCCACCAAATGCAACTGCCAAATACCGGGTTTTAATGACGGAAATACCAAGTGCATGGGCAGAATGGTGACTGTCACCCACTGCCCGAAGGACCAGACCGGTGCGTGAACGGAACAAAAACCAGGTAACGCCAACCAACAGCGCAATTGATGAGTAAAAGATCAGGTCTTGGGAAAACAGCAATTTTCCGACAACCGGCAATTGCGAGAGTACTGGAATAACAATCGGTTCCATCTTGATGCCTGCAACGCCAATATAGGATTCTCCCCAAAGTCCTGAAACTCCAAGACCAAGAATGGTAAGAGCTAGCCCGGTTGCAACCTGGTTAGCCACAAGCGTAATCGTTAGAAACGCAAACAGCATTGAAAACAGACTGCCTACCAGGATGGCGGATACTGCACCAAGATATGGGCTTCCGGTAATCTGCGCGAACGCAAACCCGGATATTGCACCCATAATCATCATGCCCTCGACACCCAGATTAAGAACACCTGATCGTTCGCTGACAAGTTCACCAAGCGAAGCAATCAGCAGCGGAGTTGCTGCGGTAAATATTGTCAGCAGGATTGCTTCAGTCAGCCCCATGTGTAGCCTCCTGGGCAATTCCAGCTCCGTCACGAGTTGGTACAAGTTTCAAGCGATAATGAATAAGCGTGTCGCAAGCCAGGACAAAGAACAGCAGCAAGCCTTGAAAGACATTGCCAATCTTGTTTGATACACCAAGTGATATCTGCGCCGCCTCTCCTCCAAGATAGGAAAGCGCCAGAATTATTCCGGCGGCAAAAATTCCCAGCGGATTAAGGCGCCCAAGAAATGCAACGATGATCGCAGTAAATCCGTAGCCCGGAGAAATTACCGGCCGCAATTGTTGAATGGCGCCAGAGACCTCACAAATTCCGGCTAACCCGGCAAATCCACCGCATACAAGAAACACGTACAAGGTCGTTTTTTTGGTATCGAAGCCTGCAAATCGCGCAGCCCTTGGGGCTTCGCCGACAACCTGTATTTCAAACCCCTTGATGGTGCGCGCCAGGACAAACCAGGCAATGATGACACCAAGCAGCGCAAACAACGCACCGTAGTGAGCCCGACCAGAATCCAGAATTTCCGGCAATATCTGTCCAGCTGAAAAGCCGCGCGTCTCCGGAAAATTATAGCCACCCGGATTGCGCCAGGGTCCTCGCACGATCCAGTCAAGAAAGAGACCCGCCACATAAACAAGCATCAAACTCGTCAATATCTCATTTGCACCAAACCGGTTTTTAAGCAGTGCGGGAATCGACCCCCAAAGCGCACCACCCACGATTCCGCAAAGCAACATCATCGGCAAAACCCACAGCCCGTTCTGTTCAGGCATAAGTACCGGTATAATACTTCCGGCGACCGCGCCCATGGTAAACTGACCTTCGGCGCCAATATTCCAGTTGGAAGAACGAAAACACAGCGATAATCCCGTGGCAATCAAGATCAGCGGAGCAGCCTTGATCGCAAGCTCATGCAGAGACCAGGTCTCGCTCAGTGGCTCAATGAAATAAATATACATTGCTCTGATCGGATTGTGTCCGAGCAGAGAAAACATGATGCTGCCTGCAAACAGCGTCAGGCCGAGCGCCAAAAACGGCGAAATCAATGCAAATGATGCCGAGCTTTCAGCCCGCTTTTCAAGTTCAAGCCGCATGTTCGCTCCTTGCCGCCGCGCCATCGCTTTCACCGATTCCAACACCTGCCATTAACAGGCCGATCTTTTCACGATTAGTGGAGGCGATGTCCTCCGGACTGGATAAATGTCCCTCAGACATCACGGCAATACGATCTGCAACTTCAAATATTTCATCAAGGTCCTGCGAAATAACAACAACGGAAGAACCCGATCGCGCGAGATCAATGATGGCCTGTCGAATACGCGCGGCAGCCCCTGCATCCACTCCCCAGCTCGGTTGATTGACCACCAGCACAGAGGGTTGCCGATCCAATTCACGCCCAATAATAAATTTTTGAAGGTTCCCGCCGGAAAGCGAAGAAGCCTCTGGGTCATCTCCGGATTTGCGGACATCCATCTCCTCGATAATACGGGTGGTCGCCTTTTCCACCATCTCGCGCCAGATAAATCCAATTTTGCCAAAACGAAGGAATGCCACCCGGTCTGAATCGTGCCGCGCTAACAGCAAATTGTCTGACAGGCGAAAATCTGAAACCGCGCCATGTCCAAGCCGCTCTTCGGGAACAAATGCGGCGCCTAATTTGCGGCGTGCATTGATACCCAGTTTTCCAACCGGCTGGCTGCGCAATGTTACGCAGTTGTTATCCGCAACGGTACGTTCACCCGACATCGCATCAAACAGTTCGGATTGTCCATTTCCAGCAACGCCGGCAATTCCGATAATTTCACCCTGGCGAACTTTGAGATTGATGTTCGTCAACGGAATAGCGAAAGGAGACGCCGCTTCCAGGTTAAAATTATCAAGCGTCAGCAGTAGATTGTCAGTTTCCACAGTGGCGTTCTTCTTGATTTCTGAAATATCGCTACCCACCATCATTCTAGCGAGGCTGGCAGCGGTTTCCTTGTTCGGATCACAATCACCGGTGACTTCACCAAACCGCAGAATGGTTGCCTGGTCACACAAGCGCTTAACTTCTTCAAGGCGATGGGAAATATAAAGGATTGATCGCCCCTCTTCTTTTAAGCGCTCGAGGGTTTGAAAAAGGTTTTCCGCTTCCTGGGGCGTGAGAACCGAAGTGGGTTCGTCAAGAATTACGAGATCAGGGTTTTGCAACAGGCAACGCACAATCTCGACCCTTTGGCGTTCGCCAACGGAAAGATCTCCGACCATGGAATCCGGGTTGAGCGGCAATCCATATTTTTTTGACAGTTCGCGCGCCTTCTCCGAAAGATTTGTAATCGGATCGGCACCTCGAAGTGACAGGGCAATGTTGTCCGCAACACTTAGTGAATCAAAAAGCGAGAAATGCTGGAATACCATTCCAACACCCAGTCCGCGTGCAGCAGATGGATTGGGAATGGTAACCGGCTTTCCCTTCCAGATGATTTCACCACCGGTCGGCTGGAGGGATCCGTACAGCATTTTGACCAGGGTAGATTTTCCCGCGCCGTTCTCGCCCAGCAGTGCGTGAATTTCACCACTCCCGATATCGAGATCAATTTCTTTGTTCGCGGCAAAATCTCCAAACAACTTGGTTATTTTGCGGACCGAAAGCATTGGCGGTTCCCCTCCCCCAGTGCGCTGTTTGTTTGCGGCGCTACTCATCCCTAAGTTTGTAACCTCCAAACCGCCAGAGTCCAATTTTTTTGCTGCTACAAGTGTTGATTCAATTTCAATGTATATTTGATAAAGTCGGCTAATTCCCATTCCAATCGAAGATAATTGCTCAAATTGAAACGGATTTGTACGCTGCTATTTCAATTTGCCAGTTATCTGAAGTACGAACCCGATGCAGAACAGATACAAGCCACTTGCAACAATGACTGCATCTACCCACAATGGAATATCAACATCAAAGTGGGGAGCGTATCGGTTGAAATAAACCGCAATCAATCCCCCGACACTCCATAAACCCATGGCGGCAAGATTGAGCGGCCTAAATACGGTAACCCGTACCGGGTGAACAAATATAACTGGCACAAAGGTCAGGATTGCAGTCAAAACAACAATCAGGAATGACAGTAATTGTGAAGGTGAAACCACAAATAACGTGAAAACCACCATGTTCCAGCAAACCGGAAACCCCTTGAACCCGTTGTGCTCGGTCTTCATGCGGGTGTCGGCGTAATAAATTGCACTTGTAATGACGATAATCGCAGCAGCCATGAAAGATGCGTACTTTCCCATGATACCGCTTTGATACAAAACGAACGCCGGGATCATTACAAAGGTGACATAATCAATGACATTGTCGAGCATGTCGCCTGACCAGTGCGGCCACCATTTCTTGACCTCAAGCTTGCGGGCAAGCGGCCCGTCAACACCATCAACGAGAAGTGCCATGCCAAGCCAGAAAAAGCTCGCACGAAAGTCTTTTTCCGCACAGGCAACGATGGATAAAAAAGCAAGAAAGGCGCCAGAGGCAGTCAACAAGTGTACTGAAAACGCCCATATTGCATCACGGGAAATGCCAAACATACTCACCTCTAACCGCCCAAACTGTGTCTTCTCGATAACATTCGAAATGAAAGCTGTCATCTTCGATTTTCCAGGGAAATCAAAATCCAAGCTGGCGGCGCGACAATTGCAACGCTAAAATGATCCGATGATTAGTCAAAAAAATCAATATGATGTTTGCGTGGTGGGTGGAGGGCTAACCGGTCTTGCAGCGGCTGTTTTTCTTGCGGATGCAGGGCTTGCTGTTGCCCTGATTGCCCCGCCAAGAAATGGAAGCGACCACCGCACTACTGCACTGCTTGCACACAGTGTCGAGGCCCTAAGCAAGATAGGAATTTGGTCGCACATCGAAAAAGATTCTTTCCCGCTGAAATCAATGAGGATTGTAGATGCAACCAACCGGCTGCTTCGCTCACCTCAAACCGATTTTCACTCCACGGAAATTGGATTGGAGGCGTTCGGATATAATGTGCGAAACGTTGTACTGTACAAAACTTTTGAACAGCACATTTTAAACGACAGCAATATTGATCATTTTGCCTGCCCAGCAAAGTCGGTCAGGCTAGATGACACGGGCGGCATCGAGGTAAAACTGGTAGCTGAAGGCCGCAAAAAATCAAAAACTGTGCACGCGCGGTTTATCGTAGGTGCAGATGGGCGCAGTTCAATGGTCCGCGACTCCTGGAACATCGGCGAACGAAAATGGTCCTATCCACAATCAGCCGTGGTTTTCAATTTCGAACATGAGTTCTCCAGCAATTACACCAGCACTGAATTTCATACAGAAACCGGACCGTTCACAATTGTGCCCAACACCAATCATATGGCCGGTCTCGTATGGGTTGAGACTCCTGAACGTGCTCAAGAGATTGCAAGTCTGTCAAAGCGTGATTTGGCATTGCTCGCAGAAAATAAGATGCAATCATTTCTCGGTAAGTTGAAAATCGTTTCACCAGTTCAGTGTTTCCCGCTATCAGGCATGATTGCCGGACGTTTTGGCGATAAGAACTGCGCCCTGGTTGGTGAAGCTGCACATGTTTTCCCGCCAATTGGTGCACAAGGGTTTAACTTGGGGATACGCGACATTGAATGTGTTGCCGATATTCTGGGTTGCCAGAAAGATTTTGCCAGTGCGGGCGAAATTTATCATCGTCAACGCGTTTCAGATGTGACGGCCAGAACAACTGGAGTTGATTTGTTAAATCGCACCTTGTTGTCGAATTTTCTGCCAATGCAACTTTTGAGAAGTTCAGGACTTTATGCGCTGGGCCACGTTCCGGCATTGCGGCGCTACGCCATGCGGGTCGGGATTTCTGGAGTTGCTGTTCAATAATTCGAGCCGTAGTGGTTGCAGAATGCACACATGCTCGGGTAAAATGATATCAATTACAGGAATGAAATGATCAAAACCGCTAAATATTCAATCGGACAAATCGTCAAACACCGCGTATATCCGTTTCGTGGTGTAATTTTTGACGTTGACCCTGAATTCGACAACACTGATGAGTGGTATGAATCAATCCCGGAAGAAATCCGTCCGATAAAGGACCAGCCCTATTATCATTTGTTCGCCGAGAACGACGAGTCTGAATATGTTGCCTATGTTTCAGAACAGAACCTGTTGGCAGATTCATCTGGCGAACCCGTGCGACACCCTGAGGTTGCCGAAATTTTTATCCGTAACGAAGACGGATCTTATCGAACACGCGAAATTTTCCAGCATTAAAAAACCCCGCACTCGGCGGGGCTTTAAACAGTATGTTCTGTCTAGCCAGAATTAGTCCTTGGCAGCATCCTGAGCTTCCTGAAGCTTTTTGCGGGTTTCCTCCGCCTTTTTACGAAGCTCTTCTTCAAGCTCCTTCTGCTTGGATTGTAGCTCGTCCTGCTTGATCGGCGGACCATCATAAGCGGCTGTAAATCCTTCAAGGGTTACCTTGATGGGATTAGGCTTACCCTGGAAATTTGTTGAAATCACCGTTAACTCACCACCGGCCTTCAAAACACCAACAAGCGTATCATCCAGCTTTACTTCTGCCGCACAGGTGCGTGGAGCACAAAATGCATAAGGAATGACTGTTGCTTTCTTGTCATCGACTTGAAGCAGGATACCCGGAGGAATCAGCCTTCCTGTTGGAACTGTTATCTGAAATACCCGACGTTCAATCTTGCCGGTAATCTCAGCCAGATTGATTGACGTGATAACCTGCCCATTTGCTGCAACCGCCTGATATTGAACATTACATATTTTGTTTTCACCTTGATCAGAACAAGCCTTAAACCAGCCATTTGATTGTGATTCTTGCGCATTTGCTGGTTGTGAAACGGTACCAACACCTATTCCTGCGCCTAAAATGGCGGCCGTAAGAATAGCGGATTTGAATTTCTGTGTCATAAAAACGCCCTTTGCGTTTTGTGTTGTCGGGGATCACCCCCGTGGTGTTGCCCTTCGACACCACAATTGAGCCCAAAATTGGACAACATAACAATTGAGTGCCGGTCGAGTGAATACACATAACACAGGGGCATTTCCAGCCCACAATCGGAATTTGTTCCGAACTATGTTAATCGGGATTCGCCGATTGTATCGGGCCAATTCCAATTTTGCTTAGGGAGATCTCATCAGTGTTGGCATATGCCATAAATTTCCTCCTCAAATCCGATCTTGAATCGAGGCGTTATATCAAGATCTGCCTTGTTGTCGTATCCGGCTTAATGGTGACGAATGGCAGCGCAGCAAGTGAGCCAAAACATGCCATTGCAATGCATGGAGAGCCAGCGCTGGCGGCAGACTTCACACATTTTCCCTACGCCAATCCTGATACGCCAAAAGGAGGCACTTTGATACATGGTGTGGTTGGCACGTTCGATTCCACCAACCCTTTCATCTTGAAGAGTCAGGGAAACACTGCGCGCGGCATGTGGGATTTGCAGTTCGGCAACCTTGTCTACGAATCCCTGCTGTTTCGCTCGCGCGATGAACCGTTCACAATGTACGCAATGCTGGCAGAATTCGTCGAAACGCCGGCGGATCGAAGCTGGGTTGAATTTACCCTCAATCCAAACGCCCACTGGTCAGATGGTGTTCCCATAACAGTTGATGATGTAATTTTCACCTACGATCTGCTGGAGAAGAAAGGCCGCCCACCTTACTCCTCCCGCATGGATAAGATTTACCGAATTGAGCAAACCGGTGAGCGCAAAGTCCGGTTCATACTCAATGAGCAGTCTGACCGTGAGTTTCCACTGATCATTGCGCTTAGCCCGGTATTGCCAAAACACGCAATCAATCCTGAAACGTTCGATCACTCAACTTTAACCCCACCGATCGGTAGCGGCCCCTACAAGGTGAGCAAGGTCGAACCCGGTGAACGGATTACCTATAGCCGCGATCCAAACTACTGGGCGCGGGATCTGCCATCCAAACGGGGGTTTGATAATTTCGATACAATCAAGGTTGAATATTTTCGGAACTCAAATTCACGCTTCGAAGCATTCAAGAAGGGATTGTTTGATGCTTTACCGGAAGGTGACCCGGCGCACTGGGAACGCGGATACGATTTTCCTGCCGTCAGAGACGGGCAAATAATCAAGGACAGTTTCAAGACCGGTAAGCCGGCAAATCTATTGGGTTTTGTTTTCAACACCAGAAACCCGCAATTCAAAAACCGCGAAACCCGCCGCGCACTGGCCATGATGCTGGACTTTGAATGGATCAACAAGAACTTGTTTTTCAACGCTTACCAAAGAACGGGCAGCTTTTGGCACGGCTCCTTTCTTTCAAGCCTTGGCGTCCCTGCAAGCGAAAGCGAACGCCAACTGATTGGAAATTATCTGGATCGCATTTCTCTGGATGTGATGGATGGATTATATACCCCTACCAAGTCTGATGGCAGCGGACGCGACCGCAAAGTCATGCGCAAGGCATTCAAGATCTTGCAAAAACAGGGATATGTATCACAAGACGGGAAGCTGTTCGGTCCAGACGGCAATCCGTTGGCATTCGAGATACTGACCAAAAATCAGGGTGAGGAAAAACTTGCGATCGCCTATCGTCGGACCCTCGCGCGCATTGGTGTAACTGTTTCCGTACGCACCGTGGATGACGCCCAATATCAACGAAGAACCCAAGCCTATGATTTTGACATGATCGTGCGCAGCCATTTTGCGTCTCTCTCACCCGGCATCGAACAAGTTGGGCGCTGGGGAAGTTCAACTATCGACCTTTTTGGTAGTTACAACTACGCAGGCGTTAGTGATCCGGCGATTGATTTTGTAATCGAGGAAATGGTCAAGGCAACCACTCAAGAAGATTTCACAACTGCGGTAAGGATGCTGGATCGCCTGTTGATTTCCGGTCATTACGTAGTGCCATTGTTCCATCTGGATGAGCAATGGGTAGCGCATCGCAATTATATAAAACGTCCAGAGAAGACTTCACTTTATGGGTACCAGTTCCAGACGTGGTGGGATGGCCGCGCAAATTGATCCGGAGATTGAAATCATGAACGACCGTCAAAAAATCCATGTGGACGTAGTGTCTGATGTCATGTGCCCATGGTGCTATATCGGCAAGATCAATCTAGATTCTGCGATTAAAACCGCAGATGAACTTGATATCGAAATCAAGTGGCGACCGTATCAACTTGATTCCACTCTTCCTAAAGAAGGGCGCGATCGTCAGGAATATCTTAACGCCAAATTTGGCGGCAAAGAGGGTGCGCAGGACGTTTACGGCCGGATTGAAGAAGCAGGCAAGGCACTTGGTATCGATTTTAACTTCAAGGATATGAAAGTTTCACCAAATACGCTTGATGCCCACCGGCTGATTTTTTGGGCTGGTGGTCAGAGCCCTGAAATGCAGGACCGCATAGTGACCAGGCTTTTTGAACTATTCTTTCTTGAAGGTGCCCACATAGGCGAAGATGATGTGTTGATTGAAGCAGCCAAGGATGCAGGCATGGATGATGACCACGTTCGTGAATTACTGGCCAGCGACGCGGATCGAGAACAGGTTTCAGGTGAAGTCGATGAGGCACGCAACAAAGGCATTTCAGGCGTTCCGTTTTTCATCATCAATAACAAATATGCTGTATCGGGAGCGCAGCCACCGGCGTCTCTTGTACAGACATTCCGGCACGCAGCTGCGGAAAAGGCTGAGGAAAATCAATATCTACAAAGTTGAAATTTTCGAATGAGTGACCTAAGCAGCCTTCGCAAAACCGGCCAGCTTTGAAAGAATGGACACTGCACCTTTGAGACGTTTTTCAGCCGTATCCCAATCGCGCTGAAGCACAATGTTCTGGTTGGGACGGATTTTTGCGATACTCCCCTGTTCCGCTATCCAGCCAATTAAAGCAGATGGATTGGCAAAATCATTATTCCGGAACGCGACAACCCCGCCCTTTGGACCTGCTTCGAGACGTTCTACATTGGCTTCAAAACAAAGCCCTTTGATGTAGACAATCTTGAGAAGATGTTCGACCTCTTCGGGCAAGGGACCAAACCGGTCAATCATCTCCGCACCCAGCGCATCAATCTCCCCTGGTTCGCGTATATCTGCCAAGCGTCGATACAACCCCAGCCGTAACGACAGATCAGGAACATAATTTTCAGGGATAAGAACCGGTGTACCGATGTTGATTTGCGGCGACCATTTGTCTTCACCGGTGTAGTCTTCACCATCCTTGAGCTCAGCCACTGCTTCTTCGAGCATCTGTTGGTAAAGTTCATACCCCACTTCTCTTATCTGACCGGATTGTTCTTCGCCCAGCAGATTGCCTGAGCCGCGGATATCCAGGTCGTGACTTGCAAGTTCAAAACCAGCACCCACCGTATCCAGCGACTGCAGCACTTTTAGGCGACGCTCGGCGGTTGGAGTGAGAAGCCGGTTTACTGGCAGCGTGAACAACGCATATGCCCGGATCTTCGAACGCCCCACCCGACCCCGCAATTGGTAGAGCTGTGCCAAACCAAACATGTCCGCACGATGCACGATGAGCGTGTTGGCGGTGGGAATATCAAGACCAGATTCAACAATAGTCGTTGAGAGCAACACATCGTATTGACCATCATAAAACGCGTTCATTGTATCATCAAGTTCGCCCGGTGCCATTTGTCCGTGCGCCACAGCTACTTTTAGTTCCGGCACATGCTCATCGAGAAAGCGTTTCCGCTCTTCAATGTCACTGACACGCGGACAGACATAAAAACTTTGACCACCACGATAGCGCTCCCGCAAAAGCGCCTCGCGCACGACCAACGGATCGAACGGCGAAATGAAGGTCCGTACGGCCATGCGGTCCACAGGTGCAGATGCAATAAGCGACAATTCCCGAACGCCGGTCAAAGCCAGTTGAAGGGTCCGCGGTATGGGTGTTGCAGAAAGCGTCAGTACATGTACGTCAGAGCGCAACTCCTTCAAGCGCTCCTTATGCTTTACGCCAAACCGCTGTTCCTCATCGATCACCAAAAGCCCCAGGCGGTCGAACTCGATCCCACCTCCCAACAGCGCATGGGTTCCAATAACGATATCAATCTTGCCATCTTTCATGCCCTTCTTGGTATCTGCCAGCGACTTTGCTCCAACCAGCCTCGAGGCATGAGCCAGTTCGACCGGAAGATCACGGAACCGATCACTGAACGTTTTGAAATGTTGCCGGGCCAAAAGCGTTGTCGGAACCACCACGGCAACCTGTTTGCCAGCCATCACGCTGACAAATGCAGCCCGCAGCGCAACTTCAGTTTTCCCAAATCCCACATCGCCGCAGATCAGGCGATCCATGGGCGAGCCTGACCCCAAATCATCAATTACTGCTTCTATGGACCGCAATTGATCCTCTGTCTCTTCGTAGGGGAACCGCGCAGCAAATTCGTCATACAGCCCGGTTGGCGGGATCAGCCGGTCGGCAGTTTTTAGTGCCCGCTCCGCTGCAATGCGAATGAGTTGATCCGCCATCTCGAGAATGCGTTTTTTCAGCTTGGCCTTACGCGCCTGCCAGGCAGCGCCGCCTAACCGGTCCAGCATCACTTCGGTGTCGGAATTGCCGTATCGCGACAAAAGTTCAATATTTTCCACTGGCAGGAACAATTTGTCGTCACCCGCATAGTGAAGCTCCAGACAGTCATGCGGTGCACCAGCCGCCTCTATTGTCCGCAGTCCAGAGAACCGGCCTATGCCGTGATCAACATGCACGATGACATCGCCTACGCTCAAACTGGAAGCCTCGTTGATGAAATCTTTGTCTTTGCGGCGGGTAGAACGGCGAACCAGCCGGTCACCCAAGATATCCTGCTCAGCCAGAACGCTAAGTTCAGACGATTCAAATCCGTGCTCCAGTGGAAATACGGCGATAACCGGCTTCTTGCCTGGAGCGGAACGGAAGGCTTCGAAATTTTCAACCGCAACGCATCCTTCCAACCCGTGTTCTGGGAGAACTTGCGACAAACGGTCCAGTGAACCCTTGCTCCATGCGGCAATCAGAACTTTTTTACCCAATGAAAGTTCCGATTTTACGTGTAAAGCAACAGCCTCAAACACATTGCTGCCCGCAGCTCGCTCAACAGCGAAATTCCTGCCTGATTTGCCGTTCACACGCACAACGCGCTGGCTTCCTGAAGCAGGCACATCGAACGGCGTCAGTGTGGTTGCATCAAGATTCTTTAACGCGCCCGAAAGTTCCTCGATTGAAAGATAGGCCAGTTCTGGCGGAACGGGCTTATAGGGAGTTCCACCTTCAAACGATGTCTCAACCGCCTGCTGCCTTGCCTCATAGTGATCGCGAATTTGTTCAACACGATTTTCTGCGGATTCCAGCGCGTTGTGTGCAATCGTAAATTTAAATCCTTCAAGGTGATCGAAAACCTGTTCAAGGCCCGGATAAAACAGCGCAAGCCAGTGTTCCATTCCAGCATAGCGGCGGCTTTCGCTGATGGCCTGATAGAGCGCATCATCCCTGGTCGCAGCTCCAAAACTTGCCACATAGTTCTGACGGAAACGTTTGACCGTTTCCTCATCAAGGCTGATTTCACTCATCGGGCTCAGGATGAAATTCTTTAACTGTTCGATCGTACGTTGGCTTTCCGGTTCAAAACTACGCACAGACTCCAGAGTGTCCCCAAAAAAATCCAACCGCACAGGCTCTGCTTCACCAGGCGCAAACAGATCCAGAATTCCACCACGCACCGCAAATTCGCCCCGCTCTCGAACCGTCGGCGTTCGCTCAAACCCCTCCAGGACCAAAGTTTCAACAAGCTTGTCCATATCCACCTGGTTACCCGGCGCGAAAGAAAGCTGATGCCCGATAATTTCTGAGCGAGGGATATAGCGTTGCAGGGCAGCATTGACGGTGGTGAGCACCAGCACCGGTTCATCGTTCACCTGGTGTGTTGCAATCCGGCTCAAAGCCTCGATACGCCGCGCTATAATTTCAGAACTGGGAGATACCCGGTCATAGGGAAGGCAATCCCATGCTGGCAACTCGATAACTTCAAGCCATGGCGCAAAGAAATCAAGACTGGTGCGAATATCGGATAACTGTTGGTGATCGGCTGCAACATGCACCATGCCTTTCTCGACACTGGAATTGCGTACCAGTTGAGCCAGAACAAGGCCTTCCTGCCCGCTCGCCACTCCAGCTACCGTCGTAGCGGAACCGTCATCAAAGACTTGTTCAAGGGATTTCGGCTCAAGCATTAAACTTTTGGCTCGGCTGTATGTGCAAGAACACGGTCAAACATGGGGCGAAGTTCCGTATGTGGAAACTCAACGGTTCCCGTAAACCAGTTGAGCAGATCGCGATCACTCTCTTCCATCAACATTGCAAATGCCACCAGTTCGCTCTCAGAAAGATTGCCAATTTCGATATTGGCAAAACCGCCCAGGACGATATCCATTTCCTTGATGCCACGATGGTTTGCACGATACAGCAATCGCTTGCGCAGCGCGGTGTCACCTTCCAGGTTACCAACTTCATTTGCCATGGGATATCGTTTTCAGACTCATAAAATTACAAGGCCAGTTATAGGAAGTTGAAATACATTTGTCAGCCTTGATGATGCGGTACGGAACTGGCAAGATTTTAAGCGATGCGACCACAAATTCTCAATCCGTTGTTTGCTTCGGTTTCCACCCTTCCCGGAATTGGTCCGAAGCTCACCAAGACGCTCACTCGATTGTTGCGCGGCAATGAAAACGAGGAGGAGGCACGCATTGTAGATTTGTTGTTTCATGCTCCCCACTCGGTAATTGACCGTCGCAATCAGCCCGGAATTACCAACGCGCTAAATGGTGCAATTGCGACCTTCCAGGTTCATGTAGATCGCCATCTACCGCCACCACGCGGCAACCGGCGCGTCCCCTACCGCATCGATGTGCATGACGACACCGGTGAATTGAGTCTGGTTTTTTTCCACCCCCGTGCGGACTGGCTTGAGAAGGCGATGCCGGTTGGCGAAAAACGCTATATCAGCGGCCGCGTTGAATGGTTCAACGGTAAACTCAATATGGTGCACCCCGACTACATGGTGAGTGAGACTGAATTTGCCGAGCTTCCCCTGATGGAGCCGGTTTATGGAACAACCTTTGGCTTGTCATCCAAGATTCTTTCACGTTCTGTGCGTAGTGCCGTAGCCAGCTTGCCGGAATTTCCTGAATGGGCGGATGATGCTTTGGTATCACGTGAACACTGGCCATCATTCAACAGCGCGGTGAAGCGTATCCACAAACCAGTTGATGCGCTTGACCTCGATCCAAAATCCCCTGCCCGCCGCCGCTTGGCACATGATGAATTACTCGCCGGTCAACTTTCCCTGGCTTTGTTACGGCACAGAATGAGAAAGTCGGCAGGCATTTCCCGAGTGGGTGACAAGTCACTTGTCCACAAGATCGAAGCAGCTCTTCCCTATACCCTAACAGGTGCGCAACAACGTGCGATTGGCGAGATATCGCAAGACCTTCAAAAACCTGAACGTATGCTGAGATTGCTGCAGGGCGATGTTGGTTCGGGAAAAACCATAGTCGCTTTAATCGCAATGGTTGAGGTGATTGAGACGGGTAGTCAGGCGGCCATCATGGCGCCTACGGAAATTCTCGCCCGCCAGCATATTGCCAGCATCAAGCCGCTTTGTGAGGCTGCCAGCATAAAAGCCGTGCTACTCACAGGACGAGAAAAGGGAAAGACGAGAAAAGAAATCCTGCAGGCGCTTGAAGCAGGAGAAATTCATCTGCTGGTTGGCACCCATGCCCTCTTCCAGTCGGATGTCGTATTCAAAGATCTCGGATTGGCCGTAATCGATGAGCAACACCGATTTGGCGTCCATCAGCGGTTATCCCTTGGCGACAAAGGGATGGCAACCGATGTCCTGGTTATGACTGCCACGCCGATTCCGCGTACCCTTGTTTTGACAGCGTATGGGGACATGGATGTTTCCCGACTGGATGAAAAACCACCGGGACGCCAACCGATCAAAACCAGCGCCCTCAGTGCTGAACGTCTCCCCGAATTGATACAACGCATCGAAAACGCGATTTCGCACGGTCAAAAAGCTTACTGGATCTGTCCGCTTGTTGAGGAGAGTGAAGTTATACAGGCGATGTCGGCTGAGGATCGCTTCGCAAGCCTCAAAGCTCAGATTGGCATCAGGGTTGGACTGGTTCACGGTCGAATGACTACCGAAGAAAAATCAAAAGCGATGGATTCCTTCAAATCCGGTGAAACCCGCCTGCTTGTTGCAACTACAGTGATAGAAGTAGGCGTCGATGTTCCAGATGCTACCATCATGGTTATTGAACACGCCGAGCGATTTGGCCTAGCTCAATTGCACCAGTTGCGTGGTCGGGTCGGGCGTGGTGAGGAAGCTTCGCATTGCATTTTGGTCTATAGCGCGCCACTGGGAGAAACCGCAAAGGCAAGAATAGGCGTAATGCGTGAAACCGAAGACGGGTTTCGCATCGCAGAAGAAGATTTGAAACTACGCGGTGAAGGCGAAGTGCTTGGTACAAGGCAATCAGGCATGCCGGGTTTCAATCTGGCAGTTATGGAACATCACAGCGATATTCTGGAATTTGCCCGCGATGGTGCACGGTTATTGATCCACTCCAACCCCGATTTGGAGGGCAGTCAAGGCGAGGCCTTGCGGATGTTGCTCTATCTGTTCGGACAGGATCAGGCGATTAGACTGCTAAGGGCAGGATGAAACCTGCTATTTCTTTGATTTTGGCTTCGGGGTCGTTTTTCTCGTCAACTGGGGCTTCTTCGAAGCTCCATCTCTGGCCAGTTTTTGTGCAGTCTCTTTAAACTCGGGGGCAACAAGGCCAGCCGAAATGACAAGCTTGGCGGCATCCTCAACACCCATATCCAAAAGAATGACATCCTTTTTAGGAACGAACAGAAGAAATCCTGAAGTTGGATTTGGCGTAGTCGGCAAAAAAACGCTGAGCGTATCATGACCCTTCGCCATCAACCGTTCGTCCACTTCGCCGTGGGTATCGGTCGCAACAAAGACTATCGCGTACAAACCCTTTCTCGGATATTCCAACAGTCCGACTTCTTGAAATGATGAATTTTGATCAGACAGAACTGTTTGAAATATTTGCTTGAGGCCAGAGTAGATTGTTCGCACCAATGGCATGCGCCCAAGCATGTGCTCGCTGTACCTGATAATGGTACGGCCAATAAAATTGGCAGTTAGAAACCCGATTATCGTGATGGAAAGCAGCGCAACTATCAAACCAAAGCCTGGAATGGCGAATGGAAGATAAGTATCCGGATTATAAACATCGGGAAGATACGGCTTGACCCACCCATCAACCCATTGAATCAAGCTCCAGGATAAATAGGCCGTAATTGCTAATGGAGCACAGATAATAAACCCGGTCAGGAAATAGTTCCTTATCCGCGTGATTCCGCTATATCTGCTTTTGTAAGGTTCCGACATTTGTTACCGACTGGAGGATCAACAACTGCACAATATCATATGCAGTTCAACTGGATTGAAGCTGTAGCGCTTTTTTCCCAAAAGGCAAATCAGCGATTTTGGTGATATCCCCTACTCGACCGTCACAGACTTAGCCAAATTGCGTGGTTGATCAACATCCGTACCCATCAATACAGCAGTATGATAGGCTAAAAGTTGAACCGGTAGGGCGTAAACAAGGGGTGTCAGAATATCGGGGACTTCCGGCATGATGATTGTGTGTTCGGTATCCATGGCAGCGGCAGCGGCACCTTTTTCATCTGTGATTAGAATAATTCGACCACCCCGGGCTGCAACCTCCTGCATATTGGATACTGTTTTTTCAAAAATCGCATCATGCGGTGCGATCACAACGACTGGCATGTCCTCATCAATCAACGCAATCGGACCGTGCTTCAATTCACCGGCCGCATATCCTTCCGCATGGATATAGGAAATTTCCTTAAGCTTCAGCGCACCTTCCATGGCCAGCGCATAGTTGGTGTCACGACCAAGGTACAAGACATGACGAACCTTGGCGAGATCATGTGCAACCGCCTCAATCGCCTTTTCCTGCTTCAAAGCCTGGTTGATGTAGCGTGGCGCTTCGGTAATTTCGCGTACAAGCCTGTGCTCATCTTCCGCACTCAATGTACCGCGCGCCTTACCGGCAGCAATTGCCAATGAGGCAAGCGTTGAAAGCTGACAGGTAAACGCCTTGGTTGAGGCAACTCCAATTTCCGGTCCAGCAAGTGTGGGAAACACAACTGACGCTTCACGCGCAATAGTGGATTCACGAACATTGACGATTGCGCCAATATGTTGCCCCTGAGATTTGCAGTAACGCAGGCACGCAAGCGTGTCAGCAGTTTCGCCCGATTGTGAAATCAACAATGACAATCCATTTTTTGCCATCGGCATTTCGCGATAACGAAACTCGGATGCAATATCGATGTCGACCGGCAACCGCGCAAAACGTTCGAACCAGTATTTTCCGACTAAACCGGAAAGAAACGCAGTCCCGCACGCAGAAATTGCGATGCGATCCAGTTTGGCAAAATCAAACGGCAAGTCTTCCTGCAACCGCACTTCACATTTTCCGAAATCCAGATAGTGCGAAAGTGTGTGGGAAACGACCTCTGCCTGCTCGTAGATTTCCTTTTGCATGAAGTGGCGATGATTACCCTTGTCGACCATCAAACTGCTCCCAACAGAGAGCTGAACCACCCGCTCGACCGGATTGCCATCCATATCGAATATCTCAAGCGCATTGCGGGAGATTGCGCACCAGTCCCCATCCTCAAGATAGGTTATCTGGTTGGTGAACGGAGCAAGTGCGATAGCATCAGAGCCAATATACATCGAGTTTTCGCCGTGACCGATTGCCATCGGCGGACCGCTACGCGCACCAATCATCAAATCCGGCTCATCGCGAAAGATCAGCGCAATGGCAAATGCCCCTTCAAGACGTTGCAAAGCCTGGCGTGCCGATTCGCGTGGGTCCAATCCAGATTTAAGATTCCGCGATACCAAATGCGCTATGACTTCTGAATCTGTTTCAGAAGTGAATGTGTAGCCATCACTCTCAAGCTCGTCTTTCAGCTCCCGGAAATTCTCGATAATTCCATTATGAACGAGCGCTACATTTTCGGAAAAATGTGGATGCGCATTGGTTTCGTTGGGCACCCCATGGGTCGCCCATCTTGTGTGGCCAATACCAATCACGCCATCAAGCGGTGCATCTTCCAGACGATTGGCAAGATTTGCCAACTTTCCTTCAGCGCGGCGGCGGTCAAGACCGGTGGCCTCGAGGGTTGCGACGCCAGCGGAATCATATCCGCGATATTCAAGCCGCTTCAGCGCATCAACCAACAAAGGCGCGACGGCTTCGTTACCAACAATTCCAACAATTCCGCACATCTGTTAAATTTCCCCGCGCAGCTTTTTATTACCGCACTTCCTAGTCGTCTTGTTTCAAAAGCGAAACTCAATTCAAGTTTCAATACATTTCGATGCAATTATAGTGCCAATTCGCTGCCGATTGAGAGTTATCACCAAAAAATTGCCAGCAAGGTAAACAAGTCGTAGCAAACTGTTTTATTTGCCTTTTTCGGCTTGGCTGCGCTTTCGAATGGCCTTGGCGTAGCCTTCTTTGTTTACCTGCCGCCCGCGCGCCACTCCCATGGCGTCGTCGGGTACATCATCGGTTACAGTACTCCCAGATGCCACATAGGCGCCATCTCCAATGGTAACCGGGGCAATCAGCGAACTGTTTGAACCCACAAATGCGCCTTCTCCGATAACAGTTTTGTGCTTGTTGGTACCATCGTAGTTACAGAAAATGGTTCCAGCACCGATGTTGGCGTTACGTCCTATATCTCCATCACCCACATAGCTTAAATGGTTGATTTTCGCCCCTTCACGCACATGCGCGTTCTTCACCTCGACGAAATTTCCAGCCTTGGAGCCTTTTTCCATCACCGTGCCAGGTCTAATCCGTGCGTAGGGTCCAACAACTGTATTCTCGCCTATCTCGGCACCTTCAAGATATGAAAATGCGCGAATTTGTGCGCCAGCCGAAACACGAACACCAGCTCCAAATACAGCATTTGGCTCAATACTCACGCCTTGCGCAAGCTCTGTGTCATGGTGCAAAAAAACCGTATGCGGAGCGCTCATCGAAACGCCCTCCAGCATCGCCTGTTCACGGGCACGCTGCTGCCAGATATGCTCAGCTTCCGAAAGTTCCACCTGGTTGTTAACGCCAAGTAATTCGCTGGCTGAAGCCTCCATGGCAATCACTTCAAGACCGCGGTTACCGGCAATTTCAACGATATCAGTCAGGTAATACTCACCTTTGGCGTTGTCATTTGTAATGCTATTCACGAGTTCAAGCGCATTGGCACCGTCGATAGCCATTATCCCGCCATTGCACAGGTTAATCCGACGCTCTTCTTCACTAGCCTCGAAATGCTCACGAATCCGAACAAGCTTTCCGCCTTCTTCAACCATGCGTCCGTAACCGTCAGGTCTATCCGTGCGAAATCCCAAGACTGCCACGTTAGCGCCTGCTGCAAGGGTATCGCGCATTCGGGTAAGCGTTTCATGACGCAGCAGTGGCGCATCGCCAAACAGTACCAGCACATCGTCATACCCGCGGTCCAGGGCACCCTTTGCGCTCATTACTGCATGGGCGGTTCCGAGACGTTTGTCTTGAATGTGAATTTCAACCGAATTGCTTTCTCCAGTTGCGATTTCGGCGACGTCATCACTACTATTGCCGACAACGACCCCAATGGCATCGCTCGCCGCACCAACAGAAGCGCGTATGACATGCGAAATCATCGGCAGGCCAGCTACCGGATGCAGGACTTTGGGTAGGTCGGAACGCATCCGTGTACCCTCACCAGCGGCAAGAATGAGTGTCAGACATGTGCGTGCCATTGCGCGCCCTCAGTTTGAAAAAGACAGTCAGCTCGATTCGGGCATCTTTATCTGTGCCTGACATAGCCAATCTTCCTGGCCTTGAACAGTATGTCCATTGATGATGGTTAAATTCGGTTTTGAACTTTAGCCGAGCGCGCCGAGGCCTGGAAACATTTCAAGCAACCAAAAAGAGAAACGCTGCATGCCACCGGTTAGAAACAGAATGCCGGTAATCACCAGCAATACGCCGACTGCTTTTTCCACACTACCCAAGTGCTTTTTGAACCGGTTTGAAAATGCCAAAAATGGCCCAACAAACAATGCAGCCAGTATGAACGGAATACCCAGCCCCGCAGAATACACAGCCAGCAGAAACGCACCCTCACCTGCAGTTTCACGTGACCCGGCAATTCCCAAAATAGGCGCCAGAATTGGACCTATGCAGGGCGTCCAGCCAAACGCGAATGCGAGCCCCATAACAAATGCACCAATTTCACCAGTGCCTGAACTTTGAAAACGCGCCTCCCGGTTGAGGAGTGCAAAACGAAAAACACCCAGGAAGTGCAGTCCCATCAAGATAATCGCAATACCTGCCACCTTGGCCAATACATCAGACCAGGCGAGCACGAACTGCCCAATCACCGATGCGGTTGCACCCAATGAAACAAACACCACAGAAAAACCTGCGACAAACAAAATCGAGCGAACAATAACCTTGCGGCGCAGCCCGGTTTCAACCACGCCCGCATCCCCGACGGACAATTCCGAAATTGTCGCACCGGCCATGTACCCGAGATAGGGCGGCACCAGAGGCAGCACGCATGGCGAAAGGAAGGATAGTGCGCCAGCAACAAATGCGTAAAAAAGCTGAAGTTCCATGTGTTCCAAATGACCTGAATGAGTTAGCCGACTGTTCAAACCGGCATAATTTACGATTGTGACTGCCTAACTGATTTTCCGCTCACATGACAGTCACAGATACGCGAATTGGCCTGCACATTATGCCGCAAATCTTTTTCAGGCTTTGGCCTACATTTCTATTGACCAGAAGATACCCTGCCCCTATTTTCCCGCGCATTCCTGACAGTGGAATTTTTGAGTCTGTTCAGCTACGATGAACAGTCATTTCACTTGGGAGCCCGTAGCTCAGTTGGTAGAGCGCCTCACTTTTAATGAGGATGTCCACGGTTCGAATCCGTGCGGGCTCACCATTACACTCCCATCGATTTTTAGTGCGCATTCGCCACTTTATGGAGCGACGGATCAGACGTTTTCAGAATACCGTACGCCTCCCAAATATGGTAGAAACTCCCGTTGGTTGGTTAATCGACAAAAGTTTAATTTTCTTGATTTCCTGCATCTCATCTTTGCTGTTCAGCACCGGAGGACGAAATGTTTGAGACTACTTCTACAAACAAACAAGACATGGTTTTAAATCTGGTCGATTTGGCCCGCTATCCCATCGATGATCTGGATCAGGGACAAGGTGCCGAGTTTCTGCGCGAATGCCAGGAACACATGGAAATCCATGGGTGGTGCAATTTTGACAACTTCATCCCGCCGAAATCACTTGAAGCCCTGGCGACGGAATCCAGAGAATTGCTTCCAAACGCTGAAACGCTAACCATCAAACGCAATATTTATCAGGGAAAAGTTGATCCGACTGTCCCCGAAGATGATCCCAGGCGGCGTGAATATGTTCACAGCGCCATCCAGCTTGCAGACGACCAGATACCATCGGAGACGATGATCCAACAGCTCTACAAATCCGATCTGTTGACTGACTTCATCCGGCGCGTTCAGGGAAAAGAACAACTTTATCGCTATGGCGATGAATTCCAGGCCTTGAACATTGTGGCCCTGCAGCCGGGCAGCTGGCACGGCTGGCACTATGATGTGAACGAATGCACGGTCACCCTGTTATTACAGGCAGCGGACGAAGGCGGTGAATTCACATTCATTCCAGACTCCCGCACACCAGACAGCGAAAATACAGAAATTGTAGATCAGTTTCTGTCGGGCGACATGACCCATGCTAAAACCTTCAGTCGTGGGGCTGGCACATTGACCCTGTTTCGCGGCGGGTATTCCTTGCATGGCGTTAGCGAGGTCAAAGGCGGTCAACCAAGAATAACGGCAATCCTCACCTATAATGAAATGCCGGGAGTTGTTGCCGCTGATGACATAAACATTCGTATTTACGGAAAAAGGGTCGAACAGATATTGGCAGGGCGAAGCCTGTCATAGGCAAGTCTTCCACAATCAAAAACATGGCGCTCCGACTGTTGAGTTCTTTGAAAACCACTCATAACAACCTGACAAAACTACTTGGGAATTACGCTTATGAAAACCGCACTATTGGTTATAGATGTACAAATGGCGTTGGCGCATGATGACGCAAACGGAACGCCACGCTCTTGCCCACAGGCAGAACAAAACATCGCCGCCCTACTGGCGACATTCAGAGAGCGTGGAGACCCGGTAGTTCACATTCATCACCAAGGTCTTGATCCAGACGATCCCTTTAACGCGAATTCTCCGGGTGCAGCAGTGCAACCTGTTGCAAAGCCAAGCGAAGGTGAAGCTGTCTACATCAAACATGTAAGCAGTGGATTTATTGGAACGTCACTTGAGGCAGATTTGCGCGATATCGGCGTCGAACGGTTGGCACTTTGTGGTGCGACGGCCAATCACTGTGTGGAGACCACAACACGAATGGCAGGCAACCTTGGGTTTGATGCACTCTATGTATCAGATGCGGTCTGGGCGTATGGTGCAACCGGACCTGATGGAACGGTTCATTCTCCCGAACAGGTGCATTCGATGTCATTGAGTAATCTGGAGGGCGAATTTGCTACCGTACTGAATACTGCACAGATTTTGAGTATGTGACAGACTCAGTGTGCCAGATGCGCGCTTACCATTGCTTCCAATATACCAACGGCAACTTCCGCAGTTTTACCTTCTGGATCGTAAGACGGATCATATGAACTTAATCCACCGCCATTCACACGAAAACGCTCTCCAATATAAGCAATCGCCTCGAGCACCTCATCAGCGTGCAACCCATTGGCAGCATTGTAGTGGTTTGCAGGTGCTTCCATTGGATCTAGAGCATCAAGATCAACGTGCAAATAAATTTCGTCGACCTTGTTCTCCAGTGTTTCAAGGAATGGATCGAATGCGGCCTTACTACCTTTTGACCTAACCTCGTCGACATTTATCCGAGTAATCCTGGATGCAGCAAGATCATGATCCTCCCACGGATCAAGATCGCGTGCGCCGACGAGTGCTACTGCCATTTCTGGAACAGCCGAGTATCCTGGAATTGTCGACAGTACATTTCCCCAGCATCGACCGACCATCATTGCAAATCCCATCCCATCCAGAAAACCCGTATCCGTCGTCTCTGGCGTACAAAAATCGCCATGCGCATCAAACCAAACTACCCCTTTTCTACTTCCCGTCATCCCACTAACGCCCCCAACAGCGGTACAGCAATTTCCTCCCAATACTAATGGAAAGTGGCCGACTTTGAGGGCTTGTGTAACGCTGTCCGAAATCTTGCGGTTAGCCTCAAACACCAACTCCGTCTCTGACTCGTAACTTACCTGCGCCTCAATTTCGACCAGACGTACGTCCACACCATTTGCAGAAACTCTCCCAATCGCATCTTGTTGTAGAATTCTTGCTGGCCACAACCCGCAACGCCAATCCCGCCTCCCCAGATCATACGGGCAGACAATCAGATCTACATTACCCATGTCGCGCTCCTCGCTATCAGCCCATCATTCCAAAGTAAGTTTGATGGAAATGGACAATTCCCCACTCCATTTCTGACAACGGGCCGGGCTTGTAGTGAAAGGAATTCACGCCCTCCTGATTGTGGCGGATTATCCGTTCATCATCCTTGGTGGTTACATCCCAAAGCCATGTGAGCTCATTGAGGTTGTAGTCCTTGCCTTCCTCGGCATCGGCTCGAACCATCCAAACGGTCTGGATATCGGTTGTTTGCAGTCCTGTTGGAATAAATCGATAGCCAACTACGTGGTCGCAATAAGCCAAAAAGAAATTTAATCCCCCAACTGACACATCGGTTGCACCCCCTGCATATCCGGTAAGATCACCCAGCAATGGTGCGACACCTTCGCCATTTTTACTGCCGGTCAGATAGCCTGGATAAAGCGGATATCGCCGATAAAATACATCGGTTCCAACTTGTCCGGCTTCCTCGCCTGAAGAGCGGAGTTCATCGACCGGCAAACCAACTTCCAACGATCGTTTGTGCATCGCCTCCATCAATTCAGGTGTCATGGAAGCCTCATCTTTGAGGCTGTGAGATTTGGAGTACTCAAGATGAGAGGGTGCGCAATGATAGCATTCAAGGTAGTTTTCGATCGCCAATTTCCAGTTTGCCTGTACCGGGTAGGATTGCTGGTGAGCAATTTTCATATTTTCAAACCCGAACGGTTTCGTCATTGGGGTCAACTGCTTGAGGGCAGTTTCAATTGGAGGTGGGTTTTGTGACAAGCAGACAAACAGCAAACCCTGAAAATCAATCAACTTGACAGGCAGCAATCCATGCTCCTTGCGATCAAACCCTTCCGGCATCAACCGCCCACCTCTGAGGGTTCCATCCAGATTGTAGGTCCATGCGTGGTATGGGCATACCAGAGACCTCTTGTTACCTGCCTGTTCCAGACAAACCCGTGAACCCCGGTGACGACAGACATTCAAATGAGCGCGAATTTCGCCATTCTTGTCTCGCACCAAAATGACGGACTCATTGCCAAAGTTGAAAAGAAAATAATCACCCACATCGGGTATCTGACTCGCATGTCCTACCCAAATCCAGCTTTGACCCCAAATTTTTTCCAAATCGCGCTCATACACCTCTGGCGCAGTATAAAAGTGGCGCTCAAGTGACAGGCCCAACTGATGGATGCCAAATTCCGACGTTAGCGAACCCAGTTCTGCACTTTGGTAGAATTCACATACGGCCATGATACTTACCTTTCGATGGAGAGAGACGGCAGTTCGCGTTGGAAAAGCGCTCTTTCAATTTCCGCTGGATCTTCCTCAAAATTTTGAGCCGCCAGGTGACCGGAGTATACCGCATCAGCGATCAAACCGGGAGCAAGTGCATCGCCTATCAGTTCAAAATTGAACGGCTGAGCTTCTTTGTTTCCGGATTCTTTCAATGCAATCAGACTTTGATAGAGTTCAGTTCGCCGTGTCCGTTCGGTCACCAGTAGTAACCCCGCACAGGGTATTTCCATCTTTTTGCCGGTGAACACACAGCTAACAGTGACATTATCGTCGGAAACGCTCGATATCGAATGATTAGCGATAATCTTGACGCCCTGTTTTAAAAGCAAGGTCTGTATGCGTTCTTGCTCCAGTGTGTAGGCGGTCCAGGCAGAAACAACACTGCCCGGTGTAACAATGATGACCTCATGGCCAGCTGAACTTAGATGGTCAGCCAGAACACCGCCAAGATATCCCTGTTCGTCGTCATAAATCACAATTGGGCCAGATGGCATCTGCACACCTGAAACAATATCTTCCATTGTGAACACCTTAGCGCTCTCAACTCCAGGTAACGGTTTGCGGCTGCTGCGCCCCACTCCGTCCCTTCGCCAAACAGCACCGGTTGCCAGGAAAACATTTTGAATACCCAGCTCTACAACCTGCTCAGCAGACAGTTCACTTCCCGTGAAAATGTCAACATTGCCGCGCTGCTGCAAATCTTGCTGACGATAATCCCTGACGCGTGACCAGGCCGATAGGCCTTTGAGGTTGGATTCCGCCGATACCCGACCACCCAGTGTGTCAGCAGCCTCCGCAAGTGTTACGTGATAACCACGACGCGCAAGTTGCATTGAACATTCAAGCCCGGCAGGTCCCGAACCCACCACAAGTGCTGACTGCTCCGATTGTTTGGGACGGATAAATTCTGGATGCCAACCCCGACGCCATTCTTCGCCCATTGTCGGATTTTGAGTACAACGGATAGGGATGCTCATACCATCACATGACACACAGATGTTGCAGCCAATGCATTCGCGGATTTCCTCAATTCGATCCTCTTCAATCTTCTTGGGTAAAAAAGGATCAGCAATGGAAGGTCGCGCAGCACCGATGAAGTCAACTGCTTTACGTTTTACCAGTGACACCATCATATCTGGTGAAGTGAACCGACCAACCGCCACGACCGGCTTGCTGGTCACGGTTTTTACAAACTCGGTGTATTGCGTTTGATAACCCTCCTCCAGGTTAAATCTTGAAGTACTGGAATCATTCGACCAATCGGAAACATTAACATCCCAGAGGTCGGGGAGTTCCGCCAGCAATTCGACGACGGCCCTTCCCTCCTCCTCGGCTTGCATCCCATCTGCACCTTTGAGTTCATCAACTGCAAAGCGAAATGCCACGCCGCAACTGTCGCCAACCGCCTCCTTGGTATCCTCCAGAAGCTCGCGTATCAAACGCGTTCTGTTTTCCAGGCTACCACCATACTCATCGGTCCTGTTGTTGTATTCCGGCAAAAGAAACTGTTGCGCCAGCGTCATCCCGTGACCGGCATACACATATACAATATCGAAACCTGCTTCTTTGGAGCGAAGCGCTGCCTGCTTGTGCCATCGCCGCAATTCCTTGATATCCGATTTGTCCATCGCACGCGCTTGCTTGGGCCACCCAAAACTGACTGACATGTCATTTACTGCAAGTGCCGGTGCCCGTGAAAACAAATTGTAGGTGTGATTGCCATTGTGGACCAATTCAATGCCGGCAAGACTTCCGTGCTCATGCACCGCATCTGTCATCAATCTGAGAGCAGGAATATCACGTTCGTCCCATAACCGGTTCTCCACATAGGGCGAAAGATCGGAACTTGGATGAATTTCTGTCTCTTCATTGCAGACAACGCCCCATCCGCCTTCAGCTTTCATGGCCCGCATTGCAGCGTGTGCTTGTGGTCGCAAGTGTCCGGTACCCGAACAATGAGGCACTTGGTAGAAACGATTCTTTGCGGTGACTGGCCCAATAGCAACCGGTTCGAACAAAATATCGTAGCGGGTGTTTTGCGCCATTGTTGGTTCCTGTTCTTCGATACAGATTAGCGAATTGCCAGCAAATGGACAATCGTCCATTTTTGTGTTTAGAAGGAACCAGTAATTGAGTCAATGGCGCAAAGAGATGGATGATTTAATAACCGAAACTCCTGCCAAAAAAATCCGGCACAGAGACATGCTGGTGAGGGCAACTGCCGACATTATTTCAGAAAGCGGAATTGCAGGAACTTCGATCACAAAGGTCGTGGAAAGAGCTGGTCTGTCCCGCGGCATGGTGCATTTGCATTTTGAAAACAAGGCCGCGTTGCTACTGGAAGTCGCCCGTCATATGTCGGATGAGTATTACGCGCGCCAGAAGGTCTTCATCAGCGATGCCGGACCTACATCCCAGGAAAAACTTGCAGCTTTGATCACCGCTGACCTGAGTGAAGAAATCCTCAACCAATATACGGTGAACATCTGGTACGCCTTCCGCGGCGAGGCGCGGTCCGATAACGGGTTCATGGCATACAGCGATACCCGTGACGAAGCCCTGTATGAGACTTACTATGATGCCTATATAAAATTGGCAGCAGGTTCAGAAAATCCGCAGGTGCTTGCACGCGATGCAACCAGAGGCACAATTGCATTGACCGAAGGGATGTGGGTGGATTTCTTTCTTCACCCCCTCAAGTTCAATCGTGGTACTGCCAAGAGGATCATATTCCGGTTTATGGCCGGTCTGTTTCAAACCGCATTCAACCAGGACGGTGCAATATTAACCTAGTAGCGTTGCTCAAGGAAGGTCGTGATTTCTTCAGCCACGCGATTGGTTTTTTCTATATGTTGAAAATGCCCGCAATCTTCCAAGATAACCAGCCTGCTGTCAGCCAGGGCATCTGCCATTGAACGACTATTGGCCACGGGCACCATCCGGTCGTGATCCGAGGCAATCACTAATGTGGGAAGGCTCACTTTGTCCAATTCACCCGACAGATCAAACTGACTGCAGGCGAAATAGTCATTATAGACAACTTGCGAACCGGCTTCGAGCATCCGCTGTCGACCCTTCTGCTTGAAAAAGCCCATGGTCTGTTTGAACCAGGAATACTTGATAATGTTATCGACTGTCGCTTCGAATGCGGTTTGCAAACCAGTCAATATTTCTTCAGAAACCACCAACTTGCTGGCGCCGCCAATCAACACCAATCCCGCCAACTGGGCATTCCCCCGAACACCAAGAGTAAGGGTAATCGCTGAGCCCATTGAATGGCCAATCAAAATCACCTTTTTGAATTTCATCACCGAGAGAAATTCGGCAACTGCATCGGCGTAGGAATCCACCGATTGTTGGCTCGCCCCTCCTGATTGGCCGTGTCCGGGCAGGTCAAGCGAGTAGATTGGAAATGTATCCAACAACCCGCTGTGAGATTGTGGGGTAAGCCCCATGGAACGTGTCAAATCGTTCAGGCTGCGCCAGGCTTGCGGCCAGTCATGCTCTCTTCCGCCGGCGCCATGCACAAGTACCAGCACCACACCGTCTTCCCGCTCACCAGCACCGTTGAAACTATATGATAAATTGTAACCGCCAATCGATGCGCTCGGCATGGATATTTCCCCAATTAATAAATACAGATTAACCGTCGCAGTTTCTCTGTTGCGCCCTCTTGTGCAATGATCTGCAAGCTACGCCAATCTTGTTCGCGACATTTTGTTGATATATTTGTGGAGCGAAGGGAATTTTAAGCTTCCCGAACCCAATCCCGGTTTTCCTATGGTGGTTGGCTACCCGGTAATTTTTTCCTGTGGTAGTTTTTTCATCCACTGGCTGATTTTTCGTTCGAGCAGATCTGGCGAGACCGGTTTTGCCAGATAATCATCCATTCCCGCTTCAAGACACTTTTCCATATCGCCCTTGATGGCATGCGCCGTCACCCCGATGATCGGTGTGTGCCT